>URQQ01000055.1 GCA_900549995.1 uncultured Lachnospiraceae bacterium | reverse complement strand
AGTGCAACGAACACTGAGGGAATGAAATTCCCGAAGTGCGCTCCAAGCGTCCCCCCTGCCAAAGAGTAAAAAGCGCAGGAAGCCATCGGAAGCCGTTGGCTGCTTGCAGGCAAAAGGCTTCAGAGGGATTCCTATGTGAGTGCAACGAACACTGAGGGAATGAAATTCCCGAAGTGCGCTCCAAGCGTCCCCCTGCCCAAAGAGTAAAAAGAAAGGTATAATAAAACATGAGAATATTATTAATAGAAGACGATCCTGATCTATGCGAAGCCGTCTCACTTCAGCTTATAAAGAATGGGTACGACACTGATCTGTGTACTACCGGCACGGATGCGCTGTTCTATGCCTCCCAGCAAGCCTACGACGCAATTGTCCTGGACCGTATGCTCCCGGGAATCGACGGGCTTACAATCCTGCACTCTCTCAGGCGTCTCGGCATACAGACACCTGTCATCATGGCTACTGCCATGAATAATATTTCCGACCGGATCGACGGGCTGGATGCAGGCGCGGATGACTATATCGTAAAGCCCTTTGATGTCGGAGAACTTCTCGCCCGCATCCGTGCCCTTACAAGACGGCCGGCTCTGATCTCGCCCGGAGATGAGCTGTGCTTTCATGATATTTCGTTTCAGAAAGAAAGCCATGAACTGAAATGCCGGAACCAGACCCTGGTTCTCTCCCGGAGAGAAGCTGACCTTTTTGAATATTTTATCCGCAACGCCGGACAGACGCTTCCCAGGAGCCTGATTCTATCCCACATCTGGGGACCAGGAACGGAGGTGGAAGACGGCAACATCGACAACTATATTCATTTTCTAAGAAAACGTCTCCGCACGCTGAAAAGCAGTACAGTTATTACTACAGTACACGGGGTCGGTTACCGGATGGAGGCCAGAGATGATTCGTAAACTTCACAGACGCCTGACACTGCTCTACACCCTTACGACCGGACTGATTCTGGCCGTGATACTGATAATCATCCTGCTGATGGGAGAACAGTCTATCCGCACAAAAGATGAGGATGAATTTCAGCGCAATCTTATGGAACTCAGCTCCAAACTGCAGTATGATTCCTCCATCTCCCAGTCCTGGCTGATTCAGATGGAGGCAGAAAACCAGCTTGTGATTCATATTGAAGAAAATTCCATTCCTTTTTTATTTGAAGGTGCCAAGGTAACTGCCACTCCCAGGGATGAACTGATTCAGGCAGCCAAAGACAAGGCTCTGAAAGAACAGATCAATACAGAACAGCCGCCTGTCTCCACTTCCTTTCAAAAAAGCAGTATTCTCTCTGTCAAAGGGCACCAGAATGACTCGTACCTTGCATTTGTCTATGTGATCCCGACGAAGACCGGCGGATTTAAAAGTTTGACCCTGCTTCATGATACTGCCTTGGTTAAATCACAGATTTTTCTGCAGAGAATCTTCTTTCTTGCTGCAGGCCTTGCCGGCCTCTGTGCACTTTTTGCCGTAAGCTGGTTCTTCGTAGGGCAGTCATTGAAACCTCTGGAAGAAAACAGAAATAAGCAAAATGAATTCATCGCATCTGCCTCCCATGAACTGCGGTCCCCAATTGCAGTTATCCAGGCGGCCTCTTCTGCCATTATTGCAGAACCTTCGAAAGCGCTTCATTTCTCCGGTACGATCCAGAAGGAATGCCACAGGATGGGACGTCTCGTCAACGACCTGTTGATTCTTGCCTCCGCTGATACCAAAGGCTGGCAGATCAGCCGGGAATCCATAGATATGGATACATTGCTTTTAGAAGTGTATGAACAATATGAACCGCTCTGCCTGTCCAATGGACTCCAGCTGAAACTGTCTCTGCCGGAAGACCCGCTCCCGCCTATCCTGGGGGATAAATCGCGGCTTGGACAGATTTTCTCGATCTTGCTTGACAACGCCGTCACTTATTCCGGCCTCGGGGATGGACACGTCATTAAGCTTCAGGCCGTCTGTTCCAAACGGACACTGAAAATCAGCGTCATTGATCATGGACAGGGGATTCCCGATGATAAGAAGGGGCAGGTTTTCGACCGTTTCTACCGGGCGGATTCCTCACGGAAGGATAAAGCACATTATGGCCTGGGGTTAAGCGTAGCCAAAGAACTGGCACACCTGCATGACGGTGATCTGCTCCTTACAGATACCCCCGGCGGAGGCTGTACATTCACACTTTGCCTCCCCCTGAATTAGCGTTAGAATAAAAGAAGGATGAAAACAGACGCAAAAATCTGTTTCCATCCTTCTTTTATTTATGTACCTCTTTCCATATATAACGAAGCATCCACCTGCCGGCCAGCCCCTGAACGATAAGATAAACAGCCAGTATCAGCATCTCCCATCCCAGAAACAGTTTTAATTCTGCTGCATTAAACATCCTTACCCAAAACGTGACTCCCCAGAAAATTCCTGAGACTAAAATTGCCATTCCAAGCGGAATCCATCTTAGAATCCTGAACTCTCTGAATAGAGCCTGCCTGTTTTTCTCCTCGTTGATTCCCATACATTCGAGAAATTCACAGCGCCGTCTTACATCCGGAATATCTGCTGCCGCACGGACAAACTGAATAAACATGCTGCCAAATACAAGCGCAGCCATTAACAGGGAATTGACGATCAGCCCAAGAAGCTGTTCTGCCCGGATATCCTGTACTTTTACCGCCTTCTCACTGATACGCTTCAATGTACTGTCATACCTGACTTCCCCACTGTAATCATCGTCAATCTTCTGCTTCAACTCCCGAAGCGCTTCTTTTCGTTCCTCCTTTGGAACATTGACTAACACAAGATATTTTTCCCCTTCCTCTGCCGGATACACCTCTGCAAAGTATTCATCTGAGAATACGACAATATTCTCCTGGTATCCTCCGGAAAGCCTGCCAATCATCAGGTTTCTTTCCTAACCTGCCACCGGATAATCCTGCGGAAATATATCCTTCCGCTCCAGATAATAGTAATTGACCGGCTCTCCAATTCTGAGGTGCGGATCACGGAATATTGTTGAAAAATCAATCGGGTGTGCGTTATCTCCTGCCGACTGCTGGTAAGAGATAAATATCTCCTTTTCTTTCAGATCCAGCCTCCTTCCCGTAAGCATCTCATAAGATGATTCTGAAATTCCAATCTGCTGACCCTCGGGAATCTCCCCGGTATTCATCGGATCTTCCCTCTTTGGCGTAATATCAGGTACCGTAAGCCGGAGCATTGGAAATGTCCTGGTTACTGCTTTGTACTTGTCTTCAAATTCCTGAAAATACTCGCTATCATCTGTATCCAGAAGACATACCGCATCATACGGCACAAGTTTCTCCGTATGGCCAGGTATATTTCCAATGATCTGCAGTGCGAAATAAAATAATATAAATAAATCCAGAAGGAACACTGCAAACATATAGTTCGTGTTACTTTTAAACCTGTAGTAAAACTGATTCAGCGCCAAAATATTTCGATAATACTTTTTCCTCTGGTTCCTGATATGTCCAAGGATAAAGCTGAAACCATAGCGCAGAATCAGATAACATCCTGCCCCGCTTACAAAAACCGCTCTCACGTCCTCAAAGAAGATCCGCCGGGAGAACACACAGACACCGCCTGCCGCAAGAAGAACACCTGCCCCCAGAATCCATCCTTTTCTTTTCCCCGGCATCCGGTCTTTTACCGACGGTTTTGTCAGTGTATTTCCAAGATCAGATTCTACATACACATCATAGTTAATGCTTGCCGAGACCGCAAAAAGAACCACACTGATCACAACCGTAATCCCATACACCGAAATCCCCGGATAAGCGATTCTGCCCGACTGCGGATAATACCGAAGCAAAACAGCCCTAAGCCCTGCTGCTCCGATGCTTCCTGCCAGAAGTCCGGCCAGAATTGATATTACAAGACTGCCCGCATACTCAAGCACGATCAGCATACTAAGCGCCCTCTGCCGGATGCCAAGCACCATGAATATTCCATAATCACGCATACGGCTTGTCATATAAAACTTCAGTGAAAATGCCATCAGAAACATACTGACTGCCCCCAGGACAAACACCGCATTTTTCACAATGCCTGAAAGTCCTTCTCCGATCACCTGGCTTTGTGCACTGTACAGCCCGCCCAGCATAAACTTCATTGCCATCATCATGAAAATCATCATTACCGAGACTGCCGCACTTGAGAAAAACAGAAGAAATGTTCTGGCATTACTCTTAAAGTTTTTCAATATGATTTTATAAAACTCCGGAGAGTTATGGCGTTTTTCACGCTTCCGCCATTTCTGAAATCTCTTAAAACTCTCCTTCCATGAACTCCCGATGGTAGGCAGATCAGGGTCTTCCTCAGAACTCTCAATCAGTTTTCTGCCGAAAAAGGCTGCAAGCGCTGCTCCTGCCGCCAATACCACATAAAACATAACTCTGAAATCTATAAAGGTAACATTGGTAATAAAAATCGCAAACACCGAAGTACATACAAGTACCGCTGCATCCAGTATTCTTGCCGGTTTTCTCCTGATTCTCCGGAAGAAATTTACAATCTCGGCAAGAATCAATAGCAGATGGCAGATGCACAATGACCATAAAATATACGCTTCAAACATTGCACCGGCTTCCAATTCTTCTGCCGTAAACCCAACTGTCTGCCGGGCAAATGCCGGTACCCCGCCCGCACCAATGATCATTCTTATGATTCCCGATGCAGTATGTGATTCTCCGTTGATCCGGTACCACGGCAGACTAAAAATGAATATCATTGCTGCCGCCATTAAAATTGAGAATCTCACACTCTTTGGATACTTTTTCCTTCTCATATGCTGTCCCCCCTGCTTAGACTTAAGCCATCATCTTCTGGCTGTATCCGTTATCTACAGTGTACTATTCAGGGAGACACAATACAAGTGTCCGCAAGGTAAAAGCAGACTGTTAACCGTCATTCTCCGGCTTTTCGTTATCATCCGCACTGTATACAATTTTCCCGTCAATGATTGTATACAGTGTCCTCGTAAATGTGCACATCGGGTTGTCCGTAAAAACTGCAATGTCCGCATCCTTCCCAGGCTCCAGACTTCCCACTCTGTCATCTGTACGGCAGATCTTTGCCGCATTGATGGTGAGAGATTTTAATCCCTCCTCCATGGACATTCCCTGCTTCACCGTAAGTCCTGCACAGATCGGAAGATAGCGGATGATTGCCACCGGATGGTCTGTTGTAATGGCGGTCATAATTCCTGCCCTCTCAAGCACTCCTCCTGTTTTAAAACTCATGTTGGCAACTTCAGCCTTTGACCTCGCCGTCAGAGATGTCCCGATAATTGCCGGAAATCCTGACGCTTTAATCTCATCCGCAATCAGATGCCCTTCCGTACAATGGTCAAGTGTCAGCTCTATATCAAACTCTTTCGCAATCCGGATTGCCGTCAGGATATCATCTGCCCGGTGTGCATGTGCTTTTACCGGAATCTGCTTTTTCAGTACCGGTATCCATGGCTCCTTATCAAACTCCGCCTCTTTAAGCTCGCCGTTTTCCCTCTTGTGCAGATACTCTTTTGCCTCAAACAGTGTTTTTCTTAAAAGTGCCGCTGTTCCCATCCGGGTAGACGGATATTGAGACAGATCACCGTAAGTCGTCTTTGGATTTTCACCAAAGGCAACTTTCATTGCCGCCGGTGCCTTCACGATCATTTTATCAACACACCGCCCCTGGGTTTTCATAAATACAAACTGTCCCCCAACCACGTTGGCACTTCCGGGGCCTGTCATAACAGAAGTAATTCCCGCGATCACTGCATCGTGAAATGCCGGATCCATAGGATTCACCGCATCTATCGCCCTCAATTCCGGTGTCACAGGGTTCGTGGCCTCATTGCAGTCATCGCCCGGCACTCCCTTTTTCTCTTCAATAATCCCAATATGTGCATGTGCCTCAATCAGCCCCGGCATCACCCATGCCCCGGCTGCATCAATTACCGTTTCATCCTGCATCTGATTCTTAAGTTCCTCCATCGGCCCCACGGATGCAATCTTGTTCCCCTTTGTCCTCACATATCCATTCTCATAAGTAACACCTGTCATTGGCAGAATTTTTCCATTTATAATCAGCATTTTTTCATCCCCTGTTCTTAAAAATAATATAATACACGATGTTTTATTATTCGTCAGATGGCAAAATCCTATACTTCCAGGAATTGCTCAACTTCATGCAGATACACTTGACAATCATTTTATCTGCTTTTATAATAGTTTGTATACAAATTATTAGCATACAAATTATATAAGGGAGATTATAAAAATGGAAACATTTCATTATATGTTAATGGTCACTCAGGCCGAATTCCAACGCAAAGTTCTGGAACTTACCGCAAAAGAAGGCCTTCTTCCGGGACAGCCCAAAATCCTGGATTTTCTGAAAGACCACGACGGCTGTGAACAGAAAGATATCGCCAATGGATGCCGTCTTGACCCCGCCACCGTAACCGGACTGTTAAACCGTATGGAAACCGCCGGTTTAGTTACCCGGAACCAAAAAGACGGCAACCGCCGCTCATATCAGATTCTAATGACTTCAAAGGGAAAAAAACTTCAGAAAAAAACAGATGAGATTTTTGAAAAATGTGAGGCTCTCGCCTTAAATAATATTACAGACAAAGAGCGGGAACTTTACATGAAGTTAATGTATCAAATCTATGAAAATCTACAGAAAGGTGATAAGACAAAATGAAACATACACATATATTAAAACGGTATCTTATTTTCCTGGCAGGACTGTTCGTCAACTCACTCGGGGTGAGCTTTGTGACAAAGGCAAGCCTTGGAACGAGTCCGATTTCAAGTATTCCCTATACTTTAAGCCTCGGATTTACTCCCACACTTGGACAGTTTACCATTGTTTTCAGCGTCCTTCTGATTCTTATGCAGATTGCAATTCTTGGAAAGAACTTTCAGAAGCATCAGCTTTTGCAGATTCCAGTTTCCATTTTATTTGGATATTTTATTGATTTTACAATGCTAATTCTTCGGGGACTCACCCCATCCACATACATCTGGCAGCTTTTGTCTCTCCTGTGCGGATGCCTGATTCTCGGATTCGGCGTATATATTGAAGTTCTCGCTGATGTCGTCATGCTGCCCGGGGAAGCATTTGTAAAAGCCGTCTCCTCCAGATTCCATAAGGAATTCGGCACAGTCAAAGTCATATTCGACGGCTCCATGGCCCTGGGTGCCGCACTGATTTCTATCTTACTCTTCCACGATATCAAAGGAGTCAGGGAAGGCACCATCATTGCGGCCCTGATCGTCGGAATCATCGCCCGGTTCCTTGGGCGTAAACTGAAATCTTTGGAAATGATACTGTTTCCGGACGATCTTCATGGTTTTACACCGACATTATAGCTGTAGATTAAATATACATACCATTCTCCTCTTTAGAGCATCATTCCTGCCAGCCACACACTGGCTGCAATCCCGGCTCCTGTTGCAATCAGCGCTCCTGCCAGTGTGTATCGTGTTTTCTTTACTTTTGCAGTCATAAAGTACACAGACATGGTATAGAAAATCGTCTCCGTACAACTCATCATAATCGATGCAATCAATCCGATCCGTGAATCTGTCCCATATTCTTTAAAGATATCAAGAACCAGCCCTGTTGCTGCTGACGAAGAGAACATCCTCACAATGGCCAGCGGAACAAGCTGGCCTGGAAAGCCCAGATAAGCCGTAATATGGGACAATCCCCTTGCCAGAAAATCCAGAAAACCTGACGCCCGTAAGATTCCAACCCCCGCCATCAGCCCGATCAGTGTCGGCATAATTTTAATTACGGTAAGAAAACCGCTTCTGGCGCCTCTGATAAACTCATCATATACATTAACCTTCATTAAGATTCCATATGTAACAATACTTATAATAATAAACGGTACAATAAAATCTGTAAGATACAGTAAAATACGCATTCCTGTTCCTGTCCTTTTATTCCTTATCTCATTTTATGTGGGGGTTTTTTATTTCATGCCTTTTGGTGTTCTCTGTTGGGAAAAACTTATACTTGAAGATACTGACATGAAAGCTTACAACCTCTGAGCCAGCAAAGCAAAAAAGTATTGAGAGTTAAATAATGATATGCTACAATTTGCGCATGGGAAACCAAAGCGAGGCGGCTTACCTTCTTTTCGGAGGGTTCAACACCCTCCAGATATAAGAAAGGAGGGTGCCTATGTGGTTACATATTCTGACCTGATTCAGTTTAGTATACTCATAGTTGCCCTTGTTGGTCTGTGTTACCAGATTTTCAAGGACAAAAGAAAATAGCCGCCACTACTACCAATAGTGACGGCTGTTGTATAACTGTTTAACAAATTGTGTGGGTAAACCGCTTCCGGTTTCCCTTTTATGCTTTTACTATACTATAATTATAATAAAACATCAAGATTTTATACTATAAATATGCTATGATGTTGATAAACTATACCGTTACACGCAAATGCACCCCTCGAAAGGAGCCAATCAATGAAACTGATAATTCATGACCTAAAAAAGGATTTCGACTCAAAAAAAGTTTTATGCGGAGCATCATTTACATTTGAAGAAGGTAAAATCTACGGACTGCTCGGAAGAAACGGCGCAGGGAAAACTACATTTTTCAACTGTATTAACGAAGATATCAAAGCTGACAGCGGTACCTGTGAACTTGAGGATAATGAACAGAGACGTCCCCTGACATCCGAGGATATCGGTTATGTTCTCTCAACTCCTGTTGTCCCTGAGTTTCTGACCGGACGCGAATTTCTGAAATTTTTCACGGACATTAACAAAGATAAAATTATGGTTCCGAGATCACTCGATGAGTATTTCGAATCTATGAAGATTGCGCCCGAAGACAGGGATAAGCTTTTAAAAGACTATTCCCATGGTATGAAAAATAAAATGCAGATGCTTGTCAATTTCATCGCCAATCCCGGAATTCTCCTTCTGGATGAACCTTTGACTTCTTTTGATGTCGTAGTTGCCGATGAGATGAAGCAGCTTCTCAGGCAGATGAAAAAAGACCATATCATCATTTTTTCTACCCACATTATGGAACTGGCACTGGATCTGTGTGATAAAATCGTCATTTTGAACCATGGTGTCCTGGAAGAAATTGAGAAAGAATCCCTCGATGACCATGCCTTTAAGGATAAAATTATCGCGGCACTGCGGGGTGATGACAATGATTGAGACATTCATACATTCCTTTAAACTCCGCAATGCCTACAAGACCAATACCATCATCTACTCCCTGAAGTCCATTCCTCTTGTGAAGAGACTGCTCCCAGATTCTCTCTACGCGAGCAGGACTCTGAAAACATTTGCCAATGTCATCAGTTTCCTTCTGGAGCTTTGTTCCATATTTCTTGGAAAACTGATTTATATCCTTTTGATGGTGTTCCTGTCCGTTTCACTTATGAAAAGCACTGCAGAGAATACTTTTGTACATGTTTTCTTTTTCCTGACGATTGCCGGGGGCTTTTTGAACACCCATATTTTTAATCCTACGAAGGATAAATACTACGCCATGTTTCTGATGCGTATGGATGCAAAAGAGTACACCCTGACGAATTATTATTACTTCCTTCTGAAGATCATCGTCGGATTTCTGCCGTTTACACTTATCTTCGGACACCTTGCCGGGGTTTCCATACTCTCTTGCGCCGCCATGCCTTTCTTCGTGTGCGGAGTAAAACTGATCATCACTGCTTACACCCTGCATGACAGCCGGGAAGGTGAAAATGTCAAGAATGAGAATCTGCCCACCGCTGTTGTCTGGATCGGCGTTGCTGCAGCCATCATTGCTGCCTACGCTCCTCCGTTTTTTGGATATGCGATGAACGAAGCTGTTTTCCTTGGGATCTCTGTGGCGGTGATGGCCGGAGGAATCTTCTGCCTGGTCTATATCATGCATTTTCAGGAATACCGGGCCGTCTACCGCGTCCTGCTCACGCCGCAGAACTTTGCCATGAACCAGTCAACCTCCATGCAGGCCGTCAAAGACAACTATAAAAAGAAGATCACAGCGGATCTGAGTCAGACGAGCAGCCAGAGCGGTTATAAATATTTCAATGAACTGTTTATGAAGCGTCATTCCAAAATGTTGACCAGGACAGCTGTAAAAATCACCTGTGTCTCACTGATCATCCTTTGCGCGGCGGTCTTCGCCTGCCTCACAGTTCCGGACATCCGTATGCGTATCAACGGGATGATGCTGACATTCCTTCCCTATTTCCTCTTCATCATGTATCTGATTAACCGGGGAAGGGGAATCACAATGGCACTCTTCATGAATTGTGACCAGAGTATGCTGACCTACCGCTTTTACCGGCAGCCTCAGGCGATTATCGCCCTGTTTGCCGAACGGCTGAAATATATCACCAGGATCAATCTGATGCCTGCCTCCGTCATTGCCGTGGGGCTTCCTCTTCTGCTCTATATATCCGGCGGAACCGATAACTGGGTGAATTACGTTGTATTGTTTGTGTCCATTCTGGCAATGTCCGTATTTTTCTCCGTACATACACTTGTGATGTACTATCTGCTACAGCCATATAATGTCGCAATGGAATCTAAAAGCGCACTTTACGGCATTGTAAATTACATTACCTACATCGTCTGCTATATTGCGATCGGTAAGAAAGTGCCGACGATCTTTTTCGGGATTGCAGTTTCACTCTTCTGCGTCCTTTATACTGCCGCAGCCTTAATTCTGGCATACCGTCTTGCGCCAAAGACATTTAAACTGAGACAGTAATCACATGTAAGGCCGCCCGAAACAGATTCATCTGCACCGGGCGGCCTTTTCACACCATATTTACTGTTCTATTTTGTTTTTCTTCTGCGTTTCGCAATGAATCCGCCTGCTGCCAGGGCAGCCCCGATCATAAGGATTACGTATACTGCAATGCTGTCCTGATCACCTGTCTGAACGCTTTTAGCAGCCTTTGTCCCGCCCTGATCTGCCGGAGTCTGTACCGGATCTTTCGGCTGAAGCGCCAAACCTCCATGATCCATTGGTTTTAATGGGTCTTTCGGTTTCGGATCCTCCGGCTTTGGTTCCTCCGGTTTGACCGGAATCTTCTCATCAATCATTTCGATTGTCTGGACAAATCCCTCCATAGGTCCTGTCGCTTTTGTTTCAACAGTAAATGTCACCGGCTCAGCTGTCAGGTAACCTTCCGGGGCTTTCTCCTCTATCAGAGTGTACTCCCTGTCTGCGGCAATTTTCCCATCCATCTGATCTCCATAGATAACATGTGGCTCTTTCCCAGAGGATGTCCATCGATCCACCATATTCCCATCCGCATCCACAAGTTTCAGTTCTGCACCTCCAAGAAGTTTTCCATCGGTATCCTTTTTCGCAAATTCCAACACGATGGAAGGTTCATGCCAGATAATTTCCCCGGTCACCGGATCAACCTCCGCCGTTTTTCCGCCGTCCGAAATCTCTGTTATGACTGTATTGCCATTTTCATCCACTCCGAATGTAATCGTCACCGGCTGTTTGGAGATATGACTTCCATCCGGCTCCTTTAGTTCACGGATCATATACTCGGTATTCATCAATACGCCTGCAAATGTCAGGATTCCATCTTTATCTGTCGTCGCTTTGGCAATCAGTGTCCATTCATCCTGGGAAGATGCGGTATACACTGCCGCTCTTGAAAGGCGCATCTCTTCTTTTGGAATCTGTTCCGTTCTTTTATACAATCCATATACAGAACCCGGAATCGTATTCGATGGATCCTGCTCCGATACCTTTTTCAGCACAATGTCTGTCCGTTTCACATCATTGACTACATTCAGATCTGCAATTTCACTGCCGTCAGCTGACGTAAAGCTCACATACTGACCGTGATCATCCAATACTGCCCTGAACACTTCTTCATTTAACAGATATCCATCCGAAGCCTTTGTCTCACGGATATAATAGACAGCATCACCCGGAAGTTTTACAAATTCTACTCTTCCATCATTGTCACTGACTGCCGTCATCACTGCATTCTTACATTCTTTCTCTGTGTACGCAGTGAATTCGCTTCCGGCAAGAGGTATACTGTAACCGGCATCCGGTACCCCGTCAAGTGTTCCGTCCGCACAGTCTTCCATCACGCGTCCTGATTTATAGAAATAAACTCTTGTCCTTGCATTTTCAATTGTTCCCTTATCTACGCTGAGTATCACCTCCTGATCAAGTCTTCCGACTGTGAACTCATATTTCTCGTCGCTTAAAATATAACCTGACTGTGACTCACTCTCCTGGATATAATATTCTCCCCAGTCAAGCCCTTCGATCGTCAGTGTTCCCTGTTCTGCCGTCTCCTGATCCCAGGTACCGTCTGATGCCTTTACATTACGGCTTCCGGTGAGAAATTCGCCGATTTTACTGTAACTCTTTTCTTTCTTCTGGTACAGGGAGAATGTGACTCCATCAAGGCTTGTCTGATCTTCTCCATCTGCCTTTGAAAGTTTTAATATTCCAGGAATTCTCTCGTTCGCGATCACACCATCTGCATACAGCGCATTTGCCACTGCCGGTTTAAAAATCTCCTGTTCTTCGGCCGAAATATCTTCTTTTAATTCCAGTGTCTTTCCATATGCCCTGTCATCCACTGTGAACTCTGCTGTGTATGCTTTATCCTGAGCAAGCTGGTATCCTGCGGCTGTACCAGTCTCTGTAATTTGGTACTCTCCTTTTTCATACAGGGTAAAATGAACCTCCCCTTTCTCATCTGTCTTCCTCGTCTCCTTCACATCCCATTGGCCGTCCTCAGACTTTTCAAGTAATGTAAATTCAACTTTGCCTAACGCCTCTTTGCTTGTCTGATCCACCTTCTTCAATACTGCATTGGCTTGGAATGCCTGATTTTTTGCCGCTGTTTCTACTGTACTTTGATGCTCATCTGAGCCGACACCAAATGTCCAGATCTGATTCTTGGCATCAAGCCATGCGGACTTCGGAGCCATTGTCTCACGGAAGTAATATTTTCCCTCCGTCAGCCCCTTTGCCAACGTCTCAGCAGGGTTATCCACACGGACAGTTTCATTTCCTTTTGTTGTCCACGTTCCGTCATCTCCTGTCAACAGATCCCGTGCAATCAGCGTATCCTTATCTGAATCCGGGTTCTCCCCTTCCTGTCTGTACAGATCAAACGCTGCCCCTTCGAGCGCCGTTTCTGTTTTTCCATCCAGATCAATCCTTGTTTTTGTAAGCTCTGCCTGTGCACGGATCACCGTATCTGTCATGACAATCACAGCGTTTCCGTCACTGTCTTTTTCTACTCCTCCCTCACTTCCAGTCAGGGTCACTGTGTTATCCTCATGAAGTTTAAACAGAATCGGTTCGGCCGTCACATATCCATACGGCGTCTTCGTTTCCACCAGCTGATACTCTCCTTTTTTCAGCCCGGTAATTTCACCTTTGTGCTCACCATCACTTGTCCATGTCCTTCCCTTGACCGGACTTCCGTCCTTCTGTCTGATCTCCAGTCCGGCATCCCTTATATGGACTATACTTCCATCTGCCCCTGGCTCATTACTGATTTTATCAAGGAAGAATTTCGTCTGTCTGTCCGTAATCTTAAGCTGGTATTTTTCTGCGGATAATACCGCCGCGTGATCCGGATTGGATAAAATGGTAAATGTTCCGTCATCCGCCGCCTTGATCTGAATCCCGCCCGCAAGTTTGACATATCCATCTGGTTCTATGATCTCTTTTACAGTATACGTATTGCCTGCAATGAAGCGTGCAGTCAGCTTCCCGGACTCACCCGCTGCTGCTGTAATCTCTTCCGGTGCCTGATCTTCCTCCGGGAATTTTGCAAATACTCCCGCCACGGTAAATACTGCGCCGTCAAGTTCCTTTTGCTCTTCGCTTAGTTTTACAAATGCAAGCCCGATTGGCTGATCCTGAAGTACAATCACCGGCAGTTTCCCGTCTTTTGAATCTACCGCTGCAAATTCTGGATTCCCCGGAAGTGTAATTTTTCCAATTTCATCCGCTTGAAAAATTACTTCTCCTGCAAGCTCGTATCCATCCGGCGCCTTTGTCTCTTTCAGCACATATTGATTTTCTGCCAGAAGTTTCCCTGACAGCACTTCTTTCATTGTCTCTTCTGTCACGGTCAGCGAATCCTGGCTCTCCCCTGCGAATCTGCTTCCCTGTGCAGGTCTCACTGTATAGATGCCACCTGACAATGTATTTCCGTCCGGGTCTGTCTTTCTTAACCCGGTCTCAATCTTCTCATCTTTTACCTGAATGACATTCTCTGAAGTCTCTGTTCCATTCACAGATATCTTCCCGTCCTTTGATATGGTAACTGTAAGATCCTTCGACAGTTCATATCCATCCGGTGCTTTAATCTCTTTAAGTTTATAAGTCTCTCCTGCGATCAGCTCCCGGTAAACCGTCAGACTCGAAACCGCTGACATATCATAGGTTCTCACTGTTTCTGCATCACTTGAATCAGCGAATCTTCCTGTCATCGTAAACTGCGCCCCGGTAAGTCCGTTACCATTGAGATCCGTCTTCCTTATTGTAAATACAGTCGCTTTATTCACGACATCGCTGCCGCCGGACACCTGGCTGAATGCTTTTGCCAGTTCTCCGTATCCTATGGTAAACGCAAGCTTCTCCTCTTCTGCCACATATCCGTCCGGAGCTTTCGTTTCTTTCAGATAATAGGTATTCCATGCAAGATCAGTGATTTTTGCCAGACCGTCGTTGTCTGTCACGGCTTTGACCACCTGGCCATCGGCATCTTTTACTTCACTGTCATCTGCCGCATAATATAGTGTAAACTCTGCCCCGCTTAAAGGAATAAATGTCTCATTCTGGTCCGGCTGTCCTTTTTTCGTCAGTTCCACGGTTCCGGTCTTTCTTTCGTTTGGAACCGGTGGCTGTATCTCAAGAATCTTTCCGCTTCCCCAGGAATCATCAACCGTAAATGTATAGGTAAATGGATTTGTTCCCATTTCATAATTGTCATTTGCCTCCGTTTCTTCGAGGGTATACTTTCCCTTCTCAAGTCCGGTGATAAATAGTTCCCCTTTCTGAAGGCTGATTTCTTCCTTCTGTCCGCTGGCCGTCAGGTGCTCTGCCTTACCTGCCTCTGATTGAGTTTTATAAATGATTCCTGCAGGTTCCCCTTCTTTTGTAAGTCTGAAGGAAGTCTCACCTATTCCGCTTCCATCCACCGCATCCACTTTCTTTAACCGGACAGATGCATTGACAGGCTTATTCTCGACAATCAACGTTGTCTTTTTCTCATCTGTACTTCCGCCTGCTGTAATTCCTGATAAGGTTCCATCCGTCTCAACTTTAAATGAAATCTCCTGGCCGGCCGCATAGTGATCCGGCGCATTTGTCTCTTTCAGCGTATACATATGTCCGCCGACTAATCCGGGGATTTTCAGTGTCCCGTCAGCCCCCGTGGTAAATGGGCCGCTCTCACTGCCGTCCGACTGGTCTTTCAGTATAAAGGATACACCGGAAATCAGAGTTGCCTGATCAAACCCGTCTATTTTCTTCAGGGTGATATCAATCGGATCATCTTTAAACACAATCGTATCCTTTTTGGTACTGTCAATCTCTGCAGTATTTTTACCATCTGTAATCGTCAGAGTGCCGTTCTTTTCTACTGTAAAACGGATGCTCTCCGCTGACAGAATATAACCATCCGGAGCTTTCGTCTCTTTCAGCAGGTATTCATTTCCCGCGACTAGCTGGCCGGATGCCGCATCGGCAAATGTCTTCGTTCCCTCTGTCTTGTCTGAAAACTTTCCTGTGACGGCAAACTCGGCTCCCGTGAGGTTCTCCCCGTTTGGACCGGTCTTTTTTATATTCACTTCTATCGGTTCATCTCTCAGTGTTATGTTACAATCTGCATCAATATCTGCCCTGTCATTTCCTGACACTGCCACATCCACACCAGACTGATCCGGCTTTTCCGTGATGCTTAATGTGACATCTCCTGCCACCTCGTACCCTTCCGGTGCTGTAATCTCTTTCAACTGATAAGTTCCGGGCAGAACAGCATACTCGGTTCCGTTAAAATGCAGATACGCAAGATTATCAGCATTCCTGGCATCCAGTCTGTTTCCGTCCAGATCTTCATTGGCTGCATGATATCTCTGATCCGCCGCACCTGTTTCTTTCATGACTGCAATCAGCTTGTCCTGGCTGTAGATTCCAAACAACGCACCTGTTTTTACATTCCCGTCCAGATCTTCTTTCTGAAGTGTAAAAGTCCCCCTCTGACGTTCATTCACAACCGCTGCATTTTCGATCTCCGGGAGCCGCCCGCCGGACTTTGTGTAGATGACATTATGATCAGATTCATTTAATGAAATCCATGCACTGCCCTCATGTCCTGTCGTGTCCTCCGAAATAACGAAATTCACGGCAGTGCCATTGATCTTATATCCTTCAGGCGCTTTTACTTCACGGATCTGATACGTATCGTCATAGAACAGGCGCCGGTAGCTTCCTCTGTGATCCAGATCCTCATAGCTGCCCTCATGTTCCCCGGAAGTGACAGGAACAATCCTTCCATTTCCATCGCTTTCTACCGTCAGATAATGATTTCCGCCTTTCAGAATCTCGAATCTTGCCCCTGCAAGCCTTGCAGAAGTATCTGCAGTGACAATACCACCAGCGCTTTCACCGGCCGTTTTGTAAAGCTGTACGTAAGCGTACTTTCTCTGGTTTACAATCTTATAATTTCCGTCTTCTTTCTCTACTTCCACCCATTTCTGGTCATTCTGCAGGTCTACATCCCTGTAGCAGTCCCCCTGCGCGTCCTTTGCGAAATCTTCATTCTCTATTACTTTCACTTCTGACTCCGTGATGCTGATATGAAGTGCTTCTTTGCTGTGGCCGTCCTGCAGGTCCGCCGGTTCATTTGTCTCAATCATCAGGTAATCCCCATAAGGAATTCCATCCAGACAAAACGTCCCATCCACACTGCTTGTCACAGATTTCATCGGGGCATATGCCCAGTAATCATGCACCGCCGCATCCACAGATGCAGTGAATCCAGCCCCGTCACTGCCGATGGCCCCGGTATTTCTCCGGTATAAGGAAAATTCAATTCCTGCCAGAACATTTCCATCGCTGTCTTTTTTCACAAATGGAACCTGTGTCTTATACAGGCTGTTCTCTATGGCTCCGGTGATCTGATAAGTGAATTTTTCCGGTTTTTCTGCACTGTCAAATCCAACGGCAAGCATCTCCCTTGTAATCTCGACAGGTGCGGCAAGTCTGCTGTTATCATAACCATCAGGTGCCTTCATCTCTTTTAAGATATAATTCCCATACTCCACATCTGCAAAAGTCAGGCTTCCGTCATCTTCTGTAATTCCTTTATATACAGGTGATGTCTCTTCTTTGGTTCCAATCTTCCGGTAAAGCCCGAATTGTGCACCCGATGCAGCTGACTGGTGCAGTGCCGAAAGCACATCCTCACTCAAGATCTTTGTCAGGCTGATACTTCCCTTGACCGCCGTATTGTGTACCTCAGTTTTGGAGTCTGTACCCGTCCTTGTGACAGTCACCTCAGCCTCTGCTTTTTTGCCATAATAGGTGGTTCCCTCATACTCCCCGAGTTTCGCGGAGGTAGGAACGTCGGATACTTCCACCGTGTAGACCGGTACCGGCTGTGCCGTTCCCTGATATTCTGTATATCCCTTCGCCGGATTCTCATATACGGTATAACTTCCGGCCGGAATATTCCGAAATTCCACTTTGCCATCTGCTCCGGATGAAACCGTCATATAGAAATTCTTCTGCCCGGTGCTTCCTTTTGTTTTGCCTTCCAGATAGAAAGATATACCCTCCAGAGCCTCCTTAGAAGCTTCGGTACCAGCCGCTTTATCCACATACTGGACATACTTTGTAAACGCAAAGCTTCCGGTCAGAAGTTCATCTTTTAAAACGGTCGTATCTGTCTCATCGATACTGATGCCTCCGGTCGGCCTGCTGAACGTATACTCATATCCGTTTTCTTTTGTGAACCCAATATGAAGCATCACGGTGCCGCCGGACACAATGTTATCTTCCGAACTGATTTCTGTAAGCCTGTAATCCCCCGGATCCAGATTTTCAAACTTCAGTTTTCCATCTGCATCGCTCTTTGCATATCTTGTCTTTACTTTGCCTGACAGACTGCCCTGCGGCTCTGCTTTAAAGATGACAGACTTCGAAGGTTCATATTCTTTCGTCTGGTTTGTCTGACTGTTCTCATAGCTGCTCTGCTTCACCTGAAGTTTGGTAAATTCAAATTCCATATCAGCCGGGGTATTCGTGACTGTGACAGTCTCCGGAACCCCTCCGTTTTTATAGGAATCCGGCTCAATACGCTTATATTCTGAAGTGTATTCATTCGCCTTATAAGACACCGTCTCCACATCTCCACTGATGTCCGTACTCTGACTTCTTGGGAAATACAGAAACTCTGGTTTGGCTGTCATTTTTTCATATCCATCCAGCGCTTCTTCCTCTGTTAGCACATAGATAATATCATCACTTGGATTGATATTTAAAAATGAAGCATCCCCGCCTTCCACAATCCTTGTCTTATCGTATTTGCTGACCGGAGAACTATCGAGGACCGTCAGTTTCTTATTCACACTATCGTACTGGTACTTATATCCGCTCAGTGAAAATTCTGCGCTAAGCCCCAGACTCCCCTCTTTATCCCCATCAGGATCAATACTGTTGCTGCTGACTTTACGGAGCGCGATTTTCGGCCGCTTGCTTGCACTTGCCGCATTGGCAAAGTCAAATCCCCCGTGGAACCCTCCGTCATCCGGTTTTGAAACCTCCTCATAATCTCCAGCTTTGTCTTTCAGATAGACCTGATTGCTGATCGATGCATCCGAGGCTTCTGCTTCTTCGGTCAGATATGTGGAAAATATAAGCTTATACATCTGATAGTTATCCCCTTTGTTATCTGGAAACGTATACGTAAATCCACTCACATCAAGGTCCGTTAAAGCTCCTGTATCATCCGCTGTCTCTTTCCCGTCTTTGTCAATTGTAACTATCTTTACAGAGTCCGGGTCCAGCTCATGAACGGAGGTAAGCTTCTCCGTCAGATACATTCCGCTTAAGTTATACTGATCCTGGTTCACCAGTATCGTCCACTTGATTTCTCCGGTGTCTTCATCGAGCGTTCCCTTTTTGCTCAGCGGGATTTTCTCAATCGTATGGGCGGCATCCGCTTCTGCATTCGTGATCTGTCTCGTACCGTTGACCATACCTTCCAGTTTTACATGATTGGGAACTTCTACAGAAGAATCCGTCGTCAGATTCCCCTGCGCATCTGTCGGACAGATCAGGTTATTGTTTCTCCACTCCTCAGACGCCTCCGTTGTGAAGCGGAGGGTATATGTATTCTCCCCGATGTCACCCATGTTCCATGCAATCTTCTGGCCGGATGCACTCTGCCCTTTCAGCTTCTCGAACATCGCACTGTCCGAAGCCCCGTTCTTCTCAACTGCAGTAAGTCCACCATAGGTAAAACCTGGCTGCACTGTATCCGTGACAACCGCCTTCTGTATATTGACTTTTTCCGGGTTTACAGTGATACTCCAACCAAGTTTATGTGTCTTGTAGTCGTATGCTTCTTCTGCTGATTTCTCAATCAGCGTATTTGGCATCGCAAGGTCCGCCTCAGAACTTCCGCTGTATGGCACCCCTCCATGGATTGCTGACAACGCGATCTGGTTGGATCTGTACTGGTCATTGGACTGGCTGGAAAGAATGCCTTCATCCGTCACCGGCATCTGTATCGACAGTTTGTAGAACAGATAACCCGATGTGCCATCACCACTCAAATCTCCCAGATAGATCTTCAGGTTCCCGTCTGCTTCTACCCTGTATCCAAACGCGGAATTCAGTTCATCTCCGGCCGGTTCTTTCGCGAGCATCTCCAGATTTCCCGACTCATCTGCACTGTGGTTTCCATTATAATATCGGTAGTATGTAATCTTTATTTTATCAGCATCATAGATGTAATTGCCCTGGTCATCTGTCAGCCGGTCCGTCAGCACTACATTTTCAAGGCTGATCCCAAGTTTATTGACATCCACTGCCCATTCCGCCATTTTTGCTGCCGGATTATATGAAACTCCCTCTTTATGTACTGCGTCAATATCCGTATCTACACGTTTTCCAAAATCCACTTCATCCTGCGGTACCGGGCCAGGGCCTGTTCCGCCCTCATTCTCCCAGAGCAGATTGACCTGGTTTTTAATCTCCTGTGTATACTCCGGATGAGCCGCCAGAATGTCAAGATATGTCTTACTGTCAAGCCCATGGCGGTTCAGGTCTGTGAGATACTTCATCGTCACCGCACGGCTTGTTCCATCTTCCTTCGGGCCTCTGTACTGATCAAACGGAATGACAAGAACCGCCCTCTGTACAAATTCCGACGTGTCACTGCCCTGTCCGTAGAAAGGATTTGCAATTTTATTTCCATCCGTATCTGTCACATCGTATACATAATAGAATGCATCTGTAATCCCATTTTCAGCCATCATATCATGAAGATTTTCCGCCGTCAGATCCTCCCATGCAACCGGGCTGTTCACTGTCTTTTTCTCCGGATGCAGCACCTGTGCTTTCCTTCCATCTGCAGTGATTTCAACCCCGTGCTCCATATCGTAAGTGTGGTCTGTCTCACAGATTGTATCTACAAGGAATCCATAGCCGGCCTTCATGGAGGAAAGTTTCGTGTTAAGGTCCACCGTCCAGGCATATCTTGTGCCTTCCAGATTGGCTTCTTTTCCCTGCTTTCCGATAAAGGACATCTCCATCTTTGTCGGCACTGCCTCAGAGACAGCGGCGGGATCAGTGTTCCCTTTCTCCTGAAGTGACGCCTGATTGGTAAATGAAAGCTTGATATTCCCCTGCGTAATCATATTCTGGTAAGATGTTTCATCAAGTTCCAGTACAAGTTCAAACTCCGCCTCCTTCACCTGGTTCGTCTGCTCCTTATTCAATGCCTCGAACTGATAGGAAATTCCCCCTTCTGAATCCAGCGTATAATCCACTTTCTGGTCAAAACTTCCAGAAGCCCCCTTTCGCATGAGAGATACAACCTTTAATTTATAGTTCTTCCCCCCGTACGACGCCTGCGGCATGGCATCCGTCAATAATTTTCCGTTCAGATATTTCTTATCCTTTGCACTCACGGTGAGATGATACGTAATTGTTGTATCCGACACTTTCACAGGTGCTTCTTTCTCCAGCACATAATCGGGAGTGTCTGTCCCGCCGGTACCTCCGCCAGCAGTCCCGCTGGACTGGTGAATCAGTTTTCCATCATTACCGACAACAACTTCCTGCGGGTCATCACCCAGGCGTGAAGTATCAAGTGCGGCGTCAAAGTTAAATGAAAAGGTGATATCATTCATAAAATAGAGAAGGCTGTTCATTGTCACCTTGAGCACTCCATTCTCAATCTCATACTCTCCGATCATCTCCGTATCATTTCCGGCATTATAAAGTTCCTTCTTCTCCTGTGAATACCCTGTAAACAACTCTCCGAGATCATATGTATAGACAAGCGCCGGCACTGTTTCCCCGTTCTGCCCATCCAGCCAGAGTTTTACTTTCGCAAGCCACTCCTCATCGGAGAGACTTCCCTGCTTTGGAAAACTCGTCATCCTCATGAACTCCTCAGATTTCAGAAACAGAAAGTCTTCATCCATGAATACGCTGTATGCCATATTCACATATGCCTCCGGCTCATTCTTACTGTATCCGCCCTCACGGCTCTGGACAGTCAGCTTTACCGTATCGAAACCATCGGGAAGTTCCCCTCCTGTAAAGATATGTTTTGATTTTACTGCATTTTGATAATATTCCTTATCGACTTCCCTTGCATCGTTGTTAAATACATTCGCGGCCTTTCTGAACAGTGATCCGATTCTTTCTCTGATCCCCGTCTTTTCCTCTGGCTGCCCGGATTCTTCTTTTGATTCTGTCCCCGGCGCCGGTTCTTTCTGATCTGCTGCGGCCTCCGGTTCTTCTTTATTTACTTCAGCCTGATTTTCTTTGACTTCTTCCGGCTGCCCCTGCCCCTCAGAATCTGTTTTTTCTTCTTCCGGTGCTTTTGGCAGGATCACTTTCACCTGACGGTCCGGCTGTAATGCCATTGGCAGTTCCGCCTCCTGTATCCCTTCCTGAAGGGTTCCCTCAAAGGAAAGTACACTGAAGAATGCCGGGAGTTCCTGCACCGCTTCATTGAAAGTAATCTTAAGTTCATTTGCACGGATCACATAGGAACCGATTTCTGCGCTTTTGGCTGCATCCATACCGGCGGATTCATAGTCCTCCCTGCCGTATGTGTATAATGGAACAGGTTCGTCTACGTCTGTTAGATTCCATTGTTCTGCGGGCAGAGATAACGTCACCGTATCCTGCGCAAGTATCTTCCCGTCTTCCGGCAGCCCCTGAAGCTCCACCGAAACTTCAAACCGGATCCCCTGGCTTATGTCCGCCGCTGACAGATCGAAAACTTCATTTTGCAATTCCGGCTCTGCGGCAGCCGTCTCTCCTGCTGTTATTTTCTCAAGAGAAATCTTCATGGCATCTGCATCCGCACTCCAGTCTATGGGCTCTCTTGCCGCCTCTTCTGCCTGCGGTTTTTGTTCCGCCTCTCCCTCCGGCTGCACCTCGGGCTCTTTCTTTTCTGCCTCCGGTTCCGTCAAAGCGGGCTCTTCATCTGGCTGTCCCCCGGACTCTTCCAGTTCTGTCCCTGGCTCCTTAAGATTCTTCATATTCTCACCGCTGCTTTCGAAGGCCACGGTATCCTCAGCCTGTACCACATACCCCAGCGGGATCTGCAGAAGCAAAAGCATCGCCATCATTCCTGCCAGCAGGCTCTTTATCTTACGGTATCTCTTCTTTTTTCTCATAGGCTATTCCTTCCATTTCTATAGTTCTGAACCGCCCAACTGCATTTTTCCCTCTGCATTTTGGACTGTATCTGACGCCATATACAGAGAATGACAAGAAAAACCTCGCCGGTAAATCTGCATGGTTTCTCTTATCATTCTCTGTGCATGACGGTATAAAATGATCATAGCATTTTGAAAAACCGCCTTCTATGTCTTTACCATATCGTATCTTTTTTTACAATATCCGCATCCTGCCAGCCGCATTTTATATATTTACCAGTACTTATTGACATTCTGCTTTCTTCGGTGTACACTTTAATCATAAACTTTTAAAAGTTTCCGCCAAAAGTAAAGGAGAATATATCATGGACAATATCAATGCAAGGCCAAATCTCTTAAAACAGGCCAATCTTTCCCTGATCCGCAATGTTATTAAAGCAAACCACACTGCCACCAGAGCCGAAATTGTAAGAGAAACCAAGATCAGTTCTACCACGGTCCGTTCCCTGCTGTCTGAGATGCTGCAGAGCAATGAAATCGAAAGTATCGGTTACGACGAATCCAGCGGAGGACGCAAAGCCGAACGATACCGTTTCAAACCAGGACGCTACTATTGTGCCGCCTTCTGTGTCACCGACAGCGGCGTCATTACCCTTCTTGTAAATGTCTGCGGGGAAATTGTTGAGACAGAAAAATTGGAAATGAAAGACGGAGATTTTGAGTCTGTCATCAGCTCCAGTCTGGATCAGCTGACCGCCGAAAAAGAAATCAAATCCATCGGAATCGGAATCTCTGGAGTTGTGGACGGCAACAGCTATTGGAAGAAAAATATGGAAGACGAAGAACTGTACCAGATAAATATCGGAGATGTTCTCACCAAACGTTACAAAATTCCTGTTGTTCTTGAAAATGATTTAAACGCCGCAGCTGCCGGCTTCCAGAGATGCTATGAGCAGAATTTTCCACAGGAAAATCCGGAACAGACAAATATGGCATATCTGCATTTTGGCCATGGCTGTATCAGCGCAGGATTCATTGCCGGAGGACGGGTAATCCGGGGGAGCCATAATTATGCCGGAGAGCTGGGACTGCTCCCTTCTGAGGATGGGAAAACACTGGATTCATGCATGAAAGATACAATGCCCGACACGCAGTATATCCATCTGTCCGTGAACATAATCAGCTGGATCTGCGGCATCCTGAACCCCGGTTATGTAGCATTAACAGGTCCTGCCGTGAGAGAAAGCTGCCTTGCATATATGAACGACGTACTTCACTCGCTTCTGCCGTCTCCTATGGCTGCGGAACTGCTTTATTCACCCGATATGCTTCATGATTATCTGAACGGCATGGCATATCTTACGTCCTTAAAAATGTTTGAGGAAGTCCAATTCGTAAAGGAGTAGTGATCAAATGGGGAATATTGATGAAAAATCAACGGAATCAAGAGCACGCACCGGTTTCCTGGCTCAGACCGTCTTTGGAACATCCTTTTCTTATCTTACCAGCGGTGTATTCCTAAGCGGGCTTGCACTGCTTATGGGCGCAGGCGACCTGCTGACCGGCTATCTCAGTGTGATTGTCAATATCTGCGGAATCCTGATTCTTGTATTTGCCTCTTATCTGGAACACTTCCGAAGCCGCAGGCGCCTCACCATCACCCTGACCATACTGTCAAGAATTACGACACTTTTGATTGTCATCATTCCGGCACTGGTTCCAGAACATCTGCAGCTTATCCTGTTTGTTCCGGCCGTTATCGCCGCCTTTACACTCCAGGCACAGACGACAGTTGTCCTGAACCAATGGATGATGGAATTTGTCAACGAAAGAACAAGCGGACGATACATTTCTCTGCGCCAGACACTGACTCTCCTTGTCACTGTCATATTATCCGTAACAAGCGGACTCTGGATGGATGCCATGCAGGGCAGATATACCGGATTTGTGATTTTATTTGCCGTCGCCGGCCTGATGAGTATTCTGGAAGTCCTTTTGCTTCTTCGCACACCGGACAGCAAGCCTTACCTTTCTGACAGACAGGTCTCCCGGCAGGGAAAAAAGGTCTGGCTGCCGCTTAAGAATCGCTGCTTCACTGGCTTTGTCCTTTATATCCTGTCCTTTTACCTGCTTCTTAATATCTCCGACAGCTTTACCACCGTCTACATGCTCAAATACCTTGCCCTGCCCTACCGGACAGTGACCTCTTTGTCCCTGCTTCTCTCTCTTCCGCAGGTTGTGCTTCTTAGCATCTGGGGGAAAATCTGCGATAAAAAGGGTAATGCATTCGTTCTGGAGACATCCATCTGGCTCTTTGCAGGGGAGACACTATTCCTGTTTTTCGCCTCCCCGGACAGCTGGTATCTCTTTATACCGCTGGCATTTTTGACAGCCTCCGCCGCCAATGCAGGGTTTGTGATCGCAGTCTTTGCCAGAAGATACGAATTGATGCCCAAAACAAACCGGGTCATCTATGACAACTTTTATACTGCCGCCATAGGGATCGGTTTTATACTGGGACCTCTGGCCGGAGGTGTTATAAAAAATATGCTTGGTGGCAGCAAGGTACTGCCTGATCTGGTTCCATTTGCAGACATCCGGTTTCTGTATCTGATCTCTACCGCCGGAATCTTATCTCTGCAGATTGTATATCACCACATGCAGCGCAAAAAAGAACACCGCTTATTACCCTGCTGCTAAAACTCCAGAACAAAGCGGACAAGTCCACTTCAACTCCCTGAATCCCTCACTCATGAGGGACTTGTACACTT
>URQQ01000054.1 GCA_900549995.1 uncultured Lachnospiraceae bacterium | reverse complement strand
CGGTACGTCATCCATACTCATCAGGGAATCTGCCAGAACACGGATGGAGGTGATGGGCGTCTTCAGCTCATGGGATACATTCGATACGAATTCTTCCCTCGACTGGTCCACCGCCTTTAGTTTTTTCAGCGTCTTGCTGATCGATTCCGTGATCTGCCGCGTCTCCGTATACGCGTTGGAGGAGAGTTCCTCATCCAGGTTGCCTTCCTCCACCCGTTTCAGCTTCCACTGCAGCTCCTTAAACGGATTCATCAGAAGCTTGACGAGAAGCACGACGAGAATCGCCAGGATGGAAAATATCATGAGGTGCAGGAAGCTGCCCTTTTCCGACACGGAGGACAGCCTCGTCAGCAGATCCTCGGTGGACGCCGTCACGATCATGACACCGTCGATTACCTTGTCCTCGCTGTTGGAGTAAACCGGGATCGTCAGAGCCGCGTAATTCTTGTCGGAATTATACTTGCTGCTGTTCTCCCCGTTGAAGCATCGGATCACCTCCTCCGATACGTTCAGCTTGCCAAGAGACAGCGAAAATGTATCGGAAACAATCCGGAAATTCTTATTGACGATGACAATTCTGCCATTGAACATGTCCGCTTTCACGGACATCTCATTGTCTAACAGCGTATCCCTGGGTTCATTCACCAGGTAGCCGCCCCGCGTCATCTTATTGCTCAGGATCGAGCACTGGTTCTGAATATCCTGAATCCGCGCGTCGATCTGGTTCTGCCTGTAGGTTCCCAGCATGATCTTATTCTGGATCAGCATGGGAGCCAGACCGATGATCAGGAAGAACAGGATCAGCACCAGCCTTAAGCTTACGGTGTGTTTCAGTTTAATCGGTTTTACCTGGAAGAACATCTTAAGCACACCTCCCGGTCTGTTCCGCTCATAGAGACAGCTTCTTCGTACAGGCGACGGCCAGCGCTCCCGGTCCGATGTGACAGGACACGCTTAAGGATAAGTGATCCATGTAGATATCGCCGGCCTTCGGGAACAGCCCCATCAGTTCCTTTTTAAATTCAAGAGCCGCCGTCTCATTATCCGTATGGGCCACCGCCATATGGACAGCCGCGCCCTCCGGATCGGAAAAACGCTCCTCCAAATCCTTCTTAATGGCTGTAATCATCATACTCTTCGCCTGCTTCATGGTTCTCGCCTTGGCAAATGCATCCAGTTTTTCTCCCTGAATCGTCAAAACCGGCTTAATCTTCAAAAATGTTCCCAGCAGTGCCGCTGCCGGCGTAATCCGGCCGCCCTTTTTTAAATACTCCAGGGTGTCCACCGTAATGTAGATGGTAGAATCGAAGGCCGTCTCTTCCAGCACCTTCTTAATCTCTTCCGCGCTCATTCCCTGATCCGCCATGGCCTTCGCCTCGAGAACGGACTGCCGCTGTGTAACAGAAATTCTCTGGTTATTGACCACCAGCACCTTTCCGCCGAAGTCGGCGGCCAGCGCGTGGGCCGTCTCGCAGGAGCTGCTTAAGCCGCTGGACATGGGAATGTGAATCACAGCGTCGTGATCCTTTAACAACTCGTTCCATAAGTCGATCAGAGACGCGGGTGACGGCTGTGACGTGGAGATATCCGCGCCCTCCGCCAGCCTCTCATAAAATGATCTCTGTGTAAGGCTGATATCCTCAAAATACGTCTCTCCAGCCATCATAAAGGGCATCGGAACCACATAGATTCCCGCCTGTCTTCCCTGCTCCTGTGTAATTCCGCTGTTACTGTCTGTAACAATCGCTATTTTCCCCATAAAAATCCTCTCTTTAATTCTTAAAACTGTGAATAGGAGCCGGAATACGTCCGTGTCGGTTTACAAATGCACTGCAGTCAAATTCATTGACCGGCATAATGGGTGCATACCCAAGTAATCCGCCGAATTCTGCTGTTTCCCCCACATCTTTTCCGATGACAGGAATCAGCCTCACAGCCGTTGTTTTTTGATTTACCATACCAATTGCCATCTCATCTGCGATAATCCCTGAGATTGTCGTGGCTTTTGTCTTGCCCGGAATTGCAATCATGTCAAGTCCTACAGAACATACACATGTCATTGCCTCGAGCTTTTCCAGTGTAAGGGAACCTGCATTTACCGCGTCAATCATTCCCTGGTCTTCACTGACCGGAATAAATGCACCGCTTAAGCCGCCTACATAGGAGGAAGCCATAACACCGCCCTTCTTCACCTGGTCATTCAGAAGTGCAAGGGCTGCTGTAGTTCCCGGCGCACCAACCCTCTCAAGCCCGATCTCTTCCAGAATCTCTGCCACGCTGTCACCCACCGACGGTGTTGGCGCAAGAGATAAGTCTACAATGCCGAATGGAATTCCCATTCGTTTTGATGCTTCACCCGCCACAAGCTGACCGACTCTTGTCACCTTAAAGGCAGTTCTTTTAATGGTCTCGCATAACTTTTCAAAGCCGCGTCCGCGTACCTGCTCCAGTGCATGTTTTACAACACCAGGGCCGCTGACACCGACATTGATCACTGCGTCAGACTCTGTGACTCCGAGAAAAGCGCCTGCCATAAACGGATTGTCATCCGGTGCGTTACAGAAAATTACAAGCTTTGCGCATCCCAGCGAATCATTGTCTTTCGTCGCTTCCGCGGTTTTCTTTACAATTTCACCGCAGATCTTCACAGCGTCCATATTGATTCCGGTTCTCGTGGATCCAACGTTGACAGAACTGCAGACCCTCTCAGTCACCGACAGTGCCTGAGGAATCGAACGGATCAGATTCTCATCGCTCTGTGTCATTCCTTTGGATACCAGAGCGGAATACCCGCCGATAAAGTTCACACCGACTTTTTTTGCTGCCCGGTCAAGTGTCTCGGCAATTGTTACGAAATCTTCCGGCTTCTTACATGCCGCCCCGCCAATCAAAGCAATCGGCGTAATCGAAATCCGCTTATTTACAATCGGGATCCCAAATTCCTGTTCTATTGCCTTCCCTGTCTTCACAAGATCCTTCGCTGTAGAAGTAATCTTATTATAAATATTTCTGTTCAGCTGATCAAGATTGGAATCAATACAGTCCAGAAGGCTGATTCCAAGTGTGATTGTGCGGACATCCAGATTCTCCTGTTCGATCATCTGATTTGTCTCTTCCACCTCAAAACTGTTAATCATTGTCTTTCTTCCTTTCAATTTTTAAATCCTGTGCATCTTTTCAAAAATCTCTTCTCTCTGACAACGAATATTTACCCCAATCTCTTCGCCCAATTCGTCCAGCTCTTTTGCGATTACCCCAAAATCTTTCGCCGGCTGTGTTACATCGATGATCATCATCATATTAAAATATCCCTGGACAATCGTCTGTGAAATATCCAGAATATTAATTTCACTCTCAGCTAAATATGTACATACCCTTGCAATAATTCCTACTGTATCTTTCCCCACAACAGTTACAACACCTTTTTTCATTTTCTGTCCTCCTCTGTTATATGGTAATTACTTCTGACACCTCGTCTCTTTTTGCAACCTGTATCGGGATATCCTCCCCTTTGTATGGGCTCTGCCCCATGGTCACTTCAAGTTTTACAGTCTCGTATGCCAGTTCGGCGTAATTATTTTCCTTGCTAAGATGCCCCAGCATCACACATTGCAAGTTGTCATGTAGTATATCACAAAGTAAGCGTCCTGACAATTCATTTGATAAATGTCCTCTGTTTCCTGCCACCCTTTTCTTCAGGTAATACGGATATGGTCCCACTTCCAGCATATGGATATCGTGGTTTGCTTCCAGAAGTATGGCATCCAGGTTTTTAAGATGTTCCACGGTATAATCCGTATACACACCAAGATCTGTGGCAATGGCTACAGATTTATCTTCTTTCTCAATCCGGTATCCTGACGGCTCATTTGCGTCATGGGAAATTGCAAACGGGAGGATGTCCATATCTCCCAACGTAAACTTTTCGTCAACAGCAACAGGATGAAGCAGCCCTTCCGGCATTTTTCCAAGGCCGCTGTATTTTTTGATTCCCTCAATTGTTCCCTTCGTCGCATAAATCGGTATTCCATACTTGCGGCTGAATACGCCAAGACCCTGGATATGGTCTGAATGCTCATGGGTAATCAAAATCCCGGAAAGCTCATCTCCTTTTACCCCCAGAGTTCCAAGCCCTGCATCGATTCTTTTTTTACTGATTCCTGTATCTATAAGGAGATGCGTATGATCACTCCCGACATAAATACAATTGCCACTGCTGCCGCTGGCAATACTGCATAATCTCATATATTATTTCTCCTGACTTTCTTCGTAAACTGAAGATAATTTACCTGTATTTCCGAAGTCTTGCAGAATTTCTGCAAGCTGTTTCTTTGTATCCTCAAAACTTCCGCTGTTATCAATCACCCGCCTGCAGCGTTTGAAAAACACCTCTTCGTTCATCTGGTTTTTCATGATTGCATCTATCTTTTCATCACTGTAGTCTCTGGATTCTTTCAGACGGGCTCTCCGGACAGACTCTTTGGTATAAATATACCACAGTTCATCACAGATTTCATCATAATGATCTTCCAGGAGAAGCGCCGCTTCTATGACGAACAATCTGCTGCCTCGTTCTTTTTCCTGTCTGATCTTTGTGATGACTGCCTGCTTTACTTCCGGATGTACAATGGCATTTAACTGTCTGAGTTTTTCCGGGTCCGAAAATACGATCTCTGCGAGTTTTTTCCGGTCCATCTCCTCATTTTTACCAAGAATTCCCGTTCCAAACAGATGAATCATTTCGTCATAACATCTGCCGCCTTTTTTTTGCAGTTCCTTCGCAACCTCATCTGCCTGGCAGACAACGGCGCCAAAAGAACTGCAAAGTTCCTCCAAAACCCTGCTTTTCCCTGAACCAACGCCCCCGGTAATTCCGATCACAGTCATAGCGGGCTCTGTTTTATTTTGCTTCATACCAGTTTTCTCCTGTATGCATATCAATGACAAGAGGTACATGAAGTTCTGCCGCCTGTTCCATCTCCGCTTTTAAGATTCTCTGCACTTCCTCAAGCTCTTCTGTCTTTGCTTCAATGAGAAGCTCATCGTGTACCTGAATGACAATCCGTGACTTCATCTGTTTCTCTTTAAATGCCCGGTTGACACCATTCATTGCGATTTTCATGATATCTGCAGCTGTCCCCTGGATCGGGGCATTCATCGCCACTCTCTCTCCAAAGTTTCTCTGCATGAAGTTGCTGGAAGAAAGTTCCGGTACCGGCCTGCGGCGTCCGTAAAGTGTCGTTACATACCCTTCTTCTTTCGCATGCGCAACTGCATCATCCAGAAATTTTTTGATCCCCGGATAAGTTTCAAAATATTTATCAATATACTCAGCCGCCTCTTTTCTGGAAATGCTTAAGTCCTGACTGAGTCCAAAGGAACTGATTCCGTATACAATTCCGAAATTGACCGCTTTGGCGTTTCTTCTCAGCTGATCTGTGACTTCATCAAACGGCACATGAAAGACCTGTGACGCGGTAAGACGGTGGATATCCTGCGCCTCCCGGTACGCCTGGATCAGCTGCTGGTCATCAGAGCAATGCGCAAGAATTCTAAGTTCTATCTGCGAATAATCTGCATCCACAAACGTGTAACCTTCCTGTGGTACAAAAACTTTCCGGATCAGCCTTCCAAGTTCCATACGGACCGGAATGTTCTGAAGATTTGGTTCTGTACTGCTGATACGGCCTGTTGCAGTGATTGTCTGATTGAATTTTCCATGAATCCGTCCATCTTCACCGATGTAATTTGCCAGTCCGTCTGCGTAAGTTGATTTAAGCTTTGTAAGCTGACGGTATTCAAGAATCATTGAGACTACCGGATAATCCGGTGCCAGCTTATCCAAAACATCTGCTGCTGTAGAATACCCTGTCTTTGTCTTTTTCCCGTTTGGAAGACCCATATGATCAAACAATACGACTCCCAGCTGTTTCGGTGAATTAATATTAAATGTTTCACCGGCAAGTTCGTATATTGCAGCTTCCAGTTCTACAATTTTATTCCCAAGCTGATCCCCGTAAAATTTCAGAGCTTCCGCTTCAATCCGGACCCCGGCTGCTTCCATATCATAGAGCGTGAACACAAGCGGCATTTCTATTTCATCAAACAGCTTTTTCATGTTCATTTCCTGAAGCTTCTCCGTGAGCGGCTCAATACACGCATATGCGGTGTATGCCTCATATCCTGCTTTTATGACTTCATCCGTCTTCTCATCAATCATCAGATCCAGCTGCTCTCTTGCGACGTCTTCATAGGTGTAATCATTTTTCAGCGGATTCAGAAGATATGCCGCTACTCTTGCATCAAAACAGCGTGTTGGATCCTCTATTTTTATGTGATGCAGAATCTCCTTGATATCGAACATGGAAAACATCTTTGTGCCTGCTGCAATCCTTTCCACAGCCTCCATAAGATAAGACGCATCCATGTTTTCCCCGGTTGTCAGAATATAGATTTTCTTTTTCCCATAGGCAACCGCGATCCCGCCGATTCCCGCCGCATCGGCGAACAACGGAAGAACATTTTTCGTCTGGCGGAAAATACTGATTCCTGCCATCTCGCTTTGGCTGGCTTCGCGGATGATTTTTTCCGCTTCGTCCTTTGAAGAAATTTGTTTGAAATAATCTTCCAGCGCGTTCGCCGATGCATCTACATCAAATCGTCCGAGAAGATTCTTAAACTGAAGTTTCTGAAACATTGCGTATGCTTCCGGAGTATACAGATTTCCAAGTCTTGCATCTTCCACCGCATATGGGAAATCTGCCTGAACCTCAATAGTTGCCAGAACTTTGCTCATTTGAGCCATGTCATAATGTTCCTTGAGCGCTTTCGAAGCACGGGGCGGTTTCAGCTCGTCCACATGTTCATATGCGTTTTCAATAGAACCATATTCTACAATAATTTTTGTCGCTGTCTTTTCTCCGATACTTGGGACTCCCGGAATATTATCGGAGCTGTCCCCCATCAGTGCTTTGAGATCGATGAATTCAGAGGGGGTCACCTGGTAACGTTCCTTTACATCTTCCTCGTAATAATCTTCCACTTCTGTCCTGCCCTGCTTTGTCTTTGGAATCCGAATCTTGACATGCTGTGTGGCGAGCTGCAGAAGATCCCTGTCTCCCGAAAGGACAACTGCTTCCATTCCTGCATCCTCACAGCGTTTTGACAATGTCCCAAGGATATCATCTGCCTCCAGCCCTTCCTTTTCCACAATTTTGACACCCATAGTCTGAAGGACTTCCTTGATTACAGGTACCTGCTGGCGGAGTTCCTCTGCCATCGGTTTTCTCGTTCCTTTATATTCTTCATACATTTTATGCCTGAATGTCGGTGCATGTACATCAAACGCAACCGTCAGATATTCCGGTTTTTCTTCTTCCAGAACCTTAAACATAATATTCAGGAAACCATAAACAGCATTTGTATGAAGCCCGTCAGCATTGGTGAGATCGGGAATCCCATAAAATGCCCTGTTTAAAATACTGTGTCCGTCAATTAATAATATTTTTTCACTCATATAATTTCTCCATTTTCATACAATACTTTATTACTATACACCAAAACGGCCCTTTTTAAAAGGCCGTTTTGCTGGTAACCATTCAGCTGTGCCGCTTCGATTTTTCAAATCTCTGTCTCCGTGCTGCCAAATGCTATGTATGAATCATGATTTATCTATCTCCGGATGCGATTTCTTTTAGTCTGTCAATGATTGGAAGATGCTGTGTACACTCACGTTCACAATGCCCGCATGCAATACATTCTGCGGCCTGTTCTTTCGTAATATCCCAGTGTCCGTTCATTCTTCCCCAGAGTTCCTCTTTTCTTCCTGTCAGTATATATTGGTTATAGGCATCCATAAATTTGGGAATCTCAATATTCTTTGGACATCCTTTACAATAGTTACACCCTGTACACAGATTATTTAACGCCATTCCTTCCTGTTCGAAATCAAGAACAACTTCTCTGGCCGGACGTTCCTTCAGTCCCTCTACTGCTTTTACTGCATCATCAATATGTTCTTTCGTAGTGCATCCGGCAAGAGTTACTGTAATTTCCTTATGAGATGCCACAAACCTGAGGGCTGCCTGCGGCACAGTCAAGTCTGTTCCTTCCGTCAGGTAAGAAAACGCCTCCGGATTCTGCGGGATAATACCTCCGCCAAGCGGATTCATTACTACAACTCCCATGCCATTTTTATAAGCCGCCTCAATTCCGCTCTGGCGGAACCGATAGTTTAATGCATTATAGCCAATCAGCATTCCTTTGAATTTCCCCGAATCCACAACCGTCTCAATCTCATTGCCCGGCATGTGGGAAGAAAATACGATATTCCTGATCAGCCCTTCTGATTTTGCCTCTTCAAAGAATGCATAGATTGTCTCCATATGGCGTTCCCATGAGTTCAAATCCAGCATACACCACATATGATAGAAGTCTATGTAATCCGTCTTCAGCCTGTCAAGAGACAGTTCCAGACGTCTCCTGAATGTATCCCGGTCCGTCTTCTGCTCAAGCGTACCAAGATTTGTCTTGGATGTGACAAACACATCACTCCTTTTTACCTGTGAAAGAGCGATGCCAGTGACGATCTCACTTTTATCATCACAGTAACCCGGCGCTGTATCCCAGTAGTTGATTCCCTTCTCTAAAGCATAAAGCGGAATCTGGGCACATTTTTCCAGCCTGCCTGCCCTTATATCCTCCTCATCATAACGCATAGTTCCAAGTCCTATTGCAGAAACCATCATATCAGTGTTCCCATATTTCTTATAATACATAATATTATCCCTCGTCTCTTCTTTATTTTCCTCATTATACCTCATTTAGAAATAGCTGACAAATAAATCTCACTGTGATATGATAAACTAAGTCAGCCATGCACGAATTATGATAAGAATTTCGTCGCAAGCTCGCTTGCAGAGAAGTTCTTATCATAATTCGTATACGGCGTTTAGCCGCACTGAGATGCAGCGCAGCGGAATCGAAGTGGCATGGCGGGATGTCATGGCACATTTTAATTTTATAATAAAGGAGTTAATCATAATGGATGGAATAATATTTGATGTAGACGGCACTCTCTGGGATCCCACAGACAAGGTTGCCGCTTCATGGACAAGAGCAATCAAAGAAAACTCAGATGCCGATATATTTATTGATGGAGCCCGTTTAAGAGAACTGTTTGGTAAGACCATGGATGTCATCTGTGATTCAATTTTCCCCGGATTTTCCAGAGAAGATAAAGACAGGCTCGCCGCACTTTGCTATGAATACGAGCACAGAGCACTGGAAGAAGAGCCATGTCCCCTGTTCGACGGTGTAAAAGAAACTTTCGAAAAACTGTCTGAGAAAACTGGATTATACATCGTAAGCAACTGTCAGAGCGGATATGTAGAAATCCTTCTTAAAACTACCGGCCTCTCTGCGTTTGTGAAAGATTTCCTGTGTTTTGGGGATACCGGGGTCACAAAGGACAAGACAATCCGGATTCTGATGGAGAGAAATCACCTGACAGATGTCGTCTATGTCGGCGATACCCAGGGCGACTTTGATGCGTGCAAGGCGGCCGGCGTACCATTTATTTTTGCCGAATATGGCTTTGATGATGTCCCTGATGCTGACCGAAGTATCTCTGTCATTTCTGATTTATTAGAACTTGTCTAAAATATTTGGCTAAGTCTCATCTGTTCTTAAAAAACCGCAAGACACCAGATCCTGAATTCGACCTGGTGTCTTGTATTTTTATATCTTACGGAATCGGTTTCTCCCTTATGTTCTCTACTAACAATCCTCTGTGAATATATTCTTCCCTGATCTCTTCTTTTTCCGGCAGGGGACGTGTATCAACCATGTGGTTCATTGCGTACAGCTTTTTTTGAATATTCACAAAGTGCACCGGAAGCCCAATACTGGAATAAAATCCAGCAGTGTTCTGCACCTGGAAATGAACGTGAGGCTCTGTCGTATTGCCAGAGTTTCCGCACTTTGCAATCATCTCACCTCTTCTTACTTTCTGTCCTTTTCGCACAACTATACTCCCCGGCATCAGATGACAGATCGCACTGTATTCATTGGATGCATGTTTTATAATAATCCGGTTTCCGCCAATATCTACCGTGTCCGGATCTGTCTGCCCGCCGTCCATAATCCGGCAATCCGGAAAACTGTTTTTTATGGAAACAACCGTACCGTCTGCCGGTGCAAGGATATCTTTCCCATAACAGTAATAACTGTGCAGATCTTTCTGATCCCCATCATAACTCTTTCCGTCTTCATCCACAATAATAAAGTCATATGCGAAACGCTGCGGCAGAATATCCCATGAGTGAGAAATGTTTTTCGTAACGCCGCCATTTGCTGTATACCACTCACCTTCAAACGGCAATATGTACTCGACTTGCGGTACATAACAATCAATACTATCAATTTCTTTCTTCTGGTATTTTATCGTTGCATAAACTAACCCGGCTACTTGTAATACAACCTGGCCTAAAAAATGTAACTTCATATAGCATTCCTCCTTCGAAAGGATTTTCATTCATTATATCAGGGATGGAAATAAAATGAAAGTAACGCATATTCTTCCTTGACAGTTACTGTAAATTATAGTAGTATCTATTTGCAAGTATATACTATATTTTATAGTACTGTATATTACACTTATTAGAAAAGGAGAATGAATGATGAGTGAAGGTAACAAAAAAATGGAGCTTTTAGGAACTGCTCCTGTGAAAAAGGCGCTTCTGGCAATGGGACTTCCTGCAATGATTGGCATGATGATCAATGCGTTATATAATCTGGTTGATGCCTATTTTGTCGGATCCTTGGGAACCAGCCAGATGGGTGCAATCTCTGTCACTTTCCCATTAGGCCAGGTAGTTGTAGGGCTTGGCCTTCTGTTTGGAAATGGAGCCGCATCTTATATCTCAAGATTACTTGGACACAAGGAAAGGGATGCTGCAAATCAGGTGGTCAGCACCGCACTTTACAGCAGTGTCTTCGTTGGTGCAGTGATCATTCTTGCTACAATGATATTTCTGAAACCTGTTTTGACATTCCTGGGTGCAACAGAGAGCATCATGCCTTATGCGCTTACTTATGCGGGTATTTATGTGTTATCTTCTATTTTCAATGTGTTTAATGTCACAATGAATAATATCGTGACAAGCGAAGGTGCAGCGAAAACCACAATGTGTGCTTTGCTCGCAGGTGCGGTTCTGAATATCTTTCTGGATCCCATTTTTATTTATATTCTGAATTTAGGTGTCGCCGGCGCTGCGGCTGCCACGGCGATTTCGCAGGTTATCTCCACCTTGGTATACTTATGTTATATCCTCAAAAAGAAAAGCATCTTCAGCTACAGCATAAAGGAATGTCGCTTTTCCAAAGAGATACTGTCTGAGATTTTTAAAATCGGCATTCCCACACTGGTATTCCAGCTTCTGACCGGTGCCGCAATTACACTGATTAACATGCAGGCAAAAATATATGGGGATTCTGTAATTGCCGCAATGGGCGCAGTGACAAGAATTATCTCGATGGGAAGTCTGATGGTCTTTGGGTTTATGAAAGGTTTCCAGCCGATTGCAGGGTATAGTTACGGCGCGAAAAAGTATAAACGTTTACAGGAGGCTATTAAAACTTCTATTTTATGGTCTACTGTATTTTGCGTAATCTACGGATTTTTCATAGCCCTCTTTTCCACGTCAATTATTTCCCGGTTCACAAAAGGTGATATTGAAATGATAAAAATTGGTCAAAAAGCACTGTTGGCCAATGGCATTTCTTTTGCTTTATTCGGATTCTATACGGTATATTCTTCCTTATTCCTATCCCTGGGAAAGGCAAAGAAAGGGTTTCTTCTCGGAGCCTGCAGACAGGGAATCTGCTTTATCCCTGTCATATTCATTCTTCCGGCCGTCTGTGGGATTGATGGTATCCTTTATGCCCAGCCGGTTTCTGATATTATCTCAGTAATAATCACCGGTTTCATGGCTCTGCATCTTCATAAAGAACTGAGCCGGCAGACATTTTCCGAAGATCAGGTTCCTGTTCTTTAAAAATGGTTTCACAGATGTATTTTATTCCGCCGCCTGAAAATAATTTGTAAAAAGAATTATATTTTACTTGCAAAGCAGGCGGCAGTATGATAGAATAAAAATCGTCTTGTGAAGGACATGCGGATGTGGCGGAATGGCAGACGCACAAGACTCAAAATCTTGCGGGGGCGACCTCGTGTGGGTTCAAGTCCCACCATCCGCATTAGGAAAATAGATATTGGAATAATCTTATAAGTTAGAGATTATTCCAATATCTATTTTTTTATCTTCATTATGCACCTCTCCATATATCAATATAGCAAAAGTACGACATCCAAAAAATAGATGTGCCATCTCATAAAACGGCACATCTACCCATTACTATTCCTTGATTAAAAACTATTTCTCTGACATCTCAATCAGCTTTTTTCCTACATCAAAACAGTCAAACGTTGCAAAATAATCTGCCGGCGTCTCTGCTCTCCGGATTAACTGGGCACTGCCATCTTCCTTCAGAAGGATTTCCGCTGATTTTAACTTACCGTTGTAGTTATATCCCATGGAAAAACCATGTGCCCCTGTATCATGGATATAAAGCAGGTCTCCCATCTCGATCTCCGGGAGCATCCGGTCTATTGCAAATTTATCATTGTTCTCGCAGAGTGATCCGGTAATATCATATTTATGGTCGCATGGAGCATCTTCTTTTCCCATCACCGTGATATGGTGATATGCACCGTACATTGCCGGTCTCATAAGATTTACGGCACATGCATCACATCCAATATATTCTTTATGGGTATGTTTTGCATGGATTGCCTCCGTGACGAGGGCACCATATGGCCCCATCATAAAACGCCCAAGCTCCGTATAAATCTCCACATCTCCCATTCCGGCTCTTCCAAGAACCTCATCGTATACTTCATGCACTTTCTGTCCGATGATCCGGATGTCATTGGCATCCTGGTCAGGCTGATATGGAATACCGATACCGCCGGACAGGTTGATGAATTTAATATGAGCACCAGTTTCTTTTTGAAGCTTTACAGCAACTTCAAACAAGGTTCTGGCGAGCATTGGATAATATTCATTTGTCACGGTATTACTTGCGAGGAATGCATGGATACCGAATTCTTTCGCGCCTTTGCTCTTCAGAATCTTAAATGCTTCAAAGAGTTGTTCTGTAGTCATTCCATATTTTGAATCTCCCGGGTTATCCATAATGTCATTGCTGATTTTGAAAAGTCCGCCCGGATTATAGCGGCAGCTGATCGTCTCCGGTATATGCCCGATAGTCTTCTCAAGGAAATCAATATGTGTAATATCGTCCAGATTGATCACCGCCCCAAGCTGGTCTGCATATGCATATTCCTCTGCCGGGGTCGCATTGGAAGAGAACATGATGTCACTGCCCTTTGCACCGATCGCTTCAGAAAGCATCAATTCCGTATAGGATGAACAGTCACAGCCGCAGCCATATTCCCTGAGAATATTGATTAAAAACGGGTTAGGTGTTGCTTTTACCGCAAAATACTCCTTGTAACCCTTATTCCATGAAAATGCTTCCTTCAGCTCTTTCATATTTTTACGGATGCCCTTCTCATCATACAGATGGAACGGTGTCGGGTATTCCTTCACAATTTCCTCTAAGTGTTCTTTCGTTATAAATGGTCTTTTATTCATGATAATCCCTCTCCTTTCGTATATCCGATTAACTTTATTTCATTTGCCATCGCCGTCTTAAATAATTCCACAAAATTCTTCTGTCCGGAGTACAGGCAGGTATTCATGCTCCCGTCTCCATACTCCCCCGTCAGCGCATAACGTGAATCGGTGATAATCCCGATCTGATTCCCCCTGCTTTCTGTCTGATATATGACCGCCCCTGTAAATACAAGCTCATGATCTGTAATAATCACTACTTTCTTCCCATTCTTTACAAGCCTGGCGATCTCTGGCTCCACCGTTTTCAGATTCTCAAATCCGGCTGCAATATACACTCTCTCTTCTGTTCTGGAGAGCATATTCCTGATTTTATTCAAAATGTGTACTGCACCGTCAACTGTGATGTAACCTTCTTCATCTACCTTTCGGCTTGGCTGGTGTGAAAGAATCCATTCCTTTTCCTCTCTGAGTGAGCGGAGCTGGTTCTCGCAGAACTCAGAGAGCGGAACCGGAATATATTTTTTCGCCGACTCTTCCACCACATAGGCAGCCCCTTTTTCAGCCAGCGCCGCAAGCGACCCATAGGCATTCGACCGGGAAATTCCAGTTATTTTGGCAGCTTCATAACCAGTCAGTTTTCCTTCCGTCAGAAGGCAGAGATAGATCATCCCCTCCTGCCTTGTGAGGCCAAACCTCATTAAATGCTGTATGAATAATTGCTGTTCCATCCTCTATGTACTCCATCCACTGTTATTTAGTAGTTCTTTTCAGTAACACTGTATAATATATCCCCGTAAATGTCAAGTATTATTCATAGGAATGAAAAAAGAAAAGGCTCCGGACTTATCTGTCCGAAACCCCTTTTGCTTTTTTTCGTATTCACAATATTATAGAACGCACTTATATCTATTCAACAACTGCAATTCTCATCATGTTGCTCACCCCGTCACGAGATGATTTTTTCACATTTGGCGACGGAATCCCCGCTGTCATAATAACGATATCACCAGGCTCTATCATCTGTTTTGCCTGAAGAAGATCTACTGCTCCGGTATAGATATCTTCTGTCGTATCCACCTGGAATGACTTCACCGGTGTCACTCCCCAGTAAATCTGCATCCTGCGCAGTGTACTCTCATTCGGCGTAACTCCGATAATATCTGCTTTTGGCTTGAACTTTGATACAACTCTCGCTGTAGCCCCGGATACAGAAGGAGTTACAATACATTTTGCATTCAGGTTCGATGCAGATGTAACTGATGCATAGCCGATTGCACTTGAGATACTCTTTTTCCCGTGTTCTTTTGCCTTCTCAAGAAGAATGTCATAGTCCAGATGCTGTTCCGTATTCTCAACGATGTGAACCATCATCTGAAGCGCTTCTACCGGATATTTTCCCTGTGCAGTCTCCCCGGAAAGCATGACTGCGTCTGTTCCGTCATATACCGCATTCGCAACGTCAGTTACCTCGGCTCTTGTCGGTCTTGGATTACGGATCATAGAATCCAGCATCTGTGTCGCTGTGATGACCGGTTTATAGTTTTCATTACATTTCTGAATCAGCATTTTCTGCAGATATGGAACCTCTTCCGGCGGAATTTCCACTCCAAGGTCTCCACGTGCTACCATAATTCCATCTGCACAGCGGATGATTTCGTCAATATTTTTCAGTCCTTCTGCATTCTCAATCTTGGCAATGATCGGAATATATGGGGCACCGCACTCTTTTAACAGTGCTTTAATCTCCAGTACACCCTCCACGGAACGGACAAATGATGCAGCGATAAAATCAACCTTCTGCTGAACTCCAAAGATAATATCTTCGCGGTCCTTCTCAGTCAATGCAGGAAGACGTACCGGTACATTCGGCACATTTACGCCCTTTCTCTCACCAAGTTCTCCGCCGTTTACTATTTTACAGACAATGTTGCTATTATCTTTATGTTTCACTTCCAGTTCAATCAGACCATCATCAATCAGAATTCTGCTTCCGACTTCCACATCCTCTACCAGTCCGTCATACGTAATTGATACTTTCGAAGAATTGCCAACAACATCATCGGTCGTGAGCGTAAAAAGCTCTCCTTCCTTCAGTGTTACTTTTTTCCCGTCTTCCAGAACCCCGGTACGAATCTCCGGCCCCTTTGTATCGAGAAGGATTGCAACCGGCTTCCCTGCTTCTTCACGAACCGATTTCAGCATATCCATACGCATTTTCTGCTCTTCGTGATCTCCATGAGAAAAATTGAATCTTGCAATATTCATACCATTCTCTACAAGCTTTTTCATCATCTCACGGTCATTTGTGTTTGGTCCCATTGTGCAAATTATTTTTGTTTTCCTCATATTTTTGTTTCCTCTCTGCTAGAAATTAATCTATTTGACGTGTTGGTGTGTAAATAAATGATCCTGGCAATATTCATAGTTTCCATTACATTTTGAACAATACCGAAATTCGAGTTTTGGATCATCCAGCTCCGTTCGTCCACACACTGCACATCTGTGGTGTGGTCCGGGGCCGGCATTGTTAGCAGCCATTCTCGCTTTGTTTACTTCCTGATGGAACTTTTTCTTTCTTCTCTGTTCTTTCGGAGAATATGGTTTCATATTCCTGGATGAGAAATAGAAAATGATAAAGTTTAGAAGCGAAGCGATAATCGCCACCCGGATTGCAATATTTCCCCTGAGCAAATCATATCCTACCACAACTGCATATACAACCGCCATCCACTTCATTTTGATTGGAAGGATAAAATAAAGCATCACCTCCATGTTCGGATAACATGCCGCAAAGGCAAGGAAAATGGACAGATACAGATAATACGGCGTGAAATAAAATCCAAGATAAACAGAACCGGTCAGAAAATATAACACAAAAGCACCGATTACTGTGAATATAATACCTGCAAAAATGTAAATATTATACCGGAATTCTCCCCAGGTCATCTCCAGCTGACGCCCAATCGAATAGTAAAAGAACATCATAATGACGATACCTATAATACTTCCGCCTGCGGGTACAAAGATCCACGTTACAAGGCGCCAGATCTGTCCATGCAGAATCAGATATGGTTCCAATGTCAGATAAGACAGAAAATTAGGCAGAAAGAGTGCAATCACATAACCTACGGCATAACACACGATCAGGCCAAATGTCAGATTCGGAACAGAATGCCTGCCGAATTTACGTTCTAACCTATTCAACCAATTCATAAATTTACGACTCCTTATATATAATTGATAATACCAAAAAAACGATACTTCCAAAACTTTCCCAGAGTATCAGATTGGAATAACACTAGTAATTGTACCTTCACGGCTTATGTTTGTCAATTCAATCCATCAAGTTTACAACTTTTTAACATATATAGTACAAATTTTTTCAGGTGTCACAAAAAAGATTGTCCATTATTTTCAATTGAGTTTTTTCAATATTTGTCGTATAATGTAGACTGTTGTAATCTAGAATTACATTATAATAAGTAACAATACCTCGAATCGGAGGATAAAACCATTGAAAACAACCAATTCAGGTATCGATTTATTTTAGATTAAGGAGCATAAAACATGAGTCAACTACAAGAATTATATACACTAGGTATAGACATTGGTTCTACTACCGTTAAAATTGCTGTTTTAAGCCCAGATAATAAGGAACTTCTCTTCTCAGACTACGAAAGGCATTTTGCCAATATCCAGGAGACATTGTCTGACCTGATCGGACGTGCAGTTTACAAGTTAGGCCCCATCAAAGCATGCCCTGTCATCACAGGTTCCGGAGGACTTACGCTTGCAAAACATCTCGGGGTTCCATTCGTTCAGGAAGTCATCGCTGTCTCAACAGCACTTCAGGACTATGCGCCACAGACAGATGTTGCCATAGAACTTGGCGGGGAAGATGCTAAAATCATCTATTTCGAAGGCGGCAACGTGGAACAGCGCATGAACGGAATCTGTGCCGGCGGTACAGGATCATTCATCGACCAGATGGCATCTCTTCTTCAGACCGACGCGGAAGGGCTGAATCATTACGCTGAAGATTATAAAGCCATCTATTCCATCGCAGCCCGCTGCGGAGTCTTCGCAAAATCCGATATTCAGCCTCTGATCAATGAAGGCGCCACCAAAGAAGATCTGGCTGCTTCCATTTTCCAGGCAGTTGTCAATCAGACCATCAGCGGCCTGGCATGCGGAAAACCAATCCGCGGCCACGTAGCATTCCTGGGAGGACCTCTTCATTTTCTTTCTGAGCTGCGTGCTGCATTTGTGCGTACCCTGAAGCTGGATGATGAACATACCATTGAACCTGTCAACTCTCATCTCTTTGCGGCAATCGGATCTGCGATGAATTCGAAAAGGGATGTCGAAGTTTCTCTGACAGATTTACAGAAGCGTCTTGCAAGCCACATTCAGATGGATTTCGAAGTCGACCGACTCGATCCTCTCTTTGCCACAGAAGCTGAGTATAATGAATTCCAGACACGGCATAAGAAACATCAGGTGCCAGTCAGAGATCTTTCCACCTACCGTGGAGACTGTTTCCTCGGAATCGATGCAGGATCAACGACAACCAAAGCAGCCCTTGTCGCGGAAGACGGAACGCTTCTTTATTCCTTCTACCATAACAATGACGGGGATCCTTTAAAAACTACGATCCATGCGATTCAGGACATTTACAGCAAACTCCCGGAAGGCGTAAAAATCGTACATTCCTGCTCCACCGGATATGGCGAAGCGCTGATCAAGGCATCCCTTCTTCTGGACGAAGGAGAGGTTGAGACAGTTTCCCACTATTACGCTGCGTCCTTCTTTGATCCTGAAGTAGATTGTATTCTCGATATCGGCGGTCAGGATATGAAATGTATCAAGATCAAAAATCAGACCGTTGACAGCGTACAGCTGAATGAAGCCTGCTCTTCCGGCTGCGGTTCCTTCATTGAAACTTTTGCAAAATCTTTAAATTACAGTGTGGAAGACTTTGCACATGAGGCATTATTTGCGAAACATCCGATTGATCTTGGCACAAGATGTACCGTGTTCATGAATTCCAAAGTAAAACAGGCACAGAAAGAAGGTGCTTCTGTGGCCGATATTTCTGCCGGGCTTGCATACTCAGTCATCAAAAATGCCTTGTTTAAAGTAATCAAAGTCTCAGATGCATCCGAGCTTGGAAATAGAATCGTCGTTCAGGGCGGAACCTTCTACAATGAAGCAGTTCTCAGAAGCTTTGAGACAATTGCAGGCTGCGAGGCAATCCGTCCGGATATCGCCGGCATTATGGGCGCATTCGGCGCGGCACTGATCGCAAGAGAACGCTATGAACAGTGCCATAAGCCGACGACAATGCTCTCAATTGAGGAGATCAATGCATTTACATACCATACCACAATGACGAAATGCCGGATGTGTACGAACAACTGCCGTCTTACCATCAACCATTTCAGCGACGGAAGAAGATTTATCTCCGGTAACCGCTGTGAACGAGGCCTTGGGAAAGCGAAAAAAAGCGCAGAAGTTCCGAATCTTTATGACTATAAAAATGAGCGGTATTTTGGCTACACTCCTCTCGAAGAAGAAAAGGCACCGCGCGGCACAGTAGGAATTCCGCGTGTTCTCAATATGTATGAAAACTACCCATTCTGGTTTACCTTTTTTAACGAACTTGGATTCCGGGTTGTCCTGTCGCCATTTTCCAACCGGAAAATATACGAAATGGGAATTGATTCTATCCCAAGTGAATCAGAATGTTATCCGGCAAAACTTGCCCATGGACATGTTGAATGGCTGATTGAACAGGGTGTTAACTTTATTTTCTACCCATGTATTCCTTTCGAACGAAAAGAATTCGCCGATGCAAACAATCATTATAATTGCCCAATCGTAACTTCTTATGCTGAAAACATAAAGAATAATATGGATGAAATTACTTCCGGTAAGGTGAAATTCAGAAATCCGTTCATGTCATTTGAAAGCGAGGAAACACTGGCATCCCGTCTGGTGGAAGAATTGTCAGAGGAATTCCAGATTTCTCCCGAGGAAATCAAAAAAGCCGTTCATCTCGGATATGAAGAGCAAAACAACTGCCGCGAGGATATGAAACGAAAAGGCGAGGAGACACTGAAATGGCTGGAAGACCACGGTAAAAAGGGGATTGTTCTGGCAGGGCGTCCTTACCATATCGACCCGGAAGTGCATCATGGAATCCCGGAACTTATCACATCGTATGATATTGCTGTTTTGACCGAAGACTCCATTTCCCACCTGAATCCTGTGGAAAGACCGCTGAATGTCATGGATCAATGGATGTACCATTCCCGTCTGTATGCTGCGGCAAATTATGTCAAAACAAGGGATGATCTGGAACTGATTCAGCTGAACTCCTTTGGGTGCGGTCTGGATGCAGTTACCACCGATGAAGTATCCGATATTCTGACTGATTCCGGAAAGATCTACACGACGCTTAAAATCGATGAGGTCAACAATCTTGGTGCGGCACGTATCCGTATCCGCTCTCTCATCGCCGCTGTCCGTGTAAGAGACCAGAAACAGATGAAGCGTGATATCGTTCCTTCAGCTATTGAAAAAGTACCATTTACAAAAGAAATGCGGAAAGACTATACCATCCTCTGCCCACAGATGTCTCCGATTCATTTTGAGCTCGTGGAGCCGGCATTCCGTGCCAGCGGATATAATGTAGAAGTCCTTCCAAACGATAACAAATCAGCGGTTGATGTGGGACTGAAATACGTAAATAATGATGCATGTTATCCTTCACTCATGGTCGTTGGACAGATCATGCAGGCCATTTTATCCGGCAAATATGATACGAATAAAATTGCAGTTATCATAAGCCAGACAGGCGGCGGATGCCGTGCGTCAAACTACATCGGTTTCATCCGGCGCGCACTGAAAAAAGCAGGTTACCCGGACATTCCGGTCATCTCTGTAAACTTAAGCGGGCTGGAAGAAAATCCGGGATTCAAGATCACTCTCCCACTGGCCTTAAAGGGAATTTATGCCGTTGTTCTGGGAGACGTCTTCATGAGGTGTCTTTACCGCACAAGGCCATATGAAGTCACGCCCGGATCTGCCGAAGCACTGCACGAGAAATGGAAAAAGGAATGTATCCGGTTTGTCACAAAGAAATATCCAAGCCGCAGTGAATTTAAACGTTTATGCCGTGGAATTATCCATGATTTTGATACATTGCCGATGAAAGAGGAACAAAAACCCCGCGTCGGAGTTGTCGGCGAGATTCTTGTAAAGTTTCTGCCCGCCGCAAACAATTATCTGGTGGATCTGCTTGAAAAAGAAGGTGCAGAAGCCGTTGTTCCTGATCTTTTGGACTTCTTCCTTTACTGTTTCTATAACAGTAACTTCAAGGCGGAAAAGCTCGGAAAGAAGAAATCAACCGCACGTATGGGCAACCTTGGAATCAAGGCACTGGAATGGTTCCGCGCTCCTGCCACAAAGGCCTTTGAAGCAAGTAAGCATTTTGAGGCACCTGCACATATCGAAGATCTTGCCACGATGGCAAGTGACATTGTATCCGTAGGAAACCAGTGTGGTGAGGGGTGGTTCCTGACCGGTGAAATGCTGGAACTTCTTCATAACGGAGTCAACAACATCGTATGTACACAGCCATTTGCCTGCCTGCCGAATCACGTTGTAGGAAAAGGGGTTATCAAGGAACTCCGTCATGAACATCCACTTTCCAATATTGTGGCGATCGATTATGATCCCGGAGCCAGCGAGGTAAACCAGCTGAACCGTATCAAACTGATGCTTTCGACCGCACAGAAAAACATGAATTCCATAACAGAATAATAAGACAGAACCGGCCAGATGCTTTTAAAGCATCTGGCCGGTTCTGTCTTAATCTAAATCATCGGCCTTAAAAATGTGATACCCCTCATAATGGTAGCTTGCATCAATCCCTTTCATGTACACTTCCCTGTCATCAATCTTATCTGTTAATGCATCTTTTAGCAGCACCTTTATTTCTACATCTTTAATTGGACTTCTTTCCATCGCGAGCAAATAATCATCCTTCTCAACTTTAGACCAGTCTATCACCAGTTCTAATTCTTTCTTCAGCATCTGATCAAGCCATATCCTGGTACTTCTGCCATTTCCTTCCCTAAAAGGATGCGCAATATTCATCTCTACATATTTTTCAATAATCTCATCAAATGTGGTCTGTGGCATATTGTCAATATTTTTTAACGCCGGCTCCAGGTACATGACTGGCGCAAAGCGGAAATTCCCCTTTGCCAAGTTAACATCCCTGATATTCCCGGCAAAATCATATATATCACCAAACAGAAACTTATGAATTTTTGCAAGTCCTGAAAATTTTCCGATCTCAAATGTATCAAGAACTCCATCTTGAAACAGTTCAACTGCTTTTCTTTTACTTATCTTTTCCTCTTCTCTGGCAAGTTTGGCTGCATCAGTAATACCAAGTTTATTTTTTAAGGCCATATACTCCTCCTGTTCTTACCAAACGGCAGGCTTTTAGTATGCATTATTTTATTTCTCAATAAGCAGGCTTGTTCCGCTCATTTCCTCAGGCTGTTCCATACCCATCAGCTGAATCAGTGTCGGTGCGATATCTGCAAGGCATCCGCCCTCTCTCAGTCCGTATTTCTCATCTGCATTAAATAAAATGAACGGTACCGGATTCGTTGTGTGCGCTGTAAATGGTTCATTTGTATCGTAATCTACCAGCTGCTCAGCATTTCCGTGATCTGCACAGATGAACATCTGCCCATTCACCTCTTTGATTGCTTCTGCTGCCCTTCCAACACATTTGTCAACCGCTTCCACTGCTTTGATCGCGGCATTTTCAATTCCTGTGTGGCCAACCATATCAGGATTTGCAAAGTTAATAATAATTACATCATATTTGTCAGATTTGATAGCTTCAACAAGTTTATCACATACTTCAAAGGCGCTCATTTCCGGCTGGAGGTCATAAGTTGCAACTTTCGGAGATTTTACCAGGATGCGGTCTTCGCCTTCGTTCGGCTCTTCTACGCCGCCATTGAAGAAGAATGTCACATGGGCATATTTCTCAGTCTCTGCAATTCTCGCCTGTTTGAGACCATTTTTCGCAAGGAATTCTCCGAATGTATTTGTGATCTCTTCTTTTTTAAATGCAATATATTTGTTTTCGATGGTGATATCATACTCTGTAAAACATACGAATACTGTTTTAATACGTGCTCCTCTGTCAAATCCCTGAAACTCATCATCACAGAACGTTCTTGTAATTTCCCGTGCACGGTCCGGACGGAAATTAAAGAAAATCACAGAGTCTCCGTCTTTTATCGTAGCAGTCGGTGCGCCATTCTCCGTCACAACTGTCGGAAGTACAAATTCATCTGTTTTATCTGCATCGTAAGATTTCTGAACAGCCTCCGGTGCGGAAACAGCCTTTTCACCCTCTCCTTTTACGAGAACATCATAAGCTTTTTCCACACGGTCCCATCTGTTGTCACGGTCCATAGCATAATACCGTCCCATGACAGAAGCAACCTTGCCGACACCGATCTCTTTCATTTTCGCTTCCAGCTGTTCTACATATTCTTTTCCTGAAGAAGGTGGTGTATCACGCCCGTCAAGGAAGCAGTGTACATATACTTTCTCAAGCCCCTGTTTTTTCGCAAGTTCCAGCAGTCCATAAAGGTGTGTGTTGTGGCTGTGAACACCGCCGTCAGACAACAGGCCAAACATATGAAGCGCAGAATCATTTTCTTTTGCATTTCTGCATGCTCTTAACAGTTCCTCATTCTCAAAGAAATCACCGTCATTAATGGATTTGGTAATTTTAGTCAGTTCCTGATACACAATTCTTCCGGCACCCATGTTCAGATGTCCTACTTCAGAATTTCCCATCTGTCCGTCCGGAAGTCCCACTGCAAGTCCGCTTGCATTTCCTTCTACGAACGGGCATTCTTTCATCATCTTATCCATCACTGGCGTATCAGCTTCAGCGACTGCATTTCCAGAAACTTTATTATTCAGACCATACCCGTCTAATATCATTAACACTGTTGGTTTTTTACTCATTGTCTATTCTCTCCTTTAATTATATCGATGCTTTATTTTACATGATTTATTCCCATGTTGCAAGCTTCGAACTTGCCTATATCATAAAAACAGGAATTCCCTGTTCACTGTGATACACCGGGAATTCCTGCTTACGGATCTGCACCCTTTCGGGTATCTCGCAGCACATACTTCATCCAGTAAAGCCGCGTAATTATTTATAGTTTACAATCTTTCCAAAATCTGCTTTTAAAGCAGCTCCGCCGACAAGTCCGCCATCGATATCCGGCTGTGCAAATAATTCCGGTGCACTTGCAGCTGATACACTTCCGCCGTACTGGATGCGGATTGCTTCTGCTGTTGCTTCATCATAGATTTCACCGATACATACACGGATAGCAGCACAAACTTCCTGAGCCTGCTCAGTTGTTGCTACTTTTCCTGTTCCGATCGCCCAGATTGGCTCATAAGCGATCACTGCCGTTTTCGCCTGTTCTGCTGTTACGTCAAGGAACGCGATTTTAATCTGCTGGCGGATAAAGTCAATCGTAACTCCCTGCTCTCTCTGCTCAAGAGTTTCCCCACAGCATACAATCGGAGTGATACCGTGCTCAAAAGCTTTTTTCACTTTTTTATTTACAGTCTCATTTGTCTCTGCAAAATACTCACGTCTCTCAGAATGTCCAAGAACAACGTATTTTACACCTACATCTGTTAACATTGCCGGTGAAATTTCTCCTGTGTAAGCTCCGCTTTCTTCATAGTACATATTCTCAGCACCGATTGCAATGTTCGTGCCTTTTGTAGCTTCGATCGCCGGAATGATATCAATCGCCGGTACACAGAATACTACATCTGCTTCCTCTGTTGCTACTAAAGGTTTCAATTCGTTGATCAGAGCAACTGCCTCACTCGGAGTTTTGTTCATTTTCCAGTTACCTGCAATAATTTTTCTTCTTGACATATGTGTAATATCCTCTCTATTGTTATTTTCTTAGTTTAAGTAAAAGTTTTTTACTTATCGTTTGCTGCCGCTACGCCTGGGAGTTCTTTTCCTTCAAGGAATTCTAAGGATGCACCGCCGCCTGTTGAGATATGGGACATCTTGTCACCAAATCCTAACTGGTTTACTGCTGCCGCAGAATCTCCGCCGCCGATGATTGTTGTCGCATCTGTCTCTGCAAGTGCTTTTGCCACAGCGATTGTTCCTGCTGCAAGTGTCGGGTTCTCAAATACACCCATCGGTCCGTTCCATACAACTGTTTTTGCACTCTTTACGGCATCCGCATATAATGCAGCTGTCTTTGTACCAATATCCATACCTTCTTTATCTGCAGGAATTTCATTGGCAGCAACAACCTCAACTTCGATTGGAGCATCAATTGGATTCGGGAAATCAGCGGATACAGTAGCATCTACCGGAAGGAGAAGCTGTTTGCCTAATTTCTCTGCCTTTGCGATCATTTCACGGCAGTAATCCAGTTTTGACTCATCCAGTAAAGATTTACCAACTTCCATTCCCTGTGCTTTTAAGAATGTATACGCCATTCCTCCGCCGATAATCAAAGTATCGCATTTATCGAGCAGGTTGGAAATTACATTTAATTTGTCTGCAACTTTGGCACCGCCCAGGATTGCCACAAATGGTCTTTCCGGATTGTTTACGGCATTGCCAAGGAAGTCAATTTCTTTCTGCATCAGGTATCCAACTACGCAAGTATCCACATATTCTGTAACACCTACGTTAGAGCAGTGTGCTCTGTGGGCTGTACCGAACGCATCATTTACAAATACTTCGCAGAGAGAAGCAAGATCCTTGCTGAATGCTTCGCCGTTCTTTGTCTCTTCCGCTCTGTAACGTGTATTCTCAAGAAGGACAACATCACCGTCGTTCATAGCATCCACAGCAGCTCTTGCATTTGCTCCTACCACTTCTGGATCAGCAGCGAATTTTACTTCCTGTCCTAATAATTCAGTCAAACGTGCAGCAACCGGTGCCAGTGATAATTCCGGTTTTGGCTCTCCCTTTGGTTTTCCGAGATGTGAACACAGGATCACTTTCCCACCGTCTGCAATTAATTTCTTAATTGTCGGAAGTGCTGCAACAAGACGGTTTTCATCTGTAATCTTGCCATCTTTCAGCGGCACATTAAAATCACATCTTACGAGCACTTTTTTACCTTTTACATTGATGTCGTCTACTGATTTCTTATTAAGCATTTTAATGCCTCCTTTTAGTCGTTATAAAAAAGGGTCCGGTCCATATAAAGACCGGACCCTTTATGAGTCTTTGTAAGGATGTCAATCATCCGCCGCATGAATTCCATGCAATGGCAACATCCGCACTAAGTTCGCAATTTCTCTGCCAGACACTTATAATTAAGCAAGTTCAGAGAAGTATTTGATTGTTCTTACCATCTGGCTTGTGTATGAATTTTCATTGTCATACCATGAAACAACCTGAACCTGTGTTGTACCATTATCTAATGGAAGAACCATTGTCTGTGTAGCGTCAAATAATGAACCATATCTCATACCAACGATATCGCTTGATACGATTTCATCTGTATTGTATCCGAAAGATTCTGTCTCAGCTGCTTTCATAGCTGCATTTACATCATCAACAGTAACTGTTCCGTCAACAACTGCTGTTAAGATTGTTGTTGATCCTGTAGGAGTTGGAACACGCTGA
>URQQ01000053.1 GCA_900549995.1 uncultured Lachnospiraceae bacterium | reverse complement strand
ACGCCGCCAGCGTTCATCCTGAGCCAGGATCAAACTCTCGTTAAAAGTGTTTGTAATCCAGTCCAGAATTAACTACTAGCTAATTAATTCTATCCCTTTTACTGTTGTTTCTGTTCTAAAAATCTCTCTCGAAATTTTCAGGGTTGTTTGTCTGTTGTTCAATTATCAATGTTCTGTGTTGTTTGCCTGTCTCATGCGACAGCTTATTCAGTATATCACCTGATTTTTTATTTGTCAACAACTTTTTACAAGTTTTTTATTTTTTATTTCTTCATGTTTTAAAGAGTAAAAAATAAAGCGGAGAAAGAGGGATTTGAACCCTCGCGCCGGTCACCCGGCCTACACCCTTAGCAGGGGCGCCTCTTCAGCCTCTTGAGTATTTCTCCTGAATTCATAAAACACTGTATTTAGTAGTTGTTTACAGCGCCCGACACAATTTTACATAATAACTGTGTTCTTTAGCGCAAGAGTTATTATACTAAATGATTTTTGTCTTGTCAATTACTTTTTTAGTATTATTTTTATTTTTTATCATATATTGGTACTGCATGGATATTACATCCTTCTTTTGCTTACACCTCAGGAAAACTGTCACTTTAGTTTTCTTTGCCTGTTCAAACAGAAAACAGGAAAAAACAAGGTATGGTATTTACACACTCTTCCTTATCTTTTCCTGTTTTTATATCCTCTATTCATAATTCTGGATAGTTTCTTCAATTCTTCTCTTAACCTCTGATGCGATATCTGTTGTTTTCATATCCTTATACTCTTCATACTCTATAGGTTTCAGAAAATGTACCTGTACAGTTACAGGTTTAATACTCTTAGTGTCAAACGGCTGAAACGCATCAATGAGGGCAACCGGTATAATCGGGCATTTCGCTTTCGTAGCTGATTTGAAACTTCCACCTTTGAACTCTCCTGGATGATTGCCATTCTTTGATCTTGTTCCTTCTGCGAATATAAGATAATTCCGTCCCTCTGACACTTCTTTTGATACATTTAAAATAATCTGCATTGCCTGTCTCACATCTTCACGGTCTATCATATATGCTTTCATGATCGCAAAAACTTGCTTTAGAAACGGAATATTGGCGATTTCCTTTTTTGCCACCACAGCAAAGGGGTGAGGACTCGCCTCAACAATAGCCAAAACATCGTACAGTCCCTGGTGGTTTGGGAAAAACATAAATCCATCCTTTTTTGGAATATTTTCCAGACCATGGGCGTCAATGGTTACATTTCCCCCTTTATTCGCATATCTGCATATGTACTTGAGAAACGCATACCTTTTCTCCTCCGTATATTTATCAGGGTACTTGGCATAATAGCAGAGCTTAAACCACATTCCCGGCACTCTCAGAATATTATGGAGTACCATCACTAAAATACGTCTCATTCTTTTCTTCCGCCTTTACTATTTTTTATATTGCTCAATAGCTGTCTCGTATAAATTATTTCCCTCACTGTCTATGACAACAATTACCGGGAAATTTTCTACTTCAAGTTTCCTGATGGCTTCTGTCCCAAGATCATCATACGCCACGACTTCGGAATTCTTAATACATTTTGACAGAAGTGCACCTGCACCTCCGACTGCCGCAAAGTATACAGCATCATTTCTCATGATCCCATCAATCACTTCGGGACTTCTTTTCCCTTTTCCAATCATTCCTCCTAAACCAAGATCCAGAAGTCTCGGCGCATATTTATCCATACGGCTTGCAGTCGTAGGCCCTGCAGATCCTATCGGCCTTCCTTCTCTTGCAGGTGAAGGTCCCATATAATAGATCAGTTCACGTTCTATGTCGATTGGCAGCTTTTCTTTTCTGTCCAATGTATCATTCATTCTCTTGTGGGCGGCATCCCGCGCAGTATATATTGTTCCTGTAATATACACATAATCCCCTGATTTTAAACTTCTGGCCGTCTCTTTTGTAACCGGCGTTGTAATATGCTGTTCCATCCCCGAAAGATTCCTTTCCTGTTATTTTAGATTTCCCTGATCACATGGCGGTTGACATGACAGCAGATATTTATCCCTACCGGAAGTCCTGCAATGTGCGTAGGATATGTGTTTATATTGACTGCAAGAGCTGTTGTTGTACCTCCAAGACCTCCCGGCCCAATACCAAGCCCATTGATTTTCACCAAAAGCTCTTCTTCCATCTCTCTTACATATGGAATCTCAGAATGGCTTCCTACCTCTCTTGTCAAAGCTTCTTTTGCCATCAAAGCACATTTTTCAAATGTACCTCCGATTCCGACCCCAATCACCATCGGCGGACAGGCATTCGGCCCTGCATCTGCCACAGCTGTGATAACCGCCTGTTTTACTCCTTCGATTCCATCCGCAGGCTTCAGCATGAATACTCTGCTCATATTCTCACTTCCAAAACCTTTGGGAGCAACTTTAATCTTTACTTTATCCCCGGAAACTATCTTTGTATGTATCACGGCAGGTGTATTATCCTTGGTATTCTCTCTTATAATAGGATCACTTACAACAGATTTTCGCAAAAATCCTTCCGTGTATCCCCTTCTCACGCCCTCATTGACAGCATCTTCAAGAAGTCCTCCTTCCAGATATACCTCCTGTCCGATCTCAAGAAATATAACTGCCATCCCGGTATCCTGACAAATCGGAATCATATCCTCGGCAGCAATTTTTAAATTCTCCTGAAGCTGCTCAAGAATCTGTTTTCCAAGCGGTGATTCTTCCTCCTCAACTGCAGACTTCATCGCACAGTCCATGTCTTTTGAAAGATAATGATTCGCCTCGATACACATCTCTTTGATATGATCTGTGATCTCCTCAACATTTATAACACGCATAAATATGCCTCCTGTATCTGAATAAACTAATGATTACCATAATTTCTCAACGTATTGTTCTATTATAATATAAAAAATGATCCCTGTAAAATGAATTACAGAGATGAGATAAAAGTCACACATTTTCAACTAAAGTATTGGTCATGAAGAATTGAATTTTCATTCAAATCCATCTATAATGTAACAAAAAGGAGGGATATGTGATGGTAAAAGAAATTAATATGGAGGAACTTCAGAAAGACGCGGTAAAAATCTTCAACTCGGGGTTCGCCTGTTCAGAATCAATTATTTATGCGGTAAAAAAACACTTTGAATTAGATCTTTCGGATGATGCGATCGCCATGAGTTCCGGATTCCCATGGGGACTTGGCGGGGGCGGATGTATCTGCGGAGCACTTGCCGGCGCTACAATGTGTATCGGATACTTCTTCGGACGCAGAACACCTGGTGACCCGAAAGTCAACAGATGTTTTAAACTCACCCAGGAGCTTCATGATTACTTTAAAGAAACCTGCGGCGGGACATGCTGCCGTGTACTTACCCGCGGAATGGAAAGAAACGCGCCGGAAAGAAAGGCGCAATGTACAAAGTTTGTTTCTGATACAGTAAAGAAAACAGCTGAGATTATCATTCGTGAACTCAAAAAAGACGAAGAAAACTAAAAACTTTTCTATCCATTCAAAAGGAACGGCTCCTGATCCCGGAACCGCTCCTTCTTTTAATCTGTCACAATCTCACCGCATGCCATCTTGGCACCCGAATCACCGGATGGCTGCGTCCTGAAATCATCCGCCATATCATGTATAATTACTGTTCTTCCGATCACATCTTCCGGGTAAAAACGATCTGTATATACCGCACTCCAGGCTACTCCATCATTTGCGAGCAGCGGCGGAAGATCTCCCGCATGTTTCGGATGTTCTGTATGTTCCGGATTATAATGCATTCCTGCATCTTTAAATGGATCATCCGCATCTCCTGTACAGCTTTCTCCTTCATGGATGTGAAAGCCATAAAAATCTCCGTTTTCTTTATCCATCGTCTCCGGAAGACCATAGATTTCGGCCACGACAAGAGTTCCCTTATACATCTCGTAAAAATACACATTTCCATGTATCTGGGAATGGTTAATATTCCCTCTCACCTGGGCATATGCGTCCGGCGCATCATTACTCATAATCTGCATAATTCCATCAACCTCCTGATTTAACATATGCAGTTATCTGTAAATATGTGACACCCTGAAATTAAAGTTCTAAAAGCCTCTTCATTTCCTCTTCCGTAAGATTGACAACCGATCCATGTCTCTTTTTCAATTTCCCATAATCATACTCATCCTCAGAAAGGATTCTGAAATCCCCTGATTCAAGCGAGGTGGTAACAAGAGGGCGGTATCCAGTCCCCCGGTCCACTTCATCTACAATCAGACACCATTCTTCTCTGTCATTAAACTGAAAGATCTCCGGACCTTCGACGCCATGCAGAGATGAAAGTACTTCTGATTCTATTTTCTTAAATGAATCTTTGGAAAGAGAACTGCCTGATTCCATATCAATCTGTGCACGGACCTCATCTTTTGAAAAACGGTAATATGTATCATTTACTTTTATCATGGTGGTATCTATGATATGATCTTCTCTTTCAATGTACAGTTCCGGCTCGGTAAATTTTATAAAATCCTTCGTATGGCTCTGGTAGATTTTCTGTTTTGCCTTTCCTGTCTCATCCTTGGTCATGGAGGCCCAGAAGACCATGTAATTTTTATTTTCCTCATCATAGACCACTTCCGGCGCCCACGCGCATCCCGCGCCTTTTATCCCTGTATCCCATGTATATGGTTCTTTAAAATGCAGTAAATCATCTGATTCCCATATTACAAGAGATGTACTGCCATGATTGGCTGCCGCATCCCAGTTTTTGTTATTATATATTTTAAGATCTGTCGCGATCACTCTGTATTTTCCATCCAGAACGGATCTCACAAGAAATGGATCTCTGACTCCCCGGTCACCTACCGGGGAACGCAGTACCGGCTGCCCCTCATTCAGGTCCTTCCAGTGAAGCCCATCCCTGCTCACTGCAAAATATACCTGTTCATCATCGTCGGAACTTTCCGTTCCTGTAAAAAACACAAATAAATACCCTGTATATTTCTGTTCCATCACTTCTCCCCTATCCAAGATCTGGCTGGCCTTTCAATTCAATAGTCTTACCAGCAATGCCGTCAGTCTCAAAAACAATCACTTCATTCTTACCTTCGTTAATATACGGAGCAGGGATATAAAGTCTCTTTTGAGGTCCTGCCTCCCAGAATCTTCCGATGTTATGTCCATTGATAAACACACATCCTTTTCCCCATCCGGACATATCAAGAAATGTATCGCCTGCCTCCCCGGCCTGAAATTCAAAATGATAGAACGCCGGTTCCTTTTCTCTGTATTCTTTCTCAAAATCAATCTTTTCAATCTGGTGTTCCAGAGGTAATGTATAAATTTCCCATCCGCTGTGAAACGCACCGTTGATCAGGACACCACGTGTAATTCCTTTCTTCTGTTCCTCCAGATGTTCTCCGAAATTCACACGTCCCATATTCTCCACAAGAATATCAAGACTTGTTTCTGTCCCGCCATCCGAGATAACCCTCAGTTCTCTTTCCTTTGAAAGTTCATGGTCATACCGTATATCTGTCTGATGACAGTCCGTATAAATGATTGCCCTGTCAGCGGCGCCGGATAATTTAAACTTCTCTATTTTCTCTTTCTCCTGAATTTTCGTACGATACAAAATATACCCGTAACTCTGTGAAGCCTCTTCCATAGAGATTGTATACGGAGATACTATTGGACTGCTGATCTCGTCAATCACTTCAAAAAGGCTTACTGCGTTATCATATGCAACCTGTCCGTATTCTCTGCGCCCTGGAAGTTTGGGAAGCTTCACCTCAGGCAGTTTTACATACTTTCCAATAATCTCCCGGAAGGCTTTGTATTTTTCCGTGATCTGGCCATCTTCCGACAACACTGCGTCATAATCATAAGAGGTGACATCCGGTTCCAGACACTCATAATAATTGGAGCCATTCATAAACCCGAAGTTCGTTCCCCCCTGGAACATATAGATATTGACATTTCCAAGCCTTAACATATCATCCAGATCTTTTTTATTCTGTTCCAGATCAGAAGTACGGTGCTCCCCGCAGTTCCACGCATCAAACCATCCTACCCAGAATTCCATACACATTAATGGCCTGTCACCGACAAATGATTTTAATTCTCCAAACCGCTCCACTGTCTGAGAACCAAAATTGGCCGTTGCCAGAACCCCTTCCAGACTTCCGTCTCTGAGGGATTGTCTGTTAGGTCCATCCGAAGTCACAAACGGAACATCAACCCCAAATTTCTCCATCATTTCTTTTAACTTCGTAAGATATCCTTTGTCACTTCCGTAATACCCGTACTCATTCTCAACCTGCATCATAATTACCGGGCCGCCGTTCGTACACTGAAGCGGGGATAAAATCTGAAACAGTCTATGATAATAACGCTCCACACATGCAAGGAATGTCTCATTATCCGCACGGAGGCGTATATTCTGCTTCGTAAGCAGCCATGCCGGAAGCCCTCCGAATTCCCATTCTGCACAAATGAACGGAGACGGGCGGACAATGACCAAAAGCCCGGCCTCCTCTGCCATTTTGATAAATCTTAGAAGGTCCATCCGTCCCTCAAAGCAAAATTTTCCTTCCTCTGGCTCATGCAGATTCCAGGGCACATAGGTTTCTACCGTATTGCACCCCATTGCCTTTAACTTTAACAGTCTGTCCATCCAATATTCCGGTACAACGCGGAAATAATGAATACTGCCAGAGATAATTTTTATACGTTCCCCATCAAGACAAAACTGTTCTTTGATTTCAAATGTTCTGTTCATCTCACCTCTCCTTATCCTTTCACAGCTCCTGCAGCAACTCCCGCGATAATCTGTTTCTGCATAATCAGATAAAATACAACCATCGGGAGCAGCGCGATCACAAGTGCCGGCATCATCAGAGACCAGTCGTTAGAAAACATTCCGATTCCGTTATATACCTGCATTACAAGTGTCGCCTTTGAAGATGAATTCAGGAACAGATATGTAAGCATGAAGTCATTCCAGATCCACATCACATTAAAGATTACAATCGTTGTCGTAATCGGCTTCATCAGCGGAAACGCTATCTTCCAGAATGTCTGCCACATATTGCATCCGTCGATTTTGGCTGCCTCCTCAAGTTCCAGGGGAACCGTATTCACAAACCCCCTGTACATGAGAAACGCAAAAATACACTGATTGGTATGCAAAAGTATAATTCCCGGAAATGTATTGATCAGATGCATACTTTTCATCAGATTAAAAAGAGGAATCATTGTTGTCTGCACAGGAACCATAAAACCAATCAGGAAAAATGCTCCTGCAAATTTTGAGAATTTTGTCTGATGCCTGCAGATCGAATATGCCGCCATCGCACCAAATACAACAATAATCACGACTGCTGTCACTGTGATAAACATGGAGTTCCCAAAGTTCCTCAGAAAATCCATAGACTCCAATGCTCTTCTATAGTTGTCAAAATTCAGATGTGTTGGAAGTCCGAGAGGGTTCGTCATAATCTGGTCCTGTGATTTAAACGTACTTACAACAAGATAATAAATCGGAATGATGAACACGACTGCCAGAAGCACAATTGCCGCTTCCCCTGCAAATGTTTTTTTCGTATATTTCTTTTCCATACTTCTATCCTTTCTACTCGTACAGCTTCGCTTCCCGTCTTCTCATAATGGTTGTCTGCGCCATTGTAAGCACCGAAATAATCAGAAGAAACAGAAATGACATTGCCGAAGAAAATCCCACCTGATTCGCCGTGATTCCCTCATTGATAATTGTCTGTGTAATCATAGTTGTCGCGTGACCCGGTCCTCCTTCTGTCAGGGCAAACGGGAGATCAAAAGCCTTCAGCCCGCTGGTCAGAAGAAGCATGACGCTGGTTGTCATTGATGGTGCGAGCATTGGAAATGTAATCTTCCAGAACTGCTGCCACTTACTTGCCCCATCCATCGTAGCCGCCTCATAGTAATCCGGCGAGATTGTCTGAAGGTTGGCAATATAGATACATGCATGCCACCCTGTCGATGTCCACACCGTCACAAGAATCAGGAAAACCATCGCCATCTTCCCGTCAGCAAGAAGCAGAAGCGGATCTTTTCCCATCTTTGTCAGAATTCCATTGATCATACCTGTTGTGGAAGGGGAAAGAATAAATTTCCATATGTATCCCAAAAACAGAGAACTGATGACTGATGGAAAGAAAAATACAGCTCTCAATATATTTTTTGATTTGATTTTACTGTTCAGCGCAAGCGCGAGAGGAATCGCAAGTGCCGTGATCAGTATCGGTGTCGCGAATCCGTAGATTAAGCTGTTCAGTATAGACTGGACAACATTTGGGCTTTTAAAAATTTTAATATAATTTGCAAAACCTACAAAATTCACATTTCTTGCAAATCCATCGAAATCGGTAAAGGAATACCCAAGCGTCCCTGCTGTAGGTATAATTGTGACAATTACATAGATCAGAAATGCTGGAAGAATGAATGCCACAAACGGCAGCTCTCTTTTCCAGTTCATTTTTTTCTTTTTCTGCATGATAACCTCCTCCATTTTCAAAAACCGGCTGCCACATAGGAGTATATGGCAGCCAGAATTGTTCATCCTTTATTTTTCATTTTCAAGCATATCTGTCATCTTCGTATCCAATTCATCCAGAACATCATCCACTGATTTTGAACCAAGTACGATCTCCTGCGTACCCTTCTGCATAATAGAATCCAATGTATCTGCATAAGTCCATTTGGAAGTTGAGATCGCAAAGTTACCATTTTCCGCGTACTCTTTCATTGGCTCCATAATTGGATCTACTTCATAGTCGATTCCTTCCACACCAAGGAAGTTGCCCGTCACTCCCTGATAAGCTTTCAATCCTTCTTCTGATCCCATATATTCAAGGAATTTCTCTGCGTTAGATTCATGTTTTGCCTTAGAATTGATGGCAATTCCCACGTTGGTTGCTCCCATTGCATACTTGTTGCCTTCCGTTCCTACAAATGGCATAATTCCAACATTCAGATCTGCATTCTTTTCCTTCATTCCCTTGATCGCCCATGCACCTGTAAGTGTCGTAGCTGCCTTGCCGGTTGCAAACTCATCAATTCTCTGCTCATCTGAGATACTTACCATATCTTTTGATACGATTCCAGTCTTCACACAATCTTCGTACCACTTGTCCATTACATCCTTATAAACCTCTGTAAATGTCTTGTCCCCGCTGTTAATCTGGTCATCTAGATCCGCCTCTTTTGACAGATTTTCTGTGTTGTGAAGCCAGTAGATCAGATCCGGGAGAGCAGATCCAAACATTGCGACAGGTTTGATCCCATCTTTCATAAATGCTTCACTCTGTGTCAGAAATTCGTTCCAGTCCTTTGGTTCACTGAATCCGTATTTCTCGTACAAATCTTTATTATAGAAAACTCCGCCTACCCATGCATCCGGCGCATACGCGTATACTTTGTTATCATAGGTATAGTCCTTTTTATAAGTCTCCGGCAGTGATTTCACCTGCTCCATCTCGGAGATGTCCTTCATATAGCCGTTTTTTGCAAATGTAGTGACCGGTCCTTTGATCCAGTATACATCCGGCAGTTCTTCCGAGTTGGCAAGTAGGTTTAACTTCTGCTGGTACTGGTTTCCTTCATTTGGAACATTCTGAAAATCAATTTTAATATCCGGATATTTTTCTTTAAATCCATCCAGCACCGGCTTGAAATCTTTTTCGTTATACCATGACATGATTGTCAATGACTCACTGCTGTCACTTTTACTGCTGTCGCTGCCCCCGCATCCTGCCAGTAATGTTGTAATTCCCATAACCGCTGCCATTGATAAGGCTGCTGCTTTTCTCATCTTCATAATTTTCTTCCTCTCTTTTCTTGATGATATTACTATATCATCTGGTGATTTGCTCTAAAATGTATATCGTTATCAATTTTTGCTCAATATTATTATTTTATAAACTCTCACTTGATCTGTGCAATAACAATGCAAAAAAAAGAATGTGTTTCGCACATTCTTTTTACTGTCATTCTTATATTATTGGTTTCTGTATTTATTCGGCGATATCCCTGTCAGTTCCTTAAACTTTCTGCTGAAATGATATTCACTCTGGTATCCTATTTTATCGCAGATCATACTCTGGCTTAAATTCGTCTCCCGCAGAAGTTCCTTCGCACGCTCTATCCTGTATTCGGTCAGATAATCCCAGTATTTTTTTCCTGACATTTCTTTGAACATCTTGGAAAAATAATTCTTACTGATTCCGGCATAATCGGCCACTTCCTGAAGCGTCAGGTTACTGTCACTGTAATTTTCTCTCGTATATTTTTTTGCCTGTCTGACGATATACATTCCTTCGTTCTCCTGATAGAATTCCTGTGATTTTTCTTCCAGTATCTTCAGGTTCTTCCGGATCAGTTCATCCAGTTCTTTTGGATTACGGCATACCATAAACGTCTCAAAATTCACTTTTCTGAATACATCCATGAATTCCTCTTTCTGACTCTGGGCCAGATATATTTTGACAGCAATGAATGTATCCAGAACAAAATTAAATATTACTTCAGGCGCAATCCCAAGCTTCACCGCCTCGCAGACTGTTTCCAGAATGAGTGTTTTCAATTGCTCTGCCTCAGAAGTACTTTCCAGCTCTTCCATTCCGGCCCTGATATCGACAGCCGCAAGTTCCTGACGGTTTTCTTTTGAATAGTGGGAACAGACCAGTCTTTCTTCGTTGTGATAGAACCATGAAGCGGCTGCCTGCATCCCTCCGCATACTTTTTCCCATACAGACTGGCCTGTCTGATTGCTATATGCATACACAAGACTGATCCCCTGGTCTATAAGCTCCTGATCCAGCTGTTCCAGATATGTTCTGAAATCATCCTTTCCTCTCGCTTTGCCAAAAATTACGGTAAAAACAGAGTTTACATACACCGGATAACATTCATATTCTCTCTTCTCTGCCAGACATTTTTTCAGCACCGTATAGTATTCAAGTTCCTTTGTTCTTCCCGCATAACGGACAACACAGACAGCAGGATAATCTTTGAGAAACGGATATTTTTCCTCTAAAGAGATTTCATAAGTCCTGGTTTCCTTAAAACATTCATATATTTCCTGAAGTTCCTTTAACATCCCCTGGATCTTCAGCTGTTCCAGCTCCGTATCCTCACTTTTCTCTTTTTGAATCTCCGCAATCACTTCCCTTACTGACTGCTCCAGTTCGTCCTCGTCAATCGGTTTCAGAAGATAATTATTCACATCATACTTTAACGCATTCTTCACATAATCGAACTTGTCAAACGCGGATAATATGATAATCTTCACTTTCGTATTCTTCTTCCTAACTTCCTGGCAGAACGTAATTCCATTCATTACCGGCATTTCCATATCAACAATCACAATATCAGGATCAAATTCTTCCATCACATCCAGGCCTTCTCTGCCATTCGATGCATCCCTCATCTTGGTAATACATAATTCCTGCCAGTCGACTGCTTTTGGCAGATACTGAATTACACTTTTCTCATCATCAATAAACAGAATCTTATACATGAGGAAGTTCCTTTCTTGCTTTCAGGCGAAGCGTCACTTTTGTATACTTATTCTCCTGGCTTTCTATCGCTTTAATACCATAGCCTTCCCCATCCCTGAGAACGATTCTTTCATGCACATTGGATAATCCCACATGCCCATCTTCTTTCCCGGGATGATGAAGTCTTTCTTTCATCAGTTCGATCCGGTTTTCAGGAATTCCAAGCCCATTATCTTCAATGAAAATGTACAGGTCTTCCTCATAAGCCTCACTGGAAACAATGATATATCCGCCGTCCTCTTTTTCTTTGATCCCATGGCGGATCGAATTTTCTATCAACGGCTGGAGAATGAGTTTGGGAACACAATACCGTTTCATCTCATCACTGATTTTAACCTCCATTTTAAATTTTCCAGGGAACCTTAACTTATAGATTTCCGAGAAATAATGGATATGGTCAATTTCATCAGCAAGTTCCACATACATCTGCTTATTGTTGATTGTATATCTTAGAAACTTGCTGAGGCAGTTGATGATATAACTTACATTCTTACTGTCATTGATCACGGCATCTGTCTTAATAAGCTGCAATGTATTATAGAGAAAATGAGGATTAATCTGGCTTAACAGAGCTTCAATCTGGGCGTCCTTTTTATTCATCTCCAGAAGATATGACTGTTTGACAAGATGATTGATACGGTCAATCATCTCCGTAATTTTGCTACCCAGTTCCTCAATCTCAGATACACTGTTCTTTACTACAAATGGGTTTGGATTTTCTATGTCCACCCCCTCCATCTGCACCACCAGATCACTCAATGGCTCTTTGATTCTCCTTGTCATCACTCTGGATAAGATAAATGTCAGTAATATAAACACCGGAAGGATGATAAAAACGAGAATCAGAAGAAGCTGTCTGGCCGGTCCATTTAAAATGCGTGCCGGAATAATCCCAAGCAGCTCCCAGTCTGTCACTTCACTTGACTGATAGACTGCAAAATATTTCTCTTTATCATAATTGACATAGATTCCATTTTTCTTTTCTCTGTAGGCATCTACAATTCCATCCGGAACATTCTTCTTCAGGTCCTCTGAACGGTCGGCAAATATAATCATTCCCTCCGTATCAGTAATTAAAAACTGCAGTCCGTTCATGCTGTTTTTAAGTGATATGAGTTCATTCATTTTATTAAAATCCATATCCAGTATGAGATAACCAATTCTTTTCTGGTTATAATCTACCGGAAGAATGACTGAGATTACATTGATGGAATCTTCAGAATCCTGGCTGTAATAATAGTCATTTTTATGAGACGGCGTAAAATAAAACTTCTGCGGCTGTCCGATATATGGCTGCATCCATTCCTCATCCAGAAGATCTGTATCCATCTTGATATTATACTTCTGCGGCATATTGGACTGATATCCATTGACTCCAACGATCATACAGTCAGAAATATGGTCTTTCATAAAACTGGTATTGCTTAAAATACTGTCAATTTCCTGCTGTTCATAATACCTGTTCTCGGTATCCATATGATCATAATTCAGCAGCATATGTACAATCGATTCCTGCTGCCCCAGATATGCCATTGTTGTCTTGGCGTCCTTAAAGTAAAGATCAACCGTATAATTGGCCTGTTCCACAATACTTCCAATATTGTCTGTCATCTGCCCTTCCATGGCTGATGAAAATATATAGTAACTTACCATACTTACAATGACAATCAACAGCACAATGACAGGTATAAAAAATACCTGTATTCTGCGGTTAAAACTCTTATTGATAAACTTTTTTACTTTTTCCACTTTTAATACCGGTTATCAAACACCCTGGTCGATTTTTTCTCACTCCTCGGAAGCTCTCCGATTTCCACAATTTTCACATATGGTGTCAGCCCAATTTTGCTCTTGAATTTATCCCGGATTTCTATCTCCAGATAGTAATGGTTTGCTTCCGGCTTGGCTTCCACAAACAAGGTCAGGATATCTTTGCCATTGAGATGATCAACCATGACCTGATATTCACTGGATGATCCTTCGACTGTACGCAGCATATCCTCGATCTGGCTTGGGAAAATATTGACTCCTTTTACTTTGATCATATCATCTGTACGCCCGATCAGAGTGTCAATTCTTGGATAAGGGGAACCACAGCCACAGTCACCCGGAATAATCCTCGATAAGTCATGCGTCCGGTAACGGATCAGAGGCGCACCTTCTTTTCGCAATGTCGTTATGACAATCTCCCCGATTTCACCGTCCGGGAGAACTTTTCCAGTCTTTGGATCCACAATTTCAAGATAAATATAATCATCCCAGTAATGGATTCCGCATTCATGGTCGCAGCTGATGCCGATTCCGGGCCCATAGACTTCTGTCAGTCCGTAGATATCATAGAGAGCCACACCAAGCTCGTTGGCGATACGCCTTCTCATCTTATCTCCCCAGCGCTCAGAGCCAATCACACCTTTTTTCAGATGGATCCTTTCTCCAATTCCTCGTTTTTCAATTTCTTCAGCAAGAAGCAGGGCATAAGAAGAAGTCGCGCAGAGGACGGTAGATTTCATATCCATCATCATGCGAAGCTGTTTATCTGTATTGCCAGGTCCCATTGGAACTGTCATTGCGCCAAGGCGTTCAGCACCAAGCTGGAATCCGATTCCGGCCGTCCAGAGACCATACCCGGGCGTGATCTGAATACGGTCCATATTGGTGATCCCTGCCATCTCATAGCAGCGCTTAAACATAATGGACCAGTCATCAATATCCGTCTGTGTATAAGGTATGATCACAGGTGTACCTGTCGTACCTGAAGAGGAATGGATTCTGACGATTTCTTCTTCCGGCACTGCCATAAGTCCCAGCGGATATGCCTCTCTTAAATCCCCCTTCCACGTAAACGGAAGTTTTTCAAAATCTTCCTGTGACTGTATCTGGTTTACATTAATTCCATCTAGTTTCTTCTGGTAAAAACAGTCTTTACTTTTCAATTTTTTGATCTGATCTTTGATCTGCTGAAACTGGGTTTCATTCATTTTCATAACTCTATATCCTTTCAATTTCCAGTTCTGTCTCTGCTCCAAGCTGTAATGCCTTCTGATTCATTGACTGGAATTTTTCCTTCACAAGCATCCCAATGGCCTGTTCAAGCTCTTTTAAGCTAAGTCCAAGCACATTTCCTGCAGCTGCCCCTAAAAGTGCTGTATTCAGTACTTTTGGTGAACCACATTTTTCGCAGATTTCTCTCCCCGGAACAATCACCAGGTTCTTCACCTTGCTTTTTAAAAATTCAATGCAGTCTGCTCCTTCATAGTGCCCCATTCCAAGTGACGCCGTTACCGGCTGTATGGAATCCGGACAGACTACCATCTTTCCATCCTCTTTCAGATATGAAAGCGCGCGTACTGCCTCCCCGGGTTCAAACCCGATGATCACATCTGCCATCTGAAGAGGAATCATCGGGGAATGGATTTCTTCTCCGATCCTCACATGGCTTACTACACTTCCGCCTCTCTGGGCCATACCGATAGTCTCCGCACTTTTTGCTTCCATTCCCTTACTCATGGCTGCCTGTGCAATCAGTTTGGATGCCAGTATGGTGCCCTGGCCTCCCACACCGCACAATAATATACTTTTCATCTTCACCATACCTCCCTATTCAATTGCATGGATGGAGCAGACCCTGGTACATAATCCGCAGCCGGTACACAATGTTTCATCAATGCTTACAATATCACCATGAAGAACAAGCGCAGGGCATCCAATTTCTTTGATGCATTCCTGGCAGTGCACACATTTTTCAGAATCAATCCGCATGACTTTTCTCTCATTTGCCTTCAAAAGAGCAATACACGGGGATTTAAAAATTACTGCCTTGACCCCTTTCTTTTCAGAAATCTCTTTCACTGTCTCGATGGCTTTGTCAAGATCCAGAGGGTCTACGGTCACTACATCTTCAATACCGATTCCATGCAGTACATTCTCGATACTGATTTTTGCCACTACATCCCCCATCATCGTCATTCCGGTTCCCGGATGCGGCTGATGGCCGGTCATGGCAGTTGTTGAATTATCCAGAATCACAGCAGTCAAGTCAGCCTGATTATAGACGGCATTGACAAGTCCGGGGATTCCGGAAGCAAAAAAAGTAGAATCCCCCGTGAATGATAAATACTTTTTCTCCGGTTCAACATGGGCAATCCCCTGTGCAACTGTGATTCCGGCTCCCATACAGAGGCAGGTATCCACCATATCCAGAGGTTTCGCATTGCCAAGTGTATAGCAGCCAATGTCGCCGCAGAAGACTGCTTCCTTTCCTTCCATCGCCCTTTTTACTGCATAAAATGATGCCCTGTGGGAACATCCTGCACATAAAACAGGCGGACGGACCGGAAGATCCGGCATCTGCTCACAAGATCCTTCCGGATTTCCATTCAGCACCCCTTTTTCAGTACCAAGGAATGATTCCAATGACTGACAGACTGACTGTACACTGTTTTCGCCTGCACATCTGACATCCTCTGTATATTTCCCTCTGATTTTAACATTCAGATGGTGCTTTCCGCACAGCATCAGCAATTCTTTTTCAAGAACAGGATCCAGCTCCTCGACCGCAATCACTTCCTCAAGCCCTTCTAAAAATTCAAGCGCAAGTTTTTCCGGAAATGGATGCGGAACCGCGACGCGAAGTACTTTCACATCTTCATAACTGCCAAGCACTTCTCTCACATATTCATAGCTGATTCCGCCCGTAATAATTCCTTTTTTGCCCTTTCCTGTTAACGTGTTAAAGCGGTAGGAAGAAAAAATTTCTCCCATTTCTGGAAGTCTCTTCTCTATCATAAGATGATTCTGATAAGATAATTTCGGAAATATTACCCATCTGGAGGAATCTTTTACGAACCCTTCGATTTCTCTTTTCTCATCTCTTTCTTTTATTTCAACCGAAGCGCAGCCATGGCAGACTCTTGTCGTCGGACGGAGTATCACTGGCGTATGAAACTTTTCGGAATATTCAAACGCATCCTCAATCATCTCATATGCCTCTTCAGGAGATGCCGGATCAAAGACCGGAAGTTTGGCAAATTGCGCAAAATGTCTTGTATCCTGTTCTGTCTGAGATGAAATCGGCCCCGGGTCATCTGCCACAACAATGACCATTCCGCCTTTGACTCCTATGTATGCAAGGCTCATCAATGGATCAGAAGCCACATTCAATCCTACCTGTTTCATTGTAACCATACTTCTTGCCCCGGTATATGCTGCGCCTGCCGCTACTTCAAGGGCTGATTTTTCATTTGTGGACCACTCCACATGAACGTCTCCCGGATTATGTTTTGCAACAGTCTCAAGTACCTCGGTAGACGGGGTCCCAGGATAACCTGAGACCACCTTCACTGAGGCTTTGAGTGCACCTAACCCGATTGCTTCATTTCCCATTACGAATCTTTTCGTCATGATGCATCCTCACATTCTTTCTACTCTTCTATCTCATCTTCCGGCTCTTCCATGAGGTCTGCATCAGCGTCAATGATGTCAATATCCCCATCCTCTGAGAATTCCATCGCTTCTGCTTCTTCCTCAATCAGTTCGGCTTCCGCTTCCTTTTCCATCTCCGGGGAAGCGTCTCTTACTTTCGCAATACTTGCCACCCGTTCATTCTCCTGGAGATTGATCAGTTTTACACCTGACGTAATTCTGCCAAGTACCGAGATACCTTCACATTCCATACGGATAATGATGCCTCCCGTATTAATGATCATCACTTCATTGTCAAGATTCACTGCTTTGACTCCGACTACATTGCCGGTCTTATCTGTAATCTTATAGCATTTTACACCTTTACCGCCGCGGTTCTGGCTTGTAAATTCTTCCATCTTTGTCAGTTTGCCCATTCCCTTTTCGGATACGAACAGGAGATATTCTCCCTGAGAATTAAGCTGCATTCCCACAACTTCATCCCGGTCTCCGAGATTCATACCACGGACACCCATGGAAGTTCTTCCGGTAGAACGTACATCTTTTTCATTGAAACGGATACACTGTCCGTATTTTGTAACAAGAAGGATATCTTTTTCATTATCCGTGAATTTTACTTCAATCAGCTCATCATCTTCTCTCAGAGTGATCGCAGCAAGACCTGTCTTCCTTACATTGGCATAATCTCTGATCGGTGTCTTCTTCACAAGACCTTTCTTTGTGGACATGAACAGATATCTTCCATCTTCATATTTGCGGATCGGAATCAATGCGGTAATCTTCTCATCCGGCTGAAGCTGAAGAAGGTTAATAATCGCCGTTCCTCTTGCCGTCCTTCCTGCCTCCGGAATCTCGTATGCCTTCATCCGGTATACTCTTCCTGTGTTCGTAAAGAACATAATGTAGTGGTGTGTTGTCGTCATGAACAGCTCTTCTACATAATCTTCATCAATGGTCTGCATGCCTTTGATACCTTTGCCGCCTCTGTGCTGTGCTTTGAAGGTATCCATTGTCATCCGTTTAATATATCCAAGCTTCGTCATTGTGATGACAACATTTTCTCTTGGAATCAGATCTTCCATGGAGATATCATATTCGTCATATCCGATGGAGGTTCTTCTCTCATCACCATATTTGTCGCTGATGACCATGATTTCTTCTTTGATGACACCTAACAGAAGTTTACGGTCAGCGAGAATCGCTTTCAATCCTTCGATTTTCTCCATCAATTCTTTATATTCGCTCTCCAGCTTCTCTCTTTCCAGTCCGGTAAGAGCACGCAGTCTCATGTCTACAATTGCCTGCGCCTGGACTTCTGAAAGCTGGAACCGTTCAATCAGCCCATCTTTCGCAAGCTGGGTTGTTCTGGAACCACGGATAATCTTAATGACTTCATCAATATTATCAAGGGCAATCAGTAATCCCTGTAAAATATGTGCACGTTCTTCTGCCTTATTCAGCTCATATTTCGTCCTTCTTGTCACAACTTCTTCCTGATGCTTCAGGTAATACTTAAGCATATCCAGAATATTCATGACTCTTGGCTCATTATTCACTAAGGCGAGCATAATCACTCCAAATGTATCCTGAAGCTGTGTATGTTTATAGAGCTGGTTCAGAATGACATTCGGATTCACGTCACGTCTTAATTCGATGCAGATTCTCATACCTTCTCTGTTTGACTGGTCACTCAGATCTGTAATGCCATCGATCTTCTTATCCCTGACAAGCTCTGCAATCTTCTCAATCAGACGTGCCTTATTTACCATGTACGGAAGCTCTGTCACGACAATACGGTTCTTTCCGTTTGCCATAGGTTCAATATTCGTAATGGCACGGACTCTTACTTTTCCCCGTCCTGTGCGGTATGCTTCTTCCACACCTCTCGTTCCAAGAATCTGGGCTCCGGTCGGGAAATCCGGCCCCTTGATAATTCCAAGAATATCTTCGATCGTTGTCGCGTCTCTCTCTTCAATCTGGTCATCAATAATCTTCACAACCGCACCGATGACTTCACGAAGATTGTGCGGCGGAATATTGGTTGCCATACCAACTGCGATTCCTGAAGTACCGTTGACAAGCAGGTTCGGGAACCGGGATGGCAGTACCTCCGGTTCTTTCTCTGTCTCATCAAAGTTTGGAACGAAATCGACTGTATTTTTATTAATATCCGCAGTCAGTTCCATTGAAATTTTGCTCATACGAGCTTCGGTATACCTCATGGCAGCCGCGCCGTCTCCGTCGACAGAACCGAAGTTTCCATGGCCGTCAACGAGCGGATATCTGGTAGACCACTCCTGTGCCATATTTACAAGGGCACCATAGATCGAACTGTCTCCGTGAGGATGATATTTACCCATCGTATCACCGACAATACGCGCGCACTTACGGTGCGGCTTGTCTGGTCCGTTATTCAGCTCAATCATGGAGTACAGTATCCTTCTCTGTACCGGTTTCAGTCCGTCTCTTACATCTGGAAGAGCACGGGATGCAATAACACTCATGGCATAATCAATGTAGGATGTCTCCATCGTCTTCTGGAGGTCTACTTCATGCACTTTATCAAAAATATTATCTTCCATCTCTTATATCCTTCCTATATATCCAGATTGCGGACATATTTTGCATTTTCTTCAATGAATTCACGCCTTGGTTCTACTTTATCACCCATCAGCGTTGTAAATGTAAGATCCAGCTCAGATGACGCTTCTTCATCCATCGTCACACGCAGAAGCACCCGGTGTTCCGGATCCATGGTTGTATCCCAGAGCTGTTCCGCATCCATCTCTCCAAGTCCTTTATAGCGCTGAATCTTATTGTTCGTATCACGCCCTACTTCCTGGAGAATATTATTCAGTTCCTCATCACTGTACGCATACCAGACTCTCTTGTTTTTCTCAAGTTTGTAGAGCGGAGGCTGCGCCAGATATACATATCCATCCTTGATCAGTTCCGGCATAAAACGATACAGGAATGTCAGAAGCAATGTACTGATGTGTGCACCGTCGACATCCGCATCGGTCATGATAATGATTTTATGGTATCTCAGTTTTGAAATATCAAAATCATCATGGATTCCTGTACCAAATGCAGTGATCATTGCCTTGATTTCAGCATTCCCATAGATTCTGTCAAGTCTTGCTTTCTCTACATTCAGAATCTTTCCACGAAGAGGCAGAATTGCCTGCGTCGCACGGTCTCTCGCTGTCTTTGCTGAACCGCCCGCAGAATCACCCTCGACGATGTAGATTTCACAGTTTGCAGGATCTTTGTCTGAACAGTCTGCAAGTTTTCCCGGAAGAGAAGTAGAATCAAGCGCTGATTTCCTTCTTGTCAAATCTCTTGCTTTTCTCGCTGCCTCTCTTGCACGCTGCGCCATCACAGATTTCTCAACTGTCATTTTTGCGACAGAAGGATTCTGCTCAAGGAAAATCTCAAGCTGATTGCTCACAATATTATCAACAGCGCCTCTTGCCTCGCTGTTGCCAAGCTTTTGTTTGGTCTGGCCTTCAAACTGCGGATCTTCAATCTTTACACTGATAATTGCTGTCAGACCTTCACGGATATCTTCTCCTGAAAGATTCTGTTCACTGTCCTTTAAAAGCTTATTCTTTCTTGCATATTCATTGAATGTCTTTGTCAATGCATTACGGAATCCGACCACATGGGTTCCTCCCTCAGGTGTCGTAATATTATTGACAAATCCATACGTATTATCGCTGTAAGAATCATTGTGCTGCATTGCAACTTCCACATATACATTATCTTTTGTGCCTTCACAGTAAATGATATGTTCATACAATGGTGTCTTACTCTTATTCAGGTACTGTACAAACTCCTTGATTCCGCCTTCATAGTGGAAAGTCCGTTCTCTTGGCTCTTCTTCTCTTTCATCCCGAAGAACGATCTTCAGGTTCTTTGTAAGGAATGCCATCTCACGGAATCTTTGTTTTAATGTGTCATAATCAAAAACTGTTTCTTCAAAAATAGTATCATCTGGTAAAAATGTAACCTTTGTTCCTGTCTTTTCCGGTTCACACTCTCCCACTACTTTGAGTGTATATACCACTTTTCCTTTTTCATAACGCTGTCTGTAGACTTTTCCTTCGCTGTAAATATCAACTTCCAGCCAGTTGGACAGGGCATTAACGACAGATGCACCAACGCCGTGAAGACCGCCGGATACTTTGTATCCCCCGCCTCCGAACTTACCGCCGGCATGAAGGACTGTAAATACGACTTCTACCGCAGGAAGGCCTGATTTGTGATTGATTCCAACCGGAATTCCCCTTCCGTTATCGATCACAGTCACTGAATTATCTTCATTGATCGTCACGGTAATGGTATCACAAAATCCTGCCAATGCCTCATCAACCGCATTATCCACGATTTCATACACCAGATGGTGAAGCCCCCTCGTAGACGTACTGCCGATATACATTCCCGGCCTTTTTCTTACTGCTTCCAGACCCTCTAATATCTGAATCTGATCTGCACCATATTCTGCGCTCATATAAATCCTCCTAATTCTCTTTCGCTACCTGTCCGCTTTGGACGTGAAATATTTTATTTATTGAAAACCGATGATTTACAAACTCATCAAGACCCGTACAGGTCATCAGCGTCTGTATATCATGGATGCTGTCTAATAAATAGTTTTGCCTGTGTTTGTCAAGTTCAGACAATACATCATCAAGTAATAAAACAGGCGTATCGTGTATTGCCTGTTTTACTAGTTCTATCTCAGAAAGTTTTAAGGATAGGGCTGCCGTCCTCTGCTGTCCCTGGGAACCATAACGCCTGATATCGAGGTCTCCTGCCATAAAGCAGATATCGTCCCTGTGCGGACCGACCGACGTGCTTTTAATCCTAAGATCCCTTTCCAGATTTCTGGCAAGCGCCTGTTCCAATGTAAGGCTTCCATTGCTTGGTTCATAGATCACCTGAAGGTTCTCTTTTCCACCAGTCAACTTTCTATGGATGGAAGAAATTATTTCGTTTATTTGTTCCACGAATTTTTTCCTTCTGTCTATTATTCTAGTACCATATTGGATTAATTGCAAATCCCATATATCCAGAGTATCCATTAGATCTTGCTGTTTTCCGAATCCCATATCTTTTAATAAATGGTTTCTTTGATTAACAATCCGATTATAATTAGATAAGTCATTCAGATATACTTTATCAAGCTGGGACAGTTCCAGATCTACAAACCTTCGTCGTTCAGAAGGCCCATTCTTGATAATATTCAGATCTTCCGGGGAAAAAAATACAAGGTTCACGATTCCAAATAACTCGCTTGCTTTCCGGATAGGCATCTTATTGATTGCAATGCCTTTGGGGCTATTTTTTTTCAAATGCATATCAATCTGATAGTTAATGCCATTTCGCTCGACAATAGCCTCAATATGCGATTCATTCTGGTCAAACTTTATCAGGTCCCTGTCTTTTGCACCCCTGTGCGATTTGGTGGTGCCAGACAGATATACAGCCTCCAGTATATTCGTTTTGCCTTGGGCATTATCCCCATAAAATATATTGGTGGCTTCATCAAATTCAAGTTTTAAAAGATCATAATTTCTGAAATTCTTTAATTTTAAAGACTCAATCTTCAATTCTTATTTCTTCCCCATTAAAAGTTACGATATCTCCTGCATAGAGTTTGCGGCCTCTTCGCGTATCTGTCTCGCCATTGACTCTTACTTGGCCATCCACGATTACTTCTTTTGCCATTACGCCTGATTCCACAAGACCGGCAGCCTTCAATGCCTGCCCAAGCTTAATGTGGTCATCTCTTAATTTAATTACTTCCATCTAGGCCTCCCTATGCTACCGCATTAAAATTTACCGGCAATATCAGGTAGATATAATTTTCTTCATCATCCTTGATAAAGCACGGAGCTTTTGCATTCATCAGATATAAGGTCACTTCCTCATCATCAATTACGCGCAGCGCGTCAATAAGGAACTTGGGGTTGAATCCGATCAGCAGGTCTTTTCCTTCTTTGCTGATAAATATTTCTTCATTCATGGAGCCAACCTGGGACTTGATCTTCAGTTCCATAAGCTCATCCCCAATGTTAATGATAATCGGCTTTTTATCTCCTTCTTTGACAAGAAGGGTCGCCCTGTCAATACAGTTGAGCAGTTCTTTCTTGTTAATTCTTACTTTAGTCTCGTAGTCGCTTGAAAGCATCTGGTCAATCTTAAAATATTCTCCTTCAATTAGTCTGGAGACCACAATGGTATTGTCAAATTCAAATACAATATGATTATTGGTATAAGAGATATTGACCATGCTTTCAATCTCTCCGGATAATATCTTGCTGACTTCAATCAAAGTCTTTCCGGGAACGATCAATTTTTTATCGGTCACCTGGTCCTTTAACTCGATCTTACGGATGGAAATTCTATGTCCGTCCAATGAAATGACTCTTAAGATATTATCTTTTATCTCGAACAATTCTCCAGTCATTAATTTATTGCTTTCCGTATCAGCAATAGAAAATATAGTCTGCCTGATAATTTCTTTCAACGTAAACTGGGATATTTCTATAGACTCCTCTTTCTCTATGATTGGAAGATAGGAGAATTCTTCTCCCGGCTTACCCGCGATATCGAACTTTGCCTTCTCACAGGTAATCACCGTCTGAAGATTGCTGTCAGTCTCAATGGTCACTTCATTGTCAGGAAGTTTGCGTACAATCTCGGAAAAGATTCTTGCATCGATAGCAATCATTCCTCTTTCCGTGATCTGTCCCTCGATCTCGGTCTGAATTCCAAGTTCCATATCGTTTGCTGTCAGTTTGATGATGTCGGTAGTAGCATCGATCAAAATACATTCCAGTATTGGCATGGTTGTTTTAGAAGGAACGGCTTTGGATACGATGCTTACTCCTTTTACAAGATTAGATTTGCTGCAAATTATTTTCATGTGTATAACTCCTTTCGCAAAGCGGGAATAGATCTTTATATTAAATATTTCCGTCTTATTCTTATTAGGGGCTGTGGAAAAGAGGAAAACTACTTCCGCCCCTCTATTTATCAGTGTTTCCGACTTTTAAAATTGTGTGGATTGTATTGGATGTAGATGTGGACGTGCTGGTGATAAGTTTTCCTTTTTCACGATTTTATTTCTCGGAGAACAAGTTATCCAAGAGTTGTCCATAAGTTGTCCACATTTTTATTAACATCATGCCGGATTTATTTTCTTTTTAATAATATTAATGGTATTGGAAAGTGTTTCATTTCTTTTCATTTCATTAGTAATCTTCTCCACGCCGTATTTTACGGTTGAATGATCTTTTCCTCCAAGAATAATGCCGATTCCTTTTAAGGGCACCTCCGTCATAGTACGGATGAGGTACATGGCAATCTGTCTTGGATTGGCAATGTCCGCGCTTCTTTTATTACTTTTAAGGTCTGCGATAGAGATGCCGAAATGATCTGATACAATATCAAGTATAAGTTCAGGCGTCACTTTGCGGTTATTCTGTGAAGATACAATATCCCTAAGAGCTTCTGATGCGAGAGAGATATCGATTACATCGTTGTTATTCAGTTTATAAAGGGCTATCAGTTTATTGAGAGATCCCTCTAATTCACGAATATTGGTCTTGATATTTTCTGCGATGTACTGGAGTACGTCGCGCGGAATGTTATATTTTTCTAAGTGGTCTAATTCAATCTTCTTCTGCAGGATAGCCATCCTAGTCTCATAATCAGGAGCAGATATATCTGCGATCAGGCCCCACTCGAAACGAGTCCTAAGCCTTGCTTCCAGCGTCTCAATATCTTTTGGGGGCTTATCGCTGGAGATAATGATCTGCTTTCCAGAAGTGTGGAGGTGGTTAAAAGTATGGAAGAATTCTTCCTGGGTACTTTCTTTACCTATAATAAACTGGATATCATCAATAAGCAGGACATCATTATTCCTGTACTTGTCCCTGAACTTGGACATAGCGGATTCATTGCCTGCAGTCCTTCCATTTTTAAGAGCCTCGATCAATTCATTGGTAAAAGTCTCGCTTGTAACATACAATACCTTCTTTTTAGCATTCTTATCTAATATGAAGTGAGCGATGGAATGCATAAGATGCGTTTTGCCAAGTCCTACGCCTCCATATAGGAATAATGGATTGTATACTTCGCCAGGAGATTCTGCAACAGCAAGGGAGGCAGCGTGGGCAAAGTTGTTATTTCCTCCTACTACAAATGTATCAAATGTATACTTGGGATTTAATCCTGCCTTTTCAGCCGCGGACTTTGTCTTTTTCTTCTGGCTGGCTTCAATGGCCATATTCTGGATCTCATCCAATTTGTCATCGTCTTCTGAAATGAACATTACTTCAAATTCAGTCCCTGTAATCTCTGCGATACACACCTTAAGAGGAAGAAGATACTTCTTTTCAATATATTCAACACTGGCATTCATATTTACTAATATAAATACCGTATTATCAATTACATCATATACTTTTAAAGGCTGTATCCATGTTGTAAAAGATACGTTGGATAATTCATGCTCTATTCTAAGATGTTCGATAATTTCCGGCCATTTTTCCTGTACTATGTTCATTTCAGCAAACTCCTAATCTATCCAATTCGTGGTTTTTTAAATAAAGACCCACACTTATATATTTTACATCAAAATAGGAATTTAAGCAATCTTTAATCCATGTGGATAACTTTATTCACAGTTTAAAAAGGCTTGTTTTAAACAAATAAAATCAAAAATATTTTAATATCCACACATTATCCACCTAAAATTAACAGGTTATCCACAAATTGTGGATAAAATAATTTATAAAAATCCAGGTTTTGCTTGACGTAGAGCCATTTTTTTAATATAATCAAAACTGATGTCTTAGAAAAAAAAGTAGGGGTATTCCCTTATAAAATATAAGGAGGTGGATATCTATGAAAATGACATTCCAACCAAAAAAGAGACAAAGAGCTAAGGTTCATGGATTCAGATCAAGAATGAGCACGGCAGGTGGAAGAAAAGTACTTGCTAGCAGAAGAGCAAAGGGAAGAAAGAGATTATCAGCGTAGGCCGCATATATGTGGCCTTTTCTTCTCTAAAAATTAGGAGAATCAGGCAATGAAATATTCCGAATCACTGAAAAAAAACAAGGATTTCCAACTTGTATATAAGTGTGGAAAATCTTATGCGAATAAGTATCTGGTAATGTATATTAAGGAAAATAATACCAGAAAGAACCGATTGGGAATATCTGTAAGTAAAAAAGTAGGAAATAGTATAGTACGACACAGATTGACTAGATTAATCAGAGAAAGCTATAGATTGCAAGAAGACAGATTCAGATGTGGAATAGATATCGTTGTAATAGCAAGAATAGGCGCAAAGGGTAGAACCTATAAAGACATTGAGAGCGCATTGCTTCATCTGGGACGTCTTCATGAAATTATAGATTTGGGGTAACGTATTATGAAAAAGATTATGTTAGGCTTAATCAGGTTTTATCAGAAGTATTTATCTGGCCTGAAGAGTTATTCTACATGTATCTATTTTCCAACCTGCTCTCAGTATGCTGTAGAAGCGATTGAAAAATATGGCGCTTTCAAGGGTGGACTAATGGCGGCTTGGAGAATATTGCGTTGTAATCCCTTTGCAAAGGGTGGATATGACCCCGTTCCTTAATGATTTACAACTACAATGGAGGAAGAGAGTATGACGTTTAGTTTACTGACTGCTGCAAACTGGCCTATTGTCGGTCAGATTTGCTGGTTATTAGGTAAAGTTATGAACTTTATCTATACCATATTAGATAGTATTCTGCCAAGTGACAGCGGGCTTGTCGGATTATCAATCATTATCTATACAA
>URQQ01000052.1 GCA_900549995.1 uncultured Lachnospiraceae bacterium | reverse complement strand
TTTTGACGGATATCAAAAATGTCGTGCAATTGACATTCTGATCGCAATTACAGGGAACATTGATCAGGATGGATCAATGATAGCCGGAAAGCAAATGTCCGAAAGACAGATGAAACAGCGGCAGAAGATTACCCGTGCAGAAAACTGCCCATTTCTGAAATCGGAAAGGAGAAAGAAAATCATTGGGTATAGAGACAGTTTTTTGGATAATTTCAACGAGTCAAGCGGAAAAGCAATTGCAGAGACACTCATCAGCGGAAAGCCTTATCCACTGAAGGCTGCATATGTACAAGGCAGCAATCCGGCCATGATATGGGAAAACCGGGAAAAGTTTGTTCAGTCTTTTTTAAAACTTGATTTTATGGTAGTCAGTGATTTCTTCATGACACCTACTGCGATGCTGGCAGATATATTTCTCCCGGCTGCTGTGTACATGGAATACGAGAGTGTGATAATCGACTCCAATGAGACGATATATTATAGTCCCAATCTGGTACCGGAAGCGACAGCCAAAAGTGATCTCGAGATCATCAATGAAATTGGCAGGGCAATGGGATATGAAGAAGTATTTTGGGATACCATGGACGATTACTGGAATGACTTTCTTGAAGCTTACCAGTTGACAATAGAAGAGGTAAGAACGCTGAAAAAGATTCAGGCCGGAACACTTGACAGCACTGTCTCTTATGGCAGATACCGGGAAAATGGTTTCCCTACCTCCAACGGGAAGATCTGCCTCTATTCCGAGAAAATGAAAAACAAAGGGAATGATCCTCTTCCTGTATTCCGTGATTTTACAAAAACTACAACGGAATATCCTTATCTTTGTACAAATTATAAGTCGGAATACTTTTACCATACAGCAGGCAGACAGATTGCAGAACAGAGAAAGAAGGAACCGGAGGCGGTTGCGTATCTGAGTGCCGACATTGCTGCTGAAAGAGGAATTAAGGATGGGGATTTCATCATGGTTGTGACAGAGACAGGCAGTGTACAGCAGAAAGCACGTATTTTCAAAAATATGTCACCGTATACCGTCGCGGTTGCGCATGGATGGTGGTATCCTGAAAAAGAAAAGTTACCTTTTTCACTCACAGCCTGTTCCAATAATCTTGTAACGGATAAAAAATATATTGGTAAAGAACTGCCGTCATTTACCACCAGGGGAATCATCTGTAATGTCAAAAAACTGAAGAAAGCAGGGAATTAGAATGAAATTAATATGTAATAAATTCGGAATGCCGCTGGAATATGAAATGGTTCATCCGGCAGAGGACTGTCGTCCGCGGAGTATACAGATTGCATTTTCTAATGTCCATAATTACATGAAAACTTTAGAAAAATTAAGAGAAGACGGAATGTTAGGCCAGGGCTCTACACTGATTCTTTCCACTGTCGGTATTTCTGCTGAAGATCTGGAATATATGATTCCATTAATAAAAAGCAAAGGCTGTGATATTTCTATTTATACAGATGCTGAAAAATTACTGCCGCCTGCTGTATATGAATGTGGCACGGTTACTTTCCGTTTGTTTGGAATGAGCCAGATTTCCTATGAAAAGGCGGTGCCTTATCATTATACAAATGTTATAAATAACATAAAAAGCTTTGTACAGACATCTGGAAAAGCCAAATGCCGTATAAACTGTTCCTTAGAGTATCAGCTGTTTCAATATAACATGGCAGAAAGATGCGCCGCCAAAAAACTGGCAGATGAGCTGGGTGTCTCAATTAAAATGGTCTATGCAGATTTTCGCAGCCAGAAATTGAAAAGGGATTACCTGTCCGGTCAGCTGACAACTCATGAAATCATCGAGGCAGCCAAGTGCTTTTTCTTCACATATCTTGACCAGTTGGAACAAGAACCGGAACGTTTTTTTGAAAAGTTCCAAGGACCGGAAAAGATAATCATTGATGCAAACGGCAATTATGAGTCCGAGTGGAACCCGGATGGAGGTTCGACCATTCCCATGAAAGACATAACAACTCCTGATTCATGGCTTGCATGGAACAAACGTATGTATTACAGAGTTCAGGAGCATAAAAACGCAGCGACTCTGTGGCTTTGGAATCATAATATAGTTTCTGAGAATAAATTTATATAAAATCTGACCTGTTTGTTGTATAATAAAAGTCAGAAAGGAAGTGTTTATATGAATATACCAGACTCAGTTTCATCCACAGGTTTTATGCCGGCACAAGTGCCTGTAAGAAAAGCTTCGGGTGAAGGTGAACTCTCAGAAAATGAATATCTGGCACAGCTCAGACAAAAATATAAGGACTTTCAGATTATTGTGACTGATACTTCAAACGAGGCAAAGATCACTGAAACTATGCTTTCACGGCCCGGAACTTTTCAGGTTTTCCTGGATGCGGAATTACTGAAAAAGATGGCTTTAGACGGAACATTCCGTGAAAAATACGAAGGAATTCTGGAACAACTCTTTGCACAGCAGAAAAATGTTATCAGAGAGGCTGCCAGAGAGGGGAAAACGGTCTATTCCTTTGGGGCAGTTCTCGATAAAGATGGAAATGCCTCCCTTTATGCTGCATTTGCTGAGAAAAAGGAGACTGCAGTACCTGTACCTTCTTTTTCCCATACATCCGATACATTACAGTATGATAAAAAAACGAGTTCCTCCCCTGTCATTATCCGCTACAAATATAATCCGGGGAACCATCTTACCAGACTTGCACAGGCCCGTTCTGTTTCCAATGTAAGAGGTGTGATACAGACACAGTATAATGAGATGAGCCGTGCACGCCGTAATATTAAAAACAAGTCTGAAGCGGCAGTGACACTGCGCAGAATTCGGAATGTCATATCCAAAGGGAATATTAAAATTGCAAGATTACATAAAGAAGAAGCACTGGCAAGACGCTGCCGCATTGCGGAACATAAAAGCCAGGTGAAACGGGAGCAAATGCTTCGGCAGGAATTGAGGGAGAAGCGAATGGCCCGGAAGGCTCAGGAGCACTGTGATACCATGGACTTCCGTAACCTGTTGGACGAACAGGCCAAAAGTAACTCCCGTTACCTGGACTATCTGAAAGAGACCGCTGCAGAATGCGGACAGGCGCCGGATATAGCTGAAGCTTACGGGACAGTTTCGGCGCCGGCTCCTGAAATTTCAATCGAAGTGGAAGCAGTGGTTTCTTTGAATATTACAGTTTAACAAAATGAATCACCATAGATAAACATATGTAGTTTATAATCTGTATGAGGCTGGAAGGTCAGAATTTTCTCTCCCAGCCTCTTCATTTTTCTTTTCTCATAAAACTGATAAGTACAGCTGGAATCTGTAAAGAGGTAGAAAGATTTTACATTTTGGGATCTCAAATATTCAGTTGCAGATGAAAAAAGCTGTTTTCCAATACCTGTACCTCTGGATGCCTCATCAACGGCAAAGAAACAGAGTTCGCCATCAAAGGTACAGCCACAGTTTCTCAACAAATCGGCATCCGCATCATCAAAGCGGCGGAAAAAACGTCCCAGTCTGCGTCCGGTATCGGTTGTAAACAGAAGCAGGATAGGCAAAAGCTCTGACAGTGTGCGTCGGAAAGTGATCCTGGGAACCTGATTCTTACTGTTCGCAAGAATAATTCCAGCTACATTTCCATTTTCTACTGCCACGCAGGAATAATCAGCGCGTTTCAGGCAGGAACGAAGATAAAGTCTTGCCATATGCTGTGCATCTTTTGGGTTCGGACTTAAACTGTCGTATTTCCAGGTTTTTCTGATGATTTTCTCCACCGTATGATAATCTTTTTTACAGAGTGGCCGTAATACAATGTTACTTGAGTTTTTCATAATTATTGTTCTCCTTTATTTGTCAATTGCAGATGAAAGTTTCTTGTCTGTCAAAGCTTTCTATAGTATAATAATCCATACAGTAACTGGACGGTCAAGCAGGAAGTAAAAACAGGTGTTGATTACGCATGAAAAAGGAAAAACTATTTACGATTGGACAGTTTGCCTCTTTGCATCAGATAAACAAAAAAACTTTGATGTGGTACGATGAGGTTGGTCTGTTTCACCCTGTGAAAGTCGAACGAAACGGATACCGCTATTATACTTACTATCAAAGTTCTGAACTGGACACGATTTTGATGATGCGAGAGCTTAACATGTCTATCCCCGAGATCAAAGAATTTCTGGAACACAGATCAGCAGAAGCTTATCTACGGCTGCTGCAAAATAAGTCAGAGGAGCTTTTGAGGAAAATCACGCGTCTGAAAAAGATCCGGAAAAACCTGAGAGAACAGGAAGCATCATACCTGTCAATTATGGAAAAGGATTTGTCGCAGATTGAAATTACAGATAGAAAAGAAGAATATTTATATTTTGTCGCATGCAGCAAAGATCAATCCCTGGACTTGGAAATAGAAAAAATGATTGATTCTGTAAAAGAACATCATATCAGTACGCTGCATGATACATCCTACGGCTCCGTTATCTCAGTTTCCAGCTTGCTGCACTCTGATTTCGAACAGTATGACAGCTTATTTATGAAAGTTCCAAAGTGTGCGTCAAAGAAAGAGGTACACGTAAAACCTGGCGGAAAATATCTTCTGGCATATTGCACAGGGCCGTGGGAGAAACTTCCTGCAAAATACAGGGAGATACTCGCATACTGCAGAGAGCATCAGCTTTGTCCTTATGGATATTCTTATGAGATGGGAATCAATGAGATGTGCATAGACAGTATGGAGGATTATATAACGCAAATAGAAATTCCAATAAAAACAAAGACCGTAGAACAGTAGAATAGAGGCGCCATGAAAAAGAAACGAATTTTAAAAACAGTAACGGGGATCATTTTGGGAGTTGTCATTATCCTATCCGCCGGAGTCGGATATCTGACTGTAAGAGAATACCGGCCGGATCCGGTGGAAAATGTAGAAGCCGGATCCGGAGAACGTGTCCTTACAACCGATGAAGATATTACAGTACTTTCATATAATACCGGATATGCAGGTCTTAGCAAAGAGGAAGATTTTTTTATGGATGGGGGAACGAAAGTAAGCCCTGGAAGTCAGGCACTTGTCGAAAATAATCTGAAAGGAATCTCTTCCGTTTTAAAAGAACAGAACGCGGATATTTATTTTCTGCAGGAAGTCGATGTGGATTCCAAACGGACTTATCATATTGACGAACAAAAGTATTATGAAGATGTATTGGGAATTCCAGGTATGTTTGCCTGCAATTTTAAATGTGACTTTATTCCCTATCCGATTCCTCCGATTGGGAAGGTGACGAGCGGACTTGTGACAATGACAGATTTGAAGGTAGGAGAGGCTTCCCGTATCTCATTGCCGGAATCCTTCTCATGGCCTGTGAAAACCTGTAATTTAAAAAGATGTATGCTGGAAACGAGAATACCGGTTGCAGGCACGGAAAAAGAACTTGTAATGATTAATTTTCATCTGGAAGCGTACGACAGCGGCGAAGGCAAAATCGCACAGAGCAAAATGCTGGCAGAGAAACTGGAGTCGGAATATAAAAAAGGAAATTATGTGGTTGCCGGGGGAGATTTTAACCAGACCTTTGAGGGCATGGATAAATATCCGATCCGTGATAAATCAAACTGGGTTCCGGGAGTTGTCACAGACGAGGATATCCCGGAAGGATTTACTTATGCAAATGCAGATAATGTACCGACCTGCCGGCTGTTAAATGCACCTTACAGTGGAAATTATGAGGATTCCCAGGTATATGTAATTGATGGATTTATTGTATCAGATAATATCTCCGTCAAACTTGTACAGAATATTGATACCGAATTTGAATACACGGACCACCAGCCAGTACGTATGGAATTGTCACTGAAAAAAGAGTAATGTGGAGAGGAAAACAAATGGAGAACCAGGAACACAAAAGACGCCCGCGCTACAAGGGCACACACCCAAAGAAGTATAATGAAAAATATAAAGAACTGCAGCCACAGAAATATGCAGACACGATCGAGAAAGTCATCAGTAAAGGCAGCACTCCTGCAGGAATGCATATCTCGATCTGTGTACAGGAAATTCTGGATTTCCTGCAGATTCAGCCGGGGCAGACCGGCCTTGATGCCACGCTTGGATATGGCGGGCACAGTTCTTCTATGCTGAAGTGCCTGGAATCTGAGGGACACCTCTACGCACTTGACGTAGATCCCATCGAGATGGAAAAGACAAGAGAACGGCTGAAAAATCTTGGATATGGACCGGAGATACTGACCATCCGGCAGTTAAATTTTGCTGATATCGATCAGATTGCAGAGGAGGCAGGTGGATTTGATTTTGTTCTGGCTGACCTTGGAGTCTCTTCCATGCAGATCGATAATCCAAAACGTGGGTTTTCTTATAAGCATGAGGGACCTCTGGATCTCCGGCTGAATCCGGAAAAAGGAATGTCAGCGGCCGAACGCCTGAGGGATATCACACAGGAGGAACTGGAAGGAATGCTGGTCGAAAACTCGGATGAACCTTATGCAAAAGAGATCTCAAAAGCAGTGATCTCCGAGATCAGAAAAGGAAATAAAATCGATACAACGACAAAACTCCGCCAGATCATTGAGGATACTCTGACATTCCTCCCTGCCGCCAAAAGGCAGGAAGCAGTTAAGAAATCCTGCCAGAGAACCTTTCAGGCACTGCGCATTGATGTCAACAGTGAGTTTGAGGTATTGGAAACATTTTTAGAAAAACTTCCGCTGGCACTGAAAAGCGGAGGGAGAGCTGCAATTCTTACGTTCCATTCCGGCGAGGACAGGCTTGTCAAAAAGTCTTTTAAAAGACTCCGGAAAGAGGGCATCTACCAGGAGGTGGCAGATGAAGTCATCCGGCCGTCAGCCGAAGAGTGCAGCAGAAACAGCCGCGCACGGTCTACGAAAATGCGCTGGGCCATCAAGGCATAAAAGAACATAAAAAAGCTCCGTATCCGTGGATTTTCAGTTCACGGACGGAGCTTTAATGTTATTGGAAACAGCGTTTCTATTATTCTTCGATTGGTTCCAGATGCGCCTGGAAATGACGCAGGATCGGCGGCTCCCAGGTGATGCGGTAACCATGCGTAATTTCATGCGCACGTTCTTTGATTGCAATCAGTGCATCTGCCATAATGTCAATATGTGCCTGTGTGTAGACACGTCTCGGTATTGCAAGCCGTGTAAATTCAAAATCAGAATGAAGCTGTTCTCCAGTATCGGGATCATTTCCCAGCATATAAGAACCAATATCACATGCCCTGATTCCAGCTTCTTTATATAACTCTATTCCAAGCACTTGTCCCGGGTATTCGTAATACGGTATCTGAGGGAACATGGCAGCCGCGTCGACAAACACGCCGTGTCCTCCGGCAGGAGACTGGTATGCGATTCCTGCATCATCGAGTCTCGATGCAAGATACTCAACCTGACCGATACGGTATCTTAAATAGTTCTCGTCAATGCCCTCATATAATCCGATGGCAAGCGCCTCAAGATCACGCCCTGCAAGTCCTCCGTATGTAATAAATCCTTCATAACTGATACAGTTTGCCTTAATATCAGAGACAAGTTCTGCATTTTTCTTTGGGTCTTTAACACCAATCAGGCCGCCCATATTGACGATCGTATCTTTCTTTGCAGACATCGTGAACATATCCGCATAGGAGAATGTCTGAGTGACAATCTCTTTGATGGACATATTCTCACAGCCTGCTTCGTCCCTTTTAATAAAAAACGCGTTCTCTGCATATCTTGCCGCATCAATATCAAGCGGTATGCCATATTCCCGGCAGATTTCAGAAACCTCTTTCATATTCTGAAGTGATACAGGCTGTCCGCCCGCAGAATTATTCGTAATCGTCATCACAACAAGCCCGACATTTTCGGGACCAAATTCAAGAATCAGCTCTCTGAGCTTCTTCACATCCATGTTGCCCTTGAATTTACAGCGGCGTGAAGGATCTTTTGCCTCCTCCACAACACAGTCGACGGCTCTTGCACCGGCAAGTTCCACATGCGCACGGGTAGTGTCAAAAAACATGTTTGAAATTGCATACTGTCCTTTGTGCAAAAATGCCGGAAACAGAACTTTCTCAGCGGCACGCCCCTGATGAACTGGCTGGATATACTCATATCCGAAAATATCACGTCCGGCTTCTAAAAGCTTATAATAACTTTTAGCCCCGGCATAAGCTTCATCCCCACGCATAACACCGGCCCATTGTTCCTGGCTCATTGCATTCGTGCCTGAGTCAGTTAGAAGGTCGATATAAACATCTTCGCCTTTCAGGTTGAAAAGATTGTACTTTGCTTCCCTGATTTTTTCTTCCCGCTCCTCACGGGTTGTCATTTTGATTGTCTCCACCATCTTGATACGGAATGGTTCTGGAACATACTTCATAGCCATAACAAATACCTCCAAAAATTTTCTTACCCCGGTCATCTTATCGACTAGCGGACGGTAGTTGTTACCCCGGTCCTCACTTTTGCGAGTAGCGGACGGCATTTTAACAATTCGTCAGAATGAATAAAATCAAGCGTGGGTTCTTGGCAAATTTATACATTCTGCACTACACCCTGATGATATCATACTTTTTCCATATTTCCAAGAAAAATATTATTTTCACAATTGTACATTGATGACAAAAATATTCTGGTATATAATAGACAGATAAAATATACCTCTGATAAAGGAATGACACTATGAAATGTTATCTTGCCCCTCTCGAAGGGATCACTACATATATTTACAGAAATGCTTACCATACTTACTTTTATCCTATGGACAAATATTTTACTCCTTTTTTTGTTCCGCACCAGAAGAAAGGATTTGCGCAGAAAGAAATCAATGAACTTTTACCCGAACATAACGCCGGAATGAATGTGATTCCTCAGATTCTGACAAACAAGGCGGAAGATTTTCTGCATACAGCAGGCAAAATGCAGCAGTTTGGCTACAGAGAAGTAAACCTGAATCTTGGATGTCCGTCAAAAACGGTTGTATCCAAAAACAAAGGTTCCGGTTTCCTTGCATTCCCGGAAGAACTGGACCGTTTTTTATATGAAATCTTTTCAAAAAGTACGGTAAAAATATCAATAAAAACAAGGCTTGGGAAATTGGATCCTGAGGAATTCAGCCACCTGATGACAATTTTTAATCAATATCCGCTGGAGGAGCTGATCATACATCCAAGAGTCCAGACGGATTATTATAAAAACAAACCACACCTGCAGGTGTACAAGGATAATGCCCCCAAAAGCCTAAATCCTGTCTGTTATAATGGTGACATTTTTACACTTGCTGACTATCAGGAACTCTGCCGTGAGATACCTGAGACGGAAACAGTCATGATCGGCAGGGGAATCCTTATCAATCCCGGATTGGCCGGAGAGATTCATGGATGCGGGAAAGCAGACAAACAGATGCTTCAGGAATTTCATAACCGGATCTATTATGATTATCAGGAATTGTACCATGATGATAAATCAGTTCTTTTTAAGATGAAAGAACTGTGGGGTTATGAGATAAAGATGTTTGCCAATTCTGCAAAATACGCAAAACGAATCCGCAAAGCCCAGAAAGCCGCCGAGTATCTGGATGCAGTAAAGGCACTGTTCCATGATCAGGAGCTTTTGGAAACATATACGAGTTAACTGCCAAGAGGTGAAATTTATGCTGAGATCATATGTAGCTTTTGACCTGGAGACAACAGGTCTGAATCCTGAACAAAATGAGATCATAGAAATCGGCGCCCTGAAAGTGCGCGATGGAAAAATCGAAGACAGGTTCATGGAATTTATCAAACCAGAGGAACCCATTTCCTCTGCGATTGTAAAAATCACCGGTATCACAAATGATATGGTAGCCGGTTCAAGAAAAGTATCCGAAGTCATACCGGAATTCACAAAATTTTGCGGAGAAGATGTCCTGATCGGACACAATATCATGTTCGATTATAAATTCACGAAAAAATTCGCCGGGTGCCTGGGATGTTCTTTTGAACATCAGGGGATTGACACATTGAAAATTGCGAGGAAGATACATAAGGATCTGGATTCCAAAAGTCTTGGACGTCTCTGCAGTTATTACCAGATTGAGAACAAAGCAGCACACAGAGCATATCATGATGCGCTTGCTACTGCAAAACTCTACCAGATGATGGCTCATTATTATGAAGAAAAAGAACCCAAGATTTTTACTCCTGTCCCCCTCGCTTATAAGCCGCCGAAGAACAATCCGGCGACCGCGAAACAGAAGGCATTTCTGCTAAGACTGATCGCCCAGCATGAGCTGGATTTGTCACCGGACATGGATCTCCTTACGATGAGTGAGGCTTCCCGGCTGATCAATGAAATCTTATCCGGACAGATGGTTCTTGAACGGTCGGCGCATTCATCGGGCAGGCCGTAACTTCCCGGCATAAAATCAGGTGCCGCACATATACTACTATAAAAGTATATGTGTGGCATTTTGTGATGAATCATGAGAATAGAAAAGAATCCCAGACACTGAAAAGCAGAGTGGCTGGTGTCACAAACATGCCCAAAGATGTGATCTTGGGCGTGCCGATTGTGACAATGACCGGCCAGATTGACGTATGTATTGAGAATTACAGAGGTATCATAGAGTACACAGATGTGCTTGTCCGTGTTAAGACCAAAATAGGGCAGATCAAGGTAACAGGCAAAGAACTTCAGATAGAATATTATACGAATGATGAAATGAAGGTCACAGGACACATTACAGCAGTGGAATACAGCTAAAGGAGGACGTGTAGGTGCTGATCTCAATTATTCGTTATCTGAAAGGCTACCTCCGGATACGGATCACAGGCTATTCTCCGGAACGCTTTCTGAATCTATGCAGCCATCATCAGATTTACCTCTGGGATCTTACCCCCAGCAGTCATTCTTATGAAATGTATATTTCAGTAAAGGGATTTCGGAAACTGAAACCAATTGTAAGGAAAACCAAAACGAAAGTAATCATCACAGACAGATATGGTTTTCCTTTTTTTTTACACAAATACCGCAGGCGTAAAATGTTTTTTGCCGGGGCTTTTTTAAGTATCGGTCTGATTTATTTTATGTCTCTTTTCATCTGGAATATCCATATAGAAGGAAATTATACACGGACAGATGAGAATATCCTGGAGTTTCTGGAAACTCAGAATGTAGAACACGGGATGAAAAAATCGGAAGTGGACTGTGACCGTATCGTAAAAGACATACGGAAACAGTATAATGATATTATCTGGGTATCCGCCTCCATCCAGGGAACCCGTCTGATCATACAGGTGAAGGAGAATGAAGATACATTTAGCGGGGAAGAGGAGAAAGAATCCGAAGAGCCCTGTGATATTATCGCTGACAAAGATGGTGTGATCACAAGCATTATCACAAGAAACGGCGTTCCTCAGGTAGAGAGTGGGAGCGAAGTGAAGAAGGGAGATCTGCTCGTATCGGGAAGGGTAGAAGTTAAAAATGATGCCGGTGAGGTTATAAATTACCAGTACCAGGCATCGGATGCCGATATTTTTGCCCAGACAACCCTGGAGTATGAAGATGAAATGCCTCTTACTTATAATTTGAAAGAATATTCAGGCACAGAAAAGTGTCTCTATTATCTGAAACTTGGAAAATATACGTTTTCTCTCGGCAGCCTGAAAAATAATTACAAGCATTCTGAGCGTTCTACAAAAGAGACACAGCTACGTATCGGAGAATCCTTTTATCTCCCGGTGACTGTAGGAGTTACAAGGATACGTCATTACATACCAAAAGAAAAATCTTATACCAAAAAAGAGCTCCAGCAACAGCTTACGGATGACTTTCAGCGATTTTGTAAAGATTTAGAGAAAAAGGGGGTTCAAATTCTGGAGAATGATGTTAAAATATACACAGGGCAAAAATCAGCTTTTGCAAAGGGTTCTTTGAGACTCATCGAACCGGTCGGCAAAGATACCCCAACCGAAATCACAGAGATTGCGCCAAAAGAGGATACAGAAAGGGAAGAATAAATGGGGATTCTTGAAACAGTCTTGGAAATACCTGCAGAACATCAGCAGAACATCTTTGGTCAGTTTGATGCTTTTGCCAAAAAAATAGAACGCACATTTCACATTACACTGCTGGCAAGAGATGGCAGTGTGAAAATCATCGGGGATGCCAATATGGTTGAAAAGGCAAAAAATGTGCTGGAAGAATTAGCTGTATTATCTGAGAGGGGCAGTGAAATTACAGAGCAGAATGTAGACTATGCGATGTCCCTTTCTTTTGATGACAGTGAGGGAAGCCTCCTTGAAATCGATAAAGACGTCATCTGTCATACACTTCAGGGCAAACCAATCAAGCCAAAGACACTTGGACAGAAAAAGTATGTAGATGCAATCCGCCAAAAGATGATTGTCTTTGGCATTGGTCCTGCCGGAACCGGCAAGACGTATCTTGCGATGGCGATGGCAATTACCGCATTTAAAAATAATGAAGTCGGAAGAATCATACTGACACGTCCGGCGATAGAAGCGGGAGAGAAGTTAGGTTTTCTTCCAGGTGACCTGCAAAGTAAAATCGATCCATACCTGCGGCCTCTTTATGATGCTCTTTATCAGATCATGGGAGCTGAAAGCTTCCTGAAAAATTCCGAAAAAGGGCTGATCGAAGTGGCTCCGCTTGCGTATATGAGAGGCCGTACGCTTGACAATGCATTCATCATACTTGATGAGGCACAGAATACGACACCTGCACAGATGAAGATGTTCCTGACCAGGATCGGGTTTGGATCCAAAGTTGTTGTCACAGGGGACGCCACACAAAAGGATCTTCCTGTCGGTGCAGTGTCCGGGCTTGACGTGGCAAAAAAAGTGTTGAAAAACATTGACGACATCAGTCTCTGCACACTCAGCAGCAAGGACGTCGTGAGACATCCGCTTGTACAAAAGATTGTAAAGGCATACGAAGAATACGAAAGCAGGGCATCTGCCCCTGCCGGCAGAAAAGACCGGAGGAAAAAATAATGACGTTATATTATGAAGAAGAAGGGAATGTAAATCTTCCCCTGGACAGCAAAGATCTTGCCGAAAAGGTAATTCATGCGGCTCTTGATTATGCGAAATGTCCCTATGAGGCAGAAGTCAATTTACTTTTGACACAAAATGAAATGATTCAGGAGATGAACAGGGAATTTCGGAAAATTGACCGTCCGACGGATGTTCTCTCATTTCCGATGGCAGAATATAAATCACCTGGAGATTTTGCATCACTGGAGGATCAGCAGGACTGTTTTGATCCGGAATCAGGGGAGCTGCTTCTCGGAGATATTGTAATTTCGAAAGACAAGGTACTGGAACAGGCAGAAGAATTCGGACATTCTGTCAAGCGGGAATATGCGTTTCTGATTGCCCATAGTATGCTTCATTTGTTTGGCTATGACCACATAGATGATGATGAGCGTGCCGTTATGGAAGAAAAACAGCGCGAAATACTCGACCAGCTGAAAATCTGGCGATAAATGAGGTGAGGTAATATATGGGCACAAAAGAAAAGAAAAACAGTGCATTTCTGATGCAGGGTGCACTCCTGGCTGCCGCCGGGATGATCACAAGACTGATCGGAATGGTGTACAGAATTCCCCTTGCCAACATCCTCGGAGATGATGGACAAGGATACTATAACTATGCCTTTCAGATCTACAATCTGGCATTGCTTCTGACATCTTACAGCCTTCCGCTTGCAGTTTCAAAGCTTGTCTCTGCAAGAGTGGCAAAGGGAGAGCAGCGGAATGCCTACCGCATTTTAAAAGGTGCACTCATTTTTGCAGTGCTTGTGGGAACAGCGGTCGCACTCATCATTTATTTTGGTGCAGACTTTATCGCAAGTGAATTGTTTGTAGCTGACCTGAGTGCTTATGCACTGAAGGTACTTGCTCCCTGTCTGTTGATTGTTGCGGTCATGGGTGTCATGCGCGGATATTTCCAGGGGCTTGGGACGATGATCCCAACGGCTGTATCCCAGGTGCTGGAGCAGATTGTCAACGCCATTGTCAGCATCGTGGCTGCAAGCTATTTGATTCAGATGGGAAAAGAGGTTGCCAAGGCAAAGAATAACGATCTGATCGCTCCGGCTTATGGAGCAGCAGGAGGAACACTCGGTACACTGACAGGGGCTTTTTTCGCCCTTCTGTTTTTGTTCTTTATATTCGCTGCGTATAAAAAGGTATTAAAAAGACAGGTACGCCGGGACAAGACAAGACATAAAGAATCCTATTCTCAGATCTTTATGATTCTTCTTATGACAATTGCGCCTGTCATCTTAAGTACTGCGATTTACAATATCAGCGAATCTCTTGATTCCATGATGTTCAGTAAGATCATGGCGATCCAGGGACATACAAAGAAAGAATATATTTCCCTGTGGGGAATGTTCGGAAAATATAACACCCTTGTCAATATCCCTCTGGCAATGGCAAACGCCCTTGGGGCATCGATTATTCCAAGTCTTACCGCCGCGGTAGCTTCCGGCAAAAAGGCACAGATACATGCAAAAATCAACATGGCGATCCGCTTTGACATGCTCATAGCGATTCCAAGCTGTGTGGGATTTATCGTTCTTGCCAAACCGATTATTTCACTGCTTTATCCAAGCGGAAATATTGAAATCACGTCCAGAATGCTGCAGCTTGGAGCGATTACGGTTGTATTTTATTGTCTTTCAACGATTACAAATGCAATCCTTCAGGGACTCAATAAAATGACTGTACCGGTAAAAAACGCGGCAGTTTCACTTGTCATTCATCTGCTTTCACTTTTTGTGATGCTGGTTGTATGCAAGTGGGGCATCTATGCAGTGATCACCGGCAATATCATTTTCTCACTGTCCATGTGTATCCTGAATGCCCGGGCTGTTAAACATGCGGTCGGCTATTCTCAGGAAGTGAAAAAAACATTTTTAATCCCTGCTTTGTCAGCTGTCATTATGGGCATCATTGCGCTGATGATCTACCTGTTGATTGATCTGCTTGCCGGTGTTAGAATCGCGGCAGTAATCGCAATTATCGGGGCAGTTGCGGCGTACGGCATCAGTCTGTTAAAACTTGGCGGTCTCTCCGTCGACGAGATACTGACGCTTCCAAAGGGAACTTCGATTCTTTCCCTGTTAAGGAAACTGCGTCTTATAAAAGAGGAGAATGATTAGATGAAACCCATAAAAAAGGCATTGCTTCTGCACGATCTGTGCGGAGTGGGAAAAGCGGCATTGACCAATATGATCCCCGTTCTCGGGGCAATGGAAATTGAGGCATGCCCGGTGCCTACAGTACTTCTGTCCACCCACACCGGCGGATACGGCCTTCCTGCCGTTCTGCCGGTTCCGGCAGATTATATCCGCAGCTGCGCTGACCACTATGTAAACAACGGAATGCATTTTGATGTGATCTTTATCGGTTATATCGGCACAGAAGAAATGGCAGATGCCATTGAATACTTTCTGTCCAGATTCCCAGAGACACTCGTTATCATGGATCCGATTATGGGGGACCACGGGAAATTCTACAGTAACTTTGGATGGCCCTATCTGGAAGCGGTAAAAAAACTAGTTCCGTCCGCGGACATACTGCTGCCAAATCTGACAGAAGCCTGCCTGCTTACCGGTATCCCCTACGATGAGGACTGTCCGCCTTCGTGTCTTTTGCAAATCGCCGGTGCGCTCGACCAGAATCAGGGCACATCTGTCATCATCACAAGTGTACCTGCCATGCAGAATGAAAAAGCAGTTGCGGTATATGAAGAAGGTGCCATGCAGATATTGAAACTTCCAAATGCCGGCAGGGAATACCATGGAAGCGGGGATCTGTTCGATGCGGTATTTACCGGTAATTATCTGAGAGGATATTCTCTTGAAGTCTGTGTACAAAGAGCACATGACTTCGTCGCAGAATGCATCAGAGAAAGCATGAAATACGATTATGAAGAAAAAGAAGGATTACTGATAGAAAAAATTCTTCCAGAACTTGTATAAATTCATAGTGAAAGCCAATACTGTATAGAAAAAGGAGTGGTCCTGATGAACAGAAAATATAGTATTGGCTTTTTGGCTGCTGCATTTCTGGCTGTCTGCGGTCTGACGTTTGCGTATCAGTTAAGTTTTAACCAGACAAAAGCAAAACAGGTAGAAGAGCAGAAACAGGAAGCAAAAAACGAACCGAAAAAAGAAGTGGTCCGCACCGAGGGACAGGCAACGAAAGAAGAGGTCTATTATCTGACAGAACTCAATGGGTATGTCGCAGTTTACCTGTCAGACCGTACATCAATCTTTGAGTATACGAACATTGCAATGGATTCTCTCCCTGAAGAAATCCGGGCGGAGATAAAAGAGGGCAAGACAATTGAAGGAACAAAATCTCTTTATGGATTTTTAGAAAGCTATTCCAGTTGATAATTGAGAGTAGACTTCATTTAAATTTTAGTGTAATATAGATAGAGATTTGATTGGAGGCACATACAGATGAAACCTGAAAAAATACAGAGAATTAATGAATTGTACCGCAAATCCAAAGCGGAAGGACTTACAGATAAAGAAAAAGAAGAGCAGAAAGTTTTAAGACAGGAATATGTTGATTCTTTCAGACGTAATTTGAGAAGCCAGCTTAACAATATCAGTATTAAAGAACCAGATGGCACAATTACAGATTTGGGAGAAAAATATGGAAACAAAAAAGGACATTAGAAATCGGATTCTGGGAATCCGTGAACAGCTGACACAGGAAGAGTGGAACAGTAAAAGCAGGCAGATATATCAGCGGGTGGTGAAACACCCGTTGTTTCTTGCGTCAGAGGAAATCTACTGCTATATCAATTTCCGGCATGAGGTGGATACCCTTGGGATTCTTCATGCGGCATGGCAGCTTGGAAAAAAAGTGGCTGCACCCAAAGTAACTGGAAAAGAAATGGAATTTTACTATATCTCATCGCCTTCGGATCTCGCAGAAGGTTACTGTAAAATTATGGAACCTGTGACGGGAAGAATCGCAGATGCTTCCGAAGCCTTGGTTATTATGCCCGGTGCCGCATTTGACAGAGAATGCCATCGAATCGGGTACGGCGGTGGATTCTATGATAAATATCTGGAGCGTCATCCGCAGTATGCAAGGCTTGCACTTGCATTCGATCTTCAGATTACAGATCATATTCCTGCCGATTCCTATGACATAAAACCAGAAGTAATTATTACAGAGAGCGGCTCTGTCGAGGAAGAACTTTATACAGACAGATGGCTGTAAAATACCAGGCTTGGATGGAGGATAAGAATATGCTTACCGGATTACCCAAAGATCCCGTGATTCTTCTAAGCGTTGTGAATACAAAACTGAGAGATTACTACAGATCACTGGATGAATTATGCGATGATATGGAAGTAGATAAAAATACTCTGATACAGACGCTTAAAAATATCGATTACGAATACGATGATTTAAGGAATCAATTTGTGTAATGCAGATGATTTTTTAATAGATACATAATGGAGGAACACAGATGAAGGCATTAGACCTTGAAAATATAAATCTTGCCGGTTCTGCTCCTGATACGGAGCCGGAGAGACAGTATTATTATATGGCAAAAGTAAGAAAGAAAATAGAAGAGCAGGCACAAAAACTTGGACGGCCGCTGACATTTAGTGTCATCACCTTCGGCTGCCAGATGAATGCGCGCGACTCGGAAAAATTATGTGGTGTCCTGGAACAGGTGGGATACCAGGAGACAGAAAAGGAAGAAGCAGCGGATTTTGTCATCTATAATACCTGTACTGTCAGAGACAACGCGAACCAGCGTGTCTATGGAAGACTCGGACAGCTGAAACAGCAGAAAAAACAGAATCCTCATATGCTGATCGGACTTTGCGGCTGTATGATGCAGGAACAGTCTGTGATCGACAAAATTAAAAAAAGCTACCGGTTTGTAGATCTGATTTTTGGCACACATAACCTTTATAAATTCGCGGAACTCCTTTTCAACTGTCTGGACTCGGGCAGTATGACCGTTGATATATGGAAGGATACGGATAAAATTGTGGAAGATCTGCCAAGTGAACGCAAGTTCCCGTTTAAATCCGGAGTCAATATTATGTTTGGCTGCAACAATTTCTGCAGTTACTGTATCGTCCCATATGTCAGGGGACGTGAGAGAAGCCGTGATCCAAGAGATATCATCCGCGAAATCGAATCTCTTGCGGCTGACGGGGTTGTTGAGATTATGCTGCTTGGGCAAAATGTCAATTCTTATGGAAAAACATTGGAAGATCCGATGACATTTGCACAGCTTCTAAAAGAAATAGAAAAAATCGAAGGCATTGAGCGGATCCGTTTTATGACTTCACATCCGAAGGATCTTTCAAATGAACTGATCGAAGTGATGAAAAATTCCAGTAAAATATGCCGGCATCTTCATCTCCCGATTCAGTCAGGAAGTACAAGAATTCTGGAGAAGATGAACCGCCGTTATACTAAAGAACAGTATCTTGATCTTGCCGCACGGATTAAAACGGCAATCCCGGATATTTCGCTGACAACAGATATCATTGTCGGTTTTCCTGGTGAGACTGAAGAAGATTTTCTTGAGACAATGGATGTCGTACGCAAAGTACGGTATGACAGTGCATTTACATTTATCTACAGCAAACGTACCGGAACACCGGCAGCTGCAATGGAGAATCAGATTCCGGAAGATGTAGTCAAAGACAGATTTGACCGCCTTCTGAAAGAAGTGCAGGCGATTTCCGCTGAAAGCTGCAGTATCCATGAAGGGAAGACAATGCCGGTACTTGTGGAATCCGTCAATGACCATGATGACAGTCTTGTGACAGGACGTCTTGGGAATAATCTCCTGGTACATTTTAAAGGAGATGCATCGTTGATTGGCAAGATCGTTGATGTCCGTCTTCATACATGTAAAGGATTCTATTATCTGGGAGAGATGGTCTCATAAAGAAATAACTCCCACCCATAAATCGAAGAGAGACGTCCAAACTATGTAGTAGAGACTTACATGGAGAGGACGTTTTTTCAATGAAAAAATTAAGTGAATATTTATTTATATGGGCGCTCGGCGGATGTATCTATTATTCGTTTGAGCTGATATTCCGTGGGTTCTCCCACTGGAGCATGTTTGTGCTTGGCGGCATCTGTATGGTTTTCTGCACGATGCAGGGAAAAAATCTGCATTACAGTGATCTGTTCTGGCTTCAATTATTAAGATGTGTTATATTTGTAACCGCATGCGAGTTTATTACTGGTATGATTGTCAATAAATGGCTGCACTGGAATGTATGGGATTATCATGATCAGCCGTTTCAGGTATTCGGACAGATCTGCCTGCCGTTTACTGTGATTTTTTCCGGGCTTTGTGCCGTCGGCATACTCCTGGGAGGATATATACTTTACTGGTTTTATGGGGAACAAAAACCAAAATTTTATTTTTCGCTGGAAAAATAATGTGTTATAATGAAATGTAAAATGTACTGAAAAGGGGAAAGAACGTGGCAGAACTTACACCAATGATGAAACAATATATGGAAACAAAAGAAGAGTATAAAGACTGTATTCTTTTTTATAGATTAGGTGACTTCTATGAGATGTTTTTCGATGACGCACTGACTGCGTCGAAGGAACTGGAAATCACGCTGACCGGTAAAAACTGCGGTCAGGAAGAACGCGCGCCGATGTGCGGGATCCCATATCACGCTGTGGAAGGGTATCTGAACAAACTAGTCTCAAAAGGTTACAAAGTGGCCATCTGTGAACAGGTGGAAGATCCGAAAACCGCAAAAGGTATTGTAAAGCGGGAAGTTGTCAGAATCGTGACACCTGGAACCAACCTGGATACCCAGGCGCTGGATGAAACGAAAAATAATTATATCATGAGCATCGTATATATTGCGGACCGCTATGGACTTTCACTGGCTGATGTTACCACTGGTGATTATATGGTGACAGAGCTCGACAGCTGTCAGAAATTGAGAGATGAAATCTACAAATTTTCACCGTCTGAAATCATCTGCAATGAGGCTTTTTATATGAGCGGCATGGATATGGATGAATTGAAAGACCGGCTTGGCATCACGATTTATTCTCTGGATGCGTGGTATTTTGATGATGAAATCTGTAAAAAGACGTTAAAAGAGCATTTTAAAGTATCTTCGCTGGAAGGGCTTGGACTTGCCGATTATGACTGCGGCATCATCGCATCCGGGGCACTTCTTGAGTATCTCTATGAGACACAGAAGACATCATTGTCCCATATGATGCATCTCACCAATTATACGATCGGCAAATATATGGTCATTGACAGTTCCACGAGAAGGAACCTGGAGCTTTGTGAAACACTGCGGGAGAAGCAGAAGAGAGGCTCGCTTTTATGGGTGCTGGATAAAACCAAAACTGCGATGGGTGCCAGAACTTTAAGAAAGTATGTGGAGCAGCCGCTGATTCACAAAGAGGAGATTACCAGACGCCTTGATGCCGTGGAAGAATTGACGAAAAATGCGATTTCCAGGGAAGAAATCCGGGAATACCTCAACCCTGTCTATGACCTTGAAAGGCTTGTAAGCAAAATCACGTACCAGTCCGCGAATCCGAGAGATCTTATCGCCTTCCAGAGTTCACTCTCCATGCTGCCGTCGCTTCGCTATATTATGACAGAAATGCAGTCGCCGCTTTTAAAGGAGATCTGCAATGACCTCGACCCGCTGGAAGATCTGTGTGAACTCGTAAAGAACGCGATTACCGAAGAACCTCCGATTGCAATGAAAGAAGGCGGAATCATCAAAGATGGCTTTCATGAGGATGTGGACAGGCTCCGGAATGCGAAGTCTCAGGGAAAGACGTGGCTTGCAGAGCTTGAGGCCGAAGAGCGAGAGAAGACAGGGATTAAAAACCTGCGGATCAAATACAATAAAGTGTTCGGCTATTACCTGGAAGTAACCAATTCTTTTAAAAAGATGGTTCCTGATTACTATACGAGAAAACAGACTCTTGCAAACGCAGAGCGGTATATTACTCCCCGCCTGAAAGAACTGGAAGACACCATACTTGGTGCCGAAGATAAGCTGTATGCGCTGGAATACGAGCTGTACTGCGAAGTGCGGGATAAAATTGCAGAAAATGTCCTGAGAATCCAGAAAACTGCAAAGGCAATTGCGCAGACGGATGTATATGCATCTCTCGCAGTCGTGGCAGAGAGAAATCATTTTGTCCGCCCAAAGATCAATGAGAAAGGAATCATTGACATCAAGGATGGACGCCATCCGGTGGTCGAAAAGATGATTCCAAATGACATGTTTATTGCAAATGATACATATCTGGATGATAAGAAAAAGCGGATTTCGATCATCACAGGACCGAATATGGCAGGAAAATCTACTTATATGCGCCAGTCCGCCCTGATTGTACTGATGGCTCAGATCGGTTCCTTTGTACCGGCACAGTCTGCAAACATCGGTCTTGTCGACCGTATCTTTACCAGGGTCGGGGCATCTGATGATCTGGCAAGCGGACAGAGTACTTTTATGGTAGAGATGACAGAGGTTGCCAACATTTTAAGAAACGCCACTTCCAAAAGTCTGCTTATTCTGGATGAGATCGGGAGAGGGACAAGTACATTTGACGGTCTTTCCATTGCCTGGGCGGTTGTAGAGTACATCAGCAACCAGAAACTTCTTGGTGCGAAAACATTGTTTGCGACTCACTATCATGAACTGACCGAATTGGAAGGGAAGATTGACAGCGTGAACAATTACTGCATCGCGGTAAAAGAAAAGGGAGACGATATTGTATTTTTAAGGAAAATTGTAAAAGGCGGCGCGGATAAAAGTTATGGAATCCAGGTGGCGAAGCTTGCCGGAGTGCCGGAGATTGTCATCTCACGGGCGAAGGAGATTGTAGAGGAGCTGAGTGACGCCGACATTACAACCCGGGTACGGGAGATTTCGGTACAGAGCCCGGAGCCTAAGACACGGCATAAGAAATACGACGAAGTTGATCTTGCCCAGTTTTCACTGTTTGATACTGTGAAAGACGATGATGTTCTTGAAGAACTGAAAAATATCGATGTTACAAACCTCACACCGATTGACGCGCTCAACACAGTCTACAGACTGCAGAACAAGCTGAAAAACCGCTGGTAGAAAGGAACTTAAAGAATGCCACATATTCAGGTATTAGATCAGATTACCATAGATAAAATTGCCGCCGGGGAAGTCATCGAACGCCCGGCATCCGTTGTAAAAGAGCTGGTGGAAAATGCCATCGACGCGCATTCCACCGCAATTACCACAGAGATTAAAGACGGAGGAATCTCTTTCATCCGCATTACCGATAATGGATGCGGCATTGAAAAAGAGGATGTAAAGAATGCATTTCTCCGCCACTCAACAAGTAAAATCCGCAGTGTAGAGGATTTGACAGGTATCTCATCTCTGGGATTCCGCGGAGAAGCATTATCCAGTATCTCAGCTGTCGCCCAGATGGAACTGATCACCAAGACCTCCGGTTATGATTATGGTATCCGGTACAGGATTGACGGTGGAAGGGAAAAAGAGATGGAAGAAACCGGTGCGCCGGATGGAACGACCTTTCTCGTACATCAGCTTTTTTATAACACACCGGCCAGAAGAAAGTTCCTGAAAACGCCTATGACAGAGGCAAGCCATATCAGTGAACTTCTGACGCGCCTTGCCCTGTCACATCCGGAAATATCCTTTCAGTTTATAAATAATGGGCAGACAAAACTCCGGACTTCCGGAAATGGCCGGTTAAAAGATGCAGTCTATAGTATTTACGGCAGGGAAATTGCCAATAATTTACTGGAAGCCAATTTTGAAAAACCAGGAATCCAGGTGAGCGGATATCTCGGAAAGCCTATCATTTCCCGCGGGAACCGTAATTTTGAGAACTATTTTGTCAATGGAAGATATGTAAAAAGCAGTGTAATATCCAAGGCGATTGAAGATGCGTACAAAGATTTTTCCATGCAGCATAAGTATCCGTTTGTAGTTCTGCATTTTACAATCGACGGAGAAAAAATTGATGTCAACGTCCACCCGACGAAAATGGAATTAAGGTTTTCCAACCAGCAGGAGATCTACAACTTCGTCTATGAGGCAGTGGACCGTGGGCTGCATGCGACAGAACTGATCCCGGAAGCCACGCTTCCTGACCCGGTGATACCAGTCAGAAAAGCTGCGAATCCACAGCCGGCGCCATCACCTTTAATGCCAAAGTCCGACAGGCCATCCAATCCTCCACAAAGGGAAGCGACGTCCAGACAGATAGTACAGCCGGAAGAAAAAGCTGTCTCTGCGCCTGAAAATAAGGATTTGGATTATTTTATGGCTAAAATGCGTGAGCGTGTGAATTCTTACCATCAGCAGGAACAAAAGGAACCAGAAACGGTAACGTCAGAAGGCGTTCCAGACCGCGGCGGCAAATCTCTGGCAGAAGTAAATCAGGTACGGGAAGAAATCAGCTACGGGAAGGAAACACCGGAGACTAAAGAGGCAGTCAGTGAACCTTTTCTCAGGAAACCGACCTTACCGGAAAAACCAGAAAAGCCGGAGCAGCTTACGTTATTCGATGACCAGCTTCTAAAAAAAGAGGAGGAAAATGATTACCGGATCATCGGACAGGTGTTTGAGACATACTGGCTTGTAGAGTTTCGGGAAAATCTGTATATTATAGACCAGCATGCCGCACATGAGAGGGTTTTATATGAAAAAACACTGAAAGGGATGAAAACAAGGGAATTTACTTCACAATATTTAAGTCCCCCTGTGATTTTAAGCCTTTCCATGCAGGAAATACAGGTCCTTGAAATGTATATGGAACAGTTTACAAGGATCGGATTTGAAATCGAGGCATTCGGCGGAGATGAGTACGCCATCAGGGCAGTTCCTGATAATTTGTTCGGTATTGCGAAGAAGGAACTGTTTCTGGAAATGCTGGATACGATGACCGATGAGCTCCATACAAACATGACACCGGAACTGATTGATGAAAAGATTGCATCCATGTCCTGCAAAGCTGCGGTGAAAGGAAATTCAAAACTTTCGGCTCAGGAAATTGAAACCCTGATCGGAGAGCTGTTAAAACTTGAGAATCCTTATCACTGTCCGCACGGAAGACCTACAGTGATCGCCATGTCAAAGCGGGAAATGGAAAAGAAATTTAAAAGGATTGTATAGAGGCAGAAAGCAGGTAGGAAATAATGAAAAGACCTTTAGTGATATTAACCGGGCCGACTGCAGTCGGAAAGACAAAAGCATCGATTGGACTTGCAAAAGAAATCGGCGGAGAAATTATCTCCGCTGATTCTATGCAGGTCTACCGTCATATGGATATTGGTTCTGCCAAAATCACAGCCAGTGAAATGCAGGGGATAAAACACCACTTAATTGATGTTCTTTCTCCTGAAGAAGAGTTTCATGTGGCAAAATTCCAGGAGCTTGCCAAAAAAGCGGCCGAAGAGATTTATTTAGCCGGACACATTCCGATTGTTGCGGGAGGGACTGGTTTCTATATCCAGGCACTTCTGTATGACATTGATTTTTCCAAAGGGGATGAGAATAAAGAATACCGTGAGGAAATGATGCAGGCTGCCCTGGTAAAAGGTCCGGAGTATGTGCACGGACTTCTTAAAAAGGCAGACCCGAAATCAGCAGATACCATTCATCCCAATAATGTAAAGCGCGTTGTCCGTGCACTTGAATATTACCACCAGACAGGAGAAAGGATCTCCGTCCATAACGAGACCCAGCAAAAGAGAACTTCTCCTTACCAGTCTGCTTATTTTGTGCTGAACGATGAGCGCAGCCATCTGTATGAAAGGATCGACCGCCGTGTGGATCAGATGCTTGATTATGGTCTTGTAGAAGAAGTGAAAGCACTGAAAACTATGGGCTATACCAGAGAGCTTGTGTCTATGCAGGGGCTCGGGTACAAAGAAATACTGGCATATCTTGAGGGTGAATGTACACTTGAGGAAGCCGTCTACACTATAAAAAGGGATACCAGGCATTTTGCCAAAAGGCAGATCACATGGTTTAAAAGGGAACGTGATGTCATCTGGCTGAATAAGCAGGACTATGGATATGATGAAGAGAAACTCCTGCAGGAAATGCTGCGGGTATTAAGAGAAAGGAATATAATTTCATGTTAGATACAAAAGAAATGTATAAAGAACTTGGCATCTCTGAGGAAGTGTATGCATATGGGGAGAATATTTTAAAACCCCTGAAAGAACGTTTTCAGGAGATTGATCAAATGGCTGAGTACAATCAGCTGAAGGTACTTCACGCAATGCAGGAAAATAAAGTCAGTGAAGGCTGCTTTAACTATGCAAGCGGTTATGGATACAGTGACCAGGGAAGAGATACACTGGAACAGGTCTATGCTTCGGTATTCCATACAGAAGATGCACTGGTGCGTCCGCAGATCACCTGCGGAACCCACGCGCTTTCTCTTGCGCTTGGTGCCAACCTGCGCCCGGGAGATGAACTCCTCTCCCCTGTCGGAAAACCTTATGATACACTGGAAGAAGTCATTGGAATCCGTCCGTCCAAAGGGTCACTTGCCGAGTACGGTGTAACTTACCGTCAGGTAGATCTTCTTTCCGACGGTACTTTTGACTACGCCCGTATCAAAGAAGCTATAAATGAACGCACAAAACTGGTGACAATTCAGCGTTCCAAGGGATACCAGACACGGCCAAGTTTCTCTGTGGAACAGATCGGCGAATTGATCACATTTGTAAAAAGCATCAAACCGGATGTCATCTGTATGACTGATAACTGTTACGGTGAATTTGTAGAAGGAAGGGAGCCAAGTGATGTCGGCGCAGATATGGTGGTCGGGTCTCTGATTAAAAACCCGGGTGGCGGCCTTGCCCCGATCGGAGGTTACATTGCAGGAAGGAAAGATCTGATCGAAAACTGTGCATACCGCCTGACGTCCCCGGGGCTTGGCAAGGAAGTCGGTGCATCGCTTGGTGTAATGCAGTCTTTTTACCAGGGGCTTTTTCTCGCACCGACGGTCACAGCAAGTGCGCTGAAAGGCGCTGTATTTGCAGCAAACATCTATGAATCTCTGGGATATCCGGTCATTCCAAATGGAACAGAACCACGCCACGATATTATTCAGGCGGTAGAATTTGGCTGTAAAGAAGGTGTCATCGCATTCTGCCAGGGAATCCAGGCCGCCGCACCTGTTGACAGCTATGTCACTCCGGAACCATGGGCAATGCCGGGGTATGACAGCGAAGTAATTATGGCTGCAGGTGCATTTGTGCAGGGCTCCTCCATTGAACTTAGTGCAGACGGCCCGATCAAGCCGCCGTATGCAGTTTACTTTCAGGGAGGACTCACATGGCCTCACGCCAAACTTGGAATTCTGATGTCACTGGAACGTCTCGTGAATCAGGGAATTGTAAAACTTCCATCTTAAAATAAAAAGGAGACTTCACAGATGAAGCAATCGACATTAACGATTATCGGAGGCGGCGCATCCGGCATGGCAGCCGCCATCACTGCAGCGCGGATGGGAAGCAAGGTACGGTTAATTGAACAAAAAGAAAAACCCGGCAAAAAAATATTGTCCACGGGAAATGGCCGCTGTAATTTCACAAATCTTTCTATGGGGCCGGATTTTTTCCGCGGGGATGATACCTCCATCACAGAAATCGTGATGGAAGAATTCGGCGTCCGGCAGACACTAAAGTTCTTTGGTTCTATGGGACTCCTCTCCAGAGACAGGGACGGTTATGTATACCCCCGTTCCAATCAGGCATCCGCAGTCCAAAGTGTCATGCTCATGGAGCTTCAGAAACTGAACGTAGAACTTATGACCGGGACGAAAGCCTTGCAGGCAAAATGCCGCGGTCATAAGTTTACTGTAAAAACTGATCATGGACAATTCGAAAGTGACGCGCTCATTCTTGCATGCGGAGGCAAAGCAGCACCGGTTCTTGGCTCTGACGGAAGTGGATATGTGCTTGCCAAGTCCTTCGGACATACGTTATCACCGGTCGTTCCCGCCTTAACGGCTCTGAAGGCCGAAGGCTTCAAGAAAGCTTCCGGTGTCCGGACAGATGCGATGGTAACCGCAGTCATCGATGGTAAACCAGAAGCGTCCGACACAGGAGAGCTGCAGATCACCAACTATGGAATTTCCGGAATCCCGGTTTTTCAGATCAGCCGTTATATCGCGAAAGCCCTTCATGCAAAACAGCAGGCGGAAGTAGAGATTGATTATTTCCCGCAGATGGAGGAAGAAGATTTTAAGACCTTCCTGTATGACAGAAAAGTAGTACATTCCGGCAAAACAGCGGAAGAATTTCTGGTCGGTATTTTCCCTTTGAAGCTGATTGAAATGCTTCTTATGAAAGCGGGAATCAAAAAATATAAAAAAGTATCGGAAATATCAGAGACAGAGTGGGCAC
>URQQ01000051.1 GCA_900549995.1 uncultured Lachnospiraceae bacterium | reverse complement strand
ATATATCGGCATTTACCAACTTATGAAAAGATAATCAGAAATTTAGTAAGTTTTTTATATAAAACTTTATGCAATAAGAAATTCAAAATGAAGGCGGGATGAAGATGAGTAAGCTGTCATTTGCAAAACCAAGAAGAAGACTGAATTTTGCCCTTGTGCGGTCGATTGCCGTCTGGATCTTCCAGATTGCGATTGTCTGCCTGATTGCGTTCGTATGTATATGGTTCTTTGGGCAGAGAGTCAGCACAATCGGGGATTCCATGAAACCTGTACTCCGTAACGGGGATATTGTACTCGTCAACCGGATTGTCTATGACGCAAGTTCTCCGGACAGAGGAGATATTGTTGTATTCAAACCAAACGGCAATGAAAATTCTCATTTTTATATCAAGCGCCTGATCGGAATGCCTGGAGAAAAGGTTTTAATTCAGGATGGAAAGATTTATATTGACGGAAAAGAATTAGAGGAACAGTATACAACGACGGAGATTGAGGAAGCGGGAATTGCAGCAGAAGAAATCCAGCTTTCCGGTGATGAGTATTTTGTGCTGGGTGATAACAGAAAGAACAGTGAAGACAGCCGGATGGCTGATATCGGCACAGTAAAACGTTCAGAGATTTATGGGAAAGCTTGGTTTATTGTTTCCCCACATGAACACTTTGGATTTATAAAGGAGAAATAATATGCATTTTCAATGGTATCCTGGTCATATGACAAAAGCAAAAAGAATGATGCAGGAAAATATAAAACTGATCGATCTGATCATAGAACTGGTAGATGCCAGAATTCCAATCAGCAGCAGGAATCCCGACATAGATGAGCTTGGGAAGAATAAAGCGAGGCTGATACTTCTGAACAAATCAGACCTTGCAGAAGAAAAATGGAACGATGCATGGCAGGCGTATTTTAAGGAAAAAGGATACGCTGTCGTAAAGGTGAATTCCAAAAAGGGCGGGGGAATCAAATCCATCCAGAATGTCATCCAGGAGGCATGTAAAGAAAAGATTGAAAGAGACAGAAAGCGCGGTATCCTGAATCGTCCTGTCCGTGCTATGGTGGTAGGTATTCCAAATGTAGGAAAGTCTACATTTATTAATTCACTTGCGGGAAAAGCCTGTGCTAAGACTGGTAACAAACCGGGAGTTACAAAAGGAAAACAGTGGATACGCCTGAATAAAAATGTAGAGCTTCTCGATACGCCGGGAATACTCTGGCCGAAATTCGAGGATCAGACGGTTGGGCTTCACCTTGCATTTGTAGGATCGATCAAAGATGAGATCTTAAATACAGACGAACTGGCGCTGGAACTGATTGCGTTTATGTTGAGAGAGTATCCGGGAGTGATCGGTACAAAGTACCAGATTGAAGAGGATGATGACACATTTTCCTGTTTGAAGAAAATTGCCGAGAGCAGGCACTGTCTTGTGAGAGGAAATGAACTGGATACAGAGAAGGCGGCAATGCTTTTTACCGATGATTTCCGTAATGGAAGACTTGGAAGAATCACGGTGGAGTATCCGGAGCAGTACGCGTAGATATCTGGATGTCATTTGGGGCATACGGCGTATATTCTTGCTTGAATTACGTGTTGTTTGGAAGTATAATAATCAGAAAGTGATATGGATAAAGGGGTAGCATAAATGGAAAATGAAGAAGAATCAAGAGGCATATTCAGGGAGCTGCTTGGCTGGGTTGTCTATATATTAATCATCGTCATATTGACAACTTTAATTATTACGTTTGTGGGACAGCGGACAAGGGTCAGCGGACAGTCCATGGAGCCGACTTTGCATGATGGTGATAATCTGATTGTGGATAAAATTTCTTATCGGTTCCGAGATCCGAAAAGATATGAAATTATTGTTTTTCCTTATAAGTATGAAGAGAAAACGTATTATATCAAAAGAATCATTGGGCTTCCAGGAGAGAGAGTCCAGGTAATTGACGGGTATGTCTATATCAACGGTGAACAGCTGGATGAGCATTACGGCAAGGAAGTGATGGAGTCTTCCGGAATTGCGGATCATGAGATTACACTTGGGGAAGATGAATATTTCGTCCTTGGAGATAACAGGAACCACAGTTCAGACAGCAGAGATCCAAGTGTCGGGATACTGAAGCGCGGGGATCTGATGGGCAGGGCATGGGTGCGTATCTGGCCTCTGAACAGGATTGGGGTTGTACAGCATGAGTAAAAGTATAAAAGAGATCAGAGAAGAATTTGAGCAGGCTGACAAGAAGCAGTTAGAGACATTGTATGCAGAATATGCAGAAGATGCCAGAGCTGGCGTTGTCAGCCTGATTGCTAAGTATAAAAAAATTCAGGAAAAAGAAGAGGCGGAAGTTCGGCGTGTAGAACAGATGCTTCTATATGAAAAAAAGTACGCGGATGCGAAATATATCTGTGGCATTGACGAAGTTGGGAGAGGGCCGCTGGCAGGGCCTGTAGCTGCAGGAGCGGTCATTCTGCCGAAAGATACCGTGATTATGTACCTGAATGATTCCAAGAAACTATCGGAGAAACGCCGTGAGCTTCTGTATGATGAAATCATGGATACGGCGGTTTCTGTTGGAATTGGGATGGTGAGCCCGGCCAGAATTGATGAAATCAACATTCTGCAGGCTACATATGAGGCGATGCGGATGGCTGTCTCGAACCTGAAAGTCGAGCCGGACCTTCTCCTAAATGACGCAGTGACAATTCCCGGCATTAACATCCGTCAGGTACCGATTATCAAAGGGGATGCAAAAAGTCTTTCCATTGCCGCCGCAAGCGTCGTTGCCAAGGTGACAAGAGACCGTCTGATGGTCCAGTACGATGAAGTTCTTCCGGGGTATGGGTTTGCCGGCAATAAGGGCTATGGCTCAGAAGAACATATCCGGGCGCTTCGGGAAATGGGGCCGACGCCGATTCACAGACGGAGCTTTATTAAAAATTTCGTATAATTGTACGCATATGTATATGGCAGAATAAAGCCGGTCTTTTACAGTGTATGTGGGAGTCACTGTAACGTCAGATCACGCACAAAAGCAGAAGTATGATTTACAGCAGGGAAAAAAATAAAAGAACAGTTGGAACCAGTTACGAGCAGACGGCTGGGATGTATCTGAGGCAAAAGGGGCTGCAGATACTTGAGTATAATTACAGATGCAGATTTGGAGAAATTGACATTATTGCAAAAGATAATGATTATATTGTATTTTGTGAGGTGAAATACAGAAACGGATGTAAGAGCGGACATCCGCTGGAGGCTGTTGATGGCCGCAAACAGGCCGTTATTTCGAAATGTGCACAGAATTATCTCTGGACTTCGGGAAACCTTGAAATGCCATGCAGATTCGACGTGATCGGGATTCTTGATGAAGAAATCTTTCACATTCAGAATGCATTTGAATATTTAACATAAGGGGTAAGCAGGATGAAATTACAGTATAAAAATAAGGACGTTATTTTTAAGGAAAATGAAAAGCAGGGAGTATTGTATCTTACATATCCGCTTTTTGAGGAACTGGGAACCGTAAAACATGGATTTTCTACCCGTGTCGGAGGTGTAAGTACAGGAGTATGGGAATCCATGAACCTGAGTTTTTCCCGTGGAGATGAAAAAGAGGCTGTCCGTGAAAATTTCCGGCGTATGATGAGTGTGCTGGATGTAAAGGAAGAAGATCTTGTGTTCTCTGTGCAGACGCATACTTCCAATATACGTAAAGTAACCCGGGAAGACAGGGGAAAGGGGCTTTTGCGCCCTGTTGATTACCAGGATGTAGATGGGCTTGTTACAGATGAAAAAGGCGTATGCCTTGCGACTTTTTATGCCGACTGTGTCCCTCTGTTTTTTGTTGATCCGGTCAGAGGAGCCATTGGGCTTTGCCACTCCGGATGGAGAGGGACTGTAGAGAAAATCGGGAAAAAGACTGTAGAGCGGATGACAAAAGAATATGGCTGCAGGCCGGAAGATATCCGGGCGGCAGTCGGCCCTTCGATCTGCCAGGATTGTTATGAGGTCAGCCAGGATGTAATAGAGAAATTTAAAGAGAATTATGACAGCAGATATTGGAAAGAATTGTTTTATGAGAAACAGAACGGAAAGTATCAGCTGAATCTGTGGAAGGCACAGGAAATCGTATTTTATGAGGCGGGGATTAAAAAAGAGAATTCGGCAGTAACAAATCTCTGTACGTGCTGTAATCCCCAGATGTTGTTTTCACATCGGGCATCGCACGGCAGACGGGGAAATCTTGGCGCTTTTCTGGCGTTAAAAGAATAATTAGATACCAGGGAGGAAAAAATGGATACACAGGCAACACAGCAAGTCACAGAACAGGTGGCGGAGGCAACAAAAGAAGTGAATCAGTTTGTACAATACTTTGTGGACAGACTGCCGAATATCATCAGTTTTGGCATTCAGGTATTGTTTGCAATTATATTTTTTATTATCGGAAGCAAGATTATCAAGTGGATCCGCGGGCTTGTAAGAAAATCAATTGAAAGGTCCAGTGCTGATAAAGGGGTAGAGCAGTTTGTAGATTCGATGCTGAAGTTTGCATTGTATGCGCTTCTGATCTTTATTATCGCAACGAAATTCGGAGTCGAGTCTTCTTCGGTGGCTGCTCTCATTGCGTCTGCGGGTGTCGCGATCGGTCTGGCCTTACAGGGGAGTCTGTCAAACTTTGCAGGCGGTGTGCTGATCTTACTTCTGAAACCGTTTGTTGTCGGAGATTATATTATAGAAGATTCTCATGGAAACGAAGGTACCGTAAAGGAGATTCAGATTTTTTATACAAAGCTTTCTACCGTGGATAATAAAACAATTGTCATACCTAACGGGACATTGGCGAATAACAGTCTTACCAATGTGACAGCGAAAGACCAGAGACGTCTGGATCTGACGGTAGACATCTCTTATGAGGCAGATTTAAAATTAGCGAAGAAACTGATTGAAGAACTTCTTTATCAGGATGAGAGCATTTTAAAAGAGGAAGAGATCCTTGTGTATGTGGATCAGCTGGCAGAGAGTTCCGTCGTCATCGGGTCGAGATCATGGGTGAAAACAGAAGAATACTGGCCAGTCAGATGGAGACTTCTTGAAGCAATTAAGCTGACGCTGGATGAACATGGGGTCGAGATGGCATATCCGCATCTTTCGGTACAGATGAAAAAATAAATAAAATGTAAAAAAAAGGTTGCATATTTTTCAAAATGCGATATAATAATTTTTGTGGCTGTGATTTCACAGCTGCTTGCTGAAATAGCTCAGTTGGTAGAGCACTTCACTCGTAATGAAGGGGTCGTCGGTTCAAGTCCGATTTTCAGCTTAAGTGAAAAATGGAAGTTTTTGTATCACCAGTCATGTAATAAGTGGCTGGTGATATTTTTTTACATTTTATTATAAGACAGCAGAAAGCAATCCTGAGTGATCAGCATTTACTCATCCGGATTGCTTTTTGCTTTATCTCCGTAAAACATTAACAAAATCTTTATATAGACCGGATGTTTCATATATGGCTTCTTTATCATACATGGTGGTAATTTATAGATGTGAAAGGAAGTGATTATGATGTTAGCAAAATACATTGAAAACCATGAAGAAAAAATGGAGAATGCGCTAGACAGACACCCGATCTTTGGATTGATGGCAGGGATGTTTTTCGTGTCTGCAGGTATATTGTTAGCAGTTTCAGGAATTGCTTGCCTTGGTGCATTGCCGATTTATTTTTTTACATCAATGATTTAACAGGCAGTGCCAATTCATATAAAAGGAGGACATAAAGGATGAATGTGATGCTGACGATAATTGGATTGACAGCAATATTTTTACTGGGGTATCTTACCGTAGTGTTATTGAGAGGTGATAAACAATGAGCAATGTAGCAGTTCAGATGATAATTTATGTTGTGATACTGGTAGTTCTGGCAATTCCGCTGGGAAAATACATAGGGAAAGTAATGAATGGTGAAAAAGTTTTCCTCTCCAGGATCATAACTCCGGCGGAAAAAGGAATTTATAAGATCCTTCGTCTGAGGGATGAAGAAGACATGGGTTGGAAAAAATATGGGTTTTGTGCAGTCTTATTCAGTGCCATTGGATTGATCGTTTTATTTCTTCTTCAGATGTTTCAGAAGTTTCTTCCGCTTAATCCGGAAGGAATCGGTGGAACGTCATGGCATCTTGGATTTAATACAGCATCAAGTTTTGTGACAAATACAAACTGGCAGGCGTACTCAGGGGAGAGTACATTAAGTTATCTGACACAGATGCTGGGGCTGAATGTACAAAATTTTGTTTCGGCGGCAACCGGGATTGCGGTGCTGTTTGCTTTAATCAGAGGATTTGTAAAAATAAAACAAAAAGGAATCGGTAATTTTTATAAAGACATGGTCAAAGTTGTTCTTTATGTACTGCTTCCGCTATCTCTCATCGTGGCTGTACTGTTGGTTTCCCAGGGAGTTCCACAGAATTTTAAAGCTTATGATGAAGTAGAACTTTTACAGCCGATAGAAGTTGAGAACGAGGATGGTACAACGACGACGATTACAAAACAGGTAGTTCCTCTTGGGCCGGCTGCAAGCCAGATCGCAATTAAACAGCTTGGAACTAACGGGGGCGGATTCTATGGTGTGAATTCCGCGCACCCATTCGAGAATCCTACGATCTTTTCAAATTTACTTGAAATGATTGCGCTTTTGCTCATACCGGCCGCTCTTTGTTTTACCTTTGGAAGGAATATTAAGGATAAACGTCAGGGAAAGGCCATATTTATGGCAATGTTAATTATGCTGGCCGTAGCAATGGGAGTTATTGGATTTAACGAACAAAATGGAACGCCGCAGCTTGCACAGAACGGAGAAGTTGTAATGCAGGGGGACAGTGCTGATGCGACAGGGAATATGGAAGGGAAAGAAACAAGATTCGGCATTGCAACGTCCTCCACATGGGCGGCATTTACAACTGCTGCGTCGAATGGATCTGTAAACTCTATGCATGACAGCTATACTCCTATTGGCGGAATGATTACAATGCTTCAGATGATGCTTGGCGAAGTAATTTTCGGCGGCGTGGGATGCGGATTGTATGGCATGATTGGATTTGCAATTTTAACCGTGTTTATCGCAGGACTTATGGTAGGGCGGACGCCCGAGTATCTGGGGAAAAAGATAGAGCCGTTTGAGATGAAGATGGCAGTGCTTGTATGTCTTGCCACACCGGTAGCGATTCTGGTCGGAAGCGGCATTGCGACGTTACTTCCCGCAACAGTAGACAGCCTGAATAATGCCGGGGCACATGGGTTTTCAGAGGTATTATATGCATATTCGTCAGCGGGAGGAAATAATGGTTCTGCATTTGCCGGCTTTAATGCAAATACTCCATTTTTAAATGTCAGTATCGGCCTTGTAATGCTTTTCGTGCGGTTTGTGCCGATGCTTGCTACACTTGCAATTGCCGGCAGCCTTGCAGGTAAGAAAAAAGTAGCAGAAAGCTCAGGAACTCTGCCGACACATAATGCAATGTTCGTATTTTTATTGATCTTTATTGTGATTTTAGTCGGAGCGTTAAGCTTTTTCCCGGCACTGGCATTAGGGCCGATTGCAGAATTTCTGCAGATGATTGTATAGGAACCAGGAGGAGAATTTGGTTATGGAAGATAAGAAAAAAAGTATCTTTAGAGATAAGGAAATCATGACGCGTGCGCTGAAAGATTCTTTTATAAAATTAAACCCCAAAGTACAGATCTTAAACCCAGTCATGTTTATGGTATTTGTATCCGCAATTTTGACCTTCGTTTTGTTTGTATTTTCTCTGGGCGGGATCAGGGATGCACAGCCGGCATTTATTTTAGCTGTCTCGGTAATCTTATGGTTTACAGTTTTGTTTGGCAATTTTGCAGAAGCAATCGCGGAAGGACGTGGAAAGGCTCAGGCAGATACGTTAAGGGCAAACAGAAAAGATGTGGAGGCTCATAAAATCCCTTCTGCTGACCAGAAAGAAAAAATCACAAAAATTTCTTCGGCAAATCTTGTAAAGGGAGATATCGTAATTGTCAAAGCGGGGGAACAGATCCCCGCTGACGGTGAGGTCATTGATGGTGCCGCATCGGTAGATGAGAGTGCGATTACCGGAGAATCGGCTCCGGTAATCCGTGAGAGCGGCGGTGACAGAAGTGCGGTGACGGGAGGAACAACACTGGTATCTGACTGGCTTGTGATCATGGTTACCAGTGAACCAGGGCAGAGTTTCCTTGATAAAATGATCGCAATGGTGGAAGGGGCAGCAAGGAAAAAAACTCCAAATGAGCTTGCGCTGCAGTTATTTCTGGTAGCGCTGTCCATTATATTTCTGCTTGTAACCTGTTCGCTGTATGCGTATTCATTATTCTCGGCTGGCCAGCTTGATAAAACGAATCCGACGTCAGTAACGTCGCTGGTGGCTCTTCTGATTTGTCTTGCGCCTACGACCATTGGAGCGCTGCTGTCATCTATCGGAATTGCGGGGATGAGCAGGCTGAATAAGGCAAATGTGTTAGCCATGAGCGGACGTGCGATTGAGGCTGCCGGGGATGTTGATATTTTAATGCTTGACAAGACAGGGACGATCACACTTGGCAACCGACAGGCAGATGACTTCATACCGGTAGATGGAGTTGATAAGGAAGAACTTGCAGATGCCGCGCAGCTTGCTTCGCTTGCTGATGAAACTCCGGAGGGAAGAAGTGTTGTGATCCTTGCGAAGGAACAGTTTGGCATACGAGGCCGGAATATGAGCGAAATGAAAACAGTGTTTGTACCGTTTTCGGCAAAAACAAGAATGAGCGGTGTTGACTACCAGAATAATGAAATCCGAAAAGGCGCGGCGGAAGCGGTCCGTGATTACGTCGTGGAACATGGCGGTGTATACAGTAAGGAATGCGACAGGATTGTAAAAGAGATATCTAACCATGGAGGGACACCTCTTGTTGTAGCCAAAAATCATCAGATTTTGGGCGTGATACGTCTGAAAGATATCATAAAAGAAGGGGTCAAAGAGAAATTTTCAGATCTCAGAAAAATGGGAATTAAGACAATCATGATCACTGGAGATAACCCGCTGACAGCGGCCGCAATTGCGGCAGAAGCCGGGGTCGATGATTTTCTCGCCGAGGCAACTCCAAAAGGCAAATTACAGATGATCCGTGATTTCCAAAAACAGGGACATCTGGTGGCAATGACTGGTGACGGAACCAATGATGCACCGGCATTGGCACAGGCAGATGTTGCGGTTGCGATGAATTCAGGGACACAGGCGGCAAAGGAAGCTGGGAATATGGTGGATCTTGATTCTTCTCCTACGAAACTGATTGATATTGTCAGAATCGGTAAACAGCTTTTAATGACACGAGGGGCATTGACCACGTTCAGTATTGCGAATGATGTGGCGAAATATTTTGCGATCATACCTGCGCTTTTCATGGGGCTTTATCCAAGGCTTGGCGTACTGAATATTATGGGGCTTCACAGTGCTGCAAGTGCAATCATATCCGCACTGATTTATAATGCATTGATCATCATTGTTCTGATTCCGCTGGCCTTAAGGGGTGTGAAATACCGTGAAGTTCCCGCAGCAAAAATGCTGAAAAGCAATCTTCTGATTTATGGGCTTGGCGGGATCGTGGTACCGTTTATTGCAATTAAGGTGATTGATATGATCATAGCAGCGGTCTTTGGAATATAGCAAGTCAGAAAAACAGGAAATGTTTGGGAGTGAATAAAATGAAATCAGAAAAATCAAAAAAAGCAACGATATTAAAAGTACTGGGACTGTTCCTGATTCTTACCGTGATTACCGGAATCCTATATCCGCTTGTAGTGACAGGAATATCACAACTTGCATTCAAAGAAAAGGCAAATGGCTCCATTATTGAAATTGACGGTAAGAAATACGGAAGTGTTCTTTTAGGACAGCAGTTTACAGGGAATGAGTATCTCTGGGGCAGGGTTATGAATATTGACAGTTCCACTTACACCGGTGAGAATGGTGAAGTATTGATGTATTCAGCACCATCGAACCTTACACCGGCCAGTGAAGAGTATGAGGATCTGATTGCAGAAAGAGTTGCGAAAATCAGGGAGTCTATGCCGGAAAAGGCAGATGAAAAAATTCCTTCCGACCTCATCACTGCTTCAGGCAGCGGCCTTGATCCGCATATCTCGCCGGCAGCAGCTAAGTTTCAGGCGGAAAGAATTGCGGAGGAAAGAAATATGGATGTGGAAAAGGTGCAGAAGATAATTGATCAATATACAAAAGGCAGATTCTTTGGTATTTTGGGTGAAAAAACAGTGAATGTCCTGGAAGTGAATCTTGCACTGGATGGCATTTTGTAGCAGGAAAACAGAAACACAGGCTATGAAGCAGAATTATGGAGGGGGAATCTGCTTTATCAGCCCTTATGTGTGAAAAGGAAAGGATGGGGGAACATGGATCACAGACCCGACCCGGATCAACTGCTGAAAGAAATTCAGGCAGATGAAAAAGTAGAGATAAAAGGAAGGCTGAAGATATTTTTTGGATATGCGGCAGGAGTCGGTAAGACATATGCGATGTTAGATGCCGCACAGACAGACATAAAAAATAATATCGATGTAGTGGCAGGATATGTGGAGCCACATAAAAGACCAGATACGACAGCGTTGTTATCTGGTCTTGAAGTGTTGTCTCCTCTGATGCTGGAGTATAAAGGAATCCGGTTAAAAGAATTTGATCTTGATGCCGCACTATACCGCAAACCACAGCTCATTCTGGTAGATGAGCTTGCTCACACCAATGCAGAAGGGTGCCGTCATGCAAAAAGATATCAGGACATACAGGAACTTTTGGAGGCAGGAATTGATGTGTATACGACAGTAAATGTTCAGCATCTGGAAAGCCTGAATGATATTGTTGCCTCAATTACACATGTGACGGTACATGAGAGGATTCCGGATTCGGTATTTGACCAGGCATATCAGGTAGAGCTTGTGGATATTGAACCGGAACAGTTAATCCGGAGACTCGAAGCCGGAAAAATCTACCAAAATGACCAGGCCAAACGTGCAATGGGACATTTCTTTCTGAAAGAAAACCTGACGGCCCTTCGGGAAATTGCACTACGCAGAACGGCTGACCGTGTGAACCGGAAAGTAATGGAAGAGCGTTCGGTGAAAGAAGGGAAAGATTATTATACCGGAGAACATATTTTAATCTGTATTTCCAAATCCCCGACCAACGCAAAAGTGATCCGTACTGCAGCCAGAATGGCAAATGCATTTCAGGCAGAACTGATTGCACTTTATGTGGAGACGCCGGCATTTGAAAATGCAGACAGAAAGGTCAAACAGGCAGTATACGACAATATGAAACTCGCAAAGCAGTTTGGCGCAAAAACATCGGTGATTTTTGGCGACCAGGTGGCATACCAGATTGCAGAATATGCAAAATCAAATGGAATCTCCAAAATTGTGATTGGGCGTACAGGCAGCAGAACAAGAAAATATATGTTCTTTCGGCCCAATTTGATTGAGAAGCTTACGGCCATGGCTCCCAACCTGGATATCTATGTGATTCCAGACCAGAAAGCCGCTGTGCAAAAGAAGGGATTCAGGAAAAAAATATCCTTTTCATGGACAGATTTGGGGAAAATGCTGGCAGTACTGAGCATGTGTACAATTGGAGGCGGAGTGATTGATGCCTGGGGATTAGGCAATATCAGTATTGCAATCCTTTATATTGTAGGGACTGTTCTGATCTCTTGGATTACAAAGGGCAGGGCATGTGCTTATGCGTCCGCCGGGATAGGGGTGATTTTATATAATCTTCTTTTTACGGAACCAAAGTTCACATTAGATGCTTATAATCCGATCTATCCATTTACATTTGCAGTGATGCTGGGAGCAGCGCTGATTACAAGTTCACTTACTCTGAAGCTTAAGATTCAGGGACATCAGGAATTCTTAAAATCCAGAAGAACGGAGATTCTTCTGAATACCAGTCATAAGCTGCGCAGGGCTTTGGGAGCGGATCAGATTCTTACAGAGGGCGGCCAGCAGGTTTCGGATCTGCTGGAACGTCCGGTTGCGGTTTATAATACGGTGGAAGGAAAGCTGAAAGAACCGGTGATCCTTTTTCCGCACAATGAAATGATATCCGAAAAAGAAGAATCTCAAAAGGATCTTTTGACGGAAGATGAAAGAGGAGTGGCTGCATGGGTATTAAAAACAAGACATCGTGCAGGGCGTATGACAGATACACTTCCCGGAGCAAAGGGATACTATATTCCGGTATCTGGTGAGAAACAGGTGTTTGCAGTCTACGGGATTGCCTTGGATGAGGGAGAAGAAATTACGCCCTTTGATAAAAATCTTTTGAAGGCAATGATTAATGAGACTGCATTTGCTGCGGAAAAATATGTCCTGCTGAATGAGCAGAAAAAACTTATGATTGATGCAGAAAAAGATAAACTTCGTGCGAATCTTCTAAGGGCAGTGTCGCATGATTTACGGACACCGCTGTCTGGGATTACAGGATACAGCAGTATTCTTCTGGAGGATGGGGGGAGTATGGATGACGAGACCAGGCACGAAATCTACCTGAATCTCTATGATGAATCCATGTGGCTGAATCATCTGGTAGAGAATATTCTGACTGTTACAAAACTTGACTCGGAAGGGGAAGAAGTGAAAAATGAGAATCAATATTTATGTGATATCATTCAGGATGCATTGAAACAGGTGAACAGTTATAAGAAGCATAATAAGATCAAAGTGGAACTGCCGGAAGTATTTGTCGTAAAGGGAGATGCACATCTGATCAGCAGAGTGGTTTTAAATATGGTAGATAACAGTATCCGTTATACGCAGCCAGATTCTACCATTGTAATTTCGGCCAGAGAGGAAGATGGCAAAATAGCGGTTGAGGTTGCTGACAATGGACCTGGAATTACGGACGCAGAAAAAGAAAAAATCTTTGATCTGTATTTTAAAGCGGCAAATAATACAGGGGATAACCGAAGGGGGCTGGGGCTTGGACTTTCGTTGTGCAAAACAATCATACAGGCTTTGGACGGTGAAATTTATGTAAAGGACCGCTATCCAAAAGGGACGGTATTTGGGTTTACTTTACAGAAAGGGAGTATTTGACATATGAATCTTAACACAAAACTTATGTCATCTTTATGCTTTGCAAATAGAATCTTTATATGCCTGGTGATACAATATGATCTGTAGAAAGGAATGGTGATCTAATGCTGTTTCGGAAAATTAAATCAGTAATTGTAGTCGGGTGTGGGAGATTTGGGGCAAGCCTTGCAGGACGTCTTTGTGAACAGGGGTATGATGTTATGGTGATTGATAAGGACAGCGGCAGTTTCTCACAGCTGCCGGAGAGTTATAGCGGCTATGAGGTGGCGTCGGATGGAGCAGATATCAACACACTGGAAAAAGCGGGAATCAAGAACACGGAAATACTTGTTGCAGCTACCGGGTATGACTGTACAAACAGTCTGATCTGCCAGATCGCGGCGAGACTTTACCATGTACCAAACACTTATATGCGTCTGACAGATCCACAGATGGAGCCGGTCATCCGGGGATATGGAATCCAGGTAATCTACCCGTTCCGGTTATCCATGCAGGAATTTGAACGTCTGAGTGGAATAGAAGTGGGGGAATCAGAATGAATATTGTAGTGGCAGGAGGAAGGGCGAAAGCCGATTTTCTGATTGGGTCGTTGATTGATAAAAAAAATAAAGTCATTGCGGTCAATGATGGCAGAGAGTATTGTGAATACCTGACAGAAAAATATAACATTCCAGTAATTGTAGGAAACCCCTGTAAAAAATTTGTTCTGGATGATGCAGGAATGCAGGGGTTTGACGTACTCGTCGCTTTAAGGCCTGATGATGCAGAGAATCTTGCAATCTGCCAGATGGCATCCCGTTTGTATCAGATTAAGAAAACTGTATGTATCGTATCAAATCCCAGGAATGTGGATATTTTTAAAGAACTTGGGGTTACGAATGCGATCAGCGGCACTTATATGGTGGCAGGTATGATCGAAAAAGCATCCATGATCGATTCGCTCGTTCAGACTCTGGATATTGAAGATGAAATGGCCGCTGTCACGGAGATCACCGTGAAGAAAGAGTACCCGGTTTGCGATGAAATGATAATGGATATGAGTCTTCCGGATAATGTGATCATCAGCTGTATTATCCGGGAAAAAAATATGCTTGTGCCAAATGGATCTTTTATCGTCAAAGAGAGGGATAAACTGATCATTATTTCTTCCAAACAAATCCAAAATGAAATGTTAAAAGTAGTTTCAGGGGGCGAAGAACATGTCTGAAATGTCCGAAGTCAAAAACAAAAGTGAGAGTTACCTTCTTGTCGGATATATTGGCATTATATGTATGGTAATTGGTGTGATTCTTTTGTTTCCGCTTCTTATACTGATTCCGTATCCGGAGGAAGCAAATGAAGCGAAAAACTTTATTATACCTGGAACTTTGAGTATCACTGCAGGATATTTTATGTCTCTTGGCATACGGGGAAAACAAAAGGAACGGCAGTTTAAGAATCAGGCAAATCTCATTGTAGCTCTTGCATGGCTTCTTGTGATCGTATGGAGCAGTGTTCCGTTTATGCTGACCGGCAAGTATAATTTCACGCAGGCGGTGTTTGAATGCACAAGCGGTTATACGACGACCGGACTGTCGGTTGTTGATGTGACACAGACTTCACATATTTTTTTATTCTTTCGGACCGTGATGCTGTTTGTTGGGGGAGTCGGACTTGTCCTTGTCGTAATTTCTGTTCTGTCTGACCGGTATGGCATGAAACTTTTCGAGGCGGAAGGCCATTCGGATAAGATGCTGCCAAACCTGATTCAGTCCGCAAGGATGATTATTTTGATCTATTCCGGGTACATACTTGGAGGGACAATTCTCTATATGATCTTTGGGATGAACTGGTTTGACGCTGTAAACCATTCGGTGGCTGCAATTTCAACCGGCGGGTTTTCAACAAGGGCAGAGAGCATCGGATATTATAACAGTATGGGGATCGAGGCGGTTACGATCGTATTGATGTTTCTTGGAAGTATGAGCTTTCTTGTTCACCTGGCTTTTCTCAGAGGAAAGTGGAAGAAAGTGTTCTGTGACTGTGAAGTGAGGTTCTCGCTGGTAATCTATCCATGTACAGCGGTTTTGATGGCAGGAATTTTAGCCGCACAGGTATCGACATCATTTCCGGAAGGAATAAGAATCGGATTATTTCAGGCTGTTTCTGCAATGACGACAACCGGTTTTCAGACGATTGAAAGTTTTCAAAAATGGCCCCCTTCCCTTTTGTTTATCATCATCATATTGATGATCGTCGGCGGAGGTGCAGGTTCGACCGCGGGAGGAATGAAGCAGTACCGTGTATGGATCGCACTAAGAGAGGTTTTTTGGAATTTCAAGAGGCGGCTGTCAAGTAAAAGAATCGTGTTTCCACATAAAATTGTCAGATGCGGTGATGATATTGAGATCACTGGTGAAGTGTACCGGGAAAATACGAATTTTCTGTTTCTTTATCTTCTTCTGCTTACGGCGGGGACATTCATACTTACCTGTTATGGTAATTCCCCCGGTGATTCAATGTTTGAGATCGCATCCTCTTTAAGCACCGTTGGCCTGTCGGCAGGAATAACCGGTTATGACGCAGAACCTATAGTACTTTGGACATCAACTGTTTGTATGTTTTTAGGCAGGCTTGAAATCTATATTATAATCATTACGATGGTAAGGTCAGTCAGATCCTGTAAAAATAAACTCAGAAGTTCTCTGAAACGTGTGCTATAATGGTCACGTATTGACGAATAGCAGAGAGTGCTTTTTGCAAAGATTACGAGGTGGAAATTTATGGAGAACCTGAAGCAGTATTTAAAAAAGGCTTTGATTGCCGTCAGCGTGACAGCGCTTGTCACATTATTTTCGATGGCGCTGTATTCAATGGGGATTCGGGCAGAAAATATATTTATGCTATATACGTTTGGAATACTCATTATTATTATTGAAACAAAAGAATATGCAGTGGGGGTGGTTTCGTCACTGATTATGGTGGGAATTTTTAATTATTTTTTTACGGAACCACGTTTTACACTCAGAGTAAATGATCGTAATTACCTGATCTCATTTGTGATATTTTTAATTGTGTCTGTGATTGTAACATCCCTTACAATCAAGATACAAAAGCAGGTACAGGCACTTGAACAGACGCAGAAGCATACAGATATTCTCTACAAAGTCAGCAGTGGATATCTTCATGTATCAGGAGTCCGCCAGGTTGTAAAGTATGGCCTGGAATGTCTGCAGGGAGTCAGACAGGGAAATTATATATTGTTTGTAAATGATTTCAAGAAGAACTGCCGTATTCCATATAGCAGCAATGAAGGGGCCGTTCCGGAAGAGGTCAGAAAAGCTTCGGAATGGTGTTTTCTTCAATCATCAGCCTGCGGGAAAGGAACCAGGGATTATCCGGAAATATCTTATTATATGATGCCTATCGTAAGCAAAGGGGTAACTTACGGGGTACTTGCGGAAGAAATGAATCTGCATGAATCTGGTAAAGAGGAGGAGCAGGTGATTGAATCGATAGTTTCCTTGATTGCCATGGCACTGGACCGGGAATACGCAAATGAAGCAGAGCAGGAAAGTAAACTTTCTTCAGAACGGGAGCACCTGCGCAACAATCTGCTGCGTTCCATTTCCCATGATCTCCGCACACCCCTTGCGGGAATTACAGGAAGTGCCAGTTTTCTTCTGGAAAGTTATCATGAGATAGATGATGAGAGCAGGGATACCTTGCTGAGAGATATACTGAATGATTCTGTCTGGCTGTCTCAGCTTGTAGATAATCTGCTTAATATGACAAGAATCCAGGATGGAAGACTGAAGCTCCGCTATGAAAATGAGGTGGTTGACGACATTGTAAGTGAAGTCAGCGCAAGGATTCAAAAAAGGCTGGGAGACCGTATTTTTGATACCGATATTCCTCAGAAATTTATGTCGGTACCAATGGACGGGCAGCTGATCATTCAGGTGATTGTCAACCTGATTGACAATTCGATCAAGCATACCACGGAAAACGGACATATCCGTCTAGTAATACAATCTGTAAAAGTTAAAGAAAAGAAGAATAAGGAATTTGCAAAATTTGAGGTGATTGATGACGGAAGCGGGATCGATCCTCAAGTGCAGGAGCATATGTTTGAAAGCTTTGTGACTACAGATACACAGATGGGGGCCGACAGCGGCAGAGGAATTGGTCTGGGACTCAGCATAGCAAAAGAGATTGTGAAGGCACATCACGGTATGCTTGGAGGGCGTAATAATGAAGACAAAGGGGCTTCGGTATATTTTTTACTGCCTCTGGAAAGGAAGAACGAACATGAATAAAGGGCATATACTTGTCATAGAAGACGATAAAAGTATCATCAATTTTTTAAATATCTCATTGAAGACAAATGATTATAAAGTTGATATTGCGCAGAATGGATTGACAGGAATGTCACTTTTCTATACGAACAAGCCAGATCTGATTCTTTTGGATCTGGGGCTTCCGGATGTTGACGGCACTGAGGTGATCAAACAGATCCGGTTGTCTTCTCAAACGCCGATTATTGTAATTTCTGCGAGAGGCCAGGATGAGGAAAAGGTAGAAGCGCTTGATCTTGGAGCCGATGATTTTGTGACGAAACCATTCAGCATTCATGAGCTTCTGGCCAGGATCAGGGTCGGATTTAGGAAGGTAATGCCGGATAACACGGTGGAGAATGTCTATGAGACCGGAAATCTGAAAATAGACTATGAGAGACGGCAGGTTTTTGTTGATCAGGAATTGATTCATTTAACACCGATCGAATACAAAATTCTGCTTCTTCTCGTAAAAAACGCGGGAAAAGTACTGACACACCGATATCTGCAGAATGAAGTCTGGGGGTATACGGATGAAAAAGAATGTCAGTCACTCAGGGTATTTATGGCTAACATACGGAAAAAGATAGAAAAAGATACAAACCATCCGGAATTCATCGTGACGGAAGTCGGTGTCGGATACCGGTTTGTAGGAAAATAAGAACAGAAGGCTTTTGATGGAAAGGATTTCAATTACCATCAGAGCCTTTTTTTGATATAATGTAATTTGCGAAAGATAAAAGATTGGAGTACAAAGGATGTATGAGACTATAATTGAAGATTTTGACATCGGAATGATCGCTGAATCCGGACAGTGTTTCCGGATCAATCAGATGGATACAGATACATATTCCGTGATATCGTTAAACCGTTATACAGAAGTGACGCAGAAAAAGGGTGAGAATCTGGTATGCTTCTCCTGTGGGGAAGCGGAGGCAGTGAAGTACTGGCTTCCGTATTTTGATGTGGGATTTCCGTATGGCAAGATCAAGGAGCAGATTGATGCGTCGGATGAATTTTTGAGGGCGGCTGTACAGTTCGGTTATGGCATCAGGATTCTAAGACAGGATCTCTGGGAGATGATTGTCAGTTTTCTGGTTTCACAGAATAATAATATTAAGAGGATCAAAAACAGTATTGAAGCAATATGCAGAAATTATGGTGAAAAATGTATTTCCGGAAATGGGATGGAATATTATGCATTTCCGACACCCGAGGAGCTTTCGGAGGCATCGGTGGAGGAACTTCACAGCCTGGGGCTTGGATACCGTGACAAATATATTGCCGCCATGGCCCGCCGGTGCAGCCATACGGAGGGAAAAGCATGGCTTCGGGAACTTGGGGAAATGTCAGGTGAAGAGGCATTGCAGACACTTATGAAAGAATATGGCATCGGCAGGAAAGTTGCGGAGTGCATCTGTCTGTTTGGCCTGTATCATATAGATGCATTTCCGATGGATACGCATATCAAACAAATACTTTCGGCATGGTATCCGAATGGATTTCCATTTCAGAGGTATGAGGGATATGCAGGGATTCTGCAGCAGTACATGTTTTATTATAAATTGAATATGACAAATAAACGATGAAAAAATAAGAAAATTAATTCAAAAGAATAGTAATATCAGACAACAAGATGTATAATAAATCTATACAATTTGGAATATGGATATAATACCGGCTAAAACAAAAGGCCAATGATTCATATTCTGAAAGAGAGGTGAAACATATGAAGCAAGATAAGATTACTGCCTTGAAGCAAATTTTAGACGAAAGCAGGTATACAGTTGCACTGTGCGGTTCCGGAATGATGGAAGAGGGAGGATTTATTGGGGTTAAAAACCAGAACCGGGCATATGAGATTGAAAGCAAATACGGAATATCACCGGAAGAAATATTTTCAAGTGCATATTATACAGCCAGACCGGAATTATTTTTTAACTTTTATAAAAATGAGATGCTGACAGAGGCACCGGAAATGACAGCATCAGGGCCGGTGCTTGCTGCCATGGAGCGTAAGGGGAAACTGAAGTGCGTGATTACATCGAATATCTATGATCTTCCAAGAAGAGCCGGATGTACCAGAGTCATTAATCTTCACGGAGACATCTACCATAACCGATGTCCGAGATGCGGAAAGGAATATCCGCTGGAATATGTAAAATATGCAAAGGGTGTTCCTTTGTGTGAGAACTGCGGTGCTGTTGTCCGTCCAATGATTTCCCTGTTCGGGGAGATGATTGATAATTTTATTATTACAAGTGTGACCGAGGAGATTGAGAAAGCAGATGTCCTTCTTCTCCTTGGGACGAACCTGACATCGGATGTCTACCGCAGCTATATCCGGTATTTTGAAGGGAGCAGGATTGTCGTCATTCATCAGCATCCTCATCATTCGGATATAAAGGCAGATTTTGTGATCATAGATGAGCCGAAACATATTCTGCCGCAGCTTGGATATTAATTCTTAAGGCTCTTCAGATATTCTTCTGTCTGTGTTATAAACTGACCGATATCAAGCTGGGTATTACCAAGTGTCTGATGGATAAACAATCCGTCTGATAACAAAAGCAGTACCCATGAAAAATAATCTGCCGGGATTTTGTCTGTTCGCTGGGCAATTTTCTCGGCTATTATTTTGGCAAACTGTGTATAACGGTTCAAGAGTTTTTCACGTATTTTTTCGTTTCCAAGCATTGCGTCATAGAAAAAATGAAGCCTCATGCCGGCTGTTTGGATATCTCGTTCCAGTATATATTTTACAAGCCGGTGCAGGGAAGTGTCTTTTGTGGCGTCTTCTGTCCACTCGATCAGATTCTGGTATTGCTCTTCCAGATATTTATCTGTGATGTCAAAGAGAATGTCATTTTTTGATTTGTAGTGATAATACAGAGTACCCTTTGATATTCCTGCATGGTCTGCGATCTCAGCAAGTGAGATGTCAGAAAGGCTCTTGGTCTGGAGGAGTTTCTCAGTAGCTTCTGTGATCAGTTCTTTTACATTCTCTTTTCTTGGTGCAGCCATATATATTCTCCTAACATTTACAATCGATAACTCAAGTATATCGTGTCAGCATGATTTTGTCGAGTAAATTGGACAAAAGACAAGAGTAAAAACACGCCTGGTTTGTTGACATTGTATAATCACTTTGCTATGATGAACCTATAGAGTCGGTTAGATGGACGACTGAAAAGGAAGTGGTGGAATGAAAGAGGAGAGACTCAACAGGGCACTGCACAGAAAATTCGGATCTTCTGTATCCGTGTGGATAGAGGGGAGGATCATCCGGGTAACAGGAGCGCTTTCCAGGTGGGAAGACATTGTAGAGGCATGCAGCATGTGCACGGTGAAGAAGAGTGGAATGCATGTTGTCAATGACATTGTATTTACCGGAGGAACGATCCCTGCTATGCGGATGCCTGTGGAAAAAGATGATTCCCTTGACGGAAGTAGGCCGGATGTACTGATCATCGGCGGCGGAATATCGGGAGCCAGCATTGCCCGGGAACTGTCCAGATGGGACATTGACATACTTCTCGCAGAAAAGGAAGCAGATCTTGCGGTGCAGGCGTCCGGCAGGAATGACGGTGAAGTGCATCCGGGAGTTGATCTGAATCTTGGCACACTGAAGCAGCGGTATGTCCTGAGGGGGAATCAGATGTATGACAGAATCTGCAGGGAACTGAATGTTCCGTTTCACAGATGCGGCCAGTATGTTGGTTTTACAGACTGGAAGTTATACCCTCTGATCTGGTGCTATGTATGGCACAGAAAGCATGTCTGTAAAGTGAAAGACACTGTCATATTAGGAAGAAAAGACCTCAGAAAAAGAGAACCCGGATTAAATCCGGATTTTAAATTTGCAATCTTTAATCCGTCCGCTGGCTGTGTCTGTCCATATGGCCTGACGATTGCATATGGTGAAAATGCAGTGCAAAACGGAGCAAAGGTCAGCTTAAACACTGCGGTCACGAGCATGGAGGTAAAGAACGGACGCATTCAGAGTGTACTGACGAACCGTGGAAGAATTTATCCAAAGATTGTGATTAATGCCGCGGGAACATTTGCGGAAGAAATCGCAAGAATGGCAGGAGACCGGTTCTACTCTATCCATCCCAGAAAAGGTACAAATTCGATTCTGGATAAGAAGACGAAAAGTCTGGTGAAGGGAATTGCTTCGATTAAAAAAATCACTAAAAACAAGGGACATACGAAAGGAGGAGGGATTCTGCATACGGTTCATGATAATCTTCTCGTTGGCCCCAATGCGGTGGAGACATATGAAAAAGAAAATTTTGCCACAGAGCAGTCCAGTATTGATGCTGTCTTTGAAAAACAGAAATTGACAGCCGGTGCTTTAAGCCAGAAGGATATCATTACATATTTCACAGGAGTCCGGCCGGCCACTTTTGAGGAAGATTTTATCATTGAAAAGGGGCGCAGGACGAAGAACCTGATTCATTGTGCGGGAATACAGTCTCCGGGGCTTACGACGGCACCGGCAGTGGCAGTTGACATTGCACGGATGGCAGTGGAAGAGCTCTCAAAAATGAAAAAGATAGAAAAAAACGCTTCCTTTCAACCAGTCCGAAAAGGAATCCCGGCATTGAGAGAGATGTCAAAAGAAGAAAGGGATAAAATGATCCGGCAGAATCCGGATTACGGGGTGATGATCTGCCGCTGTGAAGAAATCAGCAAGGGAGAGATTTTAGATGCTCTGAGATCACCGATTCCGGTGCCGACGGTGGATGGAATCAAGAAACGTGTCCGTCCGGGAATGGGCAGGTGCCAGGGAGGATTTTGTATGCCGCTTATCACTCAGATCATCAGTGAGTATACGGGGCAAAGTATAGAGGAAGTGCGAAAAGCAGGCAGTGGTTCAGTGATTAGCTTTGGAAAGACAAAAAAGGGGGCATCTGAATGATTCCTTATGATGTGATTGTGATCGGCGCAGGCCCGGCCGGCCTGGCGGCGGCAATAGCGGCTCACGACGAAGGCAGCCGTGTGCTGGTCATTGAGCGGGAGGCAGAACCTGGAGGGATTCTGAAACAATGTATCCATGATGGATTTGGGCTGATCAGATTCGGAGAAAAGCTGTCAGGGCCGGAATATGCAGAATGGTACATTGACGAACTGAACAGACGCAGGATTGACTGTAAAGTACAGACATTTGTGACAAAGATAGAAAAAAAGGGCAGTGATTTTTATATTCTGGCGGTGAACCAGGAAGGCGTGTGTGAGTTTACTTCGCCTGCGGTTGTGCTGGCGACCGGGTGCAGGGAGCGGACAGCGAAACAGGTACTGATCCATGGCACAAGACCGGCGGGTGTGTTTACTGCCGGTGCGGCGCAGCATTTTGTGAACCTGATGGGACAGATGGTTGCAAAAAGATGCGTGATTCTTGGGAGCGGCGATATCGGGCTTATTATGGCGCGGAGGCTTACACTGGAGGGCGCGGAAGTACTTGGGGTTTACGAGGTGAAAGCAGAGCCGTCAGGCCTTACAAGAAATATTGTGCAGTGTCTGGAAGATTACGACATTCCGCTATATCTGTCCCATACAGTGACACGGGTATTCGGGGATGAACGGCTTACGGGCGTTGAGGTGGCACAGGTGGATGAGAAGATGAAACCAGTGCCGGGATCAGAACAAAGAATTGACTGTGATACCCTGATTTTATCTGTGGGTCTGATCCCTGAGAATGAAATCGCGGAAAGCCTGGGTACTGCCATGGATCCGAGAACCAAAGGCCCTGTCTGTGATTCGGATTTCATGACAGAGGTAGAAGGACTGTTTTCCTGCGGAAATGCGCTGCATGTCAACGATCTGGCAGATTATGTCTCGGAGAGCGGAGTAATTGCAGGGAAGGCAGCTGCCCGTTTCCATAAAGAAGCAGTCAGTTGTCTTTCGGTAGAAATGGATCCATCCATACAATATGTAGTTCCGCAGAAAGTAAAGAATGGGGCAGAAGGTTCTGTTATTTTTTATTTCAGAAGCAGGGAAACTGTGAAAAACGCGGTTTTGAAGATCAGTTTGGGTGGGCAGGAAATATATCATAAAAAATACAGTATTTTGAGACCGCCAGAGATGGAAAGGCTGGAAATAGAAACTGATTTATTAAAACATGCAAAGGAAGGCCGGATTCTGTTTTCCATTGAGAGGGAGGCGGTGAGCAGATGAAGAAGATGACTTGTATCGTATGCCCGAATGGGTGTCAGCTCACCGTAGATTGTGTGGATGGCAATTATAGTGTATCCGGCAACAAGTGCAGGCGGGGAGAAGCATTTGCGGTATCAGAGATGACCCATCCCTGCCGGACGGTCTGTTCTACAGTGGCAACAGCCTGGCCGGAAATCCCTGTGATTCCGGTAAGGGTATCAGGGGAAATTCCCAAAGAGAGGATTTTTGATGTAATGAAAGAAATAGGCAGCATCACGGTTGACCAGCCTCTGGGGCGCGGGGATGTTGTGATTGCGGATGTCCTTTCACTCGGAGTGGATGTGATTGTGACAAGCGACCGATTAAAAAAGCGGCTGGAAGGAGATAAGAAATATGAGCACGAAACCATATAAAGGATTTGAACCAAAGTGGGTGAAGGAACCGGCGCCGACAGACAGCTACCGTTCCATTTTCCGGTGGGGAGATCCGGATTTTGTAAAATACCCAAAGGAATCTCTGTATAAGATGATGAAAGAGATTTTTCAGATGACAGATGAGGATTTCAGTTCCTATGCGGGAGATATCGGGATGGATCCGGTGCATCTGGATATGCCGGGACATCTCCCCGAAGAGCATCTGAAGGCGCTGAGAGACATTGTCGGCGAGAAGTACGTGACAACAGAGGATTATCCAAGGCTGGCTGTCGCCTATGGAAAAACAGGGTATGATGCAGCAAGGCTTCGGAGCAGGCAGATTGACAGTCTTCCGGATGCGGTTGTGTATCCTTCGACTACGGAGCAGGTAGAAAAAATTGTGGCATATTGCACAAAGCATCAGATTCCGCTGTACGTATATGGAGGCGGCAGCAGTGTGACCCGCGGTGTGGAACCGGTCAAGGGCGGGATTTCTCTCGATATGAGGAAACGTTTTAATAAAATCCTGTCTTTCAATGAAGAGGATCAGACGATTACAGTGCAAAGCGGAGTGTCAGGTCCAAAGCTTGAGAAGGCATTGAATCATGCACCAAAACTTTTTCATGCGAAAAGAGCGTATACGTGCGGGCATTTCCCACAGTCTTTTGAATACAGCAGTGTCGGCGGCTGGGTTGTTACCAGAGGAGCGGGGCAGAACAGTACTTATTACGGGTGCATCACAGACATTGTCCTTTCGCAGAAATACGCGACTCCGATCGGGAGTATCCAGACGAGCCACTACCCAAGGGAGGCCACAGGCCCGGATCTGAACCAGATGATGATGGGGAGTGAAGGGGCGTTCGGAGTTCTCACGGAAGTTACACTGAAAGTATTCCGCTATATGCCTGAGAACAGAAAAAGGTTTTCGTATATTTTTAAAGACTGGAAGACATCGAGAGCCGCAGCAAGAGAGATGATGCAGTGTGAGGCAGGATTTTCTTCCGTATTCCGGCTGTCTGACCCGGAAGAGACGAATCTCATGCTGAGGCTTTACAATGTCGATGAGACTCCGCTTTGGAAACTCCTTGATATCCGGGGGTATGAGGATATGAAGCGGTGTCTGTTTCTTGGATTTACAGACGGTGAAAAGGGATTTTCGAAAAATGTAGCAAAGAACATCGCACGGATTGCCCGCAAATACGGAGGCATGAGCCTGACCTCTTACGTAACCAAAAGCTGGGAAAAAGGAAGGTTCAATGATCCGTATTTAAGAGATACTCTGCTGGACTTCGGAATTATGACAGACACGCTGGAATGTACGGTCAACTGGTCGAATATGGCAAAAGTGCACCGGGAGGTAAGAAAAGTATGCCATGCGCTTCCGAATACCATTGTGACGACACATATGTCACATTGCTATCCGCAGGGTGCAAATCTGTATTTTATCTTCATTACAAAAATGTCTGACGCGGAGGAATTTAAAAAATACCATGCGACGATACTGGATGCGATACAGAAATCCGGAGCTTCCATGAGCCATCACCATGGAATCGGGAAAATGTTCGCTCCATGGCTGGAGGGACAGATTGGACGGAACGAATATGGAGTCTATAAAGCGCTGAAAGAATACTTTGACCCTGGAAACAATATGAATCCGGGAGGAACACTCGGGCTGGACCTTTCCGAAGAAGAGAAGAGGTTTCTTCGGGAAGATATCCAATAACCTGAGTATCTTTGGAATAAACCCGGCAAATCCTGTATGGAGGAGAAGCTATGGAAGAGAGGATTGTTCTTGCATTTGATGTCGGTACGCAGAGCTCCCGCGCACTGCTGGTGAATCAGTATGGGGAGATTCTGGGAAAAGAGAAAATAAGCCACGATCCGCCGTATCATTCCGTCCGGCCCGACTGGGCGGAGCAGAAAGCAGATTTTTATTATCAGAATATCTGCCAGGCGGCCAAGTCGCTGAAGGGGGAAAAACCGGAGCTGTGGAGGAGAATTGAGGCAGTCTCGATTACGACGATCCGGGATACGGCAGTGTGTGTGGATCGGGAAGGAAGGCCCTTAAGGCCTGCGATTCTCTGGCTGGATAAACGAAAAGCTGAAGGGAAACCGAAACTCTCACAAGTGACGAAAATGTTGTTTAAGGCAGTCGGAATGGAGGAGACAGCGGCGACCCAGTTTCAGAAATCCTACTGTAACTGGATCATGCAAAATGAACCAGGGATCTGGGAGAAGACAGAGAAATTCCTGCTTCTTAGTGGATATCTGATCTATCGGCTGACTGGCTGCATGGCAGATTCCGCGGCGGGGCTTGTGGGACACATTCCGTTCGACAGCCAGACAAGAGACTGGATGCGGAAAGGGGCACTTACAAGGCCGGTGTTTGATATACCGCAGGAAAAACTCTGTACAGTGACAGAGCCAGGGGAAGTGCTTGGATTTATTACAGAAGAAGCAGCGGAAGATACCGGAATTCCTGCCGGGATGAGGCTGATTGCTTCCGGTTCTGATAAAGCCTGTGAGATTCTGGGGCTTGGGTGTATTACAAAGGAAAAAGCGGCAATTGGTTTCGGAACAACAGCCACGATTACATTTACGATGGACCGCTATCTGGAACCGGAGCGCTTTATACCGCCGTATGCGTCGGTCATAAAGGGGCATTATACCCCGGAGATTGAGATTTTCCGGGGCTACTGGCTGATCTCCTGGTTTAAAAAAGAGTTCGCTGAAAAAGAAGTGAAACAGGCGGAAGCTTTTGGGCTGTCTGCGGAAGAGCTTTTGAACGAACGGCTGAAGGAAGTGCCGGCAGGGTGTGATGGTTTATTGTTTCAGCCTTATTTTACACCGAATATCACGATGCCAAATGCAAGAGGAGCCGTCATAGGTTTTTCTGACCAGCATACAAGAATCCATATCTACCGGGCGATCATTGAAGGAATTAATTTTGCGCTGATGGACGGGATGCGCCTGATGGAACGGCGGGCGGGACATAAGTTTCAGGAGATTTATCTTGGTGGAGGAGGTTCCCAAAGTGATGAAATCTGTCAGATTACAGCAGATATGTTCGGAATTCCCGCCATCCGGGTGCAGTCATATGAGGTGACAGGGATCGGATGTGCGATGGCGGCATTTGTGGGAATCGGTGTTTTTAAAAGTTATGATGAGGCTGTGAAAGCGATGGTCCACAAAAAAGATGTATTCCTTCCAGATATGAGACAGCACGAAATCTATTCTGTCCTGTACGAGGATGTGTTTAAAAATATATATGGAAAACTTGCACCTTTGTATGAGCGGCTGTACGAGATCTACCACAGGGAAGCGCCAGGTGAGACCTGTTAAGAGAAACTGTCATATTTATAACGAAATAACGTTATAAGTATGGCAGCTTTTTCTTTGCTTTTTCCTGGAAATTTGGTAAAATGTGAGAAAAGATAAGGAATAAAGGGGAAGTATTATGAAAAATAACAGCACCATAATTTCGGGAAATAATATTTCTTTTATTGCCGGAAAAGATAAAACACCAGAGGAAATGATACAGTTTTTAAATGAAGGAGCAATGTTTCGGAGTTTTACAAGCCTGCTGGCCGGACTTTATAAAAAAGAGGATCTGGAGATGAAACTGACAGAGGGACTTGCAGAATTAAATTATGAGAATAAAGACAGCACTGCGCGCAAGGTGAAAAACTGGCTTGCAGAGAGGAGTCTTCCCAAAAACAGAGAAACTTTATTCCAAATCTGTTTTATCCTGAAGCTCAACGAATATGAGAGCAGCAAAATACTTGGCAGTGTCTCTGATACAGGCATACATTACAGGAACCCGGAGGAACTTGCCTACGCCTATGCCCTTCGGACAGGGAAAAGTTATATGGAAGCAGTGGAACTGAAACAGAAAGCTGTTTCAATTTATGAGTCGGAAAAGGAAAAAGGCCTGGAAGAAACATCCGTTATCTATACAAGGCAGATACGGAATGCATTTGTGCACGTATCAGAAGATCAGGAGTTTTATGATTTCATCCGGGAGCACAGTGCAAAATTGGGAAAACTTCACGAGACGGCGTACAGAAAATTCGCAGAATTGTTAAATTGTCTTCAAAAGCCAGAGGCAGAAGGAGGAGAAACGGCGGAAGGGGAGAAGGAATACACCCTTGAGAAAATCATGGATACCTACATTCAGATGAAAGTGCCGGTTGAGGAAAGAAACAGAAAGGGAGAGGATAAGAAGAAGCGAAAAGTAAAGAATATGACAGGACTGCAGAAACTGGTCAAGAGGTACTGGCCCAATGAAAGTACACTGGTAAAAATGCGGACACGCCGGGAAGATGTAAACCGCAAGACATTGCTTCTTTTATATCTGGTCACAGAAGCTTTTGATGCAGATCCGGGAGATACAAAAGATATCTGTTATGAAGAGGATCTGGAAGAAGATGCAGATACATTATTGGAAATCAGGCTTGAAAAGATGAACCTTTTTCTGGAGGAATACGGAATGAACCGGTTAGATCCGGGAAATGTGTTTGATTTTCTGATTCTGTATGCCATGCGGGCGGAGGAAGAGAAAGATGCCAGGACAAGGATGGAAAATGTGCTGGAAGTATTGTTTGGAGATAGAGGTACCATGTAAGAAAAAAGATACAATTTGCCGGAATCTGTGATGGTAAGATAAAGAAAAACTTTGGGAAGGCTTTAAACGGATTCGGTAATTTTGTTGAAAGCCGCGGGGAGAAGGAAGGGAAGCGGATGAAAGGAAAAAGAGAACCTCGTGCGACTGGAGAGAGAATCATTCTGGGCGGAGGCGTTATGCATCAGGAGCACATGATGCCGTTGGTGAGAGAAGAGGTGAAGCGCCAGCTAAACGGCTATATCCGGACAAAGGAACTGGAGGATTTGGACAGCTACATCGTTCTTCCAAGCCTGAATGACAATCAGGGAATCATGGGAGCCTTAAAGCTCGCCATGGATG
>URQQ01000050.1 GCA_900549995.1 uncultured Lachnospiraceae bacterium | reverse complement strand
GGAGATGAACTATTATGAATACATTGAATTTATCTGAGAATCTGGTCAGGCTCCGGCATGAAAAAGGAGTGACCCAGGAAGAAGTGGCAGAATTTGTAGGAGTTACAAAAGCGTCTGTGTCTAAATGGGAGACGAGACAAAGTATTCCGGATGTTATGATACTGCCTCTGCTTGCCTCGTACTATGATGTGACAATTGATGCACTGATCGGGTATGAACCACAGCTTTGCAGGGAGCAGATTCAGAAGCTGTATAAGGAACTGGCAGAAGATTTTGTAAAACTTCCATTTGAAGAGGTGATGACAAAATGTGATGCGCTTGTGAAAAAATATTTTTCCTGTTATCCGCTGCTTTTTCAGATAGCTGTTCTGTGGGTAAACCATGCGAATCTTGCCGAAGGACAAGAACGGCAGATGGAAGTGCTGGACAAGAGTGCCGGATTATGCAGCTATATCATTTCAAAGTGTAAGGAGATCAGTCTCTGCAATGATGCGGTTTTATTTCGGGCGATGATAGCACTGCAGTGCGGACGCCCCCTGGATACAATAGATGCGGTGGAAGATATGATGAGTCCGTGCCACATCATAAAGCAGGGAGACAGCATTTTGATTCAGGCATATCAGATGGCCGGCCAGAATGAAAAAGCAGTCGGTTATGCACAGATCAGTATGTACCTGCACCTTTTATCGCTGGTGACGGATGCGACGTTGTATCTGGGAATGCATGTTGACGAGCCGGGAATCTGTCAGGAGACGATTGACAGGATCGACCGTATCATGGAGATTTATCAGCTGGAATACCTTCATGAAAATACGGCAGCGGTCTATCAGTTTCAGGTAGCAGCGGTGAAGGCTCTGCAGGAAGATACACAGGAGGCGCTAAATCGTCTGAAAAAATATGTAAAGATCATAAAGAGAATGATTAAGGGCAGTCTGAAACTGCATGGAGATACGTATTTCTCCGGGATAGAGCAGTGGGTTGACAAAACAGAACTGGGCAATCAACCAGTCCGTGATAAAAGGCTTGTTCAGGAAAGCTCGGTGCAGGCATTTTCTCATCCGGCTTTTGCAAAGCTGCAGGATCATAAAATTTTTCTAAGGCTTAAAGAGGAATTACGGGAAGGAGGAGCAGAAGATGAGATTGAATGAAATGCTTCCGTTTTTAATACCGCTGGTGATTGCGCAGATGATTCTTTTGCTGGTTACGATCCGGCATATTCTGACACACAAACACTATAAAAGAGGGAACCGTATTTTCTGGCTGGTTCTGAGCATCATAGGCATGCAGTTCTGGGGTCCGATTCTTTATTTTCTTCTGGGAAAGGAAGATGTATAGATGGAAATGCTGAAATTAAATCATGTGTCAAAGGCTTTTGGATCGAATCATATTATTGAGGACTTAAGTTTTTCCGTATCCGAGCATACGATCTATGGATTCATCGGACAAAATGGGGCAGGAAAGACAACAACAATGAAAATGATTCTTGGGCTGTTAAAAACAGACAGCGGGGATATTCTGGTGAATGAAGAGAAGGTACGTTATGGAGAGAATAAGGCAAACCGTTATATTGGTTATCTTCCGGATGTACCTGAATTTTATTCTTATATGACACCAGAGGAGTATCTCAGGCTGTGTGGGGAAATCGCCGGGATGAGCAGCCGGAAAATAAGAAAAAGAACAGAAGAACTTCTGGAGCTGGTAGGACTTTCGGAGGTAAAGAAAAGAATTCATGGGTTTTCCAGAGGCATGAAACAGCGTCTCGGGATTGCACAGGCACTGTTCAACAGTCCGAAACTTTTGATCTGTGATGAACCGACTTCTGCGCTGGATCCGCTGGGGAGAAAAGAGATTCTGGATATTCTTCTCTCTGTAAAGGATCACACGACGGTAATATTCTCTACCCACATACTGTCTGATGTAGAACGTATCTGTGATGAGATAGGGGTTCTTCATAATGGAAGCCTTGCGCTTCAGGGAAACATTGAAGACATGAGGAAAATGCGTCAGGGGGACGGTTTCGAGATAGAATTCACTGAAACGAGGGAAATGGAACGTCTCAGGGGACTGCTTCCGGGAAGCTGTGCTTCGGGCAGAAATCAGCTGTTCTTTCCGGGAGGGGATCAAAAAGATATGGCATGGGCCATGCAGATTATGGTTTCCCATCAACTTTATCCACAGCGGATAGAAATGAGAGAGCCGACTCTGGAGTCTTTATTTATGGAGGTGATCGGGAAATGAGGCAGCTCATTGCTTTTACAAAAAAAGAACTGGTTGAGCTTTTGCGGACGGGGAAAATGTGGCTGCTTTTGATTATCTTTGCCCTGTTTGGAATTATGAACCCGGCAATTGCAAAGCTGACCCCGTGGTTGATGGAAATGCTGTCTGACAGTATGGAAGAGACGGGCATGATTTTGACCGGCATTCAGGTGGATGCGCTTACGTCGTGGACCCAGTTTTATAAAAATATTCCCATGGCGTTGATCATATTTCTTCTGATGATCAGCGGCATACTTACGGCAGAGTACCAGAAAGGAACGCTTGTAAATATGCTGACCAAAGGTCTTTCCAGGTGGAAAGTGCTTGCAGCCAAGACGATCACTGCCGTGTGTTTGTGGAGTGTATGCTACTGGGTATGTTACGGGATTACCTATGGGTATAATGCTTACTTCTGGGAGAATCGGATCGCGGGCCATGTAGTTTTGGGTGCTGCTTTTGTATATCTTCTGGGGGTCTGGTTCCTTGCACTGGTTATGTTTCTGTCTGTTTTGTTTCACAGCAGTTCCGGGGTTCTTGCGGCGGCAGGGGGAATCTTTATCGGAGGGTATCTTTTAGAACTGCTTCCCTTTGTAAATCAATATGTTCCGCTGCGGCTTTTATCGGCTGGAAATCTGCTGAACGGGAATGCGGTGCCGGCTGATTTTCAGAAAGCAGTAGTCACAGCAGCAGTATCAGGTATTCTCCTTTTGGGCAGTGCAGCAGCCATTTTTAATAAAAAGAGTATTTGTTAGAGGCAAAAGCATCAGGAAGCCGTATCGTCAGTCGGCGGATCCTGGTGCTTTTACTGTCTGGTGCCATATCATTCAAGAAATCATCTGGCCGGGATGCTAGAATAATGAAGATAAAACAAAAAAGGAGTTAAGTGATATGGTGACAGAAGGAAAGAAATGTGTAATGATACTTGATGAAAATTTACCGCTTGGCATTCTTGCCAATACTGCAGGGATTATGGGAATTACCCTGGGAAAACATGTACCTGAAACGATAGGTCCTGATGTTGTGGACAAAAGCGGAAATGGTCATCTTGGAATTATAGGAATCCCGGTACCCGTTTTAAAAGCTGATAAGGAGCGGATCAAAGAAATAAGGAGGCAGCTTTATCAGCCGGAATATGCGGATCTTGTCGTCGTGGATTTTTCGGATGTGGCTCAAAGCTGCAATGTATATGACGAATATATTGAGAAGGCGGCAAGTGTTGAGGAACAGGAAATGACCTATTTTGGCCTTGGCATCTGCGGTGCCAAAAAACTGGTCAATAAGCTGACGGGCAATCTGCCTTTGCTGAGATAGCAAAGGGCAGGAAGGGAACGCCGGGCCTTCAATTGGGGCAGATCATGGGAAAACATGTCGAGAAAAAGAGGGATTGGAGAGATTGGCAGGTACAGAAAAGATTGCCATTTTTTGTACACTATGATAAACTGAATTCATACGTGGACAGTGTTCTAATCTTAGAGGATAGAGGGAAAATCATATGTTTTCTCAGAAAAAAATATTAGTTGTAGAAGATAACGAACTGAACAGATGTCTCCTGTGCCAGATTTTATCATCGGAGTATTCCGTTCTCGAAGCGGAGAACGGGCAGGAGGCGCTGGAACTATTAAGGCAGTATGGAGAAGGGATTTCTCTGATACTGCTTGATATTGTTATGCCGGTAATGGATGGATATACATTCTTATCAATTGTAAAAGCAGATCCGGCATTGTCTATTATTCCGGTGATTGTTACTACGCAGAGTGACCATGAGTCTGATGAGGTGACAGCGCTGGCTCATGGAGCGACAGATTTTGTAGTAAAGCCATATAAACCGCAGGTAATTCTGCACAGAGTAGCAAGCATTATCAAGCTCAGAGAAACTGCGGCAATGATTAATATGGTGCAGTATGACCAGCTGACGGGGCTGTACAGCAAGGCGTTTTTTTACCAGCAGGCGAGAGAGACGCTGCTTAGAAATCCAGACTGTCAGTATGATATTATCTGTTCTGATGTGGAGAATTTTAAATTAATCAATGATGTGTTTGGGGTCACGACGGGAGACAGGCTTCTCTGCGACATGGCCAGATTATTTCAGGAGAAAATCAACGGGTACGGTATCTGCGGGAGACTCAATTCAGATCAGTTCGTATGTCTGCTGGAGCACAGGTGGGATTATTCGGCGGATATGTTTCTTGAATCAAATATAGAAGTCAACAAGCTTTTGGAAGTCAGAAATATTGTTGTAAAGTGGGGCATCTATTTTATAGAAAGCCGGGAAGTCCCAATCGAGCAGATGTGTGACAGGGCGCTTTTGGCAGCGAACAGCATCAAAGGGCAGTATGGCAAATATTTTGCAAAATATGACGATACTTTACGTGATCAGCTTTTGAAAGAGCAGGTGATCACAGACAGTATGGAGTCGGCGCTGGCTGAACATCAGTTTCAGATTTATCTTCAGCCGAAATACCGGATCAAAGACACAAGACTGGTTGGTGCGGAGGCGCTTGTGCGCTGGAACCATCCCAAATGGGGGTTTCAGTCACCGGCAGAATTTATTCCGCTGTTTGAAAAAAATGGGTTTATTACCAAGCTTGACCAATATGTATGGGATCAGACATGCGCGGTTCTTCAGCAGTGGGATGAGCAGGGACTGCCACCCATTTCTGTCTCTGTGAATGTTTCAAGAGCGGATATCTATAATGTAGATCTTGCGGACATTCTGATAAAGACAATAAATAAATACAATCTCTCACCGGCCCGTCTCCATCTTGAAATTACGGAGAGCGCGTATACAGAAGATCCCAGACAGATTATTGATACTGTGGGGCATTTGCGGGAGCTGGGATTTATTATTGAGATGGATGATTTTGGGAGCGGGTATTCGTCGCTGAATATGCTCAATGAAATGCCGATCGATATTCTGAAACTGGATATGAAATTTATTCAGAATGAAACCGCGAAGCCGAACAGCAGAGGAATTCTTCAGTTTATTATCAGTCTTGCCAATGAAATGCATCTGAGTGTAGTAGCGGAAGGTGTGGAGACGAAGGAACAGCTGAACAGGCTTATGGAAATCAGCTGTGATTATGTTCAGGGGTATTATTTTGCGAAACCGATGCCCTGCGATGCGTTTGAAGGCCTGCTGCGTAAGCTGGATGATTTTGAAGATGGAATGGAACCAACAGAAGAATATCAGAGCGGACTTTCTGTTCTCATTATCGCAGATGAAGATCCGGATTATTGCGAGACTGTGAGCCAGACGCTCAAAGAAGGCTACCAGGTAGTACATGCGGGGGACTGCAGTACAGTACTTAAATATATCAAAGAATATAAGAATATTGCCGCTGTCATCTTAAGTCTCACACTTCCGGGCGGTGAACCACTGAAGATCTTGTCAGCAATCCAGCAGATGAGAAATATGTGGTGTCTTCCCGTGATTACAACAGCAGCGCCGGATGCGGGACTGGAGCGAATGGCACTGGAACTTGGCGCCGATGATTTTATAGGCAAGCCACACTATATAGAGAGTCTGCTGAAGCGTCTGCACCGCGTCGTGAGTGCAGCAGATAACCAGCAGAAAATGCTCCAGCTTCAGGAATCCGCTTACCGCGATCATCTCACTGGTGTGTTAAACCGAAGGGGACTGGAGGTGTCCCAGAGGAATCTTGTAGAACGTGATTTCCCTCTGGGTGTATATCTGTTTGATCTGGATGATCTCAAGGAACGCAATGATAACTGGGGGCATGAAAAAGGGGATCAGATGCTGAAGAGGTTCGGAACCCTTTTACGTGCACACACCCGCGAGAATGATATTCTGGCCCGTTTTGGCGGCGACGAATTTCTCGTCATTATCAGACAGATACCGTCTGATGAGATTGCGGAAAAGAAAGGAAATGAAATCTGTGAGGCTGTCAGAAATCAGAGTGTAGAAGGCGGATTTCCGATTTCATGTTCTGCGGGCGTGACAATTATGAGGCAGGGAGAATCTTTTGCAGAGGTGGCCAAAAGAGCGGATCATGCATTGTATCAGGCAAAGAACCAGGGAAAAGGCTGCTGCCGTCTTTGGAGCAATGAGGGGAAAATGCAGGGATAAGAATGACACATAGGAGGTTTTAACATGGGCAGTGAAATGGCAGCAGAAGAGTTTTGCCGTTTTATGTGGGAGAAATATCTGGTTGAGCGGCAGTACGACATCTTTGGAGAGATTGTGGATGAACGTATCAGTGTCATAGGAACCGGAGCACATGAGGTAAGCCGGAACATCGAAGAATTTGCATCTTCCATGGCGAAAGAGAGCGGCGAGTGGGATGGAAAGTTTGTAATTAAGTCCCAGTGGTATCAGTCGACACAGCTGTCAGATACACTTTATCTGGTAATTGGAGAGATTGTGGCAAAGGAAGATTCGGAGGATGGGATACTTTTTGATGTCCACTTCCGGTTCAGTGTCATTTTGAAAAAAAACAGTGATGGATGGAGAGTTGTCCATGTCCATCAGTCAGTTCCGGATCCCAATCAGGCAAGTGACGAATTCTTTCCGCATAGAATGCTGGAAAAAAACAGCCAGCAGGTGATTTATAATCTCCGGCATGATAATATGACAGGCGTTCTCAACCGTGCATATCTCAAGGAGATTGTAGACCGGACATTAGCGGCAGATCCGGAGGGGGTTATGCTGATGATGGATGTCGACAAGTTTAAGAATCTGAACGATACATATGGGCATCCTTTTGGGGATAAGGTGCTGATATTGCTTGCAAGAAGTCTGAGAATATCTTTTGGACAGGAAAATATTGGCCGTGTCGGCGGGGATGAGTTTGTGGTTTTTATACCCAGGAAGGATATACATAGTGCAGAGAAACTTCTCCGGGATTTTAAAGCAGATTGGGAAGAATCCCAGAAGTGTCTTCAGCTTCCGTACCGTATTACTGTCAGTATCGGGGCTGCGGTATGTCCGCGGGACGGCAGAAATTATGATGATGTGTGGAGGAGTGCTGATGAAGCGCTCTATATGGCAAAGAACAGCGGTAATGATCAATTATATTATAGAAAGTAAATTTCAGGCTGAAATACAGCAGAGACCAGCTCGTCCGGTTTCTGCTGTATTTTTTCTGTAAATAAAAATTTCTGGGATATATGAATGCAGCATCTGCAAAAGTGTTGTTTGCCTTCTTATGCTTGTTTATCTATATTGTAGTATGGTAGAATATGGATAAGTGTGTTAGGAGAAAATACCAATGAATGGATTGGAGTACGTTTATGAAAAAGATTGCAAAGTTAGCATTTCCGGCTGCGGTAGTTGTTATTTTTGTTCTGAGCTTTATATCCGGGAGGGCAATGTCTGAGATCAGGAATTACAGCAAACTGATTAACTATGTGGGAATCGTGCGTGGGGCATCGCAGCGGGTGATTAAGCTTGAGACAAATGACAGGCCAAATGATGAACTGGTTTCCTATGTGGACGGCATTATGTCGGAACTTTTGACGGGAGAGGGAGAGTATGGCCTCGAAAGAACCGGCTGCAGAGAATTTAATAATGATCTGGAAGAGCTGGATAAGACATGGCTTATGATCAAGGGAGAAATAGAAGAAGTCAGACAGGGGAATGACAAAAAAGAACTTCTGGATAACAGTGAAATACTATTTAACGTTGCCAATGACGCAGTCTTTTCCATTCAGGAGTATTCGGGCCAGCGGTCGGCATCTCTGTCAATGCTTCTGCTGGCGGCTGGTGTTTTCGGAATTTCCGTCAGTATACTGGCAGTGATTATTTATGTCAGGAAATATTTTATTCTGCGCAGGCGGACGGAAGAACTGGCAGATCAGACCGGGCGGGATGAACTGACAGGGGCATTGAATACAGAGCGTTTTTATGCGGAGGCGCAGGCAGTGCTTGACCGGAATACAGATTCGAAACTTGCAATTCTTTATATGGATTTTGAAAATTTCAAATATATCAATGACGTATTTGGATATAATGTCGGCAACACCATTCTGGAGAAATATGCGGACGTTATGCAGAGTTCTCTCAAAGAAGGGGAACTTTTTGCCAGAAATATGGCAGACCGGTTTCTGGGGCTTCGTTTTTATAAGGATAAACAGAGCCTTTTAAGAAGACAGCAGGAACTGGACCGGGTGTTCTCAAGTCTGGATGTTCTGCCGGACAAACATACGATGACAATTGCATGCGGATTCTGCTGTCTGGAGGATGTTATTGAGAAGCTGGATATTGAAGGTCTGGTAACCAGAGCCAATTATGCACAGAAAACGGTGAAAAACCAGCCGGAGCAGCATTACGCGTTTTATAATGACAGCATCAGACAAAAGATGTTCAAGGAAATCCGTATGGCTGACCGTCTGCAGATGGCGCTTGAAACAAAGGAATTCCTGATTTATCTGCAGCCGAAAGTTTCTCCCTATGATGGTGAAATAAAAGGCGCAGAGGCGCTTGTGCGGTGGAAGACAACCGAAGGAGAATTTGTCATACCGGGAGATTTCATCCCGTTGTTTGAGAAAAACCACAGTATCAGCAAGCTGGATGAATACGTGTTTGAAGGTGTCTGCAGTATGATGCATGAACGTTACATTAAAGGAGAACGGGTAGTTCCGGTATCTGTGAATGTATCAAAGATGAGATTTTATACTACGGATTTTATAAAAACATACAAGGGAATCAAGGAACATTATCAGATTCCTGACGGTATGCTGGAGATAGAATTTACAGAGACGATTGCTTATGAAAACCAGAAATATATTGCGGAGATTGTCAGAGAACTGCATGAAAATGGATTCCTGTGTTCCATGGATGATTTTGGAACAGGATATTCGTCGCTTGGCATGCTTAAAAATCTGGATATCGATGTGTTGAAACTGGATGCAATTTTCTTTAGAGAGAGTAAAGACTTAAGAAAAGAGCGGATTATCGTAAGACAGATTTTGCAGATGATTGGTCAGCTGGGAATAAAGGCCGTGGCGGAAGGGATTGAATCGGAAGTACAGATTGAATTCCTGAAAGAGTGCGGCTGTGATCTGGTACAGGGATATTATTATTACAGACCTCTGCCGGCTGAGGAATTTTTAGCTGAGCTTGATAAGGCAGAATCGTTCGGCGGCTCTTTATAGAAGGAGAGTGCAGTGAAAAGTGACGTACTGATGTACGAAAAGATCTATAAAATTATAAAAAATAAAATCGAGTGCGGACTGCTTCCGCCTGGATCCAGACTGCCATCACGGTCAGCGTTATGCAGAGAGTTCCACACATCGGAACGGACAGTGCGCCGTGCGGTGGAGATGCTGGAAAGAGACGGCCTTTTAAAGACGAGCCAGAGACAGCGCCCGGTTGTGATATTTGAACATGCGAAAAAGAGAATTGAAATGCCAGAAGAACATAGTGATCCGGATCCAAAGGCATATGAGCTGATTCAGTCAGGAATCCTTCTGTTTTACCCGGTTTACCGTCGGGGGATGCAGCTTTGCAGAGGAACAGAGTGGGAGATCCCGCGGACCATTGTCAGCCATATGGATCCGTCATATCCGGATGAATTCTGGCGTCTGGTCAACCGTTTCTGGCGTTTCTTTATGTCACGGAATGAAAATGAAATGATAATGAGGGTTGCGGACAGCCTTGATTTTGATGGGATTGTCTTATGGAATGAATCCTGGGAGATCCGGGAGGAATACAGGATGGCGCTTGTCAGACTGATTCAGACAGCTCAAAGCGGCGGCGAACCAGAATTTCCTCAGTTCGATTATCTGTTTAAGTTTTATAGTGTTTTATCCAGACAGGAAGGAACAGGGGGGAGGTGCCGGCTGGCATCAGACACCTCTCTTCGCCTGAACGGGAAGATGATGGAACAGCAATTTAGGAAAGCAGAAGAACGGTATTCTGCTGTTTATATGGATATCCTGGGATTGATTGCCATTGGAAGATATCAGCCAGGTGACTGTCTGCCTTCACACATTGAGATGCAGCAGTTCTACGGGGTAAGTGTAGATACTACAATGAAAGCGGTGCAGATATTACAGAAGATGGGAGTTGTGACGGCAAAGCGGGGGCATGGGATCTATGTAGATATGAATCTGGATGGATTGAAACAGATTCAGATTGACCCGGGGCTGATCGCCTGCCATCTGCGTAGATATCTGGACAGTCTGGAGCTGATTACACTGTCGATTGAAGGGGTTGCGGCAAAAGCCGCAGAGTCACTTACGACAGAAGAAATGGATGCGTTATTGGGAGACCTTGCAGAGATTTGGGAAGGGGAGCACATACATCAGTTATTTCCATTGGTTTTGTTAGATTTTATAGTCAGGCATATCCCTTATGATATATTGAGGTCGGTATATGAAGTACTGCAGAAGAATTACAGTATAGGCCGAAGCATTCCGAAGCTGGTTAACTGCGACAAGACGCCAGAGAGCCAGAAACTCTATGACGAATGCATAGAAGCAGTTTCATTGCTTAGAAAAGGCCAGCCGAATGCATTTGGGACGAAGACCGCAGAAGTATTCGGGGAAATTCACCGTCTGGTAGTTTTGAAGTGTAAAAAACTTGGTTATTGGCTGACGGCATTGAATGTTTATGATGGGTCAAAGTTTTGGAAGTAGGAATAGAAAATCAGAAAAGACATCGAATTCAAATGGAATTTGATGTCTTTTTTACGTTAAAAGCGAATATGACGGCTATCGCGTTATGGGAATATCTTTGAAAAATTCTGTATAATCTACCTGAAAAATCTGTTTCAGTCCGACTAAATCACTGATATAAATATTTCCTCTGCCTGATTCAATTAAAGAATAGGTACTGCGGCTTAACGGAGAACCTAATATTTGCAGCTTTGCAACGGTCTGTTCTTGTGTCAGTCCACAGGAATTACGGATGCGATGTAAATTCTGTCCAAATATCTCGCAGTTTAATAATTTTGTCAAATCGATCCACCTCTTGTTCGTCATTCATTCTTTTGCTTAAGTATTCACAAAAAAAGGAATAAGCATACTTCTTCATCTATTGCTTATAGTTGTAAGCCAGCGACTTGATTTTAGCAAAGTATAAATGTATAATTGCTTATAGGTGTAAGCAAAACTTGGGTTTGGGGATGCAGAATACATTTTGGAGAATATAATTTGGTATAAGTTCCAAGATGAGAAATTGATTTCATATTCAGGGGGCAGTGCCAGAGAATGCAATCATTTCCTGGCTGTTACTAAGAGAGGAGATTTATTTATGAGAGAGGGAAAACATGAAATGACATACGGAGAATTACAGGAGGTATTTGGCAGTATTCCATGCGGTGTATGTGTACTAAGGATAGAGGGAGAATGCTTTTTTCCAATTTTCCATAACCGTGCCTTTTATGAGGTTCTGGGGTGGGAAGAAAAGAGCCGTACTTCGGCGGAACTTGAAGCTAATTATCTTGGGGTACATCCGGAAGATTTTAAGGAGTTTAAGGAAAAAGCAAAGGATGTGATACACAGAGAGGCCAGACTGCGTCACACATGCCGCTTATGGAATGAACGGCAGAAGAAGTACCGATGGATTCTCATCGAAGGTTCCCTGAAAAGAAAGAACGATGGGGACAAGTATCTTTACAGTGTTTTTACGGATGTCAGCGACCAGCAGAAGATGGAAAAAGGCTTGCTGGCGGAGAGAGAACACCTGCTGAACTCTATACCGGGAGGAGTAGCCAGCTATAGAGTGGAAGAGGGCGAATTTATTCCGGTCTATTTCTCAGATGGCATGCTTGATCTTTCCGGCCATTCAGGAGATGAACTCCGGCAGATCACGATGGCAGATCCATTCCGTATCATTCACGAGTCCGATAAGGAACGGGTCAGGGAGTCGTTTCTTACTGCGCTAAATCAGAACCAAATCCTGGATGTTTCCTACAGGATCCGACATAAAAATGGGGATCTGGCCTGGGTACATTTAAACGGAAGATTTCTGGACTCTGCGGACGGGGGGAGGCATTTTTTTGCGGTCTTTACCGGAACATCTCCGGAAACAAGGTTATTTCAAAATATTGCCGATGAAGTGGCAAATGGGATTTATGTCATTGACAAAAAGAATTATGATTTACTGTATATCAGTGAGAATGTAAAACTGTTTCCCGGGGAAGGCGCCAGCATTGGGCAGAAGTGTTATGCTGCTCTTCATGGGAAAGACGTTCCGTGCGAATTCTGTACGCTGTCTGAGCATGAACCTGACGGCGAGGATCATGAGATGATTGTTCCCGGCACGGGAAAATTTTATAATACCCGTTTCCGGGAAGTGGACTGGAATGGAATTCCGGCCTATGTAAAGTATGTTCAGGATACAACGGAAGACGTTTTAAACCGCAGAGAGAAGCACCGGCTGGAAGAATATTTCTATACCATTGTTAAAAATCTTCCGGGAGGCATTGCTGTGATCAGGTATGAGGCGGATGGTATGATGGCTCCGGAATATATGTCCGAAGGCTTTGCCAGGATGATTGGGATGTCGGAAGCGGATGCATGGAGAATGTACAATGAAGACATCACTGCGGGGATCCATCCGGACGACAGGGACAGAGTAAGAAGAGGAATGTCGGAATTTATTAAAAACAGGGAGAGCCACTATAAAGATTCCTACCGCATGAAAAAAGAGGACGGAAGTTATATATGGGTCAGAAGTATTCTATCGTCGATTCAAAGTGAAGGCGGAATACAGAGAGTCTATGTCAGCTATCAGGACATCACGGCAGACAGAGAAGAACAGGAGCGGCTTCTCAGGCAGTATAATGAAAAAATTATTGAACACTACCATATGCGTGGAGCGGATACCCTCATTGCCGGAAATTGTAATATTACGCAGGACAGAATTGTGGAGATGGAAGACCATACGAATTCTGGTCTGCTGGAGATGTTTGGCTCAAGGAGGGATGGCTTCTTTTCCGGAGTTGCCAGCCTGATTGTTGATGAAGATGAGCAGCAGGCATTTCGGAATACATATTTAAATAAACCGGCATTAGAGGCATTTCAAAGAGGGGAAACAGAAGTAACTTTAAGTGCATTTGTCAAGATGCCGAAAGAAACCAGAGGACGCTATTTGCAGTTTACAGTGAATATGGTTGAGGCGCCGGATACGAATGATATCACGGGCATCCTGACGGTGATCGATATCACGGAAGAGACAATTTCAAGCCGTATTCTTCAGCATTTATCTATTGTGAGTTATGATCTGGTGGAAGATGTCAATCTGGGAACTGACAGGTATAAGATACTAAAAGGCCATAACGGAGGAGATATTCCGGAACTGGAGGGATGTTACTCGGAAAGAAATACACGTATGATCAATGAAAAAGTACTGCCGAAGGACCGGGTGCGGGTCACGAGGATGCTGGATACGTCCTATATGCTGAAACGCCTCGAAAAGGAAAAAGCTTATTCCTTCCCGTACTCTATTATGAACGACAAGGGTGAAGTGCTTGCAAAAAATATGACGGTTTCTGCTTCTGATCTGCGCCTTGGACGCGTGTGTCTTGCACGGACTGATGTTACGGAATCCGTTCAGGAACAACGGAGGCTTTTAAATGTCATTGCCTATACGTTTGAAGTGCTGGCCTTTATTGATATTGCGGCAGACCGTCTGATTATGTATACGAGGCAGACGGTGCTTGAGAACCTGCCCCCCTATACCGTGGATCATTACAGTAAATCCCTGAGAGGTATTTCTAAGAGTTATGATTCTGGCAGCGAAACTGAGTCTGCCGAGTATCAATTCCGTGTTGAGACGATGTTGGAACGTCTGGAAGAATCACCTTCAGGTTATGATTTCGTCCTCCCCTACCATTCGGATGGAAGCCTCCGTTACAAACAGGTAAATGTATTGTGGGGTGATAAAAACCGGACTGTATGTATGGTGCGTGCAGATGTGACAGATATTCTGGCTGCCGAACGTAAGGCGAAAGACGCGATTGAAAAAGCGCTGGCACTGGCGGAAGAAGCAAACCTTGCAAAAAGTGATTTTCTTTCTTCTATGAGCCATGATATCCGGACGCCGATGAATGCCATCACAGGAATGACAACGTTAGCGATGGCTCATTTGGATGAAAAAGAGAAGGTAGAGGAATATCTGAAAAAGATTGTTCTTTCTTCCAAGCATTTGCTGAGTCTGATTAATGATATCCTGGATATGAATAAGATCGAACGTTCGAAAATCACTTTGGGCAGAGGATGGATATCGATGTCAGAACTGGCAGACCAGCTGTCTGACATGATTGATCTTCAGGCGAAAGAATCCGGAGTAAAGTTTCAGCTTCACTTAAGGGAGGTTTCACACGATTGTTTTTACGGCGATGCACTGCGCATCAATCAGATTTTGATTAATATTTTAAGTAATGCGGTTAAATTTACACCTGAGGGAGGAAGTGTTGATTTTATTATAGAAGAAATCAGGGCGAAGGAGGAAACATCACATGTGCGTTATCTTTTTCGGATCAGTGATACAGGAATTGGAATGTCGGAAGAATTTCTTTCACATGTTTTTGAACCATTTACCCGCGGCCGCAATGTAACAAAGGTCGAAGGCAGCGGTCTTGGCCTCAGCATTGTCAAAGGATTAGTGGAATTAATGGGAGGGGAGATTGCTGTCAGCAGCCGGGTGCACCAGGGAACTACATTCCGGATTGAGCTGGAGTTTGAAGCGGCACAGAAAAGTGACGGAGATACTTTGGCCGGACAGGAGACTGCTTCCCCGATAACGTATGATGATCTCTTAGAAGGCCGCAGTTTTCTGCTGGCAGAAGACAATGCGATTAACGCTGAGATTCTCTGTGAACTTCTTGGGATGCACGGGATTCATGCGGTGGTAAAAACAGATGGAATTCAGACCGTTCAGGAGTTTAAAAGAGCAGAACCGGGGACTTACGATGCAATTTTAATGGATATTCAGATGCCGTTTATGAATGGATTTGATGCTGCACGGGAGATACGTAAGCTTGACAGGGAGGATGCAAAAAGTATTCCGATTATTGCAATGACAGCAAATGCTTTTGAAGAGGATATACAGGAAGCAATCGCAGCAGGAATGGATGCTCATGTAGCGAAACCAATTGATGTGCAGCAGCTCTGGAGCACACTGGGAAGAGAGCTGAGTAGAAAAAGTTGACCTTGTGCTTATAAAGTCAGGTGTACGAAGAGTTTGAGGAGGAAACGCTATGATACAAAGAGGAGTCCGGAGGATGATAATTATATTGGGTGCAGCCATGCTGTTTTTAACTTTGGCGGGCTGCAGCCAGCAGGTGCCAAAAGAAAAAACTGTGGTCAAAATCCTCTATAACAATAATTTTAAGCAGGTGGAGGAATTGGTGGAGTCTACCTATGATGATATTGATCTGCAGGTTGAATTGTCGCTCTATCCCAGTGAGCAGCTCCGCCGCTTGAACAGAGGCGGTGGTCCGGATCTGGTGGTAACGGCGCAGCCCGATACCAATCTGATGCAAAAGTATCTGCTGGATATCAGCGACATGAGGGCGAGCGCTGCCTATGACGGGACGATTATGAATGCCTGGAAGACAGATGGAAAAACATATATGATCCCGCTGCCTGGCGTATACAGCGGATACGTGGTCAATGAGACACTGTTTGCGCAGGCTGGCGTGCCGCTGCCTGCCAATAATGCAGAGCTGGTTGCAGCGCTTTCAGAATTAAAGGAAAAAGGGATCGGGATCGGAGAAGATGGTGTCACTTTTTCCATCATGAGCGACTACAATACGTCGGTGGGTCTGTTCTATGTCGGAAACATGGTGCCTGATTTTCTGGGAACGGTTGAGGGCGTAAAATGGCTGGCAGATCTCAGGAATAAAGAGGCTTCCTTTACCGGTGTATGGGAAGAAAGTTTCACCCTGTCAGATGCCCTTGTGGATGCAGGTGTCATGGATCCTGGCGATATTGCCCATCAGCGCAGATCGGTTCTCTGTAAGGAACGGCTAAGTAATGGAACCCTCGCAGCTGCTTTTGGAGATTCCTCACTCTATTATGGGTGCGTTGCCGGTAATCAGAAAGCGGTAAAGGAAGGTACTTCAGAAGAATATACTTACCGGATGCTTCCCCTTTTCAGCGACGAAGAAAAGGAACCATGGCTTCTGTTTTCCCCGTCCGCTCTCATGGGCATAAACAGTTCAGCCAGCAATGAAAAACAGGAAGCATGCAAGCGTATCCTGGATTTATTATCGACACAGGAGGGGCAGGACGCTTTCATTCAGGATATGGGCGGGGGAATATCCTGTCTTACGGATTATCAGCAGCAGGAAGAGCTGATTCCTAGGGGAGTAGAAGAATATATGGAATCAGGATATATTTATAATGTTTTATTTCCAAGTAAAACAGTGGAATACCTGGGCGGTTATGTGAGAGATATTCTGGCCGGCAAATGCTCGGTAGAAGAGGCTCTTTTGGGGATTGATCAGCTTTATTATGAAGGGACAGATGAGTCTGCTTACGATTTCAGTATCATCGGAACAGTAAGCCATGATCTCCTGCTTGAAAATTTCAATGTCCGCCGCGGTGAGACGGAACTTGGGAATTTTATAGCAGACTGCGTTGCCGAGGCAACGGACGCTGCCATTGCAGTGGTCAACGGCGGAGGAATCCGGGCCAGTTTTTACGAGGGTGTAGTCTATGGCGGAGATCTCGGCGAAGTGTGCCCCTTTGACAATCAGATCATTGTACTGGAAATGGATGGACAGACTCTGTGGGATATGTTGGAAAACGGTCTTGCTGCCTGTTCGGATGAGTTCCCCAGTGGGCAGTTTTTACAGGTTTCAGGAATCTGTTATACATTTGACAGCAGTAAACCGGCCGGCAGCCGGCTAATTGGTGTGACACTGCCCGATGGGACGAAACTGGATAAAGATGCTGACTATCAGGTGGCAGTGACAGACTATATGGCAGGTTATAAAACCTATGCCGAAGGAAACGGGGATGGGTATACGATGCTCAATTATTATGATGATGCCACCCCAAAGGGCAAAGTGACGCTGGTGAAAGAGACCGGGCTGTTTTACCGTGACGCTTTGGCACAGTATTTTGAACAGCATCGTGATCGTGCTGTGGATGTGAAGCTGGAAGGAAGAATCAGCGACCTGGCGCAGGATGAATAAAGAGGCCTCGCGGGCGGAAAGGATGTAGGAGTATTGAAAACCAAAATAAAAAAGAATGATAAGCGCAGAATGCTGGTTTTTATTCCCGAGCTGCTCCTGATTGTTGCGGTTCTATGCTTTCTTGCAGCGACAGTATTTCAAAAGGTGTCAGAACACACCGTGACCAACATCAGCAGAGTTTACCTTCAGGAGATGACAGCACAGCTTGGCAGTCATTTCCAGACAAATCTGGACAGCCAGTTTTCACAGATCCGCACGATTACCAAAGCGATATCAGAACGTGACCTGGAGGATGAAGAAAGTCTGAAACAATTTTTAGAACAGGCACAGACAGATAATGATTTCGCACATATCGCATTTATCAGCAGCCAGGGAATCGTTTATGCCCCGGAGGGCACCATGCCTGCAATGTCCAAGATTTCAGGACTGGATCAACTGCTGGATGGCTCGGGGAATCTGATCTCGGTTAACGAAACTATCTGGGAAAGCGGTACGATCCTGCTGGGGACTACCATGACGCCCCTGCAGTTTGAAGACAGTCAGCTGGTCGCTGTCATCATTGGAATCCATACTTCTGATATTGGGAAGAGGCTTGGGATGGACAGTAAGACGGAGACGAATTCCTATACGAATATTGTGACAAAAAACGGGGATTTTGTGATCAAAAGTGCCTTTTCGGAAGATGCGATCTATGGGAGCAATCTGTTATCTGTCTATAAACAGCAGGCCAGTTTTGACGAAGGTTATGATTTTCAGTCTTTCCATGACGCCATTGCTGAGGATGAAAGCGGAATGACACTGCTGACTGTTGGCACACAACATGTATACCTTTATTATATGCCTATCCAGGGGACAGACTGGTACATGATAACCAGCATGGCATATGAGACGGTAAACAGGCAGATTGTCTATTTGAGTCAGTTCATGATTCTTGTGGGAGTGGGAATCTTCTTGATCGTGTTTGCGACAGTGATTATTTTCTTTTTCCTGTTACGGCGCAATGAAATCCGCAGCAATGCGCTTCTGCGGATGGAAAAGGAACGGGCGGAGGCCGCAAACCGTGCGAAAAGTGACTTCCTTTCACAGATGTCTCACGAGATCCGCACGCCGCTCAATGGTATTATGGGAATGGTAGAGCTTGGGAAAAACCATATCAGTGAACCCGGCAGGATGCGCAATTGTCTGGATAAGATTACACTTTCATCAACACACCTTCTCTCCTTGATCAATGATATCCTGGATATGTCAAAAATTGAGAGCGGTAAGATTGAGCTGCATCCAGAACGGTTCGACCTTGGCAGGCTTTTACGGGCACTGACGACGGTGTTCCATGCGCAGGCGGTCAGCAGGCAGATTGACTTTCAGATCTTCCTTTGCGGAGAGGTGGCAGAATATCTGGTTGGCGATGCGCTTCGTCTCAATCAGATACTGACCAATCTGCTTTCCAATGCAGTGAAATTTACACCCGCCCAGGGAACGGTCAGTCTGAATGTAGCTACACTCCGCCATGATAAAAAGGGGGTATGGCTTCGTTTTGAGGTTAAGGACACCGGACGGGGAATTGCCCCGGAGAATATCGGCCGGGGTTTTGAAGCTTTTACACAGGAAAATAGCGGGATTGTCCGGGAATACGGAGGTACTGGTCTTGGCTTACCCATTTCAAAGAACTTCGCAGAGATGATGGGAGGCTCCATTTCTGCCACGAGTGAAGTTGGTGTGGGGAGTGTATTTACGGTCGAGCTTCCTTTTACCTTTGCTCCGGAAGATACCAATGAAAATATAGAGCGCTGTGGGTGCGGCCAGCGGGTTCTGGTTGTGAATCAGGTGGAAGAACTTCGGACACATCTCGTTGATGTGCTCATAAAGGAGAACTTCCAGGCAGATGCAGTGTCGGATGCGGAGACGGCTCTGTACAGGATACATACGGCGGTACAAGACGGTAATCCCTATGAGATATGCTTTGTAAAACAGGATGTTTCCCGGGATATGCAGATGTTTGCCGCAAAGATGCGGAATGAGGGAAGCAATTCTGTTTTGAAAATCATTCTGACAGGGCAGGATCAGGACGAGCTGGATGACACAGCTGCTTTATGCGGTGCCGATGGCACCCTGTGCCGGCCCGTATTCCATTCGGATCTTGCAGAACTCATGGAAGAACTGTTGGAACATAACCATAATCATCTGGAAACAGAGCAGCCTGCAGTACTGTCTGGTGCTCAGGTTCTGCTGGTAGAAGACAATGAAATCAATCTGGAGATTGCTGCTGCTCTTTTGCAGGATGCGGATGCTGTTGTTACGACAGCCCAAAACGGACAGGAAGCAGTTGCCAGGTTTTCGGAAGCACCTGAGGATTTTTACGATCTGATTCTGATGGATATACAGATGCCGGTCATGGACGGCTACAGCGCGGCACAGGCCATCCGTGCTCTTCCACGCCCGGATGCAGATAAGGTCATCATCATTGCCATGACGGCAAACTCCTTCCGTGAAGATGTTCAGAAGTGTCTGGACAGCGGTATGAACGCACATATTCCAAAGCCTTTTATAATGAATGACATTACCAGTACTTATATGGAAGTCTTGCATAGACAGATAAGGTGAAGCTTATCCTGATGATTTTGTCTGGAAAAAAATTCATAATATCTTAATAAAAACCTAACTATCTATATAATTGACGCATAGATGGGCAAAGATTATAATGAGACATACGAATGAACCAGATCATGCAAATCAGGAAAGGATAAGTTAGGATGGACCGAAAAAATACAAGAGTTCTAGGGCAAAGCTGCCTTGCAGTACTGAAGGTGGAAGTGTTATTCAAAGCTGTTTCTGTTTTCATTATAAGGCCGTTTTTAAACTGGGTTTTTACAACGTGGGTTCTGGGAGATACACCTGCGTTTAATGAAGGTATGTTTTTCAGTATCCTGTCACCCGTCAGGCTGATTTTTACCGCGGTATTGTTTTTGCTGGCGGCATTATGGTGTTGTTATGAGATCAGCTGTCTCCTTCACGCGGTGTATTGGTGCAGAGAAGGAGTGAAGCCCCGCCTGGAGATAATTTTAAGGAGTTCGGCAGAGGCGCTGAAGGGAATGAAACATATTTCTGTTCTTTTAGCCGCAGTGTATTTTGTGCTGTTTCTCCCGCTGGTACATGCCGGATACTTAAATTCCCTTGTTTCCTGGATTGAGATTCCAAGGTTTGTGGTGAACGAGCTGCAGCGGACCAGTCTGGGCAGCATGGGAGTCCTGGCTGTCCGGACAGTGTATACGGTTCTTTTTCTGGCACTGGTGCTGGTACCGCCTGCCATGTTTTTAAAGAATCTGAATTTTGGAAAGGCGGTCAAACAGAATTTTTACTGGTTTTGCCAGATGCACTGGAAGGATAAAATAAAGATTTGGGGAGCTTTCCTTTTGTGGATTGTGGCAGAGGGCAGCATTGTGTACCTTCTGCAGGGTAACCTGGTTAGAAACCAGGATTTCAATATGTCAATCCTGAAGTATTTTGTCCGTTCCCCGTCATTTCGGGCAGGATTTTTATATTGGGTACTGCTGACTTTGCTTCAATGTGTGGCAATGGCATTACTATATCTGTTTCTCTTTGATATTCTGGAGAAATACCAGGAATTATCTGTGCTTCCGGCGGTAAAAGATACGAAGGATTTAAACATTGCTACAGGGGCAGTGGCAGGCAGGGGAAGAGCGGTTCTCAGGACAGGTAAAAAGTTCTGGAATTCCAGAAAACATAAAGGATTCTGGACAGTGGCAGCTGTTCTGCTGATTGCGGCGGCAGTGGACGGTTATTTTAATGAAACTCCGCTGGTTCACCAGCCATGGGCAATCGGACACAGGGGATGTCTCTATGAGCCGGAAAATACCATTGCTGCAGTAGAGGAAGCTGACCGTTTAGGGGCTGACTACGCGGAGATAGATGTAAAGCTTTCAAAAGACGGAGTTCCTGTAGTGATTCATGATGAAAGCCTGCAAAGGCTTGCCGGTATTTCAGATAAGGTGGGAGACATGACAGTAGCCCAGCTTAAGGAACTCACAGTTACTTCCAACGGAAAACAGGGAAAAATCCCAACTTTTGAGGAAATGCTGCAGGCTGTTTTGCAGATGAAGAATAGGATTGGGCTGCTGGTGGAGTTTAAACCTGCAGCGGGCGATAAAGAGGAACTCATCAACAAGGTCATCGAGCTCGTGGAAAAATACAGCGCGCAAAAACAGTGTATATTCATGTCTATTGATTATGAGACGGTTTCGCTGCTGAAAGAGCAGCGTCCGGACTGGTGGGTGGGGTACTGCATCTACGGAAGTGCCGGAGATTTTGATGACGCTGTCTGGAAGTATAATATTGATTTTCTCGCAGTGGAAGAGGGGGTTGTGAGCAGCCGTTTTATGGAACGGGCACGAAACAGCCTGATTCCTGTGTACATCTGGACATCGAATAATTTTGATGATATGGCAAAGTATCTTCAGATGGGTGCATCTGGTATTACCACAGATATGCCGGATCTGGCAAGAGCAGAGATTGATGAATATATGGACAAGAATAAACAATATTATATGTACGAGGGAAAAGGGGATCCTGTACGGAAAAGGTGAGGCGTTATCAATGAGGACGAAACGAGGAATTCAACTGTATACCGGGATGTGACGGAACTCTATCAGGAAGATATGTTCAACCGGCAAAATGCGCTGACAGACAGTTTAACCGGTGGACATCTCATCAGCCTGTCTTTCAGCATGGGAATCAGCCGGCTTTCAAAACAGATTGACTCTGCGCTTCATGAGATGGACCGGATGATGTATGAGGATAAGCAGCGCAACCGGAAATAGTAAGGGGGAAAGATATATGACTGAGGAAGAAAGGATCAAAGAGGTGCTCTATCAGTTTGAAGATGGAGGCCTCGTCTCAAAGGATTTGGATATCATTTTGCCGTGTGTTTCGGATTCCATAGTGGGGATTGGGATTGGCGAACAGGGGTTTGTAACCTCTAAAAAGGACGTTATAAAAGTCTTTATGGACGGGCTTAAAAATGACGATGAAGTTTCCCATTTCCTTGACTTTGGACGTATAGAGATACGAATGCTCAGAGAAGATACGGCTGTACTTTGTGCAGAGGTAATTGTGACGGCAAAGAGTCATGATAAAGTAACAAAAAGCAGGTTCTCGCAATCACTTACTCTCATGAAGGAAGAGAATGAATGGAAAATTTGCTGTCTGCATGCTTCAGCGCCTGTAGTTACGGAGGAAAACATAGAGGCATATCCTTTGAGATTTGCAGATAAAACCCTGAAAGCCCTGCGGGAGAAAATCGGAGGGGAAGTCTATGCTGTGGAGGAACAATACCGTATGGCGGTGCTGGCAGATACCATCGCATTTTATATCGTAAATTTTTCTAAAAAAGCTTATGAAAAATGTCAACTGAACTGTGAAATTTGTGCCTATGTAGAAGAAGGAACCGATTATGAGCAGTTTGCCAGAGAGCACATTTCGGAATATGTGAAAGAGGAAGACCGGGAATTATATCTGGAATGCTTTTCGATGAAAAATATTCAGAAAGCGTTTCAAAATAATGAACAGGAGATCAAACTCGAATATCGTATGCTGAACGGGCAGGAGAATTCCTACATTTGGGTGGTAACGGTGATCCGGCTGATCACAGATATTGCCACTGGCGAGAAAAAAGGAATCATGTATGTAAAAGATATAAACGAATCAAAGCGGCGTCAGATCGCAATGCAGGAGCGGGCGGAATACGATACGAGTCTGAAGATTTATAATAAGGACACATTCATTCTGTCTGTGGAAAGACTCTCAAGTCAGAGGGATGGAACTTTTATCATGCTGGATATTGATAATTTTAAAGATATCAATGATACCTATGGTCATCCGTTTGGTGATAAAGTACTGATTAGAATAGCAGAGTTAATGAAAGCTATTTTTCCGGAAACAGCTGTTATCGGGAGACTGGGAGGAGATGAGTTCGGCATGTTCCTTCAGGAGGGGTGCAGCCGAGAGCAGATAAAGGAATATATCAGTCTGTTGAATGACCATATATTAGGATTTATGTTTGAGACAGGAAAAAGCGGTAAAATCTCGTTCAGCGCTGGAATTGCGTTATCAAAGGGGAAAAGTTTTGCGAATTTTTACAAAGATGCAGATGCGGCGCTTTATGTTTCAAAACATGGAGGGAAGAACCGCATTTCTTTTTATGAAAGTTAATGTATAAATAACAGCCGCGTCCTCGTGATACGGCTGTTATTAAAAGGATACGATTGGTTAGATTAATATAAAAATGATAGATAGAATAATCAGTGCAATTACGATAATAATCAAAAAAGAAAGAGCCACTAATTTTCCGATTTTTTTCGCTTGAACACGACCTTCTGCCTCTAAGTTGTCCAGAAATGTGTTTAACTCATTGAATGTTTCCTGTCCAAATTCTTCTAAAATCCAGTTGGGGTTGTATTTACTGTTATTTTTGTCGTAGGAATAACTTACGGAAATCTCAACGGAATTCTTAGTGAATTCTCCAGCATTATTATACTTTCTATAATCATAATAGATGGTAAAGAATGAAAGCACAGGAATCAACGAAGTAAAATCTTCTTTTATATGAAGAAAATAAATATCGAGGTTTTCAATTACTGTCAGTGGTTTTGTAATCTGTGCTATCTGTATATTTTCATCATAAAGGGAAACAATGTTCCGTTTCCCTTTATCAATGCTGTATCCCCAATACACTTTTCCCATATGCTCAATACAGAATTTTTTTTCAAACAGGCCATTCTGCAATGTGTAAAAGGCACCTTCCCTGCCATTTTTTCCTATGATTTCGAATTGTCCAAATTTTTGTTCTTTTGAAATCAAATATTTAAACGGTATACTCTCTTCCAGCGCATTATCAATAATGTTATATTTTGTAGTATACAGAGTTGAACCGGTCACATCGGAAAAGACCAGTTTACGAACATTTTCCATATTAAAGGGCGCTGAGATTTTCAACCATGGAGCTTTTGCATTAAATAATACCTGACCATTTGATGACACTTCAAATATGTTTTCGAAATTGGATTTTGTCTGTTGTATCTTTATAAGCATATTTTTCCTCTATTCTTAAAAATGTATATATATTATACCAGAGTTTTTTATGAAATCCAATTTAAGATTGTACCAACTAAAAATTTTTGCTATTATAGTTCAATTATTTTTGGTTCTCCCTCAACTCGTATCCATGTTCCTTTGAACATACCATAGATTTCGACTTTTCCATTCTTTTTCATCTGTTGATATACTTTTTTCTGGTTGTTTGTGACAAAGTACAGTTTACCTTCAAAATGATTTTTTTTAAATACAACAGTTACCACAAACGCTGTAAAAAATGTTTGAAGCCACATAGCTTCAAAGCCCACGGAATCGGCTCTGCTAAGTCCATGGGCTATTTTCATTTCCCCGTTCTTTTCTTCAATCCGGTGCCGGATTTTCATCTTCTCTTTGAATGGGGCGCTTACTGATTTTAATCTAGAAACGTTAGATGTTGTGACAAACAGCAAGAATGTAAGTGTAACAGTAAAGTTTTGCCAGTTCATTTTCACGGATAGAAATATGGTCTATCTCCATATTCAGATAAAACCGATTCAGAACATCGTACATATCAATTCAGCATCCGGTTTCGGAATACAGGATGGATTTTTGGTACTGCTTCGGTGACATCCCGAGGGAACGCCGGAAGATCCGTATAAAATAATTGATATCGTTATATCCGCAGGAAGCGGCAATGGTTGTGATTGACAGGGAAGAGGAATTAATCAGTGTGACAGCCCTGCGTATACGCACCTGATGAATATAATCCGTCAGGGTAATTCCGGTTTCTTTTTTAAAGAGCCCGGAGAGGTAGTTTTTGCTCATACTGAACATTTTCGCAAAAAATGTGAGGCCTAAATCTTCCGCATAGTGAAAGTCGATATAGGAAATGACTTCTTTCACAACCTTGGAGTAGCCGGTCATAGAATGATTTTTTACCATCAGGCAGTATTTGCGCAGCATATCTGCAGAGAGGTGGTCCAGCGCTCTTTCCGTACGCGCTTCATTGATCAGGATGGCAAATTTTCCGGACAGGTCGTCGATATAAAGAGGGGGCACCCCTCCCGATTCCACGGCCTTGCGAAAGAGTGTATTCAGGATAATGACCCCATGCCTTTTATTCTGCAGGGCATTGTCTGATCTGGGCCGAAGCTGGAAGGTCTGGAACTTTTGGTATAATTCATGAGCCTTCTTGTCATCACCTGCGGAGATGGCAGCCAGCATCTGGTTCTCCACCTCATAACGCTCCTCAATCGTACTGACAGAAATCTGAGGCCTCTCGCGCAGCTTTAAAATCATGGGGGAATTTTCCATATAAAGTTCATTCTTGTCGGGCAGGTGTGAGACCGTATATTCCGTGTGGAACAATCCCTGTGACAGGTTCAGGACGAGGGATTCAAAACTCCCCATATCAGGGAGTACCGGCGTGGAGTCGTAAAAAAGCCGGATGTCCTGATACAGCTGGTCCGGGATGTGCATCCGCTCCATAATCTGCTGTACCTGTTCCTCTGGCGGCCTGCTTTCAAGATAAGGTCCAATCACAAAATGAGGAGATTCGTAATCATACAGATACTGGGAAGGAATATGCAGGAGAATGTGGAACATACCGAAAGCATCTTCATATTGGACAAGTCTGCCGGGAGTTATGTATTGTTCCAGAAAAATCTGAAGGGTCTGATAATTGTAGTCTTCATAAAGACGAAGGCGCAAGCCGTTGTCAGTCTGGGAAAGATTTGAGTTATCTTTGAAGATTACACAGCAGCCTACATTGCAGGCAGTGACAGCCTGATAAAAGAGATCCAGTTGTTTATGTTCCATAGTTTGCCACCTCGAAAAGGGAATATATCATTCGTCAAAATATGACAAAATAGTTTATATATATAAAATAGCATAATATTGTGCTAAAAACAATGGATATTATTATTCTTTTATAGAGGGAAAACAGGTATGCTAATTACATCAGAAGAGAAAGAGAGGACATGAAACAATGAGGAATCCCTTTTCGGATTTTAGGAAAAAGAAAGAATATCTTGTCTGCATTGATTCGGACGGATGTGCCATAGACAGTATGGATATCAAACATATCCGCTGTTTTGGTCCGTGTATGGTAACAGAATGGGGACTGGATGCCCACAGGGAGGAGATCCTGAAGCGCTGGAATCAGGTAAACCTCTATTCTATGACAAGAGGGATCAACCGCTTCAGGGGTCTTGCTGTGGCTCTTGAGGAAGCGGACCGGCTATATACAAAGATTGAAGATGTACAGACATTTGTAAAATGGACGGAGGATTCCGATGAGTTGTCTAATGCAGCGCTTGAACAGGCGATTGGCGAAACGGGCAGTATTTGTATGAAAAAGGCACTGAACTGGTCACGGGAAGTAAATAAAGCAATCACAGAACTGCCGAAAGAAGATATCAAACCCTTTGGCCATGTTCAGGACGTCATCAGGAAACTTCATGAGACCTGTGATATTGCCATTGTATCCTCGGCCAATTATGAGGCTGTGAGAGAAGAATGGACGAGATTTAAGCTTCTCACACATGTAGATGTGCTTCTGGCGCAGAATGCGGGATCCAAGAAAAGCTGTATCGAAAGGCTGCTGGATTATGGGTATGTGAGAGAACATGTCCTGATGGCAGGAGATGCGCCGGGAGACATGGATGCGGCACAATCAAACGGCGTCCTGTATTATCCGATTCTCGTATCCCGTGAGTCTGAAAGTTGGGAACAACTCGAGGCAGCAGTAGAAAAGATGAAAAACAATACATTCCAGGGTGAATATCAGAAGGGACTGATACAGCAGTTTGTGGACAACCTGACGAGGCCATAACAAATAAGAAACAGATGAAACATATTCTTGAAAAAACAGGAGGAACCAACATGGTAAATTTAAAAGAAAAACCTTATTATCTGAATGAAGAACAGATCCGGTGGGTGGAAGATATAATTGCGGGGATGACCACGGAGGAAAAAATCGGGCAGCTTTTTGTCAACATGGTATCAAATGAGGAAGAAAGAAAGCCGGAGAATATCAAAAAGATTCTGGATACCTATCATCCGGGGGCAATCCGTTACCACAATGCACCAAAAGAGGAGTTGTGGGAGATGGCAGACTGTCTGCAAAAGACGACAAAAATCCCACTTCTGATTGCATCGAACTGTGAAGCAGGTGGAAATGGCGGAACACAGGGTGGGACGCCGATTGCAAACGGGGCGGCTATGGCAGCGATCGACTCAGAGGAAGCCGTATTTAAGATGGCGGAAATATCCGCGCGGGAGGCGGCTGCGGTAGGATGCAACTGGAACTTTGCGCCGGTTGTAGACCTGACCTATAACTGGAGAAATACAATTGTGCAGCTGCGGGCATTCAATGATAATCCGGACGATGTCATCCGTTATGCAAAATCATTTTTCAGAGGAATGAAGACTCAGAATATGGCTACCTGTATGAAACACTTTCCGGGAGACGGAACAGAGGAAAATGACCAGCACCTGATTATGGGAATCAATGAGTTCGGCTGTGAGAAGTGGGACCAGACATACGGTAAAGTTTACAGGGAACTGATTGAGGAAGGTGTCATGACAATCATGGCCGGACATATCGCACTTCCTGCATATTCGAAGAAGCTGCGCCCCGGCATTAAGGATGAAGATATCCTTCCGGCAACACTGGCACCGGAACTGATTACCGGCCTTTTAAAGGGGCAGCTGGGATTCAACGGTCTTGTCGTAACAGATGCTTCTCACATGATCGGAATGTTCGGTGCAACAATACCAAGAAGCCGCCAGGTTCCGCAGGCAATAGCGGCAGGCTGTGACATGTACCTGTTTTTCAATGAAAGGGAGGAAGATTTCGGTTACATGATGGAGGGCTACAAAAACGGGACGATCACGGAGGAACGTCTAAATGATGCACTTCACAGGATCCTCGGGGTGAAAGCGGCACTGAACCTTCACAGGCTTCAGAAGGAAGGCACTCTGACAGCGCCGAAGGAAAAACTTTCAGTGGTTGGGTGTGAGGAACACCACAGGATGTCGAGAGCATTCGCAGACAAGTATGTGACACTGGTGAAAGACCGTCTGCATTACCTGCCGATGACATCGGAAAAATATAAAAGAATAAAATTGATATATATTGGCTCAGAGGCGACCGTGATCGCGGGTATGAAGTTTGAGTCTAATGATAAGAACATCATCGAGGATATCGTTTCCCAGCTTGAAGAAGCAGGATTCCAGGTGGATTCTGAGGTTCCGGCAAAGAAAGGCAAAATAGAGGAATTTAAAAAGAATTATGACGGTGTACTCCTGATTCTCAATGTACAGGGATTCGCCCAGTACAATACCATGCGCATCAAATGGGATGAGCCTGCAAAACAGCCATGGTATATGTCAGAGCTCCCGACATTTGTTGTATCCTTAAGCAATACAAATAACCTGATTGATGTGCCGATGGCAAGGTGCTACATCAATTCTTATATGGACCATCACGAGAGTTTCGCGGCAACACTGGAGAAGATGATGGGCAGAAGCGAGTTTAAGGGACGGTACAATGAAAATGTATTCTGCGGAAGATGGGAGACAAGATTCTGATACCAGAATCATCTCAGGAGGGAATGAAGATGAATAAAACAGCAGTAAAACCATTTGGCCTGAAAGATAAAATCGGCTATATGTTCGGTGATTTCGGAAATGATTTCACATTTATATTTTCCAGCACTTTTCTCATGGTATTTTACATGAAGGTCCTGGGGATCAGCGGGGCGGCCGTGGGGACATTATTCCTTGTGGCAAGGTTTGTAGATGCATTTACGGATGTAACAATGGGCAGAATCGTGGATACATGCAAGCCGGGAAAGGACGGAAAATTCAGGCGCTGGATCCGGATCATGGCCGGTCCGGTGGCAATTGCCAGTTTCCTGATGTACCAGTCATCTCTGGCAGACACTTCCATGACGGTAAAGATGATCTATATGTATGTTACATACATCCTGTGGGGAAGTATCTGCTACACCGGGATCAATATACCATACGGTTCTATGGCATCTGCGATCACGGATGTCCCGGAAGAGCGTACCGCACTTTCCACATTCAGAAGTATCGGTGCAACACTGGCACAGCTTGTGATTGGTGTGGGTGGTCCGATGATCATCTATATGACCGATGCCTCCGGCACACAGGTAATCCGGAATGACGGGAAAATCTTCCCGGTGGTCGCAGGTATCTTCTCGGTATGTGCGATTATCTGTTACATCATCTGCTATAAGTGTACGACAGAGCGCATCAAGATCCAGCCAGATCCGAATGCGGAGAAAATCTCCCTGGCAAAGACATTTGGAGCAATTTTCTCCAACAGGGCGCTGCTTGGAATTATAGGTGCAGCCATTTTCCTTCTGCTGAGTTCGCTGATGCTTTCCGGTGTCAATACCTATCTCTATGCGGACTATTTTAGTAATATAAAGGCACTTTCTGTTTACAACATGATCACGATGGTATGCTCCCTGCTCATGGCGACAATTACAGGAGTCATTGTTAAGAAATACGGGAAGAAAGAATCAGCGGCCGTTGCAACCATTTTTACAGGGGCGGTTTTCCTTGCACTTGGATTCCTGAATGTGAAAAATGTATGGGTATTTGCTATCACGGCAGCGGCTGGCTATCTGGGGGTCAACTACTTTAATCTGATTATCTGGGCAAATATTATTGACGTCATCGATGATGTGGAAGTAAAGAGTGGCAAAAGAGAGGATGGAACGGTCTATGCGGTCTATTCTTTTGCAAGAAAAGT
>URQQ01000049.1 GCA_900549995.1 uncultured Lachnospiraceae bacterium | reverse complement strand
AAGTACTCAACACCTGCTTCAAAAATTTTCAGATCCTGCTCTCCGTAGATATTCACTGCAACAGAATCTCCGCGGCGTTCGGAATGTGCCATCTTTCCAAGGACACGTCCATCCGGGCTTGTAATTCCTTCGATTGCACAGTAAGAACCATTGACATTCCATTCTTCACTCATATCAATATTTCCATTGATATCTACATACTGTGTCGCAACCTGTCCATTAGCAAAGAGCTTGTCAAGCCATTCCTGGCTGGCTACAAAACGTCCCTCTCCATGAGATGCCGGATTGGTATATACACCGCCAAGTTCAGCTTTTCTGAGCCATGGAGATTTATTCGTTACAACCTTGGTGTATACCATCTTGGAGATATGGCGTCCGATTGTATTATAAGTCAGGGTCGGAGAATCTTCTTTCTGCCCTGCAATCTCACCATAAGGTACAAGCCCTAGTTTAATCAGAGTCTGGAATCCATTACAGATACCAAGTGCAAGTCCGTCACGTTCGTTCAGAAGCTTTTCGACCGCCTCTTTGATTTTCGCATTCTGGAATGCTGTCGCGAAAAATTTCGCTGAACCGTCAGGCTCATCACCTGCACTGAATCCGCCCGGGAACATGATCATCTGGGAAGCATTGATGGCTTTCTCAAACTCTGCAAATGAATCACGGATATCTGAAGCGTCCATATTTTTAAATACTTTTGTAATTACTTTTGCGCCTGCTCTTTCAAATGCCTTCGCACTGTCGTACTCACAGTTCGTTCCCGGGAATACCGGTATGAAAACTGTCGGCTGCGCAAGTTTATGCTCGCAGATATAAATATCTTTTGTATCATAAAGTTTTGTCTCTAATACGGTCTTTTCCTTCTGTGCACCAGAATCTGTCGGGAATACTTTCTCAAGTGTTCCAGTCCATGCTTCAAGTGCATCTTCAAGACTGATTTCCATATCTGCATAAGTAAATCTTCCAAGATCTGTCACTTCACCGATGACAGTGTAAGTAATGCTGAGTTCTCCGACTTTATCAGCCGGAACCTCTGCAATAATATCGCCAAATGCCGGCATAAACAGGTCTCTTTTGTCTACATTGTGCTCGATCTTAACTCCCACTCCGTTACCAAATGCCATTTTGCTGACAGCAGCAACAATACCATTGCGGTCAAGCGCATATGCGGATATGATCTTTCCGCTGTGAATGTCATCTGCGAATTTTCCGTACTGATCCATGAGAGATTCATATACAGGGAGATCATATTCATCCTTCTCCATACGCATCCAGATCAGCTTGCTGCCCGCTGATTTCAGTTCCGGAGTAATGATGTCTTTCTGTGTCGCAATATCCACTGCGAAAGAAACAAGGGTCGGAGGAACATCAATATCCTGGAATGTCCCTGACATACTGTCTTTCCCGCCAATTGACGGAAGCCCGAATCCAAGCTGTGCCGCATACGCACCGAGAAGTGCTGCAAATGGCTGGCTCCATCTGTGTGGATCTTCTGTCATTCTTCTGAAATATTCCTGGAACGTGAATCTGATCTTCGAATAATCTCCGCCGGCTGCCACAATTTTAGCCACTGATTCCACAACTGCATAGACTGCGCCGTGATACGGACTAAAGGTTGACAGATAAGGGTCAAATCCATAACTCATCATTGTCACAGTATCTGTTTTACCATTCATGACCGGAACTTTCGCTACCATCGCCTGTGTCTCTGTGCGCTGATATTTTCCTCCGTGAGGCATGAATACAGATCCCGCTCCGATCGAACCGTCGAACATCTCAACGAGTCCCTTCTGCGAACATACATTCAGGTCTTTCAGAGTATCCAGCCATTTTTCTCTGACATCACCAACTTCTTTCCTTACAAGAATGTTGTCTGCGCGGTTCGGGATATCCACTGCGACAGTCGTCTCCTGATGCGCTCCGTTCGTATCAAGGAATGCACGTGAAATATTCACAATTTCCTTTCCTCTCCAGGATAAGACAAGTCTCGGTCTTTCGGTCACAACTGCCACTTCCACAGCTTCCAGATTCTCTTCTTTCGCATAGTCAAGGAACTGTGCCACATCTTTCGGGTCAACTACCACTGCCATACGTTCCTGAGATTCTGAAATTGCGATTTCAGTCCCGTCAAGTCCGGCATATTTCTTCGGAACTTTATCAAGATCTACTCTGAGTCCATCTGCAAGCTCTCCGATTGCCACAGAGACTCCGCCTGCACCAAAGTCATTGCATTTTTTAATGAGCTTACTTACTTCTTCTCTTCTGAACAGACGCTGAATCTTTCTCTCTGTCGGCGGATTTCCCTTCTGCACCTCAGCTCCGCATGTCTCAATGGATTCCTCCGTATGTACTTTCGAAGATCCGGTTGCACCGCCGCAGCCATCACGCCCTGTTCTTCCGCCAAGCAGGATAATGATATCACCAGGATCAGAATTTTCACGGATTACCGCACGCCTTGGAGCCGCACCGAGAACTGCACCGATTTCCATACGTTTTGCGACATAGTTTGGATGATAAATTTCTTTTACTGCACCGGTTGCAAGTCCGATCTGGTTTCCGTAAGAACTGTATCCATGCGCCGCACCAGTCACCAGTTTTTTCTGCGGGAGTTTTCCTTTTAAAGTATCTTTCACAGAAACTGTCGGGTCTGCCGCACCTGTAACACGCATTGCCTGGTATACATAAGTACGTCCTGAGAGCGGATCACGGATTGCTCCTCCAAGACAGGTCGCCGCGCCACCAAAAGGCTCGATTTCCGTCGGATGGTTGTGTGTCTCATTTTTAAAGTTAATCAGCCACTCTTCCTCTTTATCATCCACTTTAATCGGAACAACAATACTGCAGGCATTGATCTCATCGGATTCTTCCTGATCTTCCAGTTTTCCCTCTTTTTTCAGTTTTCTCATCGCCATCAAAGCAAGATCCATCAGGCAGACAAATTTATCCTCTCTTCCTGCGAAAATCTCACTGTGGTCTTTCAGATATTGTTTATATGTGTCCTCAATCGGTTTCCTGTAATCCCCGTCACCAAATGAGACGTCTGTAAGTTCCGTTGAAAATGTCGTATGGCGGCAGTGATCTGACCAGTATGTGTCAAGTACACGGATCTCGGTCATAGAAGGATCACGGTTCTCTTCTCCCTTAAAATAGTTCTGGATATGGAGAAAGTCTTTAAATGTCATCGCAAGTCCAAGGGAATGATATAATTCCTTTAGCTCTGCTTCCGGCATCTCTTTAAATCCATCAAATACTTTGACATCTTCCGGCTCTTCAAAATTCGTAATCAGAGTCTCCGGTTTGTCCATCCCTGTCTCCCTGGAATCGACCGGATTGATACAGTGTTCTTTCACTGCTTCGAACTCTTCCTCTGTGAGTTCTCCCTCAATCACGTACGTTGTCGCGGACTTGATTACAGGCTCCTCATCTTCCTTAATAAACTGTACACACTGAACAGCAGAGTCCGCCCTCTGGTCAAACTGTCCCGGAAGAAATTCTACAGAAAATACTTTGCTTCCTTCTTTCATCGGGAAGGTTTCTTTATATAATGTATCCACCGGAGGCTCAGCAAAAACTCCCTCACATGCTCTCTCAAAAGTTTCATCTGAGAGATTCTCCACATCATAACGGATCAGTACTCTGACACCTGTGATTGTTTTGATTCCAAGATAGCTTTTTATCTCATGCCTTAATTCATCTGCCTGTACAGCAAATCCGGGTTTCTTTTCAACATATACTCGTTTTACACTGCTCATATCTGTTCTCCTTTGCACACTGAAGTTCTTTTCTTTTTCTATCGTACCACATTTCATTTCATTAGTATAATTAATATAGCTTAATTCATTTATAAGTTGTTCTAATCACTCCTTTTCTCTCGTCAAAGTACATCCCGCACCTTCTTTTTTCAAGATTCTTTCCTGCGGTCCCAAACTCTGATCACTGTAGCTAGAATAAATGACACAACCAGAATTCCAACAAACAAAATCCCAATTCTGGCCGCAATATCAGCAAAAAATCCTTCCGGAAGCATATTGATCATCAGCGATACATCCGGATCAAACAGCCAGTTCCCCTGTGAAAAAAATATTTCATGAAACACGACAAAATATTTGTCAAAATTCGATGCAAACAGACCTATTACAATCCCGGTGATTACAGTCAAAGCAACCGACGTATACTGAAATGCCCTGGGCCAAATTTTTCTGATCCGGGCTTTCGCAAGCAATGCCGCCGCAATTAGAAGAACCATAACTACAATCATCACCATGCGAAGCCTCAGACCGCCGACAAATAATTTCTTTACATCCTCCATATGAGAAATCTCATCCTCATTGAAGAACTCTCTCGTCTCACCGTTTACTTTAGTCTCCACGATCAGATTCTCCCGGTCCCCCCTTAAAAAAGACATCATCTCTTTCGTTACATACATGACATCCGGCATCTCCATATTCAAATCTTCCAGTACATTGTATTTCTCATATTCTTTCTGGTAAAATCCAAAATTCCCGTACGCCCCAATCTCAAAACTGCTGATCAATGCCGTTATGATGAAACATACCGAAAAAATGATACCACCCGCCCAGACGGCTGCTTTCCTGCCACTGCCCATAGTTTCACTTCCGCCTTCCTTTCCTTATAACTCCAGGCCACAGCCCGGCTACTTTCATTGTAAAGTGTCTTTTCATCTTTGTCCATATATGATATACTTTTTTTGCATTACTATCGAGCCATGCACAGAAAAATGAAAAAGAAGCGGCGCAAGCTTGCTTGCAGAGATTCTTTTTTATTTTTCTGTATACGGCGTTAGCCGCACTGCGATGCAGCGCAGCGGAATCGCAGTGGCAGGGCTCCCATGCACATGTAACTTCCAAAAGGAGAATTACACTATGGATATCAATTATGAATTATATAAAGTCTTCTACTACGTCGCAACAACACTTAGTTTTTCAGAGGCTTCAAAGCTCCTTTTCATCTCCCAGTCAGCAGTCAGCCAGTCAATCAAAACACTGGAAAAAAAACTCAACCAGACACTTTTCATACGCAGCACCAAAAGAGTCATGCTGACTCCGGAAGGCGAGATCCTGCTCCGCCACGTGGAGCCTGCGATGAACCTGATTAAGAGAGGGGAAGCCCAGATCATAGATGCCGCCTCCACCGGCGGACAGATTCGTATTGGTGCGAGCGATACCATCTGCCGCTACTTTTTAGTCCCCTATCTGAAACGCTTTCATCAGGAATTCCCAAATGCACATATCAAAGTGACGAATCAGACTTCCATAAAATGTGTAGAGCTTCTGGAAACCGGGCAGGTGGATCTGATTGTAGTCAATTACCCGAACACTTATATGGGCAGCATGACTTCCTATAAGCGTATCAAAGCTTTCCGGGATGTTTTTATAGCGAATGAAGCTTTTTCCCATCTGAAAGGCAGAAAACTTTCCTTTCAGGAACTGCTGGAGCAGCCCATTCTAATGTTGGATAAACGAAGTACTACAAGTGAATTTCTGCATAGTTTATTTCAGCAGCATCAGCTGGATCTCGTTCCTGAAATCGAACTGAGCAGCAATGATCTTCTGATTGATCTTGCCAGCATCGGACTTGGGATCGCCTTTATCCCGGATTACTGTATTCCTCATAATCCAAATCAGCTTTTTGTCGTAGAGACAAAAGAAACCCTTCCAGAGAGAGAACTTGTAATTGCTTATAATGAACAGATCCCTTCTGCCAAAGCAGTTACTGAATTTATGAGTTATTTTGATGAACTTTCTTAAAACGTGTTGAAAATGCAAAACGAGCCTGGCTGTCAGGCTCGTTTTTTGATATCCACTATGAAAGACAAGATTTTCTCAAATATTCTGCTGTGATCGTATCCCCATGATCAATCATCTCCCGGGGAGTCCCGGTAAATACAACTTCACCTCCGGACGTTCCGCCGTCAGGCCCTATGTCTATAATATAATCTGCCTGCTTCATCACATCCAGATTGTGCTCGATAATGATCACCGTATTCCCTCTGTCTACGAACCCTCCCAGCAGTTTCATGATATTTTTGACGTCCGAGGCATGAAGTCCCGTTGTCGGCTCATCCAAAACAAAGATGTTACCTTTATTCTTCAGATGTTTTGCCAGTTTCAGCCTCTGACGCTCTCCCCCTGATAAGGTAGACAGTGGCTGACCTAGAGAAAGATAAGATAGCCCAACTTCCTGCAGTGTTTTCAGCTTTCGGCTTATTTTTTTATTATCAGCAAAGAACTCCAGTGCCTCTGAGACAGTCAGCTCCATGATCTGTGCCATATTTTTCCCCTGATACTGATAGGACAATGCTTCTTCACTGTACCTCTTTCCCTCACACATTTCACAAACTGTTGTTACCGGATCCATAAAGACAAGCTCTGTGACTACTACCCCTTTTCCGCTGCAGTGAGGACAGGCACCCTTGCTGTTAAACGAAAACATAGAGGCGTCCACATGATGATATTCCGACATCAGTTTTCTTATCTCGTTGCTGAAATCAAGAAAAGTGGCTGGTGTGGAACGGGCAGTCGCAGTAATTGGAGACTGGTCTACAAGAACGACACGGTCACTATACATTTCTGCAAACACGTCTCTGACCAGTGTACTCTTTCCTGACCCGGCGACACCGGTTACAACAGTTAGGATATGCAGAGGGATCTGGACAGATACCTGTTTCAGATTATGAAGGGATGCATTTTCCACCGGAAGAAATTCGTTTGGAATCCTCGGGTTTGATTTCACCGGAATCTGTTCCTTCATCGCCTCTCCAGTCAGTGTACCGGAAGATAAAAGCTTTCCATAGCTTCCCTGGAACATGATTTGTCCGCCATTACGGCCTGCCAGCGGCCCTACATCAATCACCTCATCAGCAATGCTGATCACATCCTTATCATGTTCCACCACCAGCACAGTATTTCCTTTATCTCTAAGGCTTTTCAGAAGCTTGGTCATTCGAAACACATCTCTTGGATGCATCCCGGTACTCGGCTCATCGAAAATATAAGTCAGTCCGGTCAGTGAACTTCCCATATACCGGACAAGTTTGAGCCTCTGTGCCTCCCCTCCTGATAAGGACGCCGATTCCCTGTTCATACTCAGATACGGCAGACCGATTTCGATCATCCGGGACAACGACGAAACCAGGGTATCAATCATCGTCTGTGCATTTGGATTTTTGATTTCCTTTAACACTTTACGAAGTTCCAGAAATTCCATCTCACAGAGATCCGCTATGCTGTATCCTTGTATCTTACAGTTTAAAACGGCTTCATTCAGTCGTTTCCCATGACATACCGGACACTCCCTCTGCTTGATCATCATCTCCAGACGTTTCAGCGAGACATCGGAAGAATTCGCATGATCCCGGTTGAGCAGCAGCCTCGACAGATGATTATGGATCCCGTCGACACGTTTGTGAACTCTCTCGCCGTCCTTTTCATAAGCCCCGTATAACAGAAGATTATATTCCCGCTCTGTATAATCCTTCAGCAGCTTGTCCTTGTCAAACAGCCCCGACTCTGTATACTGCTTATAATACCAGTTTCCCGGATGAAATGCGGGCAGATCTACCATGCCTGTACTCCATGACTTTTCGGGATCCAGCGCTTTACTGAGATCAAGTTCCACTACTTTCCCAAGTCCCGAACAATGCGGGCACATCCCCGAGGGATCATTAAAAGAAAAATTCGAGGCACTTCCGGTATGAGGCGTTCCAATCCGTGAATACAGCAGACGAAGCGTAGAATAGAGGTCACTGATTGTTCCTACCGTAGACCTTGCATTGCCCTGAAGCCTGCTCTGGTCAATGACAACAGAAGCACTGAGGTTCTCAATTAAATCCACCTTTGGCTTCTCAAACTTCGGCAGTCTTCCGCGGATAAACGCAGAATAAGTCTCATTCATCTGCCTCTGGCTTTCCGCCGCAATCGTATCGAATACAATACTCGATTTCCCCGATCCCGAAACACCGGTAAACACAACAATCTTTTCTTTCGGTATCGTCAGTGAAACATTCTTAAGATTATTCTGATGCAGTCTCTGTATCATAATACTGTTATGATTTGACATTTTACTCTCCTTTAAATATATCCCGTTTGTGTATCTCACATACTCCAAGACTATTATAAAGTCTCCCCTAATGGGAGAGTCAATGTCCTTCCATCAGATTTCATCCCAGAATTTCATCACTTCTTCTCTGGCACTCAAAAGGCTGCACCGCTTAAAGTCAGCCCATTCCCGCGGAAATGACTCCTGATACTGCCGAAGAAGAAACCGGTCATCCAAAAGCATAATGACTCCTTTATCCGTATCCGTCCTGATCACTCTTCCTGCCGCCTGCTGCACCTTATTCATTCCCGGATACAGATAAGCATAATCAAATCCTTTCATTCCTCTGTCAGCAAAATACTGCTTCAGCATCTCTCTTTCATTGCATACCTGAGGCAGACCTGTCCCGATCACAGCCGCACCAATCAGCCGGTCCTCTGAAAGGTCAATCCCTTCCGAGAAAATCCCGCCCATCACACAGAATCCTACAAGGCTCTTCTTCCGCTCTTCTTCAAACATGTAAAGAAACTCCTCACGCTCTGTCTCTCCCATATTCTGCTGCTGAATCACACATTCGACTTCCCCGTCTGCAGTAACTTCTGTGAAAATATCATAGATGTCCTCCATCAGGCGGTACGATGGGAAAAACACCATGTAATTCCCCTTCTTTGAGCGGACCATCGTATAAATATAGTCCGCAAAAGAACGGTACATTCCCTGACCTCTTCTGGTATATTTCGTACTGACATCATTTCCGATCAAAAGAAGTCTGTTATCAGACGGAAATGGAGAATCAACATAGATCGCATAATCATCCTTCGAACAGCTTAAGAGTTCTTTATAATAGTTTACCGGCAGAAGCGTCGCCGAGAAAAACACTGTGCTGATTCCAAAATCCAGGTATTCCTGAAGATTGACAGAAGGATTCACACAGAACAGCTTTAACTTGAATCTGCCGCTTTCCTCCATTTCTGAATAAATGATATAATTTTCATCCAGCTTATCATGCATATTCAGAAAATGACGGACATCAAAGTATAAATCCAACACCGTATTCTTAACTTCTTCTTTCTGTGACTCCTCAAAATACCGCTCCATCTCAGCCATCAGATTCAACAGTTTCAGAGAAAAATGTGATACGCTGTTTAACACCTGATAATTCTCACATTCCTTCTTTAGAGCCAGAAGCTGCTTATTGCATTCCTCAAGTCTCCGGGCAAGTTTTACATCCTCCCCCTTCACAAGCCCCTTCACTTTCAGAAAATCTTCCTTATAAAGCGTCGCACTGTACATCTCTCTTCCACGATCTACAAGATTATGTGCCTCATCTACCAGAAACAGATATTCTCCCGGAATCCCTTCGCTGAAATATCTTTTTAAATGTGCATTCGGATCAAACACATAATTATAGTCACAAATCACGACATCCGCCCAGTTCGATACATCGAGCGACATCTCAAACGGGCATACGCCATGCTTCCTCGCCTGATTTTCAAGACTTGTACGGTCCAGATCATCCATCGAAGTCATAAGTTCATAGACCGCATCATTTACCCTGTCATAATGCCCCTGCGCATATGGACAGTGATCCGGATTGCAGTTCGTCTCTTCACAAAAACAGATTTTATCTTTGGCTGTAAGCGTAATCACTTTCATCTTCAGATTCTGCTGACGCAACCGAAGAAATGCCTGCTCCGCAACTGTCCGTGTAATCGTCTTTGCGGTCAGGTAGAATATTTTCTCCGCAAGCCCTTCTCCCACAGCTTTCACTGAAGGAAATACAGAAGCGATCGTCTTGCCGACCCCTGTCGGAGCCTGTATAAAGAGCTTCTTCTTCCGAAGAATTGACCTGTATACAGAAGTTACCAGTTTCTTCTGTCCCTCCCTGTAAGGAAATGGGAATTCCACTCCCTTTGCAGACTGGTTACGCATCACCCTCCACTCAACCTGAAATCTGGCCCATTTTTCATACTTCCCGGCCACATCAAGGAACCACTGTTCCAGAGCATCAGTCCGGTACTTCTCTGTAAACCGTTTAATCTCTTCCGTCTCCATCTGGCAGTACGTCATCTGTACAGAGATTTCATCCAGATCATGCTGCGACGCATAAATATATGCATAACATTTTGCCTGGGCAAGATGGACCTTTACCGGCTCTGTCACATGTTCCAGTTCCCTTAAGATTCCTTTGATCTCGTCCACAGTGACTTTCCCGTCTTCCTCCATAATGCCATCCGCCCTTCCTTCTACCTGAAGGTCAAACCCTTCATAAGGAACGACTGTTTTCAGATGTACCTCCGCATGATACCCGGAACCCATCTGTCTTTGTATTTTGCGATGTATTTTACTTCCCATCTGCATGGCTTCTTTGTCCACGCCTGCTGCTGTTCTATTGTCGATATCTCCCTCACGCAGTATAAACTCAACCAGAGAGCGCACAGAGATTCTTATTTTCCTTTGATCTTCCATATGGCAGTTTCCCGGCCTTCCACAATCGTATTCGTCTTACTTATAAAGCCATAACGATTCATCCGTAACCTCGGAAATACTTCGTATTTCCTCACTCTGGCTAAACGCCAGATACAGATTGTATAGCTATTGAAATTCTACCATATCCTGCCGAAAATGCAAAGGGAGATGCTGCATCTGCCTCTTTCTGCTTGTCCGCTCTGCGATCGAAATGCTCTCGCAGAAACCGCACCACAGCCTTGTAAACTCTGCCTCCGCCTCCGAGGAACTTATTTTTCTTATCCTCTCAATCCCTTCCCCGGAAACCAGCACCCATCTTTTTTTAGCCTCATGGACCAGAAACATTTGATGGGTTCTGTCATAAATCATCCAGTTCTCAAGCGGCAGCCTCCCTGCAAAATGATCCGCGATACATGTCAGTACCTGGCTTTTCGGTTCTATCTCCGAAAACAGAACCCGGTTCTCAAGTTCCCGGAATCTGACAAATCCTAAAAACAGGTGTGCCTCAATTCCTACGCTGCGGCTTAATTCAAAGACTTTTTCCACCGAAGGATTCCCAAGATGATTCATAATCTTACGGCTGTCCGAAATGCGTCTCGCCTCTGCTATCGTTCCAAGGATTGCATCTCCTTTCAAAGAATCCGCAGACAGCGCTGCCTGATAGATCGCAAGGGCGGCATCCGGTCCCATATGCTTCTCAATTGTGTTCTGCACCACAGCCGCTTTTCTTTCCGATTCCTCCACCTGTACGTACTCGCCAAACAACCGCAGATTCATCTCATCTTTTAACGCTATCCCCATTTTCCTTTCATCGCACCCGGCCTTCCATGCATCATAAACTGCGGAAAAGACCCCTGTCACCGTATCACTGCACTGATATATCGTTTTCATTTCTCCTCCTACCCAAGTAACATCTTCATCGGCTTTGTCCCTGATCCATAACTGACATCATCAAACAATGATAACTGCTGATATCTGATCCCGTCCGTATCCGGCAGTTTTTCTTTTACATTCAGAAGATTCCTCGTAATATAATCTTCCTCTATCTTCACCGGGTACATCATCCTGCCCTTACATGTAATAAAATACAATGCACGCTTCAGCACGACTCCCATCTTTTTCAGATCCTGGAAATCAAGTGCGGCAAACCTTCTCGCCTTTACAATACGCTTCGCAGATTTCGTTCCAATCCCCGGAACCCGGAGCAGTGTGAAATAATCAGCTTTATTTACTTCCAACGGAAATATATCCAGATTCCGCAGCGCCCAGTCACACTTTGGATCAAGCAGGACATTAAAGTTCGGCCTGGATTCAGACAATAATTCCCCCGCCTCAAAGCCATAGTAGCGGAGCAGCCAGTCCGCCTGATACAGGCGGTGCTCCCTTAAAAGCGGAGGCCCATCCGCCAAAGGCGCAGGAAGTGAGGAATCCTCATTTACCCTCACAAAAGCTGAATAAAAAACTCTGCGCAGTTCAAACTTTTTATAAAGTGATTCAGCCACACTCATAATCTGATAGTCTGACTCCGGTGTCGCACCTATGATCATCTGCGTACTCTGCCCGGCCGGAACAAACCGCTTCGCATTCCTGTATGCAGCGATCTCCTGCTGGTTCTCTGCCATCCGATTCTGTACAAGACGCATCGGAGCCAGTATATTCTTACGGTTCTTGTGCGGTGCCAGTTTCTTAAGTCCTTCGGCTGTCGGCAGCTCCAGATTCACGCTCATACGGTCCGCCAGGAATCCCGCCTGCTGTATCAGAACCGGATCTGCCCCCGGTATCGCCTTTACATGGATATACCCCTGAAAATGGTATTCTGTACGCAGCTTATACAATGCAGCACAGATCAGTTCCATTGTGTAGTCAGGGCTTTTCAGAATTCCGGAACTCAGAAATAATCCTTCAATATAATTCCGCCTGTAAAATTCCATCGTAAGAGTACATATTTCGTCCGGTGTAAAAGACGCACGCTTTACGTCGTTAGACGACCTGTTGATACAATATTTGCAGTCATAAATACACTCATTTGTAAAAAGGATCTTCAAGAGTGAAATACACCGCCCATCTGCCGAAAAACTATGGCAGATGCCTGTAAGCCTGCAGTTCCCGGTTCCTGTCCCGTCACTCTGTCTCTCAGTTCCGCTGGATGTACACGCCACGTCATACTTCGCAGCATCCGAAAGTATATTCAGCTTTTCGTTCAATGTCATATTTTCCTGTAAAGTCATTTCGCCACCACCATTCGAACTTATGTTCTGTTTTGTATATACTAGCACATATGTTCGATTTTGTAAAGTGATCTATTCATTTTTCCGGGACAAAATAACAGCAAAAAGTGCCCCATACCAACGGTATGGGACACTCCCTATGTTACATAATGACGTACAAGTTCCTTCAGACATTCCATAAACTGCTCAACCAAATCATCGTCTACTTCTTCCTCTGCTCTTTTCATATCCAGCAGTTCCTTTAAAAACCCTTTATAGACTGAACTGCTGAGCCTGTTTACCATATCCACATCTTCCATTTTGAAAAAACCATCCTTGGCACACCGAAGCGCCAGAAGATAATTACGGTAGTCAAAATCACCGTTCAAAAAGCTCTCCTTATCTTCCTGTGACATTCCCCTCATATCTTCCGGGAACATCTGATAGTAATCTTTCACAATCTCATCCAGAGAACCGCCGTGGTTTCTGAAGAAAAGGTTATTGAAAACTTCCGGAGATTTAAAAGAGTACCGTGTAAAGCACTCCCAGATCGCTATGAACTTATTCAGACTGCTCTCTTCCGAGTTCAATAAAACTTTCAGCTCTTCCAGATAGTCTTTCAGGTATTGAAGTGATGCGTAGGCAGCCAGCTCATCCAGGCTTTTAAAATACCGGTACAGATTCGCAGTGTTACATTCCAGCTCCTTTGCGAGCCTTCTGATACTGAGTGCCTGTGGTCCTTCATTCAGAATAATCTGATACGCCGTCCGGATATAGCATTCTTTCGAAATATTTGATTTCATTCTCAGCTTCCTATCTCAGTTTTTCTACAATATCTTCCAGATATGGATTTTTTACTTCATAGAATTTCTCATCCTCTACAGCCTGCGCGATCACTGGGTCAATGGGCATTTTCCCAAGGACATCAATTCCAAGGCCGGCCGCAATTTCGTCTATATGGCTTTCTCCAAATACATTGATTCTCTTTCCGCAGTCCGGACATTCCATATAGCTGTAGTTTTCTACAATTCCAAGAACCGGAATCTTCATCTGCTGTGCCATGTTATATGCCTTCTTTACAATCATCTGAACCAGATCCTGCGGTGAAGTTACAATAACAACTCCATCAACAGGCAATGACTGGAACACCGTAAGAGGCACATCTCCTGTTCCCGGAGGCATGTCAACAAGCAGGACATCCAGATCGCCCCACATGACATCCGTCCAGAACTGTGTCACAACGCCTGCGATCACAGGTCCTCTCCAGATAACCGGCGCATCCTCTTCATCCAGAAGAAGATTCACAGACATAATTCTTGTCTCATCTTTTGCAATACAAGGGAACATTCCTTCATCACTTCCCTTTGCCCGCTCGTGGATTCCATACATTTTCGGTATGGATGGCCCCGTAATATCCGCATCCAGAATCCCAACTGTATATCCCTGTTCTCTCATCTGCCTTGCAATTGACGCAGTAATCATGGACTTACCAACTCCGCCTTTGCCGCTGACAACACCGATTACTTTTTTTACCTGCGAAAATGGATTGCCCGGGACTCTGAAATCTTCCTGTTTACTGCTGCAGGTTCCTGCATGTTCGCAGCCTGCACAGGCTTCCGGAGAACATCCACTGTTATTTTGTTCTGACATTTTGTGTACCTCTTTTCTACTTTTTACTCTTCAACTGCTGCGATCATCTCAATCTCACAGAGTACGTTTTTCGGCAGAGTTTTTACTGCCACACAGCTTCTCGCCGGTTTGGATGTGAAATATTTTGCATACACTTCGTTAAATGCAGCGAAATCACCCATATCGCTTAAGAAGCATGTTGTTTTCAGCACTTTATCAAAAGAAGTTCCTGCAGCTTCCAATACTGCCTGAAGGTTTTTGCATACCTGCTCTGTCTGTTCTTCAATTGTCACTGCCTCGATGGAATCTGTTGCAGGATTGATCGGAATCTGTCCTGCTGAATAGAAAATTCCCCCATGCACATATCCCTGTGAATATGGTCCTAACGCTTTTGGTGCTTTTTCTGTTGCTACTACTCTCATAATGATTCTCCTTTTCATACTTTATTATCCAAAACAGATTTACTCAATCTGTTTTAGTATCATTGAATAAACGAACCCTGCCAGAACCTAAAATTCGATTTCCTGTCCCAGCTGGTTTTCTTTTGCCGCCTCCATCAGATACTGTGCCGCACAGAGATCGAAAAGCCCCATGCCGACGGATTTAAAATAAGTGGTACTTCCCTCTGCAATCTCTTCCTCCCGTTTCAGAAGTTCATGCATATAATCCACCCTGTCCATCGTCAGCAGTCCTGCTTCCAGCGGTCTTTTTAAATCTCCGCTTTCTTCGCACGCATAAGGAAGTTCTACATATACCTTATCCACAAGCTCCCAGATGACGTCCGGAATCTCCTTCATCTTTGGAGTATAAGAACCGATGGCGATGATACATTTCCCCCGGAGTAATTCCCGGTCTTCCGGAAGTACCGGTTCCTCCGCAGGAGTTGCTGTACAGATAATATCACTTTTTGCCGCGAGTTCCTCTGCCGTCTGACACTGCACCACCGCTGTCGTTTCCCCCAGTGCCTTTTGCAGACGTTCCAGATACTCGTTAAGATCCCGGCTGCTGTGGTTATAGACATAAACTGTATGTATGTCCCTGGCAGCACAGGCATACAACGCCTGATAAAATCCCTGGACGCCAGCTCCGATTATCCCTGCTGTATGGCAGTCTTTTCTGGATAAATGCCGGATTGCAACACCGCCAAGCGCGCCTGTACGGTATGCGGTCACTGTCTGTCCGTCCAGCATTGCAAGCGGTTTTCCCGTCTCATGGTCATTTAAAAGAACCACCCCGTCAATCGAAGGGAGTGAAAGTTTCGCATTCTCCGGAAATACCGTCAGAATCTTCGTTCCAAGGCTGTCGTTTGTGTAGCACGGCATATAGATTAACGTTTTATTATCATGTGTCACTGTCGGGCGTGGCGGCATATAATATGCACCCTCCCCGAAGATACGGTAGGCTTCTTCCATCGTGTCCATCATCTTGTCTAGATCTACCGTTTTCTCTATCTCTTGTTTATTTAATATCAGCATCGTAATCCTCCCAAACTGCCAAAGAATCATTCCCCGATCCTATTCTTTCGCTGTTTCTGATTATACCATGGTCTATTTCTTTTTTCAACTGCTTTACCCGCACGCGGCCCTTCCCCAAACCACCATGGCTGAACTGTAATCATAATCAATTACAGTTCAGCCATGCTTCGTTCTTTATGTATCTCTTGTTACATCCCTGAGCCATTTATAACTGAGGTATCGCTTTGCCGTCAGAGGAAGTTTGATCAGTTCGTCACTCATCAGCAGTACATAGACAACCAGCACGCTGAAATGAAAGTAAAAAGCTGCCACAGCTCCCAGCAGAATAGAGAATCCCCACATCGTCGATACATCCATAATCAGTCCGAACTTTGTATCTCCGCCGGAACGGAAAATGCCGACTACCATCGTTGAATTTACCGACTGTGCCACCGTAAAATAAGACATTACAAAAAACATGAACTGCAGATACTGCTTCGCCTGTCCGGTCAGTGCAAGATTTGCCTTGGCAACCGGTGCGGCAAAAAGAATCACACAAGCCCCGAGAAGCCCTGTGATGATGCTGAGCCAGATAAATTTCTTCGCATATTCTTTTGCATACGCATACTTCTTTTCCCCGATTGTCTTTCCAAGATAGATCGCTGTCGCATGGGAAATTCCAAATACAACAACAGTTGCAAGCTGCCTTGCCACCTGCGCCACAGAATTAGCTGCCACGGCAGAACTCCCCAGATGCCCGATAATCGCCGTGTTTGCAGAAGTACCAAGCCCCCACATCAATTCGTTAAGCACTACCGGAATCGAGTACACAGCGTAATCCTTTACCAGCCATTTTTCCACGTGGATCAGATCAATCAGACGGATCCTGACCGTTTTATTCTTCAAGAATGCATACCCGGATACAATGACCATCTCTACAATTCTGGAAACAAGCGTCCCAATCGCCGCTCCTTTGATCCCCATCGCCGGGAATCCCAGCATCCCGAAAATCAGCACCGCATTGATCAGGATATTCGTGCACAGGGAAATGCTGTACACAACGGTTGCAATGACAACCCGCTCAATACTTCTCATAATATTCAGATACACCTGCGTCACTGCCATAAAAATATAGGACAATCCCACAATCTGCAGATAACTGATTCCCTCTTTCATCACCGCAGGATCACTCGTAAAAATCCGCATAAGGCTTCCCGGTATCAGAAGTGCCGCAAGCATAAAGATAAGCGCAACAAACATCCCAGCCCGAAGCCCCATCCCAAGCACTTTCTCGATGGTTCTCGTATCACCTTTCCCCCAGTACTGTGCCGTCAGCACCGTAGCACCTGAAGTGATCCCCATAAAAATCAGCGTCATGATAAATTGCACCTGACCGGCTAACGATGCCCCGGAAAGTACTTTTTCCCCCACCTTCCCGAGCATGATAACATCTGCCGCCGACACTCCGACATTGATCAGATTCTGAAGTGCCATCGGCACCACAAGGATAAACACGCTGTGATAAAACTGTTTCCAGTTGATCTCAAGATCAGCAGTTTGCTTTTTTGAAGATTTCATAAATGTCATCTGTACAATACTCCTTACACTGAGACATTACATCCGCACCCCCCATAGCGCTTCTGGCCATCTCTTTTAGTTCCTCCTCCCGGAGTATTCCGCACTCCAGTTCTCCGATGCTTACCGGCAAATGAAGGCTTTTAAAATAGTCCACTGTCCTGTGGATTCCTTCCAATGCAGTCTCCTTTTCATCTTGTCCTTCAATTCCCCATACTTTCGTTGCATAACGGGCAAATCTTAAGGTCGCTGCTTCATAAGAGCAAAGCGCCCATGCCTCCCACACTGCAGTAAGACTTGCACCATGGGCGATATCATATTTCGCACTCAGCTCATGTCCGATTTTATGGACGGGAAATGCTTTCTGCCTTCCAAGCCCTGTCAATCCATTGTGCGAAACACTGCTGCACCACATCAGCTCACTCATGCTGTCATAATCCGTCTGATTCTCATAAGCCTTTGCCCCATTCTCTGTCACAGTCCTTAAAAGTCCTTCGGCAATCTCATCTGTCAGCTGATTCCCCCCAATCTGCGTAAAGTACCGCTCCAGCGTATGCATCATAATATCCGCAATCCCGCAGGAAAGCTGGTATTTGGGCAATGTATAAGTAAGCTCCGGATTCATAATGGCAAATTTCGGGCGGTTCAAATCCGTGCTTAACCCCTTCTTCTTTCCGAGCTTTTCATTCGTCAGCACGGCGCTGTTGCTCATCTCGCTTCCAGCGGCGGCAATGGTAAGCACAACCCCTACAGGAATTGACTTTTCCAAAGTCACCTGGCCTGTCCATATATCCCACAGATTCAGATCCGGATTGGCAATTCCATGTGCCATCCCTTTCGCAGAATCAATCGCACTGCCTCCGCCCACAGCAATGACCATATCTGCTTTTATTTCAATTCCTTTCTTTACACCTTCCTCGACAAGCGAAAGCCTTGGGTTTGGTTTTACTCCGCCGATCTCCTGATAAGAGATCCCCTCGTCCGTAAGTGATTGTTCTATGCGGGCCAGAAGTCCGCTCTTTACGACACTTCCGCCGCCATATACGAGCAGTACATTGTGCCCTCCCCATTTTTTAGCTTCTTTTCCTGTAGACTGTTCAACCTCTCTTCCAAACACAACCTCTGTAGGTGTATACTGTACAAAATTCTGCATAATTTTCCTCCTTTTTCCAAGAACATACTGAAATGCATATCACTGATTGTAGCACAGGATATCCTCAAATTCTACTTAAGAATTAATCCTCGCTTTCTTAAGAAATTCTTCCTATTTTTTATAATCCTTTTATCCTTTCTCCACACTCTTGTCATAATTATCCATTATAGTAGTATTTAACAAAGGAAAACACCATCCTTTGTTCTCATAGATAAATAATTATAAACAACCCTCCAAAAAGGACTGTGAAAACAGTCCTTTCTCTCTGCCCTTTTTCAATTTTCCTCTGATTTCCTTTTCTTTCTGATCCGTAATTTCAGCATTGCAGCTGCCTTCCGGGCATCCAGTTTTGTCACTGTATTCTCGGCAAGAACGGTAGTTTCCTCTCCCGGTTCTGTCTTATAATAATCCAACACACCATCCAGATATTGATTCTGTACGACAAACTGGTCTGCCGGACAGAGACTTAAAGCCACCGTCTTAATTCCCCTTTTTTCAATCTCTTCAATGGTATTGGCATAATCCACATGATTATTCCCGATCCCGTTGCAGGAAAGGATCGCACCGTCCACGCGCATACATTCCATGGATACAGCCGCTCTTTCTCCCACCAGATATTTACTGTCATTATCATCCGGTGAACCTACGATCATAATCCCCATCAGATTCATCTCTTCATCCTCAGACACTACCTCAACCAGCGGATCCCGGTAATGATGAAGCGTCGTCTCTTTCATACATGCTCCTAATCCCATAGAATACCTCCTGTATAGTTATCCTAATCCATTGCCCGCATCACACCGTCACGATACTCATTTGGCGTCAGCATCACCGGCATGTTGCCCATATCAATGATTGATCTGCTCCCATCGAAAGCCCCCGGCTCCCTTCCAAATAAATGGGTGTCATAAACTGCCCCCTGGCCGGACACTTCTTTCATAATCACAACGTCAAGCCGCCCCGGAACATAATCTTCCTGGAAGGTATGTGTCTCCGTACATTTTCTGCCGTTGAATTTTCTAAGCTGTTCTCTGTAAATTCCAAGAAACCGGTCACATGCCCTGTGAATTGCATCCGGTCCTTCCCTTGTCACCCATGCATCCTTTTTTACAACAACGTCAAAGGAAATCAGAAAGTCGCTCTCCAGCGGTGTTCCCGCCATGCCCCATGCAATTTTATCTTTCAGTATTCCGTCACTTGCTCCTCCGTTACACACCTGCCTTCCTCCGGCATCCACCCCGGTCAGCAGCACATAAAAACCTGTCAATGTATGAGTAATCCCTTCCCCAAGCTTTCCAAGAGCTTTCGCTGAAACCGGAATCACATCCATAATTGTATTCGTGTGCCGTTCATGCTCATACGGCGGAATGATATTGATTGAAACGGAATCAATCAATGGTTCCTCTTTTACAATTTCCTCTGCCCATTCAGGATGCACTGTCACAATTCCCTCCGGCGTTACCTTGTTTTCTTCTCCATATACGACATCCGTTATGTGATATCCGCGGACCGTAAGTCTTGAACCTCTCTTCATTTTCGCCACCCTCTCTGGCTGTCAGCCAAAACCAAAGGTTTACTGTTATTTCCATCTATCTATATCATACAACAAAAAAAGAAGCATTTCATCAGAAAAAGAAAAAGCTGCTCCCTCTTTTACAAGTGAGCAGACTTTCCCAGATCATCTGATTCTAATTTTCTTCCTGTTCTTTCATCCTGCTGATTACCAGCGCTATTCCTACACATGCAGCCGCAAATGCAAGCTGTATTCCATATCCTTTTTGTATCTCCGCCATCTGCTGCTTTGTAAAAGACAGATAATCCCCGAACAAATTATTATTTTTCACATACCAGTATGTCGGCAAAAATACAGATACTTTTTTTACGCCTGCTCCCATGACCGACAGATCCACAAACACTCCGCCCAGGAAACACAGCACAAGAGAGCTTAAGTTTGAAAACATATTGATAGAATTAATTGTCCTTGCCGCCATTCCAACAACCAGCCCCACTGCCAGCGCCGCCGCGGACATCGTAATTGTATTCAGGAGAATATATCCCAGATGGGGCGCGTTCAGGAATTCGCCTTTATAGTAGGCAATCGGCATAATCATGGAAACAGCCCACACTCCGGCCCCCACAATCATATAGGCCAAAATTGTCTCCGCATTTCTCCTGACCAGAGACTGCGGTGCACACTGAATTCTTCTTTTGACCTCTGGCTGCCTGAAATGAACAATGACTGCACCAATACAATAACTGAACACAGCTGCGTAAAAATATGGGAGAAACTGTGTCATCCAGATGTAACCCGGGCGGATCCCGCCGTTCCCGTTTTTATCGATCAATTCTACCTCCGCCGCTTCAGATGCTTTGGCAATTACCAGCTTCGCCGCCTCATCGGTCTGGTATCCGGCTGATTTATATGTCTTTACCTGTCCCATGAACTGTACAATCTCCTGATCCAGATAGACGGCAGAATATTTTCCCGGCTCTTTTGTAACTTTCAACTTCTCTTCGTTCTCCAGGCATTTTTCCTCAAAATCCTCCGGAATTGTAATCACATATTCGATCTCACCGTAGAACATCTTCTCCTGGATTTTCGCCTTATCATCTTCCATGACTGTTACGTCCTGCTTTTTTTCCAAATACTGTATGAACTGCTTTGAAAATGCACTCTGATCCTGATCAATCACTGCTACCTTCATACTGGCCGACGCATAAGATTCGCTCTGCGTATCACCAATCATAGAGTTAATAATCATCGTAATCAAAATGAATATTGCAAGATATTCAATTACAATTCCCAGATTCTTCTTCACAATCAGCATATACCCTTTAAATACTCTCATACTGTTCCCTCCTGACTGCAAGAAAGCTGATTAAAATACAGACAACACTCATCGCAAAAAGTGTTCCAAGATCTCTGTAATACCGTCCCCGGTCATTATATACCACCAGACAATACAGCGCATCTGATATCACCGCAACCGGATTAATTCTGTTCACAATCGGCGCTGTCTGTTCAATGAGATACTTCATCTCCCCAAACATCAGCCCGGACAGGAAACTGCAAAGCATGGAGATTCCAATCATAATTCCAAGTTTTACTGACTCTGAGGCTCTTCCGATACTGCCGATCATGATTCCCAGTCCGACTCCGATCATGCTTCCAAACAGACATACTAAAATCATCTCTGGAAAATTATCTTCAAATCCGATTTTAAGTACATATTTTAAAAACAGTAAAAATACTACCATCACAACAAAATGTACTCCCAGCGAAACTATCATATCTGTAAAAATCAAATATCCTTTCCTCGTCGGTGTCACGCATCTCCTTGCACCAAGCGGCCTTAAATTTGCCTTCAATTCCATAGCTGCCGGAAAGCCAAGAAAGCACCCATACATGCAGGACATTCCGATCAACGCCAGAAAAAGCTGCAAGTCACCATCAAGCGTTGATCCTCCCAGTGTCACATCCTCTGTCATCACCGGATAATCACTCATACTCTCGATTGCTTTTGCCAGATTCTCCGGATGTGTGGCACTGATTTCTCTGATGACCGCTTCATTCTGATGATAAGTATTGAGAAGTGTTTCAAGAATACTTTCCTCAATGCCTGAAGCTGCCACGGTCAGTTTCTGGCCGTTTTCCACTGTGTAAATTCCTTTAATCTCTCCCTTTTTCAACGCTTTTAAGGCTTTCTCTTTTGGCATATATTTCACTTTCAGAATCTCACCGTCCACCTGATCGATAAACGAAAGAAACGGATCCTCCTTAAGACTGTCTTTTTCTGCCGCCACAGCTACAGGAACCGGATCGATGGAGGCTGATGTTTCCCCTCCCCGCATAAATGAAAAATAATACAGCAGACTTAAAATGAATGGAAAAAGAATACTCCAAAACAAAATACTTTTATTTCTTAATACCTGAATCAGGCGATATTTCAGTAAATGCAGCATAACTATGCCCCCTAATCTCTCAATTCTTTCCCTGTAATCTCCAGGAATACATCATTCAATGTCGGTAACTCTGAAAATACCCGTCCAAATGACACTTCTGCATCCTGCAGGTAATTCAGCATCCTGACCAGATTGTGCTTCCCGTCATTGTACTTCACTTTCAATATCTGCTCTTTATATTCCACCTGAAAGACATGGGGCAGGTTTCTAATGGACTGGAGCTGCCCTTCATTTAAAATCACCGCTTCTATAATTACAGTCTCACCTGTCTTAATCATTTGTTTCAGCTCTTCTTTTGTCCCGGTTGCAAGAGCTCTCCCATGATCCATAATCGTAATCCTTGTGCAGATCTGCTCCACTTCTTCCATATAGTGTGACGTATAAATAATCGTTGATCCCTGCCTGTTCAGCTCCTGTATTCCTTCCAGAATTTTGTTCCTGCTCTGAGGGTCTACTGCAACTGTAGGTTCATCCATAATAATCAGTCTCGGCTTATGGGCAATTCCACAGGCGATGTTAAGTCTTCTCAATAATCCTCCTGACAGTTTCCCGGGACGCATTTTCTCATATCCTTCAAGCCCGACAAACTTAATCGCCTCTCTCACCAGCTGTTTCTTCTTTTCCCGATCTTTGATATACAGTCCGCAGAAATAATCAATATTTTCAAATACCGACATCTGTTCAAACACCGCCACATTCTGCATGACAACTCCGATATCCTTCTTCACTTCATAACAGTCAGGGCGCATTTCCTTCCCAAAAATTTCAATCGTTCCTTTATCATATTTCAGTATAGAAAGCAGACAGTTAATCGCCGTCGTCTTACCCGAGCCATTCGGCCCCAGAAGCCCAAAAACTTCCCCCTCCTCAATGTTCAGGTTCAAATGGTCAAGAGCCACAAAACTCCCATAACGCTTCACAAGATTCTCTATTTTAATCATCGCTTCACTCCTCCTTTAATATAGTTACAGTATAAACTCCCCCACACCAAAACATAAGTGTCCCCCGTCAACACCCCACATGACAAATGTCACTTTCTCCCCGCCTCCCCCAATCATTTCCCCCCTCACCAAAATGATATGATATAATGAACGCATAGGGACGAACGCAAGAATTTAGCCGGAATCTGGTGGCTGCTCGCAGACACAAGGATTCAGGCAAATTCTTATGTGAGTGCAACGAACACCTTGGGAACTTACGTTCCCGAGGTGCGTTCCAAGCGGATGACTTCCGAAAACTACACTCCCCAATAAAGGAGACCTTTCATATGACCCAGATTGCATGCCGTCTAAGCCTGATACTCTACTGCTTCTGCGCCGCATTTTTCGTAAATACGGACGCTTCTTTTGTGATGGCTTTTTTCCTGTCTATTTTTCTCTCCTGTTCATCATTTTACTTTCGTTCTAAAAAATACAGCTTTGTCATCTGTACACTTTTTCTCACCGGAGGACTTATTTTTCCTGCGCTGCTTTTGTTCCTGCCGCCAGTTATATTTGAAGTAGTTTTTTCTTCTGATTATCCGCTTCTTCTGATTGCCGCTGCCGGATTACTCAGACTATATTCCCTTTTTCCGCTTGAGCTGTTCTTTTTTATGGCCGCCGGGATATTGTTAAGCGCTCTTCTGGCATACCAGGCACAGACTCACGACGCCTTAGTCAGAGAATATCAGAAGTCCCGCGATGACAGTACCGAACTGACTCTTCTGCTGCGCGACCGTAATAAAACACTTCTTGAGAAGCAAAACTATGAAATATATACCGCAACTTTGAAAGAACGCAACCGGATCGCCAGGGAAATCCATGATAATGTAGGACATATGCTCTCAAGATCTATCCTGATGATTGGTGCCATGAAGACAATTCTGAAAGACGACCAGTTAAAAGTACCTCTTACCCAGCTCGACCACACTTTAAATGAGGCGATGGACAGTGTACGGAAAAGTGTGCATGATCTCCATGATGATTCCGTCGACCTGAAAGATGCAACAGAATCACTGATCGCATCCTTTGAATTCTGTAAGGTTGCACTTACTTATGATATGTCTCTGAATGTTCCAAGAGAAATCAAATACAGTTTTATCTCCATCACCAAAGAGGCTTTGTCCAATATTATGAAGCACAGCAATGCCACATCCGCCTTGATTACCATGCGCGAACATCCCGGTCTGTACCAGCTGATCATCAAAGATAACGGAACCAGACAGGCTTCCGGCAAAGACACGGGAATCGGGCTTGTCAATATGAAAGACCGGATCAGTACCCTGAACGGAACCATACAATTTCAGACTGATGAAGGGTTCCGTATCTTTATCACTGTTCCAAAGAATCACCATGCAATGAAAGAGAGGCAATAAAATGAACATTGTAATTGTTGATGATGACTGTCTTGTAGCAGCATCTCTCAAAATTATTCTTGAGGCCGAACCTGAATTCCACATTATCGGCACGGGGGAAAACGGTCTGGATGCCGTGCGGCTCTATGATTCTCTTTTACCGGATCTTCTTCTGATGGATATCCGGATGAAAGATATGAATGGACTTGAGGCCTCCGAAACCATTCTTTCCAGGCACCCGGAAGCCAAAATCCTTCTGCTCACCACATTTTCTGACGATGAGTATATTATGAAAGCTTTGAAAACAGGGACAAAAGGCTATCTTTTAAAACAGGATTATCCAAGCATTATTCCTGCAATCAAAGCGGTCAGTATGGGGCAGACAGTATTCGGAAATGAAATTATGGCTAAAATACCTGACCTGCTTCATTCTCCGCGGCATTTTTCCTACGAAGACTATCAAATCAGCCCGCGTGATTACGAGATTATAAAGCTTGTATCAGACGGACTCAGTAACAAAGAGATTGCTGAACAGCTTTTTCTCAGTGAAGGGACTGTCCGGAATTATCTGAGTGTAATTCTTGAAAAACTGGATCTAAGAGACCGCACGCAGCTGGCAGTATTCTATTACCAGCACCTTTAAAGAATGAAAGGAGAAACTTATGGACGTAATAAACCCGCTTATCATATCAGATCAGACAGAACAGCTGAAACCATTGGACAGATTGAATGGCTTTGATATCTGTCCCGGATTTTACACAATCAACGGAGCAACCGCCATTCCGGGAGGAGTCAATTTTACCATTTATTCTCATGGAGCTACTTCCTGCGAACTGCTCCTCTATCACCGCAAGAAGGAGAAGCCATATGCCTCCATTCCATTTCCGGAGAATTATAAAATCGGCTTTGTATACTCCATGATCGTCTTTGGTCTGGACGTGGGTGATTTCGAATACGCCTACCGGCTCGACGGGCCATATGATCCCCAAAAAGGTCTGCTGTTCAACCGCAACAATCCGATTCTCGATCCATACGCCAAAGCTGTCACCGGACAGACCCAATGGGGCGTGAAAAATAATTATGAACATGGATACCGCGCACGGGTGGTGAAAAACAACTTTGACTGGGGAAAAGAACGGCAGCCACTGATTCCAATGGAAGACCTGGTCATCTATGAACTGCATGTCCGCGGCTTTACGAGGCATCCTTCTTCCAACGTAAAACACCCCGGAACCTTTGCCGGAGTGATGGAGAAAATCCCCTATCTGAAGGAGCTTGGCATCAATGCTGTGGAACTGATGCCTGTGTTTGAATTTGATGAGATGCGGGATTACCGTGTGGTAAACGGCAGAGAAGTGATGGATTACTGGGGGTATAATTCTGTCTGTTTCTTCGCCCCAAATACAAGCTATACTTCTTCCCTTGAATTCAACTATGAAGGCCGGGAACTGAAAAACCTGATCAAAGCACTCAATGACAACGGAATTGAAGTGATTTTAGATGTGGTGTTCAACCATACTGCGGAAGGCAATGAAGCCGGCCCCTGCTTCTCATTCAAAGGGCTTGATAATAACATTTACTATATGCTTACACCTGATGGTAAATATTACAATTTCAGCGGATGCGGAAATACTCTGAACTGCAATCATCCCCTTGTCCAGCAGATGATTCTGGAATGTCTGCGCTACTGGGTAACCAATTACCGTGTTGACGGCTTCCGCTTCGACCTCGCTTCCATCCTGGGACGCAACGAAGATGGTTCCCCGATGAGCAAGCCGCCGCTTCTTCAGTCTCTGGCGTTTGACCCTATTCTTGGAAATGTCAAACTGATTGCCGAAGCATGGGATGCCGGCGGACTTTACCAGGTTGGTACCTTCCCCTCCTGGCAGCGCTGGGCTGAGTGGAACGGGAAATACCGCGACGATATGCGCCAGTTTCTCAAAGGCGACTACTGGATGGCACCCGCGGCTGCCCAGCGGATCACCGGTTCGCGCGACCTCTACGATCCATCCTACCGAGGGCCAAATGCCTCTGTCAATTTCCTTACCTGTCACGACGGGTTTACACTGCATGATCTTTATTCTTACAATTATAAGCACAACGAATGCAACGGATGGGACAACACAGACGGTACCAATGATAACTACAGCTGGAACTGCGGTATTGAGGGTACCACGGATGATCCTGAGATTTTAACACTCCGCCTCAGGATGATGAAAAATGCCTTCGCAGTTCTCATGTGCAGCCGCGGGACACCGATGTTCCTCTCCGGCGATGAGTTCGGGGATACCAGATTCGGCAATAACAACCCTTACTGCCAGGATAACGAAATCTCCTGGCTTGACTGGACTCTGCTTGACAAACACCGGGAACTTTTTGACTTTTGTTCCTATATGATCCATTTCCGCCACAGCCATCACAGTGTGCAGGGACATCTGCCGCCATGCAGATGCGGACTGCCAGACATCAGCCTTCACGGCATCCATCCGGGAGAAGGACAGTATGATAAGGATTCCAAAATCGTCTGTGCCATGTTTGCCGGCTATGATAACTCCCGCCAGGCAGATGATATTGTATACCTCGCGGTGAATCCTTACTGGGAATCCATGCATATTACACTTCCATCCCTTCCTTCAGGATATCTGTGGCGCATGGCAGTCAATACCGGTGTTGCCGATCATCCCGGTTATTATCATAACAGTGAAATGCCTGTCATCGGAGATAACATACTCCTCGGCGCGCGCTCTGTGATTGTGCTTACTTCTTCCCTTCAATAAAAAGTTCCTGACATCAAAAAAGGTATGAAACCTGTCGTTTGCGATAGATTTCATACCTTTTCATATCTCTACTCTTCAAAAGATTCTTTGATTTTATCCATGAATCCTTTTTTCTTACCTTTTTTTCCTGATCCCTGCTGTGTAGTCTCAGTTTCAGAATTTAATGTATTGCCTGCAAGCTCATCGAATTTTCTCAGAGCTTCCTTCGCCTCCTGGCTCAGTTTCTCAGGCGTCTCAATTACTAAAGTCACATACTGATCCCCGCGGACCTGTGGATTCCGAAGAGAAGGAACACCTTTTCCACGGAGTCTTACTTTCGTATCTGTCTTCGTACCTGGTTTTACTGTATAGAGTACATCACCATCAACTGTCTTGATTCTGACATCACCGCCAAGTGTTGCCTGTGCAAATGAAATCGGGGCTGTAGACAGGATATTCATATCCTGGCGCTGGAAAATCGGATGCCTTGACACCGTTACCTCTACAAGCAGATCGCCCCTTGGGCCTCCGTTGACTCCCGGTTCCCCTTTGTCACGGATACGTACGCTCTGTCCATTATCAATTCCGCCTGGAATTGTAACCTTAATTTTCTTACGGCTGGAAGTATATCCTGTACCACCGCAATCCGGACATTTTTCACGGATGATTTTTCCTGTACCATGACAGTCCGGGCAAGTCTGGACATTCTGCACAGTGCCAAAGAATGACTGTGATGTATACACAACCTGACCTCTTCCACCGCACTTTGAACATGTCTCAGGAGAAGTACCCGGCTTTGCACCAGTTCCATTACATTTTCCGCATGGATCTTTCAGCACAACATCCAGTTCTTTTTCACAGCCAAAAACAGCCTCCTCAAATGAAATCCTTACACCTTTACGGATGTTAGCACCTTTCATAGGCCCGCTGTTCGCTCTCCCGCCCCGGCGTCCGCCGCCGCCAAACAGGTCACCGAATATGTCACCAAATATATCACTGAAGTCAGCACCATTGAAGTCAAACCCGCCGGCACCGCCGCCTGCCCCGCCATCAAATGCCGCATGGCCGAACTGATCATACTGACGTCTCTTATCTGCATCACTTAAGATTGCATAAGCCTCTGAAGCTTCTTTAAATTTCTTTTCAGCTTCAGTATCACCCGGATTCATATCCGGGTGATACTTCTTGGCTAACGCTCTGTATGCTTTTTTTATGGCTGCTTCATCTGCATTCTTGTCAACACCAAGCACTTCATAATAATCTCTTTTACTTTCAGCCATTCTTCCTCACCTTACACTTCTTTGTAGTCACCGTCTACAACGTCGTCTCCGTCAAATCCTTCCGGTGCCGGGCCTGCTTCAGGAGCCGGACCGCCTTCTGCGCCGTTTGGATTTACATTCTCATACATTTTTGCGAATAACTTCTGAGCGCTTTCCATTAATTTATCTTTACCTGCTTTGATTTCATTGATCTGGTCATCTGTAAGTTCTGCATCTTTTGTTTTCTCAAGCAGATCTTTAAGTGCCTGCATATCAGCTTCTACTGCTGATTTATCTGCCGGATCCAGTTTATCTCCAACATCTTTGATTGCTTTTTCTGTCTGGAATACCATCGCATCTGCATCGTTGCGTGCATCAATTCCTTCTTTACGTTTCTTATCTTCAGCTTCGAATGCTGCTGCTTCTTTCACTGCTTTATCAATATCGTCATCAGACATGTTGGATCCTGCAGTGATTGTAATATGCTGTTCTTTTCCTGTTCCAAGATCTTTTGCTGAAACATTTACAATACCGTTGGCATCGATATCAAATGTAACTTCGATCTGCGGGATTCCACGTGGAGCCGGAGGAATTCCATCCAGTCTGAACTGGCCAAGTGATTTGTTATCTTTGGCAAACTGTCTCTCACCCTGTACAACGTTGATATCTACTGCTGTCTGGTTGTCAGCTGCTGTAGAGAAGATCTGGCTCTTCTTTGTCGGGATTGTTGTATTTCTCTCAATCAGTCTTGTTGCCACACCACCCATTGTTTCGATAGAAAGTGAAAGAGGTGTTACGTCAAGAAGAAGGATATCTCCTGCACCTGCGTCTCCGGCAAGTTTACCACCCTGGATAGATGCTCCTAAAGCAACACATTCATCCGGGTTGAGTGATTTGGATGGTTCCTGTCCTGTCAGCTGTTTTACTTTATCCTGAACAGCCGGGATACGTGTAGATCCACCAACAAGAAGTACTTTTCCCAGCTCAGAAGCCTGAAGTCCTGCATCTGATAATGCTCTTGTAACAGGTTCTGCTGTTTTTTCAACAAGATCATGTGTCAGTTCATCGAATTTTGCTCTTGTAAGGTTCATGTCAAAGTGTTTTGGACCTTCTGAAGTAGCTGTGATAAATGGCAGGTTGATGTTCGTTGTTGTAGCTGAGGAAAGTTCTTTTTTCGCTTTCTCTGCTGCTTCTTTCAGTCTCTGAAGTGCCATCTTATCAGTAGAAAGATCTACACCTTCTGCTTTTTTGAATTCTGCAAGCATGTAATCTGTGATCTTCTGGTCGAAATCGTCTCCACCTAATTTGTTGTTACCTGCTGTGGATAATACTTCGATGACACCATCACCAATCTCAATGATAGATACGTCGAATGTACCGCCTCCAAGGTCATATACCATGATTTTCTGCTCTTTCTCATTGTCAAGACCATATGCAAGTGCTGCTGCTGTA
>URQQ01000048.1 GCA_900549995.1 uncultured Lachnospiraceae bacterium | reverse complement strand
GTGATATGGTATCCTCAGCTTTCGGCTCTCTTGCAATGATGACCTCAGTACTTGTATCGCCGGATGGATACTACGAATATGAGGCCGCTCACGGGACAGTACAGCGCCACTATTACAAGCACTTAAAAGGTGAGGAGACATCAACCAATTCCGTGGCAACCATTTTCGCATGGAGCGGCGCACTGAGAAAACGAGGAGAACTGGATGGCAACAGTGAATTGATGGAATTTGCAGACCGTCTCGAGAAAGCGACCATCGATACGATTGAAGCAGGAGAGATGACAAAAGACCTTGCTCTGATCACAACGATTCCGAACCCGGTGGTATTGAACAGCGAAGAGTTTATAAAAGCGATTGCTTCCAGACTGAAATAAGAGAGTACGGTCTGAAAAAAACAGAGTCAACTCTGCATATTAGCAGAGCGGACTCTGTTTTTTGTGATAGATATAGGAAACTTCGTTCCTATATCATGAAAACGCTCCGCGAGAATGTGCCTAGGCACATTCTTTTTTATTCAGCTAGCAGTTCCCACTTTTCATACAGTGTTTCAAGCTCTTCCGCGATAGATGCTTTCTCTTTTGAAAGTTCTGTACATTTGCTGACATCTGTAAAAATCTCTTCTTGGGTCATCAGGTCATCGATCTGGCGGTCACGTTCTTCGAGTTTTGCAATGGCTTCTTCTGTCTTCCGCAGATCATTCTGCCGTTTCCGCTCTTTTGCCTGGGCTTCTTTCTGCGCCTGCCAGCTGAGTTTCGTATCGGCTGCCGGCTCCGCTGCGGCAGATACTTCATCCTGACGGCTTTCTTCTGTCACCGGAGCTTTTGCGTATATTGCTGTCAGTTCTTCTTTCTTCTCAAGATAATAATCATAATTCCCGATGTAGTTTACAAATTTCTGGTTTACCAGATCGAGAATTCTCGTTGCAGTCTGGTTGATAAAATAACGGTCGTGAGAGACATACAGTACCGTTCCGGTATAATCATTCAATGCCTTTTCCAGTATTTCTTTTGAAGTGATATCCAGATGGTTGGTAGGCTCATCGAGGATCAGGAAATTCGCTTCTGACAGCATCAGCTTCGCCAGCGAGACACGTCCCCTTTCACCGCCGCTCAGATCTGCAATGCGCTTGTATACTTCGTCCCCGGTGAATAAAAATGCCGCGAGGGTATTGCGGATCTGTGTGTTGGTGAGAGAAGGATAATCGTCAGAAATTTCTTCAAAAATTGTCTTCTCCATATGAAGAACGTGATGTTCCTGGTCATAATAACCGATGTGTACATTTGTTCCGAGAGTGAAAGTGCCTTTGTCTGCCTCAAGAACCTGGTTCAGTATTTTCAATAACGTTGTTTTCCCTGTCCCATTGTCACCGATAATCGCTGTATGTTCTCCACGTTTGATCTCAAAATTCAGATCCTGGAACAGAAGCTGGCTTCCGAAAGATTTTTCCAGCCCCTCCACCTTCAGAACATCATTCCCGCTGACTGCAGATGGTTCCAAATGGAAATGCATCTCCGTATTTTGTTCCGGCGGTTTTTCGGCCAGTGTCATTTTCGAAAGCATCTTCTCCCTGCTTTCTGCCCGTTTGATTGACTTTTCACGGTTAAAAGACTTCAGCTTTGCGATGACTTCTTCCTGATGTTTGATTTCCTGCTGTTGATTATAATAGGCTTTCAACTTCGCCTCACGTACCTGACGCTTTTTCTCTGCAAACTCACTATAGTTTCCAGGATAGGAAGTGATTGCACCCATTTCAATCTCAATCACTTTCGTGACAACTCGATTTAAGAAATAACGGTCATGAGAGACAATCAGAACAGCGCCCTGATAATTGATGAGATATGTCTCAAGCCACGCGATAGAATTCAGATCCAGGTGGTTGGTAGGCTCGTCCAAAAGAAGAATATCCGGTTTTGTGAGGAGCAGTTTGCCAAGCGCAACCCTTGTTTTCTGTCCTCCTGAGAGGGTATCCACTTCCTTGTCAAACTCAGATTCGTCAAATCCGAGGCCTTTTAAGACTCCGGTAAGCTCACTTTCATAGGCATAACCGTTTTGCTGTTCGAATTCTTCCGTCAGCCGGTGGTAGGTGAGAAGACGCTCGTCCAGTTCACTGCCTGAAAGTGATGAGATTTCCAGTTCCATATTCCGAATCTGCTGTTCCAGGGCAATAATCTGTGCCTTGGCAGTTTTTAATTCCGAATAGATGGTATTTCCGCTTTGAAGTTCCTGGTGCTGGGAGAGATAACCGATTGTTTTTCCCTTCGTCAGGATAATGTCCCCGCCGTCTGCCGGAAGTTCCTTCATAATCATCTTCAGAAGTGTTGATTTGCCGGCTCCGTTCACACCGATCAAAGCTGCTTTTTCCCTGTCTTCTATATGAAAAGAACCATTTTCAACGATTACCTGGTCCCCAAATGCTTTTGTTATATTATGACATGCTAAAATCATTTCTTTTCCCCCATTCTGGACAATAGATCATAACCATTATACGTATCTGTCTCTAAATGGTCAACTATATCAGTGAAAAGTTTACGTTTTGTGGGATGAAAAGTTTGACTTTAATCTAACAATTCTATATAATGTAGCTTAGAATAAAAAGGGGAAGGTGAGAGCAAGATGGAAGACAGGGAGATTTCTCAGGCCGTGATAAGAAGGCTGCCCAGATATTATCGTTATCTAGGGGAGTTATTAGAGAATGGCGTAGAACGTATTTCCTCTAATGATCTGAGTAAACGGATGAAAGTTACTGCTTCACAGATCAGGCAGGATTTGAATAATTTTGGCGGCTTTGGACAGCAGGGCTATGGATATAATGTGAAATATTTGTATACAGAGATTGGTAAAATACTCGGGCTCGACAGAGATCATAATATGATTATTGTAGGAGCTGGTAATCTTGGACAGGCACTTGCCAATTATACCGCTTTCGAGCGAAGCGGCTTTGTGCTGAAGGGACTGTTTGATATCAATCCCAGATTTGCCGGTATGACAATCCGTGGTGTTGAAATCAGAATGATGGATGAATTAAAGGACTTTGTCCGTTCAAATGATATAGAAATCGGTGTATTGACAATTCCGAAAGCAAAGGCAATTGAGGTCGCCAATCTGCTTGTTGAAAATGGTGTCAGGGCGATCTGGAACTTTGCACATACAGATCTGAATCTTCCGGATGATGTTATTGTAGAAAATGTTCATTTATCTGAAAGCCTGATGCGGTTGTCTTATAATATCAGCAGATATAATCAAGAGCATGAGCAGAAGGAAAAATAGTTAATAATTTGACAAAGGACGTGTAGTGAGAGCATGTAAGGCGGCTTTCCTTACACGTTATTTTTTATGATAATACATAAAAACGCTCCGGGCAGGATGCACACAATGTGCCAGGGAAAGTAAAATGTAATGAGGTGAAACGAAATGAAATATCTGCCTACCGCAGTACAGATGAAACAAGGAGATCATGACACCATAACAAAATACAAAATGCCGTCCATGGTGTTGATGGAGCGTGCTTCTTTGATATTTACAGAAATTCTCGGGATGCAGCATGTGGACTGCAGCAATACATTGATAGTTTGCGGTTCCGGGAATAATGGCGGGGATGGCTTCGCAGTTGCAAGACTGCTTTTGCAGCAGGGCTGCAATGTAACGGCGCTTTTTGCCGGCAGTGAATCTTCTGCCACCGGGGAGACAAGTCTCCAGATGGAGATTTTCAAAAATTATGGCGGCACCATAATAACAACTTTTCCGGAAGACGAATATACTGTAATCATAGACGCAGTTTTTGGAATTGGTCTCTCCAGAGAGATCGAAGGACATTATAGAGACATCATAGAGAAAATGAACCGGAAGAACGGTTTTAAAGCCGCCGTTGACATCCCGTCGGGTGTTCATGCTTCCACGGGCAAAGTATTGGGCACTGCCTTTCAGGCAGATCTGACCGTAACTTTTGCATGTTGTAAGCTTGGAATGGTTCTCTATCCGGGACATCTTTATGCAGGCAAAGTCATTACGGCTGACATCGGAATACCGGAATTTTTATTTGCACAGAATAAAGCCTGTCCATACACGCTTGAAACAGGCGATATAAATACACTTTTACCTCCCCGCAAACCCAATTCCCATAAAGGTACTTACGGGAAGCTTTTGATGGTGACGGGAAGTGAAGGAATGGCAGGCGCCGCATTTCTAAGTGCGAAAGCAGCGTACACTGCCGGGGCCGGACTTGTACAGATTTATACACCAAAAGTAAATCAGGCCGTTTTACAGACGCTGCTCCCGGAGGCCATTATTACGGCGTATGATCATTTTGATGAAGCATGCATTGCCCGTCTGCTTGAATGGGCAGATGTCACTGCAGTTGGATGCGGGCTTGGGCAGTCCGTACTTTCACGGAAATTGCTTGAATATATTATGGTGAACGCAAAGTGTCCGCTCCTGGTGGATGCCGATGGGCTGAATCTCCTTTCGGAGCATATGGAACTGCTTTCAGAAAAAAAGGAGATTATTCTTACTCCTCATATGAAAGAGCTTTCCAGGCTTTTACACTGCTCCATGGAAGAACTTTCTTTAGACAGAATCCAAAAGATCCGGGATTTTACGGAAAAATATCAGGTAGTATGTGTCTCCAAAGATGCCCGGACGATCGTAGCAGAGGCAGGATATGGATTATTTGTCAATACGGCAGGGAATTCTTCGATGGCCAAGGCCGGTTCAGGAGATGTGCTTGCCGGGATTACAGCAGGGCTTATGGCACAGAACATGCCGCTTTATGACGCGGCTGTATTAGGGGTCTATCTCCATGCATGCGCAGGAGATTACGCGAAAAAGAAAAAGGGCAGTTACAGTGTGTCTGCCCAGGATTTGATAGAAGAAGCAGGAAATGTAATAAAAGAACACGAAGAGGTGAATTAAAATCATGAAAACTTACACCAGGGTTTATGCAAAAATTGATTTGGATGCCGTTGCATATAATATGGAACAGATGAAAAAAAATATCAGTGATGATACAAAAATGATCGCTGTTATTAAGACAGATGGCTATGGACACGGTGCTGTACAGATCGCCAATATGCTGGAAGAATTCGATTATGTGTGGGGATATGCAGTTGCAACACTCGATGAGGCGGTTGTGCTTCGGACGGAGAACATCCTGAAACCGATTCTTGTCCTCGGCTGCATCTTCCCGGATCAGTATATGGAAATGCTCCAGCACGAAATCCGAATGAACGTCTATGATGAAGAGATGGCGCAGGCAATCTCAGATGTGGCCGTAAAAGAAGGTAAGACGGCATATATCCATATTAAACTGGATACCGGAATGGCCCGTCTTGGATTCCAGATCAACAAGGAAAGTGTTGAGACTATCCGGCGGATCAGCCATCTTCCAAATCTATGTATAGAAGGTGTGTTTACACATTTTGCAAAAGCTGACGAGGCAGATAAGTCATTTACTGAGTTTCAGATGAAGGAATATAAGAAGATGACAGGATGGCTTCAGGATGCCGGCATAGATTTCGGCTATGAGCATTGTTCCAACAGTGCAGGAATCATTGATGTCCCGGAGGCAAACCTGGATCTTGTGCGTGCAGGGATTTCCATTTTCGGACTTTATCCTTCGGAAGAAGTCAATAAAGAAGCAGTTGACCTGAAACCGGCACTGGAGCTAAAGAGCCACGTTGCATTCGTAAAGGAGATTGAGGAGGGGACACCCGTCAGCTATGGAGGGACATTTATTGCGCCCTGCCGTATGAAAATAGCGACTATCCCGGTAGGATACGGTGACGGTTATCCACGGAGCCTTTCAAATAAAGGGTATGTACTGATCCGCGGAAAACGTGCGCCGATCGTAGGAAGAATCTGTATGGATCAGTTTATGGCAGACGTGTCCGGGATTGAAGGTGTAAAGTTCGGAGATAAAGTGACACTGATCGGCAGGGATCACGAGGAGTGGCTTCCGGTAGAAACACTGGGAGAGCTTTCCGGCCGGTTTAATTACGAATTCGTCTGCTGCCTCGGCAAACGGATTCCGCGCGTATACGTAAGAGATGGAAAGATCTCAGAACAAGTAGATTATTTTGCATAATTTATGCACTTTGGAATACTTCGGAGAAAAGATGGAAACACTGATTTTATCTTAAATTTAACGGAGTGTGAAAAAAGTGCAGATCAGACGTGGAGATATATTTTATGCGGACTTAAGTCCGGTTGTCGGTTCAGAACAGGGCGGAATCAGACCGGTTCTGATTATACAAAATGACATAGGGAACAAACACAGCCCAACTGTGATATGTGCGGCTATTACTTCCAAAATGAACAAAGCCAAGCTCCCTACGCATGTAGAGATTGATGCCAGAAAGTGTCAAATCGTGAAAAACTCAGTAATTCTTCTGGAACAGGTAAGAACAATTGACAAGCAGCGGCTGAAAGACCAGGTATGCCACCTGGATAAAGAGCTAATGAGAAAAGTTGATGAAGCGCTGAAAATAAGTTTTGAGCTTCATACATAATAAGGAGTAAAAAATAAGATGGATGAGGACAGCAATCTTTTTGAGAAAGTAAAGCGGATGTTTTCCGGCAGTGAAGACGAAGAAGAGGATGTCAAAGGGGAAATCATTTCCCTTGCGCAGGAAGGTTATAAACAGGGATATCTCGGGCCAAGTGAAGCTCTGATGATCCGCAATATATTTGAATATGGTGAAAAAAATGCGAAAGATATTATGACTCACCGGAAGAATATCATTGCGCTGGACGGGGAAAAGACACTCAAAGAGGCACTTGCATTTATCATGGAACAGAATTATTCAAGGCTTCCGGTATATCATGAGGAAATCGATGATATTATCGGCACCCTTCATCTGCGTGATGCAATGAGATGTTATTTTAATGAAAAGCTTCAGAATATTCCAATCAAGGATTTAAAAGAATATATGAGGGAAGTGCGGTTTATCCCTGAGACAAAGAGTATCGACAGACTGTTTAAACAGATGCAGGAAGACCAGAACCATATGGCGATTGTCATCGACGAGTACGGGCAGACGGCGGGAATTGTCACCATGGAAGATATTCTGGAAGAAATCTTCGGCAATATCCAGGATGAATATGACCAGGAGGAAGAACAGATTTCCAGACAGCCGGACGGGACATACCTTGTCAACGGGATGGCAGAGCTGCAAGATCTCGAACTCATTTTAGGCATTTCATTTCAGAACGAGGATGAATTTGATACGCTGAACGGATTCCTGATCGACAGGCTTGATCATATCCCGTCGGAAGAGGAAGGATGTATCGTAGCTTATGAGGGATATCATTTCCACATCCAGTCTGTAGAAGATAATACCATCCAGACGGTGCGGATACATAAGCTGAACAGAGAAAATTAGCCTTGTCACAGAAAACAAAGAGTGTTAGAATAAGAAAAGCGATTTTAGATAAGAAATACAGAGAGGAATGAAAAGAAATGTCAGGACATTCAAAATTTGCAAATATAAAGCACAAGAAGGAAAAAAATGACGCAGTAAGAGGAAAAATTTTCACCAAGATCGGAAGAGAACTTGCAGTAGCAGTAAAAGAAGGCGGCGGTCCGGATCCTGCCAACAACAGCAGACTCCGCGATGTTATTGCGAAAGCGAAAGCCAATAACATGCCAAATGATAATATTGACAGAAGCATCAAGAAAGCTGCGGGGGATGCAGATGCTTCCAACTACGAGCATATTACATATGAAGGATACGGCCCAAACGGGACAGCGATTATTGTTGACGCGCTGACAGATAATAAAAACCGTACTGCATCCAATGTAAGAAATGCATTTACGAAGGGAAGCGGCAATGTTGGAACACCGGGCTGTGTCTCTTTCATGTTTGACAGAAAAGGACAGATCATTATCGCAAAAGAAGAGTGTGATATGGATGCCGATGATCTGATGATGGCAGCACTCGACGCAGGGGCAGAAGATTTTGCAGAGGAAGAGGACAGTTATGAGATTCTGACTGACCCGGATGATTTCAGCAGTGTAAGGCTGACACTTGAGGAGGCCGGAATCATGATGGCTTCCGCTGAAGTGACAATGATTCCACAGACATGGGTCGACCTGACAGATGAAAATGATATCAAAAATATCCAGAAAACTCTTGATCTATTAGAGGAAGATGATGATGTACAGGAAGTATATCACAACTGGAATGAGGAGTAGGATAAACAATGTACGATAACATACGTAACAGTATGGAAGCATTATATGAGGATGCGCTGGAGGCAAAGTTACATTACAATAAACATAACTACGAAAGAATTTTCAAGGAACTTTATGATAAGTATTCCGGATTGCTTCAAGAGATCATTGATGCCTGTGAAGAAGCAGACGATTCCGGGGAACTTCTGGATGAATTTTCCAGGGTGATTCCTGAAATGGTCAGCCGCAAAGTAGAGATGCTTCCAAAACGGAAAAAAGAGTTTGAAATGCTCGATTACAATATGGCGCTTGTTACTTTTTATACGCCAATCCTGAATTACAACCGTAATAAGTATTGTGAGACACTCGCTGTCAAAATGGTAGACTGCTGGAATGAAATGTTCGAAACCGGAAAACTTACGGCCGCAAGTTATGAAACCATACAGTCGGGCTTTAAAAACAGGCTTTGTTATGTAACTACAGCAGTCTGTGAAAGCCAGGGAAAACCGGATAACTGCTATGAGCTGAACCTTCTGCGCAATTACAGAGACCAGTACCTTCTGAAAGAAGCAGGAGAGAAAGCGTTGGTCTATGAATACTATAATGTTGCGCCGACCATTGTGAAACGCATCAGCAGACAAAAGAACCCAGGTGCAGTTTACGATGAAATATGGGATACCTATTTAAAACCATGTATCCAGATGATTGAAAACGATAAAAAAGAAGAATGCAAAGATATTTACTGTGATATGGTAAGACAGCTGCAGAAACGGTATCTGTATTCTTAGAGTATCCCAATATCAGAATACTCAATAATAAAACACATCACTTAAGGAGGTTCACAATGAGTAATTACAGTATCGAAACAAAATGTATTCAATCTGGCTTTCAGCCAAAGTCAGGAGAACCAAGAATCCTGCCGATTATCCAGAGTACGACATTTAAATGCGAAACCAGTGAAGAGATGGGAAAACTCTTTGATCTGGAAGAGAGCGGTTATTTTTATACGAGATTACAGAATCCAACCAACGACTTTGTAGCGGCAAAGATCTGTGACATGGAAGGCGGAGTGGCAGGAATGCTTACTTCTTCAGGACAGGCTGCCAATTTTTATGCAATTATGAATATCGCCGAAGCCGGAGACCATATTGTATGTGCCTCTGAGATTTACGGCGGTACATATAATCTGTACGCACATACACTTGCCAAGATGGGAATCGAAACTACTTTTGTGAATGTGGATGCGACAGAGGAAGAACTCAGCAGTGCCTTTAAAGAGAACACAAAAGCGATGTTTGGTGAGACAATTGCCAATCCTGCACTGACTGTATTAGATATTGAGAAATTTGCCAAAGTGGCACATGCACATCAGGTTCCTTTGATTGTAGACAATACGTTTGCGACACCGATCAACTGCCGTCCCTTTGAGTGGGGGGCTGATATTGTCACTCATTCTACCACAAAATATATGGACGGTCATGCAATGTGTGTCGGCGGTGCGATTGTGGACAGCGGCAATTTTGACTGGGCTGCTTACGGGGACAAATACAAATGCCTGACACAGCCGGATGAGACTTACCACGGGGTTGTCTATACCGAACGTTTTGGCAAAGGTGCATACATCACGAAGGCAACGGTACAGCTGATGAGAGATCTTGGGTCTATACCGTCACCTCAGAATGCATTCCTTTTAAATATCGGGCTTGAAACGCTTCATCTCCGCATGCCAAGGCACTGCGAGAATGCATTGAAGGTAGCTAACTATCTCAGTCAGCATGACAAAGTGGCATGGGTACACTATCCGGATCTGGAAGGTGATCCTTACCATGAACTTGCAAAGAAATATCTTCCGAAAGGTTCCTGCGGTGTTGTAACATTTGGAATCAAAGGCGGAAGAGAGGCTTCTGTAAAAATGATGGACAGCCTGAAGCTGGCAGCCATTGTAACACATGTCGCTGATGCGAGAACATCCGTCCTTCATCCTGCAAGCCATACACACCGTCAGATGAATGACCAGGAACTGATCGAAGCTGGTGTTCAGCCAGATCTGATCCGTTTCAGTGTTGGAATCGAAAATGCAGATGATATTATCGCAGACATTGAACAGGCACTTGCTCAGTGTTAACACATGATGAACAGGATATGATTACATATTGACAGGACTGTCTGTAAAGACGGCCCTGTTTTTCTTGTAACACAGGGAAATCCGTTTCCAATTCTGATACAGGAAAGTTCTGTCTCCGGCTAAATTCTGAATAAAATGATTCTTCCGGCTGCATACTATTAAAAACAGTACAGGAGGATGCGCAGATGGCAGAGGAAAAAAAGGAACGTCTGGAGGAGCAGGAACAGAAGAATGAACAGATTAAGGATATGGGGAGCCTGGAACTCGCAAACAATAAAAAACGTCACAACATACAGCTGATGATGATCATCGGAGAAATTGAAGGCCACGAATCGGCAGGCGGCAATACAAAAGCAACAAAATACGAACACCTTCTTCCAAAACTTGCAGAAGTCGAGGATAATGACGAAATTGAAGGACTTTTAATTCTGCTCAATACAATGGGCGGTGATGTAGAAGCAGGGCTTGCGATCGCTGAGATGATTGCTTCGTTAAGCAAACCCACCGTCTCACTTGTTCTTGGAGGAAGCCATTCCATCGGAGGACCTCTTGCGGTATCCGCAGATTATTCTTATATCGTTCCAAGCGGTACGATGATTATACATCCGGTACGTTCTTCCGGAATGTTTATCGGTGTCATTCAAAGCTACCGGAACATGGAACGTACGCAGGACCGGATCACAAAGTTCATCTCGGATCATTCGAAGATCACACAGAAAAGGATTGAAGAGCTGATGTTGAATCCGACCCAGCTTGTCAAGGACGTAGGAACTCTTCTTGTCGGTCCGGAGGCTGTAAAAGAGGGGATGATTGATGCTGTCGGAGGCATGAGCGACGCTCTTGGGAAGCTCCATACCATGATCGATGAATATCGAAGTATGAATAAAAGCGGCAGTGAAAATAGATAATGACATTATTTTTTAATAATGCTATAATATAAATAGTATGTTTATGAACAGAATAAGGGGGAAGTTTCATGGCTTCAAAGACAACCAGGAAGAAAAAAACAACTGGCACAACACGAAGAAAGAAGCAAAATACGGCGGGAACCGGATTAAAGGACGAAGTCTTTATTTTGCTTTCCCTTGCGGTCTGTACAATCCTGCTGATCAGCAACTTTGGAATCGGAGGTTTTGTGGGGAGCAAAATCTCTGCGGTTCTATTTGGAATCTTCGGTTCTTGCGCATATGCAGTTCCGATTTTGCTTTTTGCAGGGGTGGCCTTTCTCATTTCCAACCGCGGAAATGTAAAGGCGTACATAAAATCAGCATCTGTATTAGTTTTGACCTTCATGGTCTGCGGCTTTTTACAGCTTGTGACAGATCCATATAAAAAGGGGACAGCAGTAACACTTCTTTCCTACTATCACGCAGGAAGTACTCATAACAGCGCAGGCGGCCTGATCGGCGGAGGCATCTCTATGCTCCTGTGTCCGGCACTTGGTGTGGCAGGGGCATTCGTGGTCGTGATCGTGCTTGCCGTAATCTGTATTGTATTAATTACAGAAAAGTCGATTCTCAAAGGGGTAACCCAGGGAAGCAAAAAAGCTTACACAAAGACAAAAGAACATGTCGACAGTACGAAAGAAATACGCTTAAAACGTCAGGAAGAAAGACGTGATGAACGGAAACAAAAACAGGAAGAGATGAAGCAGAAGCAGCAGGAGAAGAAAGAAAAGCAAAAACAGGCCAAAGCAGAGAAAGGAATCGTTTCAGGAGTGTCCTTTGATACTACGCTTTCAAAAAGTAAATCACCGGATGTCAAGGAACTGACAGTACCTCCGGAAGAACCGGATCTTCCGGAACCGGATTTTGTCATCAACAGGGCTGACCCGGCAGAGTCCATTTTTGCGGATGCCGCTCCCGCTGTTTCAGAGGAACCGATAAAAGAAGCAGTGAAAACGCCGGAACCGGAGGAAAAATCGATTCTGGATGAAATTGATGAGATGCCGGTAGCGGAAAAAACAAGAAAGTCTAAAACCAGTGCAAAAGAAGTCGCCGCAGAGACCGAAAACATGGATCAGGTCATCCGTTCAGAAAGTGAAAAACCAAAGAAAGAGTATAAGTTCCCACCTCTTTCCCTTCTTACAAGAGGAAAGAATAACAGCGGTGATTCTGATTCCCATCTGAGACAGACTGCATTAAAGCTTCAGAAAACTCTGGAGAACTTTGGCGTAAACGTCACCATTACAAATGTCAGCTGCGGTCCTTCTGTGACCAGGTATGAACTTCAGCCTGAGCAGGGAGTGAAAGTCAGTAAGATTGTCGGCCTTACGGATGACATTAAACTGAATCTGGCTGCGGCAGATATCCGTATTGAGGCTCCGATTCCCGGTAAAGCAGCTGTCGGCATCGAAGTACCCAATAAAGAGAATACAGCGGTCATGCTGCGGGACCTGTTGGACAGCAATGAATTCAGAGCCAGCAAGTCCAATATCTCCTTTGCTGTCGGCAGAGACATCGGGGGAAAAGCTGTTGTCGCAGATATTAAAAAGATGCCTCACGTCCTGATTGCAGGATCTACCGGTTCTGGTAAATCCGTCTGCATCAATACACTGATTATGAGTATTCTATATAAAGCGGATCCGCATGATGTGAAACTGATCATGATTGATCCAAAAGTCGTTGAACTCAGTGTTTATAATGGGATCCCGCATCTTTTAATTCCGGTTGTAACGGATCCGAAGAAAGCAGCCGGCGCCCTGAACTGGGCAGTTGCGGAGATGACAAAACGCTATGAGGCATTTGCCCAGTATAATGTCCGTGACCTTGAAGGCTACAATAATAAAATAAAGAATATCGAGGACATAGAGGAAGAGGGCAAACCAGAAAAGATGCCGCAGATTATTATCATTGTGGACGAGCTTGCCGATCTGATGATGGTGGCTCCCGGAGATGTTGAAGAGGCAATCTGCCGTCTGGCACAGCTTGCAAGGGCTGCAGGAATTCATCTTGTAATAGCAACCCAGCGTCCTTCCGTCAATGTCATCACAGGTCTCATTAAGGCCAACATGCCATCCAGAATTGCATTCTCCGTATCTTCCGGAGTAGATTCAAGAACAATTATTGATATGAACGGTGCTGAAAAGCTTCTTGGAAAAGGGGATATGCTGTTTTATCCATCCGGGTATCAGAAGCCTGTCCGGGTGCAGGGATCTTTTGTATCGGATAAAGAAGTACAGTCAGTGGTAAATTATCTGGTTGACCACAACGAAAATACTACTTACAATGAAGATATAGAAAAACATGTAAATACAACTTCTGTCTCCGGTGCATCAGGCAGCGCCCCATCCGGAGGCGAAGATTCTCGTGATGTCTACTTTACTGAGGCAGGGAAGTTCATTATTGAAAAGGATAAGGCTTCTATTGGAATGCTTCAGCGGATGTTTAAAATCGGATTCAACCGTGCGGCAAGAATTATGGATCAGCTTGCAGAAGCCGGCGTTGTCGGCGAAGAGGAGGGCACAAAGCCAAGGAAAGTGCTGATGTCTATGGAAGAGTTCGAGCAATACATTGAAGAATACGTATAATATACTGTCTCGGCAGTGTACTATAAATATGAAAAAAAGAAAGGCAGGGAATGTAAAATGAAAACAGACATTGAAATTGCACAGGAGGCTGAACTTACGCATGTGAAAAATGTAGCAGCTCAGTTAGGGATCAGGGAGGATGATCTGGAGTTCTATGGAAAATACAAAGCAAAATTTTCCGATGAGCTTTGGGAAGAGATCAAAGACCGCCCGGATGGAAAACTGGTTCTCGTCACTGCAATTAACCCGACACCGGCAGGCGAGGGGAAAACAACAACAACAGTTGGCCTTGGAGAGGCTATGGCAAAATTGAATAAAAAAGCTGTGATTGCCTTAAGAGAGCCATCACTTGGACCATGCTTCGGTATCAAAGGCGGGGCTGCAGGAGGCGGCTATGCACAGGTAGTGCCTATGGAAGATTTAAACCTTCATTTCACAGGTGATTTCCATGCAATCACATCAGCCAACAACCTTCTTGCTGCTTTGCTTGACAATCATATTCAGCAGGGAAATGATCTCCAGATTGATCCAAGACAGATTGTGTGGAAACGCTGTCTTGATATGAATGACAGAGTACTTAGGAATATTGTCGTAGGTCTTGGCAATAAGGGTGACGGAATGGTAAGAGAAGATCATTTTGTCATTACTGTGGCTTCCGAAATCATGGCAATTCTCTGCCTTGCCAATGACATGGAAGATCTGAAAAAACGTCTTGGAAGAATTATCGTTGCGTACAAATTCAACGGTGATCCGGTAACTGCAGATGATCTGCATGCGACAGGCGCCATGGCGGCACTTTTAAAAGACGCAATCAAACCAAACCTGATCCAGACATTAGAGCATACACCAGCCATCGTACACGGCGGACCTTTCGCGAATATCGCACATGGCTGTAACAGCGTGAGAGCAACGAAAACGGCACTCAAATTAAGTGATATTACAATTACCGAAGCCGGATTTGGTGCAGATCTTGGTGCAGAAAAATTCATGGATATCAAATGCCGCAGCAGTAAGCTGAAACCAGATGCTGTTGTTCTGGTAGCTACGATCCGCGCACTGAAATATAACGGCGGAGTTTTAAAAGCAGATCTTGGTTCTGAAAATCTGGATGCTTTGAAGAAAGGAATTGTAAACCTGGAGAAACATATTGAGAATATCCAGAAATTTGATGTTCCGGTTGTTGTCACACTGAATGCGTTTGTGTCAGATACAGAGGCAGAAGTGGCCTTCGTACGTGAATTCTGTGAAGAACGCGGCTGTGAATTTGCGCTGTCAGAAGTATGGGGAAAAGGCGGAGAAGGCGGAGTTGCCCTCGCCAAAAAGGTACTGGAAACTTTGGAAAATAAAGAAAGCCATTTCCATCCATTGTATGAGAAAGAACTCTCTCTGCGTGAGAAAATTGAGAAAATCTCAAAAGAAATCTATGGTGCAGACGGAGTGGAATATGCTGCAGCTGCCGAGAAACAGATTGATAAGATCGAGAAGATGGGATTTGGAGAATTCCCTGTATGTATGGCGAAAAACCAGTATTCTCTGTCTGATGATGCAACAAAACTCGGCCGTCCGGAAGGGTTTAAAATCCACATCCGTGAAGTATATGTCAGTGCCGGAGCCGGATTTGTTGTAGCTTTGACAGGGGCAGTCATGACAATGCCAGGTCTTCCAAAACAGCCGGCTGCCAATAACATTGATGTAATGGATAATGGTACAATCACGGGATTATTCTAAGGAGGATCTGAAATGCCACAATTAATAGATGGAAAAGCAATTTCGAAACAGATTAAAGATGAGCTGAAAGAGGAAGTAGCTGCCTTAAAAGAGCAGGGCAAAAATGTATGCCTCGCAGTAATTCAGGTTGGAAATGATCCTGCGTCAACTGTATATGTAAATAATAAGAAAAAAGCATGCGCCTATATCGGGATTGAATCTCTTGCATATGAATTGAAAGAAGAAACGACCGAAGAAGAACTGGTACAGCTTGTAAAAGAACTGAATGCGGATGAAAAAGTCAACGGTATTCTCGTACAGCTTCCGCTTCCGAAACAGATCAATGAAGACCGGATTATACAGACGATCGCACCGGAAAAAGATGTTGACGGGTTCCATCCAATCAGCGTTGGAAATCTTGTGATAGGTACAAAAGGATTCCTTCCATGTACACCGGCCGGGATTATACAGCTGTTAAAACGTTCGGGAATCGAGATTCAGGGAAAAGAATGTGTAATCGTTGGAAGAAGCAATATCGTGGGGAAACCGATGGCAATTCTTCTGCTCCGTGAAAACGGAACGGTGACAGTAACACATTCCCGTACAAAAGATTTAAAAGAAGTAACAAAAAGAGCAGACATTCTTGTGGTGGCAATGGGAAAACCAAAGTTTATTACAGAAGAGTACGTAAAGGACGGGGCAGTAATTATTGATGTGGGGATGCATAGAAACGCGGAAAACAAACTATGTGGGGACGTAGATTTTGACCGTGTAAAAGACATGGCAAGTGCTATTACGCCTGTTCCTGGGGGAGTTGGACCAATGACGATCGCAATGCTTATGAATAACTGCGTTGAGTCGGTCCGTAAAAAGTAGGAGGTAAATAACAATGAAGTGTAGATATTGTGGAGCAGCAGTTGAGCCTGGCTCTTTATATTGCTCAAGGTGCGGGAGGGAAATCAGAATTGTACCTGATTATAATCCGTTAGATGACGTCCTTGAAGCGCAGATAAGGGGCGGAGTTGATGATGCCGCAAGAATATCAGAGAACAGACAGCGGACAGAGATGCGGTATGCGTCAGGCGGGCAGGAAAGACAGCGGATTCAAAGGGAAACTTCAGGCAGCCAGCCCAGGCAGATGACACCCAGGGAGGCCGAGGCAAAACGACAGGCTGCCCGCAGGAAAAAACAGGAGCGGATGCGAAAAAAAAGACAACAGCGCCGGATCCTGATCCTTTGTATGGCCGCAATAGCTGCACTTCTTATCTTTATTATTTACAAGTTCTCCTATACCGGAGTCGTAAACAGCGGTTACTCAGCTTTGAAGAAGGGTGACTATACAAAAGCAGCAGAAAAGTTTGAAAAGGCGATTTCCAGAAAAAGTTCAAAACCCAAGGCATATGAAGGTATGGAAGAACTCTATCTGGCTCAGGACGAAGAAGAAGCTGCCGAAGAAATGTATCTTAACGCATTGAAAAAGCAATCAGGTAACGCGGCAATTTACAAGTCTTTTATGGAATTTTACATCACGACCAAGCAGCAGGAAAAAATTTCACCGGTTATTGATAAACTAAAAGACAAAGAACTTCTGAAAGAGCTGAATGCTTATGTTGTCCATCCGCCTTCTTTTGGGCTTGAAGAAGAAACATATGATGATGTCCAGCAGCTAAAGCTTGAAAGTTCAGGGAATACAATCTATTATACTACGGACGGAAAAGAAGCCTCTGCTTCAAGTACAAAATATAAAGAACCAATTCAGATTGGAGTCGGGGAAACCAAAGTGAGCGCCGTATCGGTGAATAAAAAAGGAATACCAAGCCTTGCAAAGAACAAGACATATACCGTTGAACTTCCAATTGCCGATGCCCCATCTGTCACACCATCTACCGGTCAGTATGACAGTCAGATGAAAATTGAGATTGTCGTTCCGGAGGGGTATAAAGCCTACTATACTATGGATAACACAACACCGACAGCCTCCTCAACGCTTTACACAGGGCCGATCGATATGCCGTATGGAAATACGATATTCTGTGCAGTTCTGGCGGATAAAAGCGGAAGAGTCACCGAAGTTACAAAGAGAAATTACGAGATGACCGGTAGGGAAGACCAGTCAGATTCAGAGGAAGAAGATTATTAAATACGGCTTTTCCGCTGACGATATAACGTTTAAAAGCAAAGACAGCTCATCCTGGGATTGGCTGTCTTTCTTTTTTATATAAAATGTACCCTGATCTGTCCGTTAAGATAACTTTACAAAATGTTTACATTTTTATGGTTGTGTTAAAAGTTTAACAGTGCTACAATATACTCGTTAAATAAATAACAATTATAAAAAGGAGATGCGGATATGATGAGATTTACATTACCAAGAGACATTTACTACGGAAAAGGTGCTTTGGAACAATTGAAATCCCTTGATGGAAAGAAAGCAATGCTTGTACTTGGCGGCGGCTCGATGAAGAGATTTGGTTTTGTAGATAAAGTGCTTGATTATCTGAAGGAAGCCGGAATTGAAACCAGGTTATTCGAAAATGTTGAGCCAGATCCATCAGTAGAAACAGTAATGAAAGGTGCGCAGGCGATGCGTGAATTTGAACCAGACTGGATCATCGGAATGGGCGGCGGTTCTCCGATCGATGCGGCAAAGGCTATGTGGGTATTTTATGAATATCCTGATACAACATTCGAGGCGATTACACAGCCATTCTCGTTCCCGGCACTTCGGCAGAAGGCAAGATTTCTTGCAATTCCTTCCACCTCAGGAACAGCAACAGAAGTGACAGCATTTTCAGTAATTACAGATTACAGTACCGGAGTAAAGTATCCTCTGGCAGACTTTAATATCACACCGGATGTGGCAGTTGTTGATCCTGCACTTGCTGAGACAATGCCTGAGAAACTGACAGCACATACAGGAATGGATGCTTTGACACATGCAATCGAGGCATATGTTTCGACACTGAATTCTCCGTTTACAGACCCTCTTGCATTAAAAGCAATTCAAATGGTATTTACATATCTGCCATCTTCTTATAAGAAAGATACAGGAGCCAGAGAACAGATGCATTATGCACAGTGTCTTGCCGGAATGGCATTTTCGAATGCACTGCTTGGTATCGTCCACTCCATGGCTCATAAAACAGGGGCTGCATTCTCAACAGGACATATTCCTCACGGATGCGCAAATGCAATTTACCTTCCATATGTTATCAAATACAATGCAAAAGAAGCTGCAGCTCTGAAACGTTATGCTGAGATTGCAGAATATGTTGGTTTAGAAGGTGAGACCGAAGAAGAACTGATGCTTGCTCTCTGCAGCAAGATCGATGCATATAATGCAGAACTTAATATTCCAAAGACCTTGAAAGAATTCGGCATTCAAGAAGAGGAGTTTAAAGAAAAATTGTCCCATATAGCAGAACTTGCTGTTTCTGACGCATGCACAGGCTCCAACCCAAGAAGCATTACTCCGGCGGAGATGGAAAAACTGCTGTCTTGCACATATTACGGTACAGAAGTAGATTTCTGATTAAATTAAATGATAAGGTATGTTAATTTCCACAAAAAAAATTAGCATACCTTATTTTTTTTGTGATACTTGTTTTTCTGTCTTGATATTTTGTATGAAATGTTTTATCATAAAATAATATACCTGTCTTAAATCATAGTATTTATACAGTTATAGTAAAATTCGAGGAGGTACATGATGTATAAGATACTAAAAGCAGAAAAACTGGCCGATAAGATCTTTTTAATGGATGTAGAAGCTCCCCGCGTTGCAAGACATTGCCAGCCGGGACAGTTTGTCATCGTTAAAATGGATGAAAAAGGAGAAAGGATCCCACTTACAATCTGTGATTATGACAGAGAGAAGGGGACGATTACCATTGTATTCCAGACAATCGGTGCATCTACAGAGAAAATGGCCCTTATGAAAGAGGGAGATGCATTCCGCGATTTTACCGGCCCGCTTGGTAATGCATCAGAATTTGTCACAGAAGACATTGAGGAATTAAAAAAGAAAAAAATGTTGTTCGTAGCAGGCGGTGTAGGAGCCGCTCCAGTTTATCCGCAGGTAAAATGGCTGAAAGAGAACGGCGTAGACGCAGACGTTATCGTCGGATCCAAGACGAAAGACATGCTGATCCTGAAGGAGGAAATGGAAGCTGTTGCCGGCAATTTATACATAGCAACTGATGATGGCACATATGGTCACCATGGAATGGTTACAGATGTAGTAAAGAAACTGGTACAGGAAGAGAATAAAGAATATGATGTATGTATCGCGATCGGACCGATGATCATGATGAAATTCGTATGTCTGCTGACAAAAGAATTAAACATTCCTACCATTGTCAGCATGAACCCGATCATGGTAGACGGCACCGGAATGTGCGGGGCATGCCGCCTTCATGTCGGTGATGAGATTAAGTTCGCCTGTGTAGACGGACCTGAATTCGACGGACACCTTGTGAATTTTGATGAATCAATGAAACGGCAGCAGATGTACAGAACACAGGAAGGCCGTGCGCTGCTGAAATTCCAGGAAGGTGATACACATCACGGTGGATGTGGACATTGCGGAGGTGACGAATAATGGATATCTTAAAGAAAGTACCTGTCAGAGAACAGGATCCCAAAGTCCGTGCTACTAACTTTGAAGAAGTATGTTATGGATATAATAAAGAGGAAGCAATGGAAGAAGCTTCCAGATGTATTAACTGTAAAAATGCGAAATGTATGACAGGATGCCCTGTTGCAATCAATATTCCAGGATTTATCGAGGCAGTAAAAAATGGAGATTTCGCGGAAGCTTACAAGGTAATTGGACAGTCTTCTGCACTTCCTGCTGTCTGCGGACGTGTATGTCCTCAGGAATCACAGTGTGAGCAGTACTGTATCCGTGGAATCAAAGGGGAGGCAGTCTCTATTGGCAAGCTGGAACGTTTCGTCGCAGACTGGGCACTTGAGAATGACGTAATGCCAGAGACACCGGCTGAGAAGAACGGACATAAAGTTGCGGTGATTGGATCAGGCCCTGCAGGCCTTACATGTGCAGGAGATCTTGCCAAAATGGGATATGATGTTACTGTATTTGAGGCTCTGCATGAATTAGGCGGTGTACTTGTCTATGGTATCCCTGAATTCCGTCTTCCGAAAGAAAAAGTAGTTGCAAAAGAAATTGAAAAAGTAAAATATCTTGGTGTTAAATTTGAGACGAATGTAGTGATCGGAAAATCTACTACGATTGACCAGCTGATTGAAGAAGAAGGATACGAGGCAGTATTTATCGGTTCCGGTGCAGGACTTCCGAAATTCATGGGAATTCCTGGTGAGACGGCAAACGGTGTATTCTCTGCCAATGAATATCTGACAAGAAGCAACCTGATGAAAGCATTTGACGACAGCTATGATACTCCAATTGCCGCAGGACAGAAAGTAGCGGTCGTAGGCGGCGGTAATGTAGCAATGGATGCTGCAAGAACAGCGCTTCGTCTCGGTGCGGAAGTACATATTGTATACAGGAGAAGTGAAGTAGAGCTCCCGGCCAGAGTAGAAGAAGTTCATCACGCAAAAGAAGAGGGAATTATCTTCCATATGCTGACAAATCCAAAAGCAATTCTGACAGACGATAATGGATGGGTAAGAGGACTGAACTGCGTCAGCATGGAACTGGGTGAACCGGATGCATCCGGAAGAAGACGCCCGGTTGAGATTCCAGGTTCTGAACATGAGATCGAAGTAGATACTGTAATCATGTCTCTTGGAACATCACCGAATCCTCTGATTTCTTCTACAACAGAAGGATTAGAGATAAATAAATGGAAATGTATCATCGCGGAAGAGAACAACGGACAGACTACTAAAGAGGGTGTCTATGCCGGCGGTGATGCTGTTACAGGTGCGGCAACCGTTATTCTTGCCATGGGTGCCGGAAAAGCTGGTGCAAAGGGAATTGACGAATATCTGAAGAATAAATAAACAAAAAAAGGTGTGGATGATCCGCACCTTTTTTTTTGCGATTTAAAACGAAAAACCAAATACTGAACGAAAATAATGTCAGGAATCTGTGAAAAATATACAAAAATTACATTACATTTTAATTGTTATTGACATTTATGTTATACCTTGTTATCCTCTTTATAGACTAAAGTTCGAACTATAGTACGAAGTTCTCGACGGGGAATGATATGAAACCTCATTGTATGAGGATTTAATCAGGAGGAAAAAAATTATGAACAAAAAAACAGGCACAGAGAGGCTGAAACAGCCGAAAGCACTTTATTTCTGTGGCTCAGTATTTACATTTACCAATTTTGCCTATTATGGGATGAAACTGGTACTGCTTTTGTTTATTGCAGAATCTGCAGCGCGCGGTGGATTGGGGCTCAGTAATTCTGAGGCCACCGCACTTCTTGCCACTTTTATGGCTTTTTCATACCTGTCACCTGTTGTGGGTGGATGGATCAGTGACAGGTTTCTAGGACCAAAATATTGTGTGATTCTGGGAATGATAATCTCAGGTATCGGTTATTTCCTTGCATTTTCAGCTCACAGCAAGACAACCATACAGATCATGATTGCATTGTGTGTTATCGGAGGCGGCTTATATAAGAGCACATCACAGACATTGGTGGGAAGTCTGTATGAAAATGATGACCCCCGTAAAGATGGTGCGTTCTCCATGACCTATACATTCACAAACATCGGAGTTCTGTTCGGACCATTCTTATGCGGACTCGTAGCTAACCAGTGGTTCGCACAGAAACAGGGCGGAGAAATTCTGGAATACGGTTACCGGGCAGTATTTTTAGTGACAGCAGTTGTCATCTGGATCGGTGCAGTTTTCTTTGCAGTCGGACAGAAATTCTTCTTAAAAGACATTAAGACAGAGGCATCAAAAAATGAAGGCCGGCAGGCAAAGAAAGAGCTTGCGGCAAAACCTTTGACAAAACCTGAGAAACGGAGAATGGGTGTTATCCTGATTCTTGCATTTTTCACGATATTCTTCTGGATCGCATATAATCAGGCGTCTATGTCCATCGCCCTTTATATGCAGGAATTCGTCAATCTCAAAATCGGCAGTTTCCAGATCCCGACTGCCTGGATTGATTCTTACAATGGGCTTTTGTGTGTAATTTTGGGACCGGTTATGGCTGCAATCTGGCTTAAGATGTCTAAAACAAAGCGAGGGGACTTGAATATTTCCCAGAAAATGAGCCTTGGATTCGTATTTCTGGCCATGGCTTTTGTATTCATGATCGTTGCGGTAGTGAAAACAGGAACTGTCGCCGGTCAAGGCCCGAAAGCAAGCGTTCTCTTTATTATCGCATTTATTACGTTCCAGAGTATAGGCGAAATGTGTTTCGCACCTGTTGGATACGGAATGGTCAACAAACTTGCACCGCTGAAATTTTCCTCTCTTTTGATGGGCGTTTGGTTCGCAAGTATGTTTGTTGCAAATAAACTGTCCGGCTATGTAGAGCTTGTAATTAACCAGCTGGGAATGCTGCAAGTGTTTATTATAATACCTTTATGTTTACTTGTGATTGGCTTCCTGCTTTTCGCAATGAACAAGAAACTCGAAAAAATGGCGGATGACAGTGATATGCAGAAAGGAAGAAATGAATATGAAACAGACAGAGAAAGTATTGGAGATTGTGCAGGAACAGAAGCTTGATGGCATTTATGTCACAAAGAAGTCAAACGTGAACTATATCACGGGCTATCCGGATGAGCTTGCTTATGCCGTGATCGGACCAAAAGGACAGTATGTCATTACCGACAGCAGGTTTACAGAACTGGCAGAACAGTCTTGTCCGGAATTTGAAATAATAAACTGGCATTTATATGACCGAAGTATCCCGAAAGCGGTGGCAGCAGCCTGTGAAAAGGCCGGAATCAAAAAACTTGGATTCGAAGAATGTTTCACGCCGTATGATAAATATGCTGCATTAAACGGACTGCTGGCAGATCAAGGTATTGAACTTGTCCCGACACAGAATATTATAGAAGAACTTCGTTATACCAAATCAGAAGAGGAGATCGCTAACACCAGAATCGCCTGCCAGATTGCTGATCAGGCGCTGGAAGAACTGGTTCCTTTTATTAAAGCCGGAGTGACGGAGCGGGAGCTGTGTGCAAGGCTTGAATTTTCCATGAAAATGCATGGTGCGCACGATCTGGGATTTGAAACGATCCTGATTTCCGGAGCGAAAACCTCCCTCCTGCACGGAAAACCAAGTGATAAAAAAGTAGAGGAAGGGGACTTTGTACTAATCGATTATGGTGCGATGTACAATGGGTATATCTCTGACACAACCAGAACATTTATTGTAGGAACACCGGATGAAAAACAGGTAGAAATTTATAATCTCGTAAAAGAAGGACAGGAAACAGGTCTGTCATATATGGGACCGGGCGTACATGCAACGAAACCGGACCAGGAGATACGCAAAAAGGTCGCCAAGTATGAAGAGTACTATTATGCCGGGATCGGTCATGGCGTAGGACTGGATCTTCACGAGGAACCTTTCCTTGGAAATTATGGGACAAAGACGATGGAGCCAGGATGCGTGATTACCATGGAACCTGGGATTTATATTCCAGGCTGGGGTGGGGTACGAATTGAAGATACCGTTTTAATTACAGAGAAAGGAAATGAAATACTTACACATTTCCCAAAAGAACTTATGATTTTGAAATCATGATCCAGACATTGAAAAGGCATGTCAGATTCTATTGATCTGGCATGTTTTTCGTTGCTTTTCTGTAACAGAAGAAATATAATGAGTTCAGGAAAGGAAGCAGCGCAATTATGAAAATCACTTTATTAACAGTTGGAAAGATCAAAGAAAAGTATCTCAGGGATGCTGTCTCAGAGTACAGTAAACGGTTAAGCCGTTACTGTAAACTGGAAATAATAGAAGTTGCAGATGAAAAAACACCGGATCAGGCCAGTCTGGCAGAAGAAGAGGCGATCCGCCAAAAAGAAGGAGAGAGAATCCTGAAGCAGCTCAAAAATGATTCTTATGTAATCACTCTTGAAATCGCAGGCAAAATGCTTACATCCGAAGAACTGGCAGGTAAAATTGACACACTGGGAATCCGGGGGACAAGCCATATTACATTTATCATCGGAGGATCCTTAGGACTTTCCGATGAAGTACTTCAACGGTCCGATTATGGCCTCAGTTTTTCCAAGATGACATTTCCGCATCAGTTGATGAGAGTCATTTTACTGGAACAGATATACCGGGGCTACCGTATTATCAAAAATGAGCCGTATCATAAGTAAATGGAAATTCTGTCGGCCAGAAATAATGGCCAGAGCTGTTTACTTATGAAAAATTTAAATTTTTGAAAACCAGTCATTTTCAGACACTCTGAAGATGGCTGGCTTTTTTATTCTCAAAAATTATTGCTATTTATGTCCTGATTTCCCTGCTGTAAGATTACAATTTTCGAACATACTAATGGATGTAACAGAATTTATTGCGAAAGGAGTTTTTTGAATGAATCAAGAACATTTGGCAATTGCATCGGTACCAGTTCAAACTCTGAATACAACTCTTAATCCCAAGGAGGCATTGTTGACCGGAACTGTTTTCCCGGAATTAAACCTGCCTTTTTTTGTGGAGAAGGAACTGATGAACAGTACCGCGATCAATACCGATCCTGAAGATGAAAGAGAAGAAATGATGATGAAAATTCAGGAAATCAGTTTTTTTCTGGATGATATGAGACTGTTTATGGATACACATCCGGACAATCAAAATGGTCTTGAACTGCTGAAAACTGCACTTAAGACGAGAAAAGAACTTTTGAAAAAGTTTGCACTTCAGTTTTACCCTCTTACGATGGACTGTATGGCAGAAATATATACGGAAAATCCTTCTTCAGATTGTTATTGCTGGAGTAAAGGACCGATGCCATGGGAAGGAGCGTGTGTGTAAATGTGGATTTATGAAAAGCGTCTGCAGTATCCAGTAAAGATTACGAAAACATGTCCGAAAACTGCGCAGCTGATTATCAGCCAGTATGGAGGACCTGACGGAGAATTATCAGCCTCTATGCGTTACCTGTCACAGAGGTATACAATGCCGGTGAAAGATGTCGGAGGACTTCTCACAGATATCGGAACAGAAGAACTTGCCCATATGGAGATCATCTGTGCAATGGTGTACCAGCTGACAAAGAATCTGTCTCTGGAGGAAGCGAAAACCGCAGGTTTCGATGCGTATTATATCGATCATACAACCGCGTTATGGCCACAGGCAGCAGCCGGTCTGCCATTTACTGCGATCGAATTCCAGTCAAAGGGAGATGCAATTACAGATTTGACAGAAGACCTTGCCGCAGAGCAGAAGGCTCGTACTGTCTATGATAATCTGCTGCGTATGATTCCGGATCCGGAGATCCGTGAGCCTTTAAAATTTTTAAGAGCAAGAGAAATTGTGCACTTCCAGCGTTTCGGGGAAGCACTTGAAAAGACAAAAGAAAAGATGGATGCGAAGAATTTTTATTATTTCAACCCGGAATTTGATAAACCAAAAGTGATGGAAGATAAAAAATAGCAATTCGGTTTGAAAGCAGTTCGGTTTTGTAAAGAAACGAACTGCTTTCAAAAGGTTAAAAGACAAATGTTTCTTACATACATTTACTTATAGGGTTTATCTATTAAGCTATTGTCTAAAACGATTGGACTCATTATTACAATGCGCGATATAATTTTTAAGATGAAACACCTTAGGAGGAAATGAGTGAAATGAAAAAGAAAACAGTAAGTGTTTTGCTATGTCTTGCGTTAACAGCCGGAATTATAGCAGGATGCGGAGGAAAAACATCAGAGAAAAAAGATGAAAAAAAGGAAAAATCAGATACGCTTGAGGTTTGGCTGCCTGCAAAGTTAAATGGAGAAGATGAAGCTGTCTGGAAGGAGATTTCAGAACCATTCGAAAAAGAACATAATGTGGAAGTGAATTTCCAGTTTATTTCATGGAAAGATTATGAAGCTAAATATTCTTCAGCAGTATCCACAGGTACAGGACCGGATGTTGGATACATGTATGTAGAGATGCTTCCAACGTATATTGACAGCAACGCGATTGAAGAACTGGATTCCTATCTCACAGAGGAAGATTATGAGAATTACACGGTTCTTGGCAATCAGTATAAGATATTTGGCAAAAATTACGGGATTGCGCAGGGTGGACCAGAGGCAGTTCTGACAATGTTTTTTAATAAAGATATCCTTACCTCCATTGGAGAAAAGGAACCTGAGACATGGGAAGACGTTCTGAGAATTGCAAAAAAGGCGACTTTGGATACAGATGGAGACGGTACAATTGACCAGTATGGAATTGCCCAGGGATGGGGGCAGACTTTTTATCAGGATCTCAACTGGAACTGGTATTCTTTCCTCTACCAGTCAGGTGGTGAAATCTTTGATGATGAAGGAAAATGCACCCTCGACAGCAAAGAGGCTATAGAGACCGCTCAATTTTTATATGATCTGAAAAATACAGAAAATGTTCTTCCGGAAGATACAATGTCTTTGCAGAACAGTGAGGCATTTGAAAAATATTTTCTTCAGGGGAAAGCAGCAATCGGATTCACCGGCGGTGGATCGAGCACGTTCGCCCAGCTTGGTGAGAGCGGATTCGATTTTGGATTTTCTTACGAACTTCAGGGAAATAACGGAGACAAGGGTGTAAGAGCAAGTGTGGATCAGTTAGTTCTCATGTCCGCTGCAGAGGATAAAGATCTTGCTTTTGAATTTATCAAATACGCTACCGGACCTGAGGGCGGGGCAAAATACCATGAGCTTGCCAAAGCTGCACCAAACATGAAAAACCAGGAATGGTACGGCGTGCCGGAGATGGAGGATTCCTATCTGAAAGCAATGGAAAATGGTACGATCCGCCCGATAAAGGCCGCAAGACGTGCAACCGAAGTTTATGATTATCTCTGGAAAGAACTGCAGGAGATGATGAATGGGCAGACCACCCCAGAAGAAGCAATGAAAACTGTTACGGACTATGCGAATAATCTGGATTATACAGCACCTGAAAAATAACAAACCAGAGGTGGATGCAGGCACTTTGAGTCTGTTTTCGCCTCTGGTTTTAGAATGGAGAAAAAATGTATACAGAAGTATATATGGATATATTAAATAAGTGTAATGCCCGCTGCTATTACTGTAAGACAGGACGGAACAATATAAGTGGATATAGCAGCAAGTTTCCAAGATATGACATGGATGTACATAAGTTTAAAGAGCTGGCAGAGCATCTGTTAAAGTATCAGATCGTTACTCCGGACTGCCTGTTCCACATTTATAACTGGTATGAACCTACATTGAATCCACATCTTCCAGAAATCATAAATTATATGTATGAAAAAGGATTTCGGCTGGACATGAGCACAAATGCCAGTGTACTTCCGGATTTTGGCAGAATAAAGACGTGTGAACATTATTATGGCATGCTTTTTTCCATGCCGGGGTTCAGTCAGAGATCTTATGACCGTATTCACGGATTTCATTTTGAGAAAGTAAAAGATAATATCAAAAGAACGATGGAAGAATTACGAAACAGAAATTTTCATGGGGATGCATTCATCAATTATCATTTATATCAGTTTAATATTGATGAAATATATGCAGCTAAAGAATTTGCAGATGAACTTGGGATCAGATTTCACAGTATTTTTGCTTATTTTAACGGCACAAAAGGATTTCATGAATATGTGACTGAAACAATGAGTGTGGAAGATATGACACGGGCTTCAAGAGATTTGTTTTTCTTTTTTATCGATGATCTTGTGAAGGAAAAAGAAAAGTATGATGAGATATTCCGGGAACCGCCGTCCATCACGTTGAGTGAATACTGCAATATAATTCCGGGCAGAGGAAGCAATGATGAGGATGCGGTTGCAAGTATTTTTGACATGCACAGCGCAGAAGACGTAGCAGAAGTATACAATAATATACAAAGAGACAGGGATCCCCGCATGCAGAAAATAAAGTATTGGGCTATGAGCTATAAATTATCTATGAACGCTTTATTTGGCCTGTAGAGAATGGAAGTGTAGACATATGAGAAAGCTTTTAAAAACCAGGTCAGGAAAAAGAGACTTCAGTGGTTACCTGTATGTGCTTCCATTCTTTATGATTGTTGTACTATTCTGGTACCTGCCGATTCTGATGTCCGGATGGTTCAGCCTGACTGAATATAATGCACTTAGTGTTCCCCAATTTAACGGACTTGAGAACTACAAGGCATTATTTCATGATGCAGTTTTTCAAAAATGTATCAGGAATACGTTGATTTTTGTAGTGACGATTGTACCGTCTCAGACATTCCTTGGTTTTCTGATAGCAGTATGGGTAAATAAAAGAAAGACAACATGGCTTGGCAAATTTGTGAGAAACGGAATGTTTATCCCAAGCCTGGCTTCTGCAAGTATTGTCAGTATTGTATACCGGATTCTGCTGAATAACGGGGAGTCACCGCTGTCCATGATTCTGGCGGCCTTTGGTATTAATTCCACGATGATTCTGGGGTCTCAGACTATGGTATTTCCGGCGCTGATCATCATCGAAATTTTAATGGGAACCGGATATAATATGGTGCTATATCTGGCATATCTCGTTGATATTCCGGAGAGTTACTATGAAGCTGCCAGAATCGACGGTGCATCTGATTTTCAGATAATGCGCTGTATCATTGAACCTCTGATTCGGCCAGCCACGATTCTGATATTGTTTTTAGGTGTCATCGGGACATTCCAGTCTTTTGATATGGTTTACATCATGACCGGCGGAGGTCCGGGGCAGGCGACAACCATGACAATTATGGTTTATTTGTATTTATATAGTTTTAAATACGCAAAGATTGGCTATGGAATGGCAATCGGAAATATTTTGATTCTGATGGTTGTCTTTCTGACGTTCCTTCAGAGACGGCTGCTGAATAACAAATCATCTAAGATGTATTAAAGGAGATAGAATTCATGAAGAAAATTGTGAACTGGACAGTCAGCCTGTCAGTGATCGGATTAACCTTGCTGATGCTGCTCCCTTTTGCCTATATGCTGATTTGCTCCTTGCAGGAAACTTACTCTCCATATCTGATAAGCTTTGATATCTCCACCTATACCCTGAAAAATTATGCTCAGATTTTTCAGATAAACGGATTTTCAAAGTGGGTAAGAAACAGTCTGTTTATTTCGGTTGCCGGCGTGATATGGACACTGTGTGTATGCAATCTTTCAGCATTTGCATTTGCTAAAAAAAGATTTCCGGGCGATGACAAACTCTTTTTTTTATTTTTTACTACGATGTGTATCCCGTTTCCAGCAACTGTTGTACCTCTGTGGCTGTTAACAGGAAAACTTGGCCTGCTGGATACTTTCTGGCCTTTGATTCTCCCCATTCCATCTATGCTGGGAGTTGTGCTCATACGTCAGGCCATAATCGCTATCCCCAGGGAAATGTTCGAATGCGCAAAGCTGGATGGCTGTAATGATTTCAGGATTTTCACCAGAATTGTCACACCAATGATCACACCTGTGCTGGTCACTGTATCGATCCTTTTTTTTACAAGAAGCTGGAACAGCATGCTGTGGCCATTGATTGTTTCAAATACAGATGCAACAAGAACGATTCCTGTAGGGCTTGCTGCCCTACAGGGTACAAATGATGTGAATTATGGAATGACAATGGCAGGTGCAATGATGAACTTTTTACCCCCGTTTCTTGTATATGTGTTTCTCCATAAATATTTTCTCGCCGGAATTACAGGAAATGGTTTAAAGAATTAGAAAGGAATCCTATGAATCAAAATACATATAAAACAATTTGTAAATTTTGCGGAAAACAATGTCATTTAACAGCGGTTTTAGACCACAATGGGAAAGTAGTCAAACTCCAGCCAGATATGGAATACCGGACGATCTGGTGTGAGACAGGAAAAAACGGGCTGAATCTTATGAATCATCCGGAACGGATCCGCATACCACTGCAAAGAGCCGGCAGAAAAGGTGAGAATCGGTGGAAGGAAATCTCATGGGAAGAAGCATTTCAAAAAATCGGTGAAAACTTCAAAAGTGCCGTAGATCATTATGGACCAGATTCATTTCTGGGTATCCGCGGTTACAACAAGCCTTATTTTAATCTGATGTATGAGCGGCTGATGAATACTATCGGCACGGTCAATAGTATGGGAGCTGCGAATATGTGCCATATGGCCAGCATGAGTGCGGCCAGAGAGACTTTCGGCTTCATGCCTAATACTAAAATAACGGATGCCACCAGATTTATCGCATTATGGGGCAGCAACCCGTATCATACAGGGAAGGCTTTCGCTTCCCAGATACGTAAAGCGCAAAAGAAAGGGGCAAAGCTGATTGTCATCGATCCATGTCAGACAAGACATGCTGATGAAGCGGATCTCTGGCTTTCTGTAAAACCGGGAACAGACATGGCGCTGGCACTTGGCATGATTCATATAATTATAGAAAAGCATTGGTATGAAAACGAATATATTCAGAACCACACTTATGGATTTGAAGAGCTGAAACGGCACACAGAGGAATATACACTATCGAAAACGTCTGCCATCACACTGATACCGGAAGAGAAAATTCTTCACGCAGCTGAAATAATCGCCAAAGCAGGCCCCGGAATTGTGCAGGTTGGCAATGCAATGGATCATA
>URQQ01000047.1 GCA_900549995.1 uncultured Lachnospiraceae bacterium | reverse complement strand
GCACTGTTCTCCTGCACATAGTTGGACACGTCTGCGATATGCACTCCCAGGATATAGTTCTCTCCTTCTTTGACCACAGAGACTGCATCATCCAGATCCTTCGCATCCTCGCCGTCAATGGTCACCATCTGCCAGTCACGGATGTCCATACGCCCTGCCATATCGGCTGAACTTACCTCGCCAGAGACACGTTCCGCCTGATTCAGTACTTTTTCTGAAAATTCAACCGGAATATTATAATTTTTCACGATGGATAGAATCTCTGTGCCCGGATCATCCACATGGCCGATAATCTCAACAACTTTTCCTTCCGGCTTCTTACCCTCTTTTCCGTAGGAAGTCAGCTCTACCACAACTTTATGGCCGCTCACCGCACCTTTCGACCGCTCCAGCGGAACGAAGATATCCTTTAAAATCCTCTGGTTGTCCGGAATGACAAACCCGAAATTTTTGTTTCTCTGAAACAGACCTACCAGCTGCACTGTGCCGTGAGAAAGAATTTTCATAATCTTTCCTTCCCTGCGGCGCCCTTCCGGAGCCTTCGTGACCGCAACCTCTACCCGGTCTTCATGGAATGCCCCGTTTGCATCATCCTCGGAAATAAAGATGTCATCTGTGCCCTCTTCATCGAGTACAACGAAACCAAATCCTCTCTGGTTCGCCTTATATGTTCCCACCAGATATTTCGCTTCACCCTTCACATATTTTCCTTTTTTCGTGAGACTGACTTTTCCCTCTGCTACAAGGGAATCCATTACCATCTTCAGGTCATTTCTCTGATCCTTCGGCACCTGCAGAAGAATCGCAAGTTCCTTCAGTTTCATGGGCACATACAGCTCATCACATATAAAATCATAAATTACTTTTTTTCTTTTTTCTAACATTTCGTCCATTTATACTGTTCCTCCTTTGGAACCAGAGCTTATTAACGATGCTCTAAAAACCTCTTTACGCAAAGAAACACTCTTATTGATCATCATAAGAGTGTTTCGCCAATTTCCTATCAATTCTTAATCTTAAGCAAATACTTTTAAATTCAATACTGCTGCAAGTACAATAAATAAAATAGCCAGGAATTTTGTTGATTTTACAAGAGCGCCTTCCATAGAACGTCCCTTATTCTGTCCCCAATAAGATTCTGCAGCACCGCTGATTGTCCCAAGTCCCTGCTGTTTTCCTTCCTGCAGCAATATAATTGCTGATAATGCGATACAATCTATTGCGAATAAAATTAAAATAATTGTCTTCAAAATATCCATTATATAACACCTCCTGCGGATTAAACCATAATCAGTTTATCACAACAGTTGGATTTTCGCAACCTTTTTCTTCCTTTTCAGATGCCAAATCACAGTGAAAGATAGTACTCCCTGAATGGATTTTCATAGACCGCCGTCTCACCAAGACGTTCCTCGATTCTGAGAAGCTGATTGTATTTTGCAGTTCTCTCTGAACGGCACACAGCACCTGTTTTGATCTGCCCTGCATTACATGCAACCGCAAGATCGGCGATAAAGCTGTCTTCTGTCTCTCCTGAACGGTGGGAAATCACGGCGTTGAAGCCGGCATTTTTTGCCATCTCCACTGCATCCATTGCCTCTGTCAAAGTCCCGATCTGGTTCACCTTGATCAAGATCGCATTGGCACATTCTCTCTGGATGCCCTTCTCCAGCCGTTTTGTATTCGTGACAAACAAGTCATCCCCTACCAGCTGCATGTCTCTCCCAAGTCTTGTGGTGAGAAGTTCCCATCCATCCCACTCGTCCTCATCCAGCGGATCCTCAATTGAGAAAATTGGGAATTCCGATGCCAGTTCTTCATAATAATCAATCATTTCTTCCGCTGACCGTATCACCTGGTGTCCATGCATTTTCCCTTCACCTTCGAAGACATATTTCTGGAAGTCATGATTATACATCTCAGAAGCCGCCGCGTCCATTGCGATCACAATATCTTCTTTCGGACGGTATCCTGCCATCTCTATCGCATTGACAAGATAACGCAATGCCTCCTTCGCATCCGGAAGATCCGGCGCAAATCCGCCTTCATCTCCGACAGAGGTCGCATAGCCGTGCTCTTTTAACAGTTTTTTCAGGCAATGATATACTTCTGTCCCCATACGAAGCGCTTCATGATAACAGCATGCGCCTGCCGGCATAATCATAAATTCCTGAAAATCAAGCGTATTGTCCGCATGTCTTCCGCCGTTTACAATATTCATCATCGGAACCGGAAGCTTCTTGGCATTGGTTCCCCCAAGGTAGGCATAGAGCGGTATCCGAAGTGCTTTCGCTGCTGTTCTTGCAACAGCCAGTGACACTGCAAGAATCGCGTTTGCCCCGAGATTGATTTTATTCTCTGTTCCGTCAAGTCGGATCAGTACACGGTCAATCTCTGCCTGGTCAAAAACATTCATGCCGATAATTTCCTGCGCAATTTTATCATTTACATGGTCCGCGGCCTGCTGCACTCCTTTTCCCTGATAGCGTTCTCCCCCATCACGGATCTCTGCCGCTTCAAACTGTCCGGTCGACGCTCCTGACGGCACGGAAGCCCTTCCCACAATATTCTCTCCCGCAAGTACCTCTGCTTCTATCGTCGGATTCCCTCTGGAATCTAATATTTCTCTGGCGTATACATCCGTAATCGGCAAGTATTGATACATTTTGTTGTTCCTCCTTCAAGCTAATTAAAGATATTATTACCAATATATCTTTTATAATGCGTTGACATTTGCGATTCATGGGGGTACAATGCATTTGTAATAAAAATACAATCAAATACAATCCTGTACATACAGTGCTTTTTTATACATGCGCAGGACAAACTGAGCGGGGAATTTTTAAAATGAAATCAAAATTACAGTCTTTCTTCTTGTTAACCAGCAGTACAGTTGTCATGGCGGTTGGAATCTATTTTTTCAAGTTTGCCAACAACTTCACCTTCGGAGGAATTACAGGTCTTGCCGTTCTGATTGCTAAAACGGGCGTCATGAGTGCAGGTGATTTTACATTTATCATGAACATGATTCTTCTTGTGATCGGATTTATCGTTCTCGGCAAAGGATTCGGCGTGATGACCGCATACAGCAGTATTCTGTTGTCCGTGCTGTTATCCCTCTTTGAACGGATTTACCCGATGAGCCATCCCCTGACCGACCAGCCCATGCTGGAGCTTACATTCGCGATCGCACTTCCTGCTTTCGGCGCGGCAGTTCTGTTCAACATCGGCGCTTCCAGCGGGGGGACCGACGTGATTGCGATGATTGTAAAGAAATACACCAGTTTCGACATCGGGCGCGCGCTCATGCTGACAGACCTCGTAATCACGGTCGCCGGCTGCTTCGTCTTCGATATCAAGACAGGACTTTACTCCTTCCTCGGACTTGCCGTCCGGTCACTGATGGTTGACAACGTGATAGAAAGCTTTAACCAGTGCAAGTACTTCAACGTCGTCTGCACAAAACCTGAGCCGATCTGTGACTTTATCGTGCATACACTTCACAGAAGCGCAACCACATGCAACGCCAAAGGCGCCTTCTCCGGCAATGACAAATACATCATCTTCACCGTCATGAGCCGAAGCCAGGCAGTCAGGCTCCGGAACTTCATCAAAGCTGAAGACCCCAAAGCATTCATATTGATATCCACAACAAGCGAGATTATCGGCAAAGGTTTCCACAGTGTGTAGCGCAATTAACGCAATTAGGGACGTAATCTTTTTCAAAAGGATTACGTCCCTAATTGCGTTTTAACCTGTCCCCTTTTGACGAAAAAGGCATTCCGGATCAAAATCTTTCCGAAATGCCTTTCTAACATTGCATATAATGCTGTGATTTTTTATTTCTTAATAATTCCTTATTTTCTGGCCTTTTAGCCTACAATCAGTCCTTCTGACTGCATCACATCGACGACCTGATTGACGTATTTTTCGCACAATTCGTCGGTAGCTGCTTCTACCATAACACGGATGACGGGTTCGGTTCCGCTTTCACGGACAAGGATTCTTCCGTCGTCTCCGAGTGCTTTGCCTACGGCTTCGACTGCTTCAACAACAGCCGGGTTTTCTCTTGCTGTCTTTTTATCGGATACTCTGACATTTTTCAGAAGCTGTGGGTAGATCTTGACTTCTTCCGCGAGTTTTCCGAGTGTCTGTTTTTTCTCAATGACAGCTTCCATCAGCATCAGGGAGGTCAGGATGCCGTCTCCTGTTGTAGCGTGTTTGCTGAAAATGATATGACCGGACTGTTCTCCGCCGAGGGAGTAATTATTCTGTACCATGTTCTCATAGACATATTTGTCACCGACTGCTGTCTTCTCGTAACGAAGTCCTGCCTTGTCGCATGCCTTGTAAAGTCCCAGGTTTGACATAATCGTAGTCACAATGGTATCTTCATTCAGTTTCCCCTGCTCTTTTAAGTACTTTCCACATACATACATGATCAGATCACCGTCAATCAGATTTCCATTCTCGTCTACAGCAAGGCATCTGTCGGCATCACCGTCAAACGCAAAACCGATATCCAGTTTCTTTTCTTTTACAAGTTCCTGCAGTGACCCGATATGTGTGGAGCCGCAGTTCGTATTGATATTAGTTCCGTCCGGCTCGTTGTGTATCACATATGTCTTCGCGCCCAGTGCGTCGTATACGCTCTTGGCAATCATGAATGCGCTTCCGTTCGCACAGTCAAGACCGATTCTCATATCTTTAAATGATCTTGTAGCCAGTGAAATCAGGTGTCCGATATAGCGGTTTCTTCCGGCAGAATAATCCACTGTACGTCCAATCTCTTCCCCCTTGGCAAATGGAAGTTCGCCTGTTTTTCCATCGATATAATCTTCAATCTTTAATTCAACTTCTGCTTCCAGCTTCTGACCTTTGCCATTGATCACTTTGATTCCGTTATCATAAAACGGATTATGGCTTGCCGAGATCATAATTCCGCAGTCAAAATCTTCTGTTCTTGTCACATAAGAGACACTCGGTGTTGTCGTAACATGTAAAAGATACGCCTCAGCGCCGGATGCTGTAAGCCCCGCCACCAGTGCATACTCGAACATATAACTGCTCCTTCTTGTATCTTTTCCTATTACTACTCTCGCCTTGTGATCCTGGCCATAATACCATCCCAGATATCTTCCGACTTTAAATGCATGTTCTACTGTCAATACTTCATTTGCTTCGCCACGGAACCCGTCTGTTCCAAAATATTTACCCATATTAATTCCTCGATTCTTTATCAAATTGACCGATTTTTTTGCACAATCGTAATTTATCTTTTTTATTATATAAGTTTTCCTTCCAATATACAACATTTTTTTACGATCTATGCATGTCTGGCCAGTACATTTTCTACCTCGAACAGTGCAGAATACTTCTGGCGATACTGATTCCATTTGCAGACGCCTGCATCAGCCCTCTGGTTACCGATGCCCCGTCTCCCATAGCCCGCAGTCCCCGGATACTCGTCTCAAAGTCTTCATTTACAACCACTTTGTTCGAGTAAAATTTCACTTCCACTCCATAGAGAAGTGTCTCATCACTGGCAATTCCCGGCGTCACTTTATCAAGCGCCTGAATCATCTCATCAATCGCGACCATGATCCTGTGCGGAAATACAAGCGAAAGGTCCCCCGGCACGGCATCTTTAAGCGTCGGTGTAATATTATTTCTGACAAGCCGCTCCTGTGTCGTCCTTCTTCCCCTCCGGAAATCTCCATATCTCTGCAGAAGAATCTTCCCGTCACAAAGCATATTGCCAAGCTGCGCAATCTGTTTGCCATAAGCGATCGGGGATTTGAAAGGCTCTGTAAAATTCTTCGACACAAGCAGGGCAAAATTCGTATTATGCGTCTTCATATCCTGGGATTTGTAAGCGTGCCCGTTGACAACAGCGAGGCCGTCATCATAATATTCCGTCGCCACTTCCCCTGACGGATTTGTACAGAATACACGGACCTTATCATCAAATGTCGGCGTATAATATACAAGCTTGGCCTCATATAATTTCTCATTCAGCTCTTTCATAATCTCATCCCGCACTTCCACACGGACACCGACATCCACAGTCCCAACCTTCGTGCTGATGCCGTGTTTTCTGCAGATACGTGCAAACCACTCTGATCCGTCCCTTCCCACGCCGCTTACAACCTCCGGCGCCTCATAGACCTCCCCCCTCTCAGTGACAACACCTTTCACTGTCCCATTTTCAATAAGAAGGTCTTCGACAGAAGTCATAAATTCGATCTGAACACCATGTTCCTCCAGATATTTCTGAAGGCGGGTATAAATCTTATATCCCTCCTCCGTTCCGAGATGGCGGATCGGACATTCAATCAACTTCAGGTTGGCACGGATCGCTTTGGTCCGGATTCTCTCAATTGCCTCATAATCATCTGTGCCGTATACCTTTTCATCCGCGCCAAATTTCAGATAGATCTCGTCCGCTTCATGGAGCAGCGCCGTAGTTTTCTCATAGCCTAAGATTTCCGGCAGGTTCCCACCCACATCCGGGGACAGTGAAAGTTTTCCATCCGAAAATGCTCCCGCCCCTGCGAATCCGGTCGTAATGGAACAAGGTTTACATCCGACACATACTTTAGTCTTTCTCTTCGGACAGCTTCTCTGATCGATAGACCGTCCTTTTTCTATCATCAATATCCGAAATCCGGGGCATCTCTGCACCAGTTCATACGCACAAAATATACCGGATGGCCCGGCTCCGATGATGATCACATCGTATTTATGATTCTCCATATTCTCGCCTCCATAATCACTGTTATATGCCATAACAATCATAACATTGTTCTCTCCTTCCATGCAAGGAATCGCGCACAAACATTTGTTTCAAAAGATACGATTAAAATATTCCCAATATTACCGCCACATTTACAAACGGCTCTCTGTTTAAGCAAATAATAGCCAATGATTACTCATTGATTTTTAAAGCTGATACCATATCAATATGATATATTTTCCTTGAAAGTAATTTACTGATTATCCACGACAGGAAAAACGTACCTAAAATACTGATTATATAAGCACACGCTGGAATATATACGCTGATATCAATCGAATCCTGTACTGTACCAAGCATTAAAATTGTCAAGCCATATCCGGTTGGTAATCCTATAATAATTCCTGCAATCGTAAGCCATAAATTTTGTTGTATCATCAGTTTTTTAATCCTTAAATTATGAAAACCTAATACTTTCAACGTTGCCATATCTTGATACCGTTCCATATAAGATAATGTTCCTAAATTATACAGTATCACACTGCCAAGTAATACAGCACATACCAGGAAAAGAACACTCAGCATAACAGATGCATTTAACATCATATCAAGAGCAGATTTTAAATCAGATTTATGCTGTACGCTGTCTACATTATCGGAATCAATGAGTGATTTATCAGGTTTCTCTCCGATAACAGAAGTAGTATGAAAAGGGATACCCTCTGCGTCCATCTCACTTTTTAACATCGTAATACCCTGTGTTATAGGTGTACGGACAATATACTTTACAACCTCAAGATACCATTCATCACTTCCAGTAAATTTCCACATTAATCGGTCACCCACTTCAATTCCTAATTTATTCGCTGTATTTCTGGACAAGGCAATCCCTTTTTCCAATTCTATCTCTTTGCCCTCATTGTCATAGAGCCTTAAAAAGTCCTGACTTTCAATACCAGTAAAAGCTACGTTTTCTTTTTTGCCGTTAAATTTGATTTCTGCCGATGCTTCCATCAATTCTTCACCATACATAGATTGAAGCAATCTATTTTTAAATTCTTCATCACTAAAATTTCCAGTTACTTTTGTGTTATAAGTTTGTATTTTATCAAAAGTCCATTCGGACATATGATGCATGGAAGCAAACAAACCCAAAGAGGAAAAAAGCAGTGCAACGCACCCCATGACACCAAAAATGGTCATGCTGCTTCTTAATTTATTTCGGAATATATCACGCATATTCCATTGTCCGTAAAATGATAAATGTTTCCACAAAAACGATAATGGCAATTCTTTATACTCTTTCTCTATGCTGTTTGAGTATAATATTTTCGCGGCATTCTCTTTTAAACATTTGTGACATACAACCAAAGAAACAGCCAAGCAAAGCAACGCACAAGTAACAGGAAGCAGCCAGCTTCCTGCCAGCATAACTGACTTTAATTTGGGAAGAATGTACATTTCTTCCATGATTGGAAACAACAGTTTTGGCAGCGTTATATATCCTGCACACCAACCGGAAACCGAACCTAAAAGACAAACAAAAGTACTGTGTGATATGTAGTGAATATACAATGGTCTTTTATGAAAGCCCATTGATTTTAATATCCCAATTTGTAGACGCTGGGAATTTAATAGACGGTGTACGGTTGTAATTGTAACAAGAATGGCAATAAACAAAAATACCATTACAAAAATCAAACCTATTTCTTTATGCTGTGCAATTTCGTCATTGATCACGGAATAGCTTGTATGGTCTTTTTGTAACACAACAGTAGTACCGTTTCCCTCTAACGTGTTATTAATTGTTTTTTCCAGGTTTCCTGTACCAGATATAAGCAGCTGATTCCAGTGAATCTCTCCTATTTCTTTTATCCCGGTTTCATTGATAAAGGCAAAACCATTGTTTTTATGATCTGGTACAAATTCTCCATTCCTCGTGCTGTAAATATATTCTGGCGAATAACATAACCCAACTACTTCTTTTTCAATCTTTTTTCCGCCAATATCCAGTTTTATCCTGTCTTTTACTTCATAATTATTTTCTTTTGCAAATGCAGCGTCTAACCAGATACCTGGCACATCTTTTGAATACTTTTTTCCGTCAAGTATTTTTAATTCCGAAATATTATTTTCGCCAGCCAGAACATATAAATCAATCGTTTTATCATCAGCACTCTTTGGCGCAGAAATCAATAATGCCCTTTTTTCCACGTCATCAATGGAAGATTTTTTTTTAAGTTGTTCTATATCCGACGGCTGAAAATTGCTGCCCAGAATCCAAGCGTCCGCAAGATGTGTTTCCTCGATATAAGAATGAAATGTTTTACTCATTCCATTATATTCACTTGTAATACCAGAAAAGATAAAATTACCAGCAAACATCATTAAGAAAACAGCAATAAACGGGACTTTGTTTTTCCATACATCACGAATCATTTTACGAATCAGCATTACCACTCCAACTCCTTTATACTCACAGGTTTTTCATTGACTGCAACATCTGAAATCCGCCCGTTTTTCAGCCGGATAACCCTGTCTGCCGCTTTTGCGATATTAGCATTATGTGTAACAACGATAGCAGTTTTGTGATACTCCCGGCACACATCTTGTATCAGTTGTAACACCATGCACCCTGTTTCGCTGTCCAATGCACCGGTCGGCTCATCACATAAAAGAATTTCTGGATTTTTTACAATCGCTCTGGCAATAGAAACCCGTTGTTGTTCTCCACCCGATAATTGACTGGGGAATTTTTTTAAATGCTGTTTCAATCCAACTCTGTCTAAAACAGCGACAGGGTCTAAAATATCGTCTTTAATCTCCTTCATCAGAGCGATATTTTCATATACAGTTAATGTAGGAATAAGATTGTAAAACTGAAAGATAAAGCCTATATCGTTAGCTCTGTAACGAGCCAATTCATTTTCTTTCATTTTTGAAAGTGGTATATTATTTACAAGTATCTCCCCACTACTTAAGCAATCAATTCCACCTAGAATATTCAACAAAGTACTTTTTCCAGCACCAGATTGTCCCAATATCACAACAAATTCTCCATCCTCAATTCCAAAAGATATTTCATTTAGTGCAAGAGTATGCCTTGCCCCGCTTTGATACATTTTGGTTGCATTTTTTGCAAGTATAATTGACATAACTTTCATTCCTTTCTGAAAAATGAGTATAAAAAAAACACATACATAAAAGAACACATTTTATGCAAGTGATTTATCCTATTTGACTGATAATGCCATTAAACAAAACGTTAAAAAATTTAAAAAATTCCGCTTTGGCATCGTCCAAATCTTCGTGTTCGATTAAGATGTGTTTCACACATTCTACTAACATATTAAGTACAATTTCTGAATAGTGAGCGTCATCATTGATATTAAAATATTCCTGTAAATGTTCGGTAAGAGATTGTAATATTTTTTCCTTTCGCCCCAGCAAATGCGAGCTTTCTAACTTCAGAAGTATGATAACTTTTTTATCAAAGAAACAGCCAAGTTTACTCCTGTCAAAATCATTTTCTATCTCTTTCATTTCTTCTAAGGCCTGCTCCTTTGTCAATGGATTCGCTTTTTCATCCTCTATATGCTTTGACATCATACATTCTATATTCTCAATCGTCGGCAGAAGTATTTCTTCCAAAAGTATCTCTTTATTCTGGAAGTAATGATAAATATTCCCTTGTGTCGTATGCGCTTTTTGAGCAATCATACGCATAGACGCATTTTCATATCCTCTTTTCAAAAATTCATCTGTAGCAGCTTCAAGGATTTTTAATCGAACCTCATCTTTTTTTATCTGCACTTTATCACCTCTTTGATTACATGATATATGTTAAAAAAAGGTTTTGCAATAGATGTTCATTATTAAAAATCAAAAGTTACATAACATTCATTTTTACGAAAGAAAAGCGCACAAATCCTGATAGAAATGCACGCTTTCTTTAATTAATTTGAAATACTAATAATTTACTGCACACTCAAACTGTTATGAAAATGCTCCGTCAGAGGCTCCAGGAAAAAATCAATGATCCTTCTGGAACCTATTTTGATCTCAGCTGTACACTCCATTCCTATATCGAGTTTCAGGTCTTTGTTTTTCTTTTGGAACTCTTTACTGTCCACGGCAATTTTGGCATTGTAAATCCATCCCTTCTTTTCATCAAAAACAGTATCTGGACTAAAATATGTAATCTTCCCCTTTAGATCCCCATACTTTTGGAAATCATAGGTATCCAATTTCACTGAAACACTCTGCCCAGGCTTAATGAAACCTATATCTTTACTAGGTATTGACGCTTCTACTATAAGCTGAGTATTATCCGGGATGACTGTCGCTACAATCTGGGTAGAAGAAACAACTCCGCCAACAGTATTCGCATCCAACGTCTTTACAATTCCATTCACCGGCGCAATTAACTTTTGTGCCTGAAAATTTAAAAGCTGTAAATCAACTTCAACTTGCTGTGCTTTTATATTATTATTATTTTGATTTATTAATTCCGATAACTTACCCATATATTGAGATTTCAAACTTTGCAATGATACCTTTGACTGATTGAGTGTCTCTTTTGCAATATCAATTTCTTTTAACTGACTGTTGCACTCCTGCTCGACGGCCAGAATTTTTTCTTTTATTCCACTGACACTCACTGTATCATTATAGGCATTGGTTAAATCTTCATTTTCCTGAATTGCATAATCTTTTTTCAGCTGCTCCAGTTCACTTTGAACCTGCTCAAGCTGGATCAGAGAAACGGCACCTTCATTATATAATTCCTGATAATCTGACACCTCTTTTTCTTTTTCAGCAATCAGGTAATTAATTTTATCAAGCGCCGGGCTCATCCCATCTTTCCCCTGCTCCTTTAATGCCTGCTCACTTTCACTAAGAAGCTGCTTTTGTTCATTTAATTTCTCCAAAGTCTCCTCTTGCATAGATACCTGGATCGTATTTTGTTCTACCGTAGATTCCAGGCTGCTTCGCTGAGATAAATAGTCCAATTGTAAGGATTGAGCATAATTAATAATCTCTAATTTCTCTTTGTTATTTTCTGACTCCAGATATTTACTTATATCTCCCTCTTTTGATAATATCTCTAAAAGTTCATTCTGAAATTCCATCATTTCAATTGCTTCATTCAGCCCCTTCATATGAATATCTTCCTGAGAATCATCCAGATACATCATTGTCTCCCCTGCTTTTACATGATCCCCTTCCTTCACACATATTTCCTTTACTGATCCACCCTTCACAGGCTGTATCAACTGTACACCTTTTGTTGTGACGATTTTTCCACGCGCATTGGCTACCTGATCTATTTTCCCAAAATAAGACCATAGTATCGTGGCAAGTATCACAAATGTTGTAATTATAATCACAAAATGACCAAGCGGAGAAATTGGCTTTTCAATTATCTCCAATGCCTCCGGCAGGAATTCTTTGCGAAGCCGCTCCTGACGTCTGATCCCATGGTTTTGAATCATTTCCCTCATCTGTTTTTTACTTTTCATCATTTTAGCCCTCTATATCTCACTTTGCTGCTTTAGTAAATGGTAAAACAGTCCTTGCTGCCTTATCAATACATCCTTCGGACCATATTCTGCAAGCTGTCCCTTATCCAGTACCATGATTGCATCTGCATCTTTTAACGTAGATAATCTATGGGCAATGATAAGGACAGTTCTTCCCTGACAGATTGCCTTTAAATTCTTTTGGATAATACTCTCCGACTCATAGTCCAGTGCAGAAGTAGCTTCATCAAAAATCAAAATTTTCGGATTGCAGAGCAGTGCACGTGCAATTGCGATTCTCTGCTTCTGCCCGCCAGACAATCCGGTACCTTTTTCGCCAACCAGCGTATCATAACCATTCTTCAGTTCTGTAATAAACTCATGTGCACCGGCAATCTTTGCGACATGAATGACCGCGTCCATACTGGCAGATGGATTATGCAATGCAATATTTTCACGTATGGTCGAATTAAATAAAAAGTTTTCCTGAAGAACTACTCCAATCTGCCGCCTGAGCCACACCGGTTCCGCCAGAGAAATATCAATCCCATCAATCAGGATTTTTCCTCTCTCCGGAAGATACAACCGTTGTATTAATTTTGATAAGGTACTTTTGCCAGAACCACTTCTCCCAACAATTCCCACGACAGTGTTCGGCTTAATGAGAAAATCCATATCTCTGATTACCTCCGGGCCATCCGGCTGATACCGGAAGCACACTTTTTCAAATTTGATAACTCCCTTTACAGCTGGAAGTTTCGCTTTTGAACTTTCAAAGCTCGGCTCCACCTGTGCATTAAAAATATCACCAATACGATCCACTGAAATCGATGCCTGCTGGAACTCCTGCCACATCTGTACCAGCCGCATCACCGGCTCGCTTACTCTTGATGCAAGCATACGAAATGCTACTAACTGTCCAATAGTCAATTTGCCTGTCATTACAAGTTGTGCACCGTACCAAAGAATGATAATGTCAAACATTCGCTGGACAAACTTCGCTGCAGCTCCCGCATTCCCTGATAAAAGAGATGTCTTAAATCCTGCTGTAGTATAATCAGCAAGAAGTTCTTCCCATTTCTTCTGCATTTTGGGTTCTATTGCAAATGATTTAATCGTCTGTACACCTGTAATGGCCTCAACCATATAAGACTGTGACTCTGCCCCGCAATTAAACTGCTCATTTAACCGCTCCCGTAACAATGGTGTGATCAAAGCAGATATCACAACCAATATTGGAACCTCGGCCAGAGTAATCCAGGTCAGCTTCACATCATAAAAAAACAATATAATAATATATACAACTAAAAACAAACAGTCCAATATAATAGTGAGCGGAACCCCTGTAAGAAACCGCCTGATATTCTCCAGTTCCCTTACCCTTGCCACCGTGTCACCAATCCGTCTGCTTTCAAAATATCTCAATGGAAGTTTAAACAAATGGTTGAACAACCGGCTGCTTAGTATTACATCCACCTTACTTGTCGTATGTATCAATACATAGTTTCTGGCCACCGACAAAATTGTTTCAAATATAAGCAGTACAATTAATCCTATGATCAACACATCAAGCGTAGAAATACTGTTGTGCGATAATGCCTTATCGATAACTGACTGGGTAATCAACGGTGAAAATATCGATAAAAGCTGCATAATAAAAGCTGCCAAAAGTACTTCCAGCAGTGGCCTCTTATATTTTAATATGGTTGGGATAAACCATTTGAATCCAAATTTAACCGTTCTGTTTTTCCGGTTCCTCGGTATGAGTAAAATCGCCTTGCCATCCCATAACTCCTCTAATTCTCCAGATGATAAGATTCTCGGCGCCCTCTCAAATGGATATAATATTAGAGCTTTATCACCCTCTGCTTTTGCAAAAATAACAAACTCATTACTATTTAAAAACAGAATTGTTGGACAGTCCATTTTCAAAAGAGTTTTCAATTTTAACGTAGTCAGACGTGCTTTCAACTTCAGTAATTTTGCTCCCCGCAAAATATCCTCCGCCGCCATTATCTCATCTTCGATTGCCAATTCATGCTTTATTTCCCCCTGATCTGCCGGTATCCCATAATATGCCGCAATTGTAATCAGGCATTGCAATCCTCCATCCCGGACTTTTTGTTCATCCATCGAGGACTGCATCTTTATTTTCGTTGAGTCACTTGTCTCCTGCATATTATTTATTCCCTTTCGCGATGGTGCTCCATCCAGTCAGTAATTATAGTAATGATAATTGCCGGCCGGATAGATTACCAGTATACATAAAGTAATTTCGGTATAGCGTAAAACAAATAAGTGATTAATCGCTATACCAGGGAGCCCACATTATGCAGGCTCCTGCATAAAGATATATGTTACAAAGATGCCTTTTGCACCCACGTGTTGTAAATAATGTTCTTCGCATCACTACTATTATCTCTGATAGCATCAGCCCAGCTCAAACCTGTCTGCTCCTCAAATGATGCCATTGACTGAATCAATTGCTCCACCTGATTGTATGCAAGGCTATATCCATCACTCACGGTAAAAGTTTCAACCTTATAGCTTGAACCAGAATACCAGTTATTGATACTTACAGAATCCTCTGTTCCTAAAATGGAAACTAAAAGATTGTTACCGCTTCTTTCGAACATCAGATTTTCAACTGATGTATCAATCTGTAAAAGATCATTACCAGATGTATCGTAGATCGTATCCTTTCCGTCGCCTGGATTGAAAATGTAGGTGTCATTGCCGGAACCGCCGGAGAGGTAATCGTTGCCGGAACCACCTAGGATAGTGTCATTACCAACGGCACCGTAAAGTTTGTCATCCCCGGCCCCTCCGGACAGGTAGTTCTCCCCGCCATATGCCTGGATGATGTCATCACCGCCTCCGGCTTCCATATGGATTCCACTCCAGTGCGCCTTGTAATTCTCATTTCCCTCCGTTCCGTATATCTGCGATACTTTATCAATTCCTATCTGGCTTCCGTCCGCAAACTCGCAGGTATAATTCCAGTAATCATCCCAATAGTCCTCTGTCCCGAACTTCTTTATGACGATTTTCTGGCCGTTTTCCCCAATCTCCAGTATCAGTTCTTCTGCTTCATTGTAACCAACCCGGATATCTTCTTTATGGATTCCTTCTCCGAAACGGAGGATGTTCTTCCCTGATGGATCCAGAATCTCATCCACTCCGTCCCCAAGGTTGATTACATAAATATCATCCCCACTTCCACCACTCAGATAGTCATTTCCGGTTCCCCCATCCAGCACGTCATTCCCATATCCACCATACAACTCGTCATTCCCAGCTCCTCCCAGAATAAAATCATCTGCCGAGGTCCCACTGATCTTATTATCCCCCTTATCACCTATCAGAGTTCCTACCGCTCCACCATCAATTAGATCTGTATACCCAGTTCCTTTTCCACTAAAATAGTTCTTTAACTGATAAAACATACTATAGCGATCCCCCAGACTTTTACTCTGAGCTGTAAAATAATGCGCCAGATCTCCCAAAACAGCTGGTTCTTCCTTCCCCTCCAATATCTTTAAATCCAAATACATATTCATAACACCCAAATCATAAGATTTTACCCCATTCTCATCTGTGGTAACTTGTATCATATTTAGATATGTATTTAATACAGACTTCCCAATTAATTCACTATAGTAAAGTTCTGTCAGGCTGTTGTATAAATTCTTCAAAATCGGTGCTGCTGATGTGTTTGGATTCTTGCCGTTGGTCCCCAGGAATTCTTGTCCCATAAATGCTTCCAAAACTGCCAGCTTCTGCCCATCAAAATTAGATCCCCTGGAAGTCTGGGACACATTTTCTGCACCGGCAAGCCTGATCAATATAGCCTCAAGTATTTCATAGCGTTGCTCTTTCTCTGTACAGGCAATAAACGCTTCTACCATTCCCTGTAATTCTCCGGTTCCATCCAAAATCATAGCATTTCTTAACGAATGTACATTGCCAATGCTCCGTACATCTGGTAAATCTTTGATTGCATCTGGAATATCTGCTATCGGTGTTTCGATAGTATCATATAAGTCTGCATCTACCCATAACTCCCCAATTCCTGATGTTGTTCCATCTTTAAATGTAAAAACTCCGGTATTCCCTATCGTTCCTGCTCCTGCATTTTTCTGTATGTAGTTTAAATTGATAGACTCAATCCCCAGTTCTGCCAGAGTTTTTAATTCGCCTTCCCCAGATATACCATCCGCGTTTGCATCCACCCATACCAGAAGTTCTCCAAAAATTTCATCAGATGCATCAATAATCCCATTCTTATCCGTGTCGTATTGTGCCAGTGCGGCAAATCCATTCTCTGCTTCCGTCCCGTCTGCCAGCAACATCTTATCCCCAAACACTTCCCTGCCATTTCCAATCTTTCCATCCTGGTTAAGGTCTAGTGCCAGAATTCCATCCTGCTTAGTCCATGTAACCTTTTCTGCAAATCCATTACTATCCAGATCAAAATGAACGCCTTCCGACTTGTCCAACAGGTTATATCCATCTTTTCCAAGATCCAGAATTAACGGATCAACAGACACAACTGCATTGGTAGAATTTACCCATAGTTTATATAATCCGCCTAACAGATCCATGATTTTTTCTGTCTGGTTCTTTCCCAAAACGTTGTCCCAGAATTCGCCTGCCATATGGTTTGCCTGTACCAGCCAGTCAACTGATTTCAGAAATGCTGGCAAAATATATTTTCCAAAAACATCAAACTTCGAAGACTCCTTTGCCAGCATCCCTATGGTTTTAAGTGTGGCAACCGTAAAATTCATCTCGAACATATCAATAAACATCTGAGAAACTAACTTTCCTACAATCTTTCCCGCAGAATCCTCTTCTGCCTCCGGCATATTTCCAACTATCCCCGAAATAACTTGGAGCAACTCGGAGATTTCTCCGACAGGAAGCTTGGTATCTGTAATAGAATCTATTGTCCTTGATAAATCACTCAGACTTTTTGCAAATTCATCCATTGATGCTCCTAATTTTACAGAACCATCTGAGTTAAATTCAACAAAGCAGGTATCATGTTTTTGTAAAAGCGAATCCAAATCTCCATTCCCGTAAATACTGTCCTTTGTATAAATATGCTCATAAATTTCACCAGGGATCTGATTTAAAAGCCCGCCGACAAAACTCCATTGATAATGAAGAATATCTCCTCCTCGCTCCTCAATATTCTTTTTATATGCTCCTGACAGAAATTCTGTTGAGAATCCAGGTCCATCGAAACTAACGCTTTTAGAAATCCGTTCATAAAGATCTTGATTGCAGGTCAAAGAGGCATAAGTTGCCAGATTCCCTCCCAAAGAATGCCCAGTAACCGCAAATGATTTATACTTGTCATACGCTTTATTCCCCGCAATACTTTCCATATACATCCGGGCCGCATCCTGCTGTTTCGTCAGGTCATTATTCAAAAGGCCAAAGTCTGCCTCTACCCAGTCTTTGCCTGTTTGTGTGAGATCCGTGCTCTCACTGCCACGGAAACCCACAATGGCTTCCTGATCATTTTTTTCTATTAAACAGGCATACATTCCATTCTTACTGTTTTGATTCTCCACAGATACTACACGCCAATTGCTGCATTCAGAAGAACCATCGATGATGCTGTCGAGTAATTCTTTTGCAGCTGTTTCACGAAGCGCTACATTACCTGAAGCATCTTCTGGAAATTTATCCATAAAATCAGAATAAATTTCATCTTTATATTCTGATTCTTTTAACAAGTACTGTAGGGTAGGATATTTCCCATTTACTTTATAATACTCCTTTACTGCATCATCATTAATGCTCATATAAGCTACCTGTGTTGCTAACTGAAGTTCTTTATCTGTATACCCCATATGCTTACTGCTCCTTTCTTGACTTCACATACTCTATTTCACTTTCATTTGGTTTTCCATCTTTGTAGCCAAAACCAAAATCATGATAACCTGACACAATATTCGAAAATTCGCCTTGCATTTTAATATTATTCTTAAAATAGTCTACATATTGTTTATATCTTTCCTCGGGTAGAAAATATAATGCTAAAGACGGCGAGATGTTTATATCACTCATTTCATCCATACACGTTATTATTTTTTTATATTCTTCTGGATAATTATCTTGTAAATATTTGTCATTATTTACAGCAACAATAAAAAGTACTCCTGGTGATTCTGTTGCTTTAATAAAAGATTCAATTGTAATATCAGTTTTATCTGTTATCCCCGATTCTTTGCTTAAAACAGATGGATACACATAACATTCCGGAAATATCTTTGTTAATTTAGGCTGTATAATTTCTTTTACTTCTTTTGAAAAGATAGCCCGATCATACTCATCCCTAAACGTCGTTTTTTCAGTGTTAAACCTCCCTTCAAACAAAATTGACCGATCTCTCACCGGATAGCAAAGCGCATAGTAGGATTTACCTCCATTTCCCCACGTATCCAGCACTTCAAACTCCTCATTATATTTTTCCTTCAATAATTTTTTAGCATATCTGTACTGTACTGGCTCTACAAAGTTACAGTTGATTAACAGAATTGCCCCTGCTAATACTAATATAATCATTAAAATAAACTTCCTTCTTTTTTTCATACACCCTCCTTCTACGAAATCCTTTTCCTTCCATTACACAGCCTTAACGTTCCTATTCCACCTCCCTCTTTCTCTAACACTTCTTTCCATATCACTGTAAACTCTGTCCTTCTATCTGATTATCAAGTATGCACTTTGCAATATTGGCCTGTCCTGCCAATTGTATTTGTTCATATCTAAGCTTTTCCAGATATGTATTTGCTTCCGCAACTTCTGTTTTAGTAACCTTTCCTTTATCAAAAAGTTTCTGCAAGGCATCCACTTTCTTGATCTGAACATCAATTTCTCCCTGCTTTGCATCACTTTCATTTTTTAATGTTTCGTAATTCATCATCATTTCATTAACATAGGTATTCAACTGACTCTCATAATCTGCAAGCTGTAATTGTACAAGCTGCATCTGGAGTGTAACTCTGTCATTGTCCTCATGTGGAGTTTGCAAATAATTGCTATATACACTGATCTGACTTTCATATTCTTTCTTTTTTGTACTGACAGACAAAAAATTTTCATAATAACCGGAATCTAATGTTGGCAAATCAGCAGCAATTCCAAATCCTTCATAACTTCCTCCATTTTCATTCAGATTATTTAGCAATACCTCCTTCTGTCGCTGTGAAGTATATTGCTGTGCTTTTAGAGAATTAAGCTGTGCAGAAATACTTTCTGTTTCAATACTCGTGGTATACCCTTTTGAAAGCTTCGCTTCTTCTACTTTTTGTTTCTCCTCCATTTCTGCAATTGCTGAATCCAGATATGTAAGATATGCATCTTTCACTGCAATATTACAATTCATACGATAACTTTGAAAATCTACTTCACTCGCTTTTTTTGACACTTGATCTGCACTGCTTTTTGCACGTATTTCGTCTAAACTATTCTGTACCTGTTCCTCCTCGATAGATTTCTTGATTTCTTCTATTTCTTCCTCGATGTTAATATTATCAATCGGCATATTTGCAGGGGACACTTCCTCTGCCCCCTCCTCAACTCCATTTCCTAAACTCTTAACTTCTTCGCCGGCTAACATTTCTGAATTTTTTCTGTCTTCCAACTCTGATAATTTCTGCTGTAACTTACCTATTTTCTCAGCAGATTTCTGGTAATTAATTTCATCCACTGCTGCCTGCGCTGCTGTTGTTTCATATCCTATAGTATTCCTATCCTCAGTTGCTAACGAAACAAGCGGAATACAAGTACATCCAATAAAAAGAAAAAAAAGTTTATTTATTGCTTTTCTCATTGATTAATCCTTTCTTTTCAAATTCATATTTACAGATTGTTTTATTTTTACTTTATCATATTCTTTTAAGTTAATTATACTTTGTCCGTTAACAGTCTTTTTTTGTCCGTGAAACAACTCCACTTTTTGTGGAAATTACCATACGATAGTATTACTATATTTTTCTCCTCACCTACCTTTTTTCCTTTATTTTCCATTTCCAAGTGCCATATCTTCCAAGATTTTTCTTCCAACTCATGTTAAACTGTTACCAGACAATCAAAATGGCCAGTTCCCTTTCACCAAAGGAACTGACCATAAAAGTACTCTATACATTTTCACAATCTCAAGGAGGAACTACCATGCTTCAGGAACAAGAACAGCGGCACGTCTACTATGACCGCGATTTACAGATAGAAGCTTACCAGTTAAGCGGTATTGTTCAGAAATTCCCCAACCATTTTCACGAATATTATGTGATCGGCTTCATTGAAGGCGGCAGAAGACATCTCTGGTGTAAGAACAGAGAATATGACCTGTCTGCGGGTGATCTGATTCTGTTCAATCCGCGCGACAATCATTACTGCGCACCTGTAAGCGGGGATATTCTGGATTACCGTGCCGTCAATATCAATCCGGATATTATGATCCGGCTGACGGAAGAAATCATCGGGAAAAACTACACTCCCCACTTCACCGAAAATGTCATTTATCAAAGCGACATCACGCAGTCGCTTGGCACCCTCTACAACACCATTGTAGAAAAACGTCCCAAGATCGAGAAAGAGGAAGCTTTGTTCTTCCTGCTGGAGCAGATTTTACAGGAACATGCCGGCTCCTTTGAGGAGGCGGACATCTCGAAGCCAAACTCTCAGATCCATAAACTCTGCTGTTACATGGAAGAGCATTTCTCAGAAAATGTAACCCTCGACGATCTGCTCTCCATGACGGATTTCGGGAAATCCTATCTTCTGCGCTCTTTTACGAGGCAGGTCGGAGTGTCTCCCTACCGCTATCTGCAGACGATTCGTCTGGATAAGGCAAAGAAATTTCTGGAACAGGGAGTCCCTCCGGTTGAGGCGGCTGCGATGGCCGGTTTTTCAGATCAGAGCCACTTTACGAATTTTTTCAAGGAATTCATCGGACTGACTCCAAAACAATACCAGAGAATTTTCACAGACCCAAAACAAGATTACATTTCCGAAAGGAGCCAGACTCATGAATCATAACAAGCCGTTATACGGACATCTTTTTGCGTTTATTACAATTATTATCTGGGGAACTACATTTATCTCTACCAAAGTTCTCCTCCGTGACTTCAGTCCCATCGAAATCTTATTCACCCGTTTCCTGGTCGGCTATCTCGCCCTCTGGGCCGTATGTCCGCGGAAACTCACTGTCACTGACCGAAAACAGGAATGGTACTTTGCTGCTGCCGGGCTGTGTGGGATTACACTTTACTATTTATTCGAAAACATTGCGCTTACCTATACTCTTGCTTCCAATGTAGGGGTGATCATCTCAATCGCACCGTTTTTTACCGCGATATTCGGATGTATATTCTTACATAATAAACGTCCTGGCAGCCGGTTTTTTATTGGATTCTTTCTTGCGATCATCGGGATCATATGCATCAGCTTTAATGGAAAGACTTCATTTTCATTCAACCCTACCGGAGATATACTGGCGGTCATCGCCGCTGTTATCTGGGCCGCGTACTCTACACTTACAAAAAAAATCAGCTCCTTTGGCTACAATACAATTCAGATGACACGGCGTTTTTTCTTCTACGGTCTGATTTTTATGATTCCCGTTCTGTATTTCATGGGCTTTTCTCCAAGTGTCCATGATCTCATGAATACCAAAAACCTGCTGAACCTGTTATTCCTCGGACTTGGTGCATCCGCACTCTGCTTCGTCACATGGAATTTCGCAGTTAAAATACTTGGTTCCGTCAAGACAAGCGTCTACATTTACATTGTACCTGTCATCACAACCATAACTTCTGCGCTGATCCTGCACGAAAAAATTACAGTCCCCGCAGTCGTAGGAATCATCCTCACCCTGACAGGACTCTTTCTTTCCGAAAGCAAAAAGGCTCCTGTCAGCCGTCAGGCAAAAACCGCAGAGAACAAATGTTAGAATCAGTTATTTTTTTGGAGGGGAGGTTTCGATACCTTTCGTTCAGACAGCAATGGGGCTCTCGCAAAACTGGATATCACTCCCCGCGAACAGCCCCATTCCCCCACCAAGGCAGGCAGCAAAGCGCCCCTGCCTCTCCTCTCCCATCCCCTCCCAGCCGCCAATATCCCGGATTTTTCTCCTGTTTTGCCAGGCATTAAGCCATACGTTAGTGGATCTTAGCGCGAATAGCGGGGCTTTTGCTGAAAAAACCGGGACATCAAGTCCCGGTTTTTAGTCCGCAGTGAGACGCAGTCATCAGACTGCGCCGAACATGCGGACGGTTCAGCAAAAGCCCCGCTATTCACGGTTAGATCCATTTACACATGGCGCCTGCCTGGCAAAACAGGAGAAAAATCCCCCTAATGATGAAACAACCTTATCCCCGTAAATGCCATCGCCATATCATATTTATTACATGTATCAATTACATTGTCATCTCTGACAGAGCCGCCCGGCTGTGCGATATACTTCACACCGCTCTTATGCGCACGCTCAATGTTATCCCCGAACGGGAAGAACGCATCTGATCCAAGAGAAACATCCGTCATCTGGTCAAGCCATGCACGTTTTTCTTCTCTTGTAAATACTTCCGGTTTTGTCTTGAATGTCTTCTGCCATTCACCCTCAGCCAGGACATCCATATAATCCTCACCGATATAGAGGTCAATGGCATTGTCTCTGTCTGCACGTTTGATGCCGTCGATGAATGGAAGTTCCAGTACTTTCGGACACTGACGAAGGAACCAGTTGTCAGCTTTTGTTCCTGCGAGACGTGTACAGTGGATTCTGGACTGCTGGCCTGCACCGATACCGATGGCCTGGCCGTCTTTTGTATAACATACAGAATTGGACTGTGTATACTTCAGCGTAATGAGCGCGATTTTTAAATCAATCAAAGCATTTGCCGGAATTTCTTTATGCTCTGTCACGACATTTGCCAGAAGATCCTCGTTGATTGGCAGTTCATTTCTTCCCTGCTCAAATGTAATGCCGAAGACCTGTTTGTGCTCAATTGGTTCTGGTTTGTAATCCGGGTCGATCTGGATTACATTGTAGTTGCCGTTTTTCTTCTGTTTCAGAATCTCAAGCGCCTCCGGCTCATATCCCGGTGCGATCACACCGTCAGATACTTCTCTTTTGATCAGTCTTGCTGTGTCAACATCGCACACATCAGACAGAGAGATAAAATCACCGAAAGAAGACATTCTGTCTGCGCCTCTTGCCCTTGCATACGCACATGCAAGCGGAGATAATTCTCCAAGGTCATCTACCCAGTAGATTTTCGCAAGTGTCTCAGAAAGAGGAAGTCCAACCGCCGCACCTGCAGGAGATACATGTTTGAAAGAAGTTGCCGCAGGAAGTCCTGTCGCTTCTTTTAATTCTTTTACAAGCTGCCAGCCGTTAAATGCATCCATGAAATTGATATATCCCGGCCTGCCGCACAGTACTGTGATCGGAAGTTCTGTTCCATTTTCCATAAAGATACGGGAAGGTTTCTGATTCGGGTTACATCCGTATTTCAGTTCTAATTCATTCATTGTGTTCTCTCCTTTTTCCGGTGTTATTTATTTTTATTGACAATCTTTGTTTCATATCTGCCAGTTGCAAGATCGATATAACGTACGAATAAAGATACTTTGTTGTCCTCATTCAGGCTGTTCCACAAAGTTTCTGTAAATGCATCCATGTCATCTGGAATTGCAATCAGCTTTGGCTCGCCTTCGAAACTTGGAAGCGGATTTCCGTCACATTTGTATGTATGGATGAAATGCCCCTCCCCTGCAGGACAGTTTTCATAGGCAAATGTGTATCTGTTGCAGGAAGATGGATCGCCGTTGTTGCTCTTTAAGATCGACATTGCATAATTGTATTTTCCATTCTCTATGTGCATCACACCAGAAATACGAGGTGTGTAATTCGGGCCGTCCGGCTCAAACTCACGGCTTCTGAGTGACTGCTCAAATGTCATCTGTTTATCCATGCCTTCATAAATCGTATCTGTCTGGTCACCGTTTGTCACGATTGTCTTATTGCCAAGAACTCTGACCGGCGCATAGATGATCAGGCTTGGGTCCGTAAGTTTTGACTCGTCAAATGCCTGTGTGCGGATGCCTTCTCCGTCTTCCACAAATACACGGTTTCTGCTGTTCTCGCTTCTTCCCATGATAAAGTAAGCCGTCACCGCTTTTGTTCCGTCTGCACTCTTGCCGATGATGATTCCCCGTCCAGGATATGAATTACTCTGCAATTCTTTTTCAATTGATAACATTTCCATGAAATCTTCTCCTTTGTCATATGATCATAATTAGTTTCGTCTTTAGTATTATAGACCAGGTCCATATACATTTTCCAGTATAAATGTGATCTTCTTAATTTTTCATTCCCCAGAACACTTTCTCTGGCGTAATCGGAAGTTCCCTGACCTGTACGCCCACAGCATTATAAACAGCTCCTGCAATCGCAGGACACGGGGTATTGATTACGATTTCCCCGATAGATTTTGCACCGAACGGGCCGCTCGGCTCGTAGCTGCTCTCAAACTCCACCCGGATATCCCCCACATCCAGCCTTGTCGGAATCTTGTACTGAAGGAAGGAATTGCTGTAGTTTTTGCCGTTTTTGCTGTACACAACGTCCTCATACAGTGCCATTCCGATTCCCTGGGCGATACCGCCTTCGGTCTGGACTCTGGCAAGGTTGGGATTCACAACTGTTCCGCAGTCAACGACTGCCACATAATCTGTCAGCTCGACCTGACCGGTCATTTTGTCCACTTCCACCTCTGCCATGCCGACCATGAACGGCGGCGGAGAGATCTTTGAGCTGTGAGACTCACTTGCCATCAGGGAATCTTCATTGCTGCACATCACCCGGTTTCCAATCTCTGCCCTTGTGATGCTCCTTCCAGTCGCTGTATGAATGACCTTCTCTCCGTCAAATTCCAGCTCTTCCTCTGGACATTCCAGATACTGTGCACCTTTATGAATCATTTTAGCCTTGAGAACTTCGCAGGTTTTCACCACAGCCATTCCGGTCACGTAAGTCGTACTGGAAGCATAAGAACCTGAATCATACGGTGAACTGTCGGTGTCAACTCCATGAACAATAATATCTTCCATCGAACAGTCAAGACAATCCGCCGCCATCTGAGCCAGAATCGTATCACAGCCGGTTCCCATATCTGACGCACCGATCAGAAGGCTGTAGAATCCGTCATCATTTAGCTTCACGGCAACCGAAGCGGTATCCACGCCGCTGATCCCGGAGCCTTGCATCGCCATAGCCACACCGACTCCGCGGACTTTGCCATTTCCCATGTCCCGGGATGGGTATTTTTCATCCCATCCGATCATCTCTTTTGCCTTCTCCATGCATCGGTCAAGCGCACAGCTGTTCGTTGTCTCCCCGTAATATGCCGGCATCATCTGTCCTTCGCGCACCATATTCTTTTCACGCAGTGCCACTGGGTCTGCCCCTATCTTGGCCGCCAGTTCATTGACCGCCGACTCTACAGCAAAGATTCCCTGGGTCGCCCCGTAGCCACGGTAAGCTCCGGCAGACATCACATTTGTATAGACAACATCGTAAGTGAACTTAAATGCCTCCGTCTTTCCGTAGAGTGGGATGGACTTGTGCCCGGAAAGTCCGACCGTTGTCGGTCCATGTTCCCCATAGGCTCCCGTGTTAGACAACGTATACACATCAATCCCTTTGATGATTCCATCTTTGTCTGCCCCAAGTCTTACATGAACTTCCATCTCATGTCTCGGTGAAGACGCAGTCAGTGATTCTTCTCTTGTAAATATCATGTGCGCCGGACGCCCGGTCTTCCATGTCACGAGTGCCGGATACACTTCCGATACCACCGTCTGCTTTGCGCCAAAGCCGCCTCCGATTCTTGGTTTGATGACACGGATCTTCGACTTCGGAATGTCCAATGCATGAGCCAGAATCCGGCGGACATGGAATGTAATCTGTGTGGAAGATACCACATTCAATCTGCCGTAAGTATCCAGGTATGTATACGTACGGAATGTCTCCATCATCGCCTGCTGGTTTGCCTTCGTATGGTACACCTGGTCAACCACATATTCACAGTCATTTAAGACCTGCTCGATGTCCCCCTTGGAATCCTCTCCATGCGCACAGAGATTTCTCTTATTATCTGCCCCCACCGGGCACAGGCTTTTCCATGTATCTTCCGGGTGCACAAGAATTTCTCCATCCTTTGACTCGTGCATATCAAGCACCGGAGTTAAAACTTCATACTCGATCTTTACAAGACGCATCGCCTGTTCAACTGCTTCTTTAGATTCACCTGCCACGATAGCCGCCACATCTCCGACAAAACGCATCCGCTGGTCAAGAATCAGTCTGTCATAAGGACTCGGCTCAGGGTACGTCTGCCCCGCCATTGTAAACCGCTTCCCCGGGTCATCTTTGTAAGTCAGCACACATTCGATTCCCGGTACCTTCATCGCTTTTTCTATGTTCACATTTTTAATCAGTGCATGGGCATGAGGGCTTCTGATCACTTTGACTACAAGGCAGTCCTTCGGTGCCAGATCATCTGTATAGACAGGTTTTCCTGTCACAAGTGCCATGGCATCTATCTTTTGTATCGGCTGATTCACGTTATTCACAGCACGTCTCCTCCTTCGCCTTCATATATTTTTCAATCGCACGCAGCTGTCCCATGTAACCGGAGCAGCGGCACAGATTTCCTGCGAGATACTCTTTGATCTCCTCCACGGAAGGTGATTGCAGTTCTCTTACCATCGCCAGCACATTCATGACAAATCCCGGAGAACAGAAGCCGCATTGTTCTGCCCCTTCGTTCGCCAGAAATGTTCCGAACTCTTCGGCCTCTTTCTGAAGCCCTTCCAATGTAGTGATCTCCATTCCTTCCATCTCCGCCGCAAGAATCGAACAGGAAAGTCTGGATTTCCCATTCACCCACACCGTGCAAAGTCCGCAGTTGGTCGTCTCACAGCCACATTTCACACTGTAACATCCTTTTTCTCTCAAAAGCTCCAGAAGAGTTGTATCTGCCTGGACTTCTGCCGTGGCAGCTTTCCCATTTAAATTAAAATTAATCCTCATTACTCTTCCTCCGTCAAAATAGAAGTCATCGCACGCCCTATCATTACTTCTGCAAGATGCTTTCGGTATTCTGCACTGCCTCGCATATTGCTGCCGTACTCAAATTCCCCGGCCGCCTTACGTGCACACTTTGCAATCTGCTCTGTGCATGTGCCATCCTCAATCTCCCAGCTTTTTTCTATATGCTCCGCTCTCATTGGCCTTGCGCCAACAGCGATATACCAGTTCCCGTCTCCCCTTACTACTGCACAAGTCAAAACCGGAAGATCGGTTGCGCACTGACGGAATGCATGATAGCGCACCTGTCTTTTTTTCTTCCTTATTATAATAGAAACAAGGATATCATGTCCCGGTTTCTGGCTTAAGAATTCAGAAAGCCGGATCGTTCCTCCCTCATATAATTCCACAAATGTATCCAGTGCAAGCAGACACGTCAGCACATCAGAAAATCCAAATCTTCCATAGATACTGCCGCCCACAGTTGCCTGATTCCGAAACTGCACGCCGACAATATGGCGGACACACTCTTTGACCGCACCCTGGGAATACTCGTTTAATCCCTCGTGCATTTCCAGATCCCTTAACGTACACATGCATCCGATTTTAAATGTCTTCTCCGTCTCTTCAATCTGATCAAGCCCAAGTCCCGAAAGATCAATCATTGTCTGTATTCTTGCATTTGAAAGTCTCATCCACATCATTCCGCCCTTGATGCGGCTGCTTCTGGACTGATTCAGTTCGTACGCTTCCTGAAGGCTTTCCGCCTTCACATAATTTTTAATTGTAAGCAAAATTGCTCTCCTCTCCATCTGTTTATACACACTATAAAAGGTGTGAACGATTCAAGTCATTCACACCTTATGCTGTATTATTTTATCATATTTTGTCGGGAATGTAAATGGCGGGAGAAAGCTACATTTTGATTTCTTCTGACCAGAATTTTATCTCAAGTGCTGGCAGCATAGTTAATCTTGGATTCATTTGCATTCTTCTCCTATTCCTTTGTCCGCCAAATCATTCTTACCTAAAAACACATCTTCCCGTATGATACGGCACATTTTATCCGCTTCCTCAAAGCACGGAGAGTGTGCTGAGTTTTTAAATGTATAAAATCCCTTCAGGGGCGCATCCGTGTTCTGTAAAAACTGTTTTGCAATCACATATGAAACTTGATAATCGAAAATACCATGAAATACATAAATCGGAATTTTCAATTTGATGGGAAAATTGACCATATCTGTTTTCAGTACAAAATCCTGCAGGGAGGATTTGACAGAAAAACTGCTTCCGGCAGCAAATTTCAACTTTTCCGCCCAAGTATATGCACGAAAACGCAGTACCTTTTTCACTTCCTGCGCCATAGATTTGCTTTTATGCATGATACCGATTCCCAGCTTCTGCATCCCCTCAGAGCGCACGGACGATAAATATTTTATTTCATATGCGCAGGTGTCCCTATCATACTTTTTTAGCTTTTTTATCATTGCATTGTCATTTACCAATTGAAACTTTTCTAACATATAATCATAGGCAAGCTGCTCTGAACGAAGCTGCCAAGCCACCTGACCCACACCCATATAGGCGTAAAATCTTTCGGGAGCCTTTTGGATTACCTGAATCCCTAACAACGACCCCCATGAATGTCCCAATAGATAAATTTTTTCTTTTTTGAAACGCTCCCACAGATAATCCGCCACCGCGATCGCATCATCCACGAGTTGATTTATACACATACTTTCTGCCGGGATTTTTTTACTGTAAGAAATTCCGGCGCCGCGCTGCTCCCACCAGCATACCATAAACATTTGATCAAGGGCAGAGGGCGTGTCCGAATCAAACGCAATCTCAGGTGAACCGGGACCGCCGTGCAGATAAAGAAGCACCGGATTATGTATATCTGCGCCTTTGAGGAACATACCTTGCCGTACTCCGTTGATATTTAAAAACAGTTTCTGATCAATCTTTTTTGTTTCCTGCATCCTTGAAGCCTCCTGCATATTACAAATTTCATATAATGCTCATTTCATGCTGCAGATTAATTGTCAATATCATCTTCTTCAAATTCAAATGAAGCTATCATATTTAATGCGCTTTTAGCCATTTCACTTTTAGGAAAAAGCTCAAGTACTTTTTGATAATACTCCTTTGAAAGCTTTGCATTTTTAACTTGTGCATAGCAAAAAGCAATATTGAGCAATGCCATTTCCGTATAGGAAGTTCTGCTGGCGGATAGTAATGTAATGCAGCGGTATTTATCAATCCAAGTGTGCCTGCAAAAGAAATCATAGCTTTTTTTAAACTCTTCAATAGCTTTCACATAGTCTCCGTGCTGGTATAATAAAATCCCCTTTCTGTGATGATGCGGGACACTACACCGCAATATTAAAGAAACCGCAAAATAAGTTATCATGGCAAAGATAAGTGCGGACTTAAAAGGTTTTACAAACGAATGAAAGATCAAAACCAATATCCCCATTATAAAAAACTGTGGAACTATTGACAGCCACGCGATCTGACGAACAACTGGTTTTCCTGATGACATATGATATCTCCCCTCAAACACACGAATATATAAATAATCTTTGACCTCAAAGAAAGCGAACTTCCCCTGCATCATGGGTAAGAATACCCATGATCAGCTTGAGCAGTGTAGATTTTCCCACACCGTTTTTGCCAACCAGATCTTTGTAGAGATACGGCTGATCCGGATAACAATTGATGAACAGTATCTTATTTATGATCTCATCAAGAAAGATCACATCATTGATGATGATCAATACCAGCCCCTTATAATTTTTGTGGAAATCCGCCACAAACTCTTGCTTTTTGTTTTGTTTTTTTCGCGACTCGTTATACCTTCATCCAACAAGACGTACTTCATCTATAATGCCCTGATAAAACAGATTGCTGCAAAATATGTCCTTGCATAGCTTCCGTTAAATCCTTTTTCTTGGAGGTACTAGGTAAATCCAGAAAACAATCCAACACAAACAAATTAAAGTGATAAATATGTGACCACCGAAATGGCGGCTTTGGCCCTCGATATCTGTGTTTACCATAGCCAAGTCCTTGCACAGCACCACCTAAAGAATTCACATGCTCCCCATGTGGGATATTCCCTGGGATTACAGATGTGGCGGGAATATTCCAAATGACCCAATGATTATAGGCTGATATTGGATGGTCCATATCATTCATAATGATTGCGATAGATACAGCATCTTTGCTTAACCCAGTCAACACCAATTCGGGTGAGCTATCCACTCCATACCCGGTATACTCTATTGGAATCATCCCCCCGTGTTCAAAACAGGGGGATGTAATCATCAAATGCTCCATTTACTTACCCTCTCAAATTCGATACGCCTTATTAGCCAAAGGCGCTCGTTGTATTTTACCAACAATGCATAGATATATTTATAAGATACATTCCGCATTTATAGTCAATCTCCATTATCTTCAACAGTAACATTTTTTCATCTTATTTTCCTTATAATTCCATTTACACTCTGTTCATCGGCTCTGCGTCTTATGCACCAGCCTACTGATCAGCTTTCAAACTTGCATAAGTCATCAATGTCTTCATTTTTTCTTCAAATTTTTCAGCTGGAACGAGTGCAATTCCTTCTTGATCATCCGTAAGAACAATTAATCTCTCTCCTCCCTTGAGCGCAAATCTTTCACGGACGGCTTTCGGAATTACCAACTGCCCTCGTTCATTCATAATGACAGAGCCCCATATGTTCTTGCCGGTCGGAGCCGGCGGAATCGTCATTTTCTCATCAACTGTTTCTGTTTTTATCAAAGCATCTATAGCTATTCCATATAAATCAGCAAGCCTTTTGCATTTCTCAATATCAGGAATAGTTGCACCTTTTTCCCATTTGGCGTATGCCTGCCGTGAAATATCTATTTTGTCTGCTACTTCTTCCTGCGAGAAACCATGAATGTTCCGCAGCATGATTAAATTGTCCTTCAACATACCATTACTCTCCTAACAATGAATTTACTGCTTCGATGTAGACTTGACTATGCGCGGTGTGGATCACATGACTACTATCGTCCGTTTCAATCAGGCGGCAGTTGTCTCCAATATATGCCACTGCACGCTCTGCCTGTTCTCTGGAAGCAGCCGCAAGAATCGTTCCATTTTCATGAACGTTTTCTTTGGCATGAATATATACACATGGCACCTTTATGTGAGAAAGGATTTCTTCATGCGTC
>URQQ01000046.1 GCA_900549995.1 uncultured Lachnospiraceae bacterium | reverse complement strand
CATCCAACTCATCAAATTAGTTTCCATACTATTTCTGCTCTTGATACTCTCGACTTTATTGGAAGCGAGGTAGTGTATGGGAACAAAAAATAATGATAAACTATTTGTTGATCCAATACTTCAAGCAGACTTGTGTTTAGCTACTGTAATAGAAGATAATCCAGATTTTGAAGGAGTAGAAAGTGCGTATATTATTTCTGTCACTATGGATAATATTAATGCAGTTCCGGATTACTATAATGAGATACATGAAAATATTGAAAAAGGAAAGGTGTGCAATAGGACAAAGTATTACTACAATTTTAGTATTGAAGAATATGAGATGTTATTATATATAATAGAACAACAATATGATATTTTTAGCCTGCTAAAAGAATATTATGAAGATGAACGGTTAAAGCCATTTAGTAATTATTTGCAAGAAAAACGTCCCAATATAGGAATGACTGTTTTTATGGAAAAATTGTATCAAGAGGCAACTGAACAAATGAAAGAAATGCTTTTTTCCGAATAAATCGGTTAGGTTTAGGATTTTGTGTTTTATGTGCAATTTTATTCGGAAAAGGGTAGGAAAAACAACTCCCGGAGAGGCTGATGGCTTACAGAAATAAGATTTTACTGACTTTCGGAGGCGGGAGCATTAAAAAGAAAGGGTTGTATGAGAACTAAAAGTTCTGATCTAAGTCTTTGGAATTTTTGAGTTTGGAGGCATTAAACCGAATCCGAAAATGGAATGGGTCAATGACAGGGCAAAATCGGCAGAGAAAAGGGACTCGTTATTATCCTGGCAGTCGGCGTGGAAAACACCATCGACTGTTGTAGCAGCCGCATTTTATGAAGTGGTTTCTATGGATGAAAAATCTAAGGTTAGAAGTAGTGGACTAACATTTTTTATTGAGACAGTTTCCAAGTTGGCCAAATAGCTTGTCTGTATTTAAGTAGGCAGATACTTCTCGTTGCAGCACTGGCATGGTAGCATAGAGATATGACAGGGCAAACTCTTCAGTGATAATCCAACCTTCGGTCATATTCTTTGGTAAAATGACAGGCATGCGGTTATGGACATCTGCAATAGAATTATTGGCACTGGTAGTCAAGATAACAAACTTATTTTCACCTTGAAATTCATTAAAGATACCTGCTATATAGAGCGTATGGTCATTGGGGAGGTTGAAACAGTACTTGGTTTTATATTGTTTCCAGGATAACGGGAGTGTGAAACTTTTTCTGTAAATATGTGATTAAAGGGTTCTTCTATGATAAAATCAAAAGAATCATAGGTGGGCCTTTTATTATGGCAAAACAGAAGAAACCTGTACATCGGGTACAAATGACAGAAGGAAAACGTAACATTATCCATCAGCTCCTGGAAGAATACGATATTCAGACAGCTGAAGATATTCAGGATGCTCTGAAAGATCTTCTCGGTGGAACAATCAAAGAAATGATGGAAGCAGAAATGGATGATCATCTGGGATATGAAAAATCTGAACGCTCTGATAACGATGATTACCGAAATGGCTACAAACACAAACGCGTAAACAGCAGTTATGGCACCATGGAGATTGAGGTCCCTCAGGATCGCAAATCCGCTTTTCAGCCTCAGATCGTAAAAAAACATCAGAAAGATATTTCAGATATTGATCAGAAGATCATTTCCATGTACGCTAAAGGGATGACCACCAGACAGATTTCTGAAACGATCGAAGATATTTACGGTTTTGAAACTTCGGAAGGATTTATTTCTGATGTAACAGATAAGATTCTTCCTCAGATCGAAGACTGGCAGAACCGCCCCTTAGATGAAGTATATCCGATCCTTTTTATCGATGCAATCCACTATTCTGTCCGGGATAACGGAGTGATCCGCAAACTGGCGGCATATGTGATCCTGGGAATCAATACGGAAGGAAAAAAGGAAGTCCTTACGATTCAGGTTGGAGATAACGAAAGCTCTAAATATTGGCTTGCTGTTCTGAATGAATTAAAAAACCGGGGTGTAAAAGATATCCTGATCCTTTGTGCCGATGGGCTGACCGGGATCAAAGAAGACATCACGGCTGCCTTTCCCAAAACAGAATATCAACGCTGTATTGTCCATCAAGTAAGAAACACCCTGAAATATATTCCGGATAAAGACAGGAAAGCCTTGCAACGGATCTGAAGACAATCTATCAGGCGCCAGCCGAGAAGAAAGCACTGGCAGCCCTTGACAGGGTAACAGAGAAATGGACACCCAAATATCCGAATTCTATGAAATGCTGGAAAGATAACTGGGATTCTATTTCTCCAATTTTCAAGTTTTCAGCAGATGTCCGGAAGGTCATATGCACGACCAATGCCATAGAATCCCTGAATTCCACGTATCGGAAATTAAACCAGCAGAGAAGTGTATTTCCGAGCGATACAGCGTTGCTGAAAGCCCTGTATCTGGCCACTTTTGAAGCAACAAAAAGGTGGACTACCACCATCCGGAACTGGGGCCAGATCTACGGTGAACTGAGTATTATGTATGAGGGACGGCTTCCAGAATAAAAAATAATTTGGTTAAAACAGGCGGAAAAGCCGCCTGTTATTGACATGCCATCCTCTGGATGGTATATATAAAACAAAGGTGGAATACTTAATTTCTAAGCATTCCACCAAGTCTTATCATAGAAGAATCCTATTTACAGACTTTTCTTCATACCCTCGGATAACGATTGTCAAGTGATTTGACAATATGCATAATTTCCTGATTTTCTTCTTCCGCAAATAAACTATATCCCGCACATCGTTATGTCCTCCTGAGTTTTATTATTGGGGCTGCCCTTTTAAAAATGCTTCCGGATAAATGGTATGCTCTGCAACCGGATCAAGGCGGGAGAGTTTATCATCCATGAGCATAATTCCTCGTTGTATGGAGTAATGCCCATAGCGCTGCCGTATCTGATCAATGCTCCGCTCTAAATCCTCCTGCCGCTGATCTTTAGCGGCCTCTTCTAAAAAGGAAAGCTGGCGGTATTCCATATACGAAAGTTTGCAGGCACGAACACCTAAGCTGCGTACCGGATTTGCCGGACGGTTCGCTCGATATAACGCAAAAGCTTTTTCAAAAACCGCCTGTGAAGTACAGGTGGGGATAGGAAGCCTTCCCTGCCGTTCATAGGAAGTGAGTGTATTGTCACGTATACTGATCTGGACGCTGCGGCAATAAAAATTCTCTTTACGCATTCGCTCTGCCACGCTCTCGGACAGGATATATAAAATGATTTTTATGTCTGTATCAGTAACCAGATCACGGGGTGTTGTGGTGCTGTTGCCTATAGTTTTAATAATCCGGTGGGAATAGGTATGGGAGACCGGGGAGCGGTCAAGGCCATTGGCAAAGGCCCAGAGCATCAGTCCGTTTTTCCCAAGCAGCCGTTCTAAAAAGGCAGGGTCACAGCGGGCCAGATCACCGATGGTGTAAATCCCGCATTTCAGTAACTTCCCATAGGTTGCTCTGCCTACATAGAGCAGCATATCTGCCGGCAGATGCCATATCTTTTCTCTGAAGTCCTGCCCGATCACGGTGGTAGCGTCCGGCTTTTTCATATCACTGCCCAGTTTAGCAAAAATCTTATTATAAGAAACACCGATACTTGCGGTAATGCCAAGTTCCTGTTTGATCCGGGTGCGGATTTCGTCAGCGATAACCTTTCCATTACCAAAGAGACTGGTGGATTCACTGACATCCAGCCAGCATTCATCCAGACCAAAAGATTCGACCCTGTCTGTGTATTCTTCATAGATCTGGCTGGCAGCCTGGGAAAATTCAATATACCGGTCATATCTTGGCGGTGTAAAAATAATATCCGGGCATTTCTGCCGGGCCATCCACAGGGGCTCTCCCGTTGCAATCCCATATCTTTTCGCTTCATAGTTTTTTGCCAGGACAATACCGTGGCGGGCGTCCGGGTCGCCGGTCACTGCCATAGGTTTTCCGCGCAGGCCGGGATTGTCCAGAGATTCTACAGATGCGTAAAAATTATTCATGTCGGAATGAAGGATCACTGATTGCTGCATATTCATTTGCCGCTCCCAAAAGTTTGATAGGAATATTATTTGATATAAACCAGAGAAATATTCAATACTGCTCTTCGGATAAATATGATATAATTACACAATCAGAAGTGCTGCGGGGGTTCGTTTCAAGGATGCCTGGGATACATGAGAAGAGAAGGAGAAGACTGAGAATGAGAGAGTTATTTTTGCAGCAGGTCAGTTACTTGGTTTTATTGTTTTTTGTATTTTCAGTATTGGGATGGTGTATGGAAGTAGTTCTTAAATACATACAGTACCATCATTTTATAAATCGGGGATTTTTGATTGGACCTTATTGCCCAATCTATGGTTCCGGGATTGTATTTATTACAGTCATGGTCAATATAATATCTGGTGTGGAGTCGTCTGTTGGAACAACATTCAGTATTTCTTTTATTGGCTGTGGAATTTTGGAGTATGCAGTCAGTTATTATCTGGAAAAGAAGTTTCATGCCAGATGGTGGGATTATAGTACAAAACCGATGAATCTTCATGGACGTATCTGGATTGGAAATCTGATTCTGTTTGGAATCGGAGGCACATTGGTGATTGAAGTGATTAATCCGGTTATGTATTCATTGTTTGACAAAATTCCGGCAAGAAGTCTCTATATACTTACAGGTATCGTGATACTTGCCATGTCTGCGGATTATCTGACGTCTCATTTTGTCATGAAGTTTGTAAAAAGCAGCGTGGAAAATAGTGAAGCGGATAATACGGAGAGTATCAGCAGAGAAATTAAGCTTCTGATGAGCAATAAATCGATTCTTTACAGGAGAATTGCAGATGCATATCCGGATGTTGTTTATCGGACCGACCGTATCAATCAGAGGATGCGGGAATTAAAAGAGGAAATGGAACGTATTCAACAGGAAACAGCGGATAATCTGGACCGCATTAAGCAGGAGGTAACCTATGGTTTTGAGCTGATGAAGGTAACACCTTCCCAAATACAGGAAGAAATTATAGAGAAACAGGATCAGCTCATTTTACGACTGGAAAAGGATACTGCAGATAAAAAAGAGATAGAAGAATTGCAAAATGAGATCCGGGAGAAGAAACAGTATCTGGAAGACCGGAAAAAATTATATCGTGTCAGGTCATAAGATCATTTGTTTAATCGGAAACAGGGAGATCGTTGAAAGAAATGTAGGTGTAGATAAAGTGTTCCCACTTTTATCTGCACCTATATTTGTCAGGATGAAAGATAATCTTTTTAGTCTTTTAGGTACTGGATTTGCAGACTCAAAACAGATGTATCTGTTTTGAGTGACCGCATAAAATCTGCCGTCATGGCAGCGGCAACTACCATAGCGATAAAGTCCGCAATAGGGGCTGCATATAAAATGCCCTCAATTCCAAAGAATTGTGGCAGAATAACAACCAATGGTACGAAACAAAGAATATCTCTGGTTACAGATGAAATGACCGCATGAACCGGTTTACCCACTGCCTGAAAGAAAATGGAAGTCATTTTAATGGTACAGGTAAAGATAACCAGTGACAAGAAAATTCGGAATGTCATTTCTGCGAATTGCCAGTAATCCTCTGGGTTTGGAATATTTGTAGGCTGTCCGAACATACCGACAATTAAATTTGGCGCAAATTCAAATAATAAAGTAGAGACAAGCCCGATTATAACTGTTGCCGTTAAAACATACCGATATGTTAATTTTACACGTTCATAATTTTTAGCTCCGTAGTTATAGCTGATAATTGGCTGACATCCTAAAATAATGCCAACAACAATATTGATTACAACAGTAAACACTTTGCTTTCAATACCGATAATTGCAATCGGAATATCAATGCCATAATGAGAAAGTGCGCCGTATTTTGCCAGCATCATATTGCAGACTAATGAAATAAGTACAATCGTCATTTGCGTAATAAAAGAAGATATGCCTAATTTCAGTGCCGCAGAGAATATGCTGAACTTAGGAATAAAATGCTTCCATGTTAATCGGAAGGTCTTTGTATGAAAGAAGTATAAGACACTGATCACAAAAGACACAGTTTGACCGATTACCGTTGCAGTCGCAGCACCTTTCATTCCCCAGTGAAGCCCAAAGATAAATACTGGGTCGAGGATAATGTTCACAATCGCCCCTGTAAGCATTGACACCATAGAGCTTCCCGGACTGCCGTCCGCCCGAATGACGGCGTTGAACATATTCATAAGCATAAAGATTGGAAAGAAAGTGAGAATGATATTAAAATACTCAATCGCCATGCCTATACTGTTTTCTGATGCTCCAAACAGAGTTAAAATCTGGGTTTTGAATGGGAAAAATACTGCTGACAGGACTATACTTGTCAATAGGGTAATGGTAATGCCGCTTCCAATACAAACAGGTGCATTTTTTGTATCCTTTTTTCCCTGACAGATACTAAGGTAGGCAGCACAGCCATCACCAAAACACCATGCAAAAGCCTGTGCAATAATAAAGATCGGAAATACTACGCCAGTTGCGGCATTGCCCAGAGCACTTAATTCACTATTGCCAATGAATATCTGGTCTACAATGTTGTAAAGTGCGCTGACCAGCAGGGATAAGATACAGGGGATTGAGAATTTAAGCATGAGTTTAGGAATTTTTTCTTCTCCAAGATAGTTGATTTGTTGATTAGATTTCATTTAAGTAACCTCCATATTAATATGATTTTCTGGAGTCTTTATCAGAGAAAAGCTGCCTAAAAACTACGCTCAGGCAACAAGTAAAACGCTTGTGAATTCCGTCAGATGACCAATAAAAAAACAGCGTAAAATCTGCCGAAGATTCTACGCTGTTTGCTGCCTGGCTTAAATAGTTTATCAGATAAAGTCTTAAAAAATCAAGCCTGAAAATAAAATTCTAAGAAAATGATGATGAAGTGGCAGGATAATTTTTGGCGAGAATGTCTATCCAGCTGTCAATAGAGTTATTACGAGGGCTGGCTTCTGTTGATCTGCAAAGTGTTGTGAATATGCACTAAAAATACAATTAAATATAATGAATGGATAACATTTTGCCATACGGCACTAACATTTCTCCATTTTTTAATTAGACAACCTGCTGTATAGTAAAGGAAGTTCAAAAATAGTGAAAGGGAGGAACTAAGTATGATGAAATGGAGAAAGTTGGCAGCATTGGCGATGGCGGGTACAATGACGGTTTCACTGGCAGCCTGCGGAGGCGGTAAGAGTGATTCAGAAAGTGACGGAGGTTCTAAGAAAAGCGGAGACGGATCACTTACAGTTGCGATCTGGGATACATATCAGGAGCCGGGGCTTACCGAGATTCTGAAAGATTTCACAGAAGAGACAGGAATTAAGGCGAAAATCCAGGTAACACCGTGGGATCAGTATTGGACCATGCTGGAAGCCGGGGCAACAGGCGGATCATTGCCGGATGTATTCTGGATGCATTCAAATCAGGTATCAAAATACGCACAGTATGATATGCTCCTGGATCTGACAGATAAACTTGATGGTGTAGATCTGTCCAAGTATCCGGAAGATCTGGTTGAATTATATCAGAATAAAGACGGAAAACAGATTGCAGTTCCAAAAGACGTGGATTCTGTGGCACTTTGGTATAATAAAACAGCATTCGATGAAGCAGGGCTTGCCTATCCGGATGATACATGGACATGGGATACATTCAAAGAGGCAGCAAAGACTTTGACAAAAGCTGACGGAAGCCAGTACGGAACTGTATTTAACCCGAAAGCAAATCAGGAAACATACTATAACCTTGTATACGATTGGGGCGGAAACATTATCAACGATGAAAAGACAACATCCGGATGGGATGATCCGAAGACAATCGAAGCAATGGAATATATCGATGGCATTATCAAAGACGGTTCTATGCCGGATTATAATACCATCGCAGAGAACGAAGCACTTGCTTTATTCGAATCAGGGAAAGTGGCAATGTGTCCGTTTGGTTCCTGGATGGTGTCTGAGTTAATCCAGAATGACAATGTAAAAGCAAACTGTGATGTAGCGGTACTTCCAAAGAAAGATGATACAAGAATCTCTATCTACAACGGGCTTGGCTGGTCTGCAGATGCAAGCGGAAAGAATACAGAAAATGCGGCAAAACTGATTGCATACCTTGGCTCTGAAGCTGCACAGAAGAAACAGGCAGACCTTGGAGTTACACTTTCTGCATGGGAAGGCACATCAGAAGGATTTGCGAAAAAGGATGAAAGTTTTAATCTGAAAGCTTATACAGATATGATGGCAGATACAGTTCTGCGCCCATACTCTGTAGATACCGTCACATGGGAAAATATGTCTCAGGAAAAATTGGTAGATGCATGGAATGGTTCCAAGCCAATGGCAGATGTATGTAAAGAGATCGCTGCAGAAATGAATGAGGATCTTGAGAAAGAACAGAACGAATAAGAATTAAAGGGAGATGAGAGGATGGCAGGTGGCAAAGTAAAACAGGCAAAAACTAAACAGAGCCGTAGTGAGTTTTTATGGGGATGGTTATTCATACTCCCGACAATGATCGGCCTGCTGGTTTTAAACATTATCCCGATATTTTCTACAATTTACCAAAGCTTCTTTAAAACAGGAGCTTTTGGTAAAGGAAATATTTTTGTCGGGCTGGCAAACTATAAAGAAATGTTTGCGGATTCACAGGTATGGAAATCCTTATTGAACACTTTCGCGTATGCGGTGATTGAAGTGCCATTTTCCATCATCATTGCGTTAGCACTGGCAGTACTGTTGAATCGCAAAATGAAGGGGAGGGGTGTCTACAGGACAATTTATTTCCTTCCGATGGTAGCGGCTCCCGCAGCAGTTGCGATGGTATGGAGATGGCTGTACAATTCGGATTTTGGTCTTTTAAACCATCTGCTGACATCGATAGGTCTGCCGAAGGTTAACTGGATTTCGAATCCGAAAACTGCAATTGTATTTGTGGCGATTGTAGGTATCTGGTCAGTCATCGGATATAATATGGTATTGTTTCTGTCTGGTCTTCAGGAAATTCCGGGAGATTATTATGAGGCAGCTGAGATTGACGGTGCCAGCGGATTCCGGCAGTTTGTAAGTATTACAATTCCGTTGATTTCACCAACGATGTTCTTTGTAACAGTCACAAGAGTAATTGCGGCACTGCAGGTATTTGATGTCATCTTTATGATGATTGATAAAGCGAATCCGGCATTGCCGACGACACAGTCACTGGTATATCTGTTCTATAAATATTCCTTCATAGAAGGCAATAAAGGATATGGATCTGCCATCGTAGTATTGCTGCTTGTCATAATTATGATTATCACAGCAATTCAAAATGTAGCCCAGAAAAAATGGGTAAATTATAACTAGAAGGGGGAAGCGAGATGGAAAGCAAGAAAAAAATAAGTACAATTATTATTCACATAGTACTGATACTGGGCGCCATTGTTATGCTGGTTCCCTTCATATGGATGATCCTTACTTCATTCAAGAGTGCCTCAGAAGCAACGCAGATTGATCCGTTCCTTTTTCTGCCGTCAGTATGGCGGACGGACGCATTTACTTCTGTGCTGAGCAAAATGCATTTCAGCCGTCTGTATCTGAATACATTGTTAATGATTGTCGGAAGAGTTGTGTGTGCTGTGGTGACAGCAACAATGGCTGGATATGCGCTTGGACGTCTGAATTTTAAAGGGAAGAATTTCTGCTTCTCGATGATCCTGTTTCAAATGATGGTACCGGCGCAGATCTTTATTATTCCGCAGTACCTGATGGTCAGCAAGATGGGCGCTTTAAATACAACATTTGCGCTGATCTTCCCAGGTCTTGTAACAGCATTTGGTACATTCCTTTTGAGACAGTCTTATATGTCACTTCCGAAAGATCTGGAAGAAGCAGCAAGACTTGACGGATGTAACATTGGACAGACATTCCTTTACATCATGGCTCCGCTTACAAGGTCAGGAATGGTGGCACTTGGAATTTTTACAGCACTGTTCGGGTTTAAAGACCTGATGTGGCCGTTGGTATCGAATCCGGAACAGAATTCCATGCCTCTGTCGGCTGCACTTGCGAAACTTCAGGGACAGTTCGCGGCAAACTACCCGGAATTGATGGCAGCATCTCTTCTGGCCTGCATACCAATGATCATCATTTATATTTTATTCCAGAAACAGTTCATTGAAGGTATTGCAACTTCAGGCGGTAAGTTATAAAACAAGGAGTTTTGCCTGCGAAACTCTCCGCGTAAAAATGGCACCTCGCGATGAGGTGCCATTTTTATACCAGGCGGCTGAGTTATTGGCTGACAAAGTCGTCACGGTATTTTTTAGGGCTGGATCCAAAGAAATTCTTAAATGCCCTGGAAAATCCCAGAGGATCTTTGTATCCAACCTGGCTGGCAATGGATTGGACTGAAAGATCTGTGTTGCGCAGCATTTCAGCCGCTTTTTTCAGGCGAAGCTGCATAAGATATTCCTGTGGAGATAAATGGAGTGATTTTTTGAAAATTGTTGTCAGGTAGGAACGGTTGATACCGATAAAATCAGCAATATCCGTTACATGGATATTCATATAGTTTTCAGAGATATATTGAAGCGCGTGTTCTACATAAGTATCTTGTGAATAATCGTGAGGCGGTGTACTCTCTTTATAGAGCGATTCGGTATAGCTCTCCATCAAGAGTGCCAGAATGGTGTAGAGATATCCGATTCTTTTCAATTCATTGGCAGCAGTGAGATTATGGCTGTCCAGGATTTTATGGGTAAGCTGGAGAAATTCCTGGGGATCGCGCTCGCAGTCAAGAACGTAGACATCATTTAGAAAACCACATTGCCGCAGGTAATGTACAGCCATTTCGCCGCTGAAAGATACCCATGTATAATACCAAGGATTTTCTTTATCGGCAAAATAAAAAGTTTCTATTCCGGGCGGGAGGAGAAACAGCTGGCCTTTCGTTAGGTGGTAAGACATTCCATTGATCTGGAATGTACCGCCGCCGTCCAGGATGAAGTGAAGATGGTACTCATGGCGCGAACGGGGTCCGTAGGACTGGCCGGGAGAACACTTCTCAATTCCGCAGTGGACAAGATAAAGGTCATTGGTCTGACGGGGAATATTGCGCAGACATTGATAACCGTTCATAATATGATAAGCCGTTGGTTCAGTTTGAAATGGCATGGAAATTACCTCCTTTTTGAGTATTATTATGATTATAACACTTTGCAAAGGAGATTCCAAATGAAGGAGGAAAAAATGGAACATATTATCAGATATCCGGATTATATAACAGTAGAGACAGAAAACTGGAAAAAAGGTATGAAAATGCAGGGAGAGGTATTCTCTTTGGATCATGTGCAGATTGGGTTTGAACAAACAGAGGAAGAACTGGAAATATTCTGTACAGCAGAAAATGAGAGGGTACGGATGATACAGCTCCGCTGGGAGATGAATGTCCCGGAACATACAGAATTTCTTGGAGATGAGTGGGAAAGGACTTATGGGCAGACGCAGTGGATGCATATGAACGGATGCAGATTCATGCCATGGTATTTTCTTGCAGACGACGGGCGTGAAGTCTGGGGATATGGAGTGAAAGTAAGGCCGTCAGCCATGTGCATGTGGAGTGCAGATAAAAAAGGAGTGACCCTTTATCTTGATGTAAGATGCGGCGGGACAGGCGTCCTGTTAAAGGGCAGGAAATTAAAGGCGGCCCAGATTGTCAGCAGGGTATACAATTCAGTGTCAGCGTTTGAAGCTGCCAGACAGTTCTGTGCCGTTCTGTGTGAAGATCCGATTTTGCCGGATAACCCGGTATATGGGAGCAATAACTGGTACTATGCATATGGGGACAGCTCAGAAGAAGAGATCCTGAGTGATGCAAGATATCTTGCTGATTTGACAGAAGGGATTAAGAACAGGCCGTATCTTGTGATTGACGACTGCTGGCAGGAACATCACCGGCTGGATGAGTATAACGGAGGCCCGTGGAGAAAAGGGAATGAAAAATTCCCGGATATGAAAAACCTTGCTGATCAGATCAAAGAGATGGGTCTGCATACGGGAATATGGGTGCGTTTTCTTCTAAATGAAGAGGAGAATATTGAAGAGGGGTGGAGACTTTCTCATAACGGCTGTCTTGACCCGTCACATCCGCAGGTTAAGAGGTATATCAAAAAAGATATTGAGACAATCTGCGAATGGGGATTCCAGCTGATCAAACATGATTTTTCCACATATGACATTTTAGGAAAATGGGGATTCCAGATGCAGCCTCTTGCGACGGAGGATGGATGGCATTTTTATGAGGAAGGCCGGACAACGGCAGAGATTATTGTAGACTTTTACCAGTTAATCTTAGACGCATCCAGGTCTTACAGAACATTGATACTTGGATGCAATACGATCGGACACCTGGGAGCCGGGCTGATGCATATGAACCGTACGGGGGATGATACAAGTGGGTTTGTCTGGGAAAGGACGAGAAAGATGGGAGTCAATACATTGGCCTTCCGCATGCCGCACCACAGAACTTTTTATGATATTGATGCAGATTGTGTGGGAATCAATGGCGAGATCGAATGGAAATACAACCGCCAGTGGGCGGAACTTCTGGCAAAGAGCGGAACATCTCTGTTCCTGTCTGTAAAGCCGGGCATCTTGAACGAAGATGAGGAGCGCGATGTAAAAGAGTTCTATCGTCTGGCATCACTTACACATACGCCTGCAGAGCCTCTGGACTGGCAGAACACCAATTGCCCTTCGAAATGGAAAATGGAGGATGGGATCAGGGAATATGAGTGGTATGAAAAGAGCGGTGTATCGTATAGAACCGAACCGGAGACGAATTGAGAATTCAGCCAGAGGATGTGACGTTTCTGCCAGAAAATTGACGTTTGTGCCAGAGTGATTGCTTTTTAACAGCAGTGACATTAATATTTTATTTATTGTATAATAATAATGACACTGATATCAGATAGATTCTAAGGTACACAGTCAACAGAGGGAGGAAGGAACATGAAGAAATGGGGAATATCCGTTTTAGCGGCAGTGCTGGCTTGTAGTCTGACGGCGTGTTCGATGAAGTCCGATGGTGAGGAGACAGTACTTACCCCGGATGCGAAAGGAGCCACGGATTACACGAAGAAAGAGAATGAACAAGTGTATGCCCTGCTGGATTTTGAAGATGAGCAGGAAATGGAGTTTGCTAAGAAGGGGTTGATTGCGGCACCGGATCAGCTGGAGATCGCTGATGACGAGGGAAAGGTTGTATGGAGTCAGTCAGCATATGCGTTTTTAGAGGAAGATGCGCCGGACACAGCCAATCCAAGCCTCTGGCGCAATGCACAGCTCAATCATCTGTACGGACTGTTCGAGGTGACGGATGGCATCTATCAGGTGCGTGGGTATGATATGACGAACATTACGTTTGTTGAAGGAGATACGGGCTGGATTGTGTTTGATCCGCTGATGAGTGTAGAATGTTCCAAGGCAGCACTTGCACTTGTGAATGAGAACCTGGGTCAGCGCCCGGTCAAAGGCATTGTCATCAGCCATCCGCATGTAGATCACTATGGAGGAATCAAGGGAATCATCTCAGAAGAGGAATCTGCGGATATTCCGATTATTGTGCCAGAGGGATTCCATGAACATGCAGTCAGTGAAAATGTGTATGCGGGCAATGCGATGGGAAGGCGTGCAGGTTATCAGTATGGAACGATACTGGACAGCGGAGAAACAGGTTCTCTGGCAATCGGTATCGGAATGGGACAGTCAAAAGGGACGGTGTCCTATCTGATGCCCAATGATACAATTACACAGACCGGTGAGACACGTACGATTGACGGAGTTTTGATGGAATTCCAGATGACACCCGGAACAGAAGCTGCCGCAGAGATGAATACCTGGTTTCCGCAGAAAAATGCACTGTGGCTGGCGGAGAACTGTACAGGGACTCTGCACAATCTCTATACATTGCGCGGAGCCCAGGTACGGGACGGCAATGCATGGGCGGAATATATCATGGAAGCAATAACACGTTATGGTGCCTCCGCAGAGGTGGTATTTCAGGCTCATAACTGGCCCCACTGGGGGAATCAATTTATCAATGAATATATGCAGAATACCGCGGCTGTCTATAAATTTATCAACGACCAGACGCTCATGTATATTAATCAGGGATATACGTCGGATGAGATCTCCAACATGATTACACTGCCGGAGACTCTGGAGAAGAACTGGTACACCCGCCAGTATTACGGTACAGTGGCGCATGACTCAAAAGCAGTTTACCAGAAATATATGGGCTGGTATGATGCAAATCCGGTGAATTTGAATCCGCTTACACCAAGTGACAGTGCCAGAAAATATGTCGAGTATATGGGGGACCCGGAGGAAATCTTGAAAAAAGCCAGGGAGGATTTTGAGAAGGGCGAGTATCAGTGGGTAGCAGAGATTACCAATGTACTGGTCTATGCAGACCCGGCAAATGAACAGGCGCGTTATCTGTGCGCAGATGCTTTGGAGCAGCTTGCATATCAGGCAGAATCCGGGACATGGCGCAATGCCTACCTCTCAGGAGCTTTGGAACTTCGAAACGGCACAACGGATGACCAGTCCAAACGGGCAAAGAGCAGTGCTGACTTGCAGAAGACTATGACTCCGGAGATGATGTTTGACCAGATGGGAATTCTTCTGGATGCAAATGCAGCCCAGGACCTGAATCTGAAAATCAACTTTAACATAACAGATGCGGGAACTTATCTCGTAACGATAGATTCCGGCGTCCTTTTGTATCAGGAGGGCGTGAAAGATGAGAAGGCGGATGCAACACTTACACTGCCGCGCACTGCGATGTTCTCAATTCTTACCAGGAATGAAGAACAGCAGAGACAGGGAATTAAAATCGAAGGTGATCAGGAAATCCTGAAAAAACTGAACGAACATATGGTGGCTTACGAGTTCTTCTTTAATATTGTGGAGCCGTAAGAATTTAATTTCATTAATATATGAATGTTAAGAAAACGTGCAGAATTGTAAACAAAACAAGATAGATTATAACTCTGTAGTATTTTATAATTGTGTTAAGCTTACGGTAGCAAAAAAAGCAGTCACTATTATATTATATGGAAGGAGAATAAAATATGGACTTGGGAAACAGCCTGTTTCACGCGCGTAAAAAAAGTGGTTTATCACAGGAGGAGGTCGCTGAAAAATTAGGAGTGAGCAGACAGACGATCTCAAAATGGGAGACGAATGAAACTCTTCCGGATGTGCATCAGGCAAAGAAAATGTCATCACTTTATCATGTCACTCTGGACGAACTGATTTCCTTTGATATTGATCTGAAGGAAATTCAGCAGATAATCGAGCAGACGAATCCAAAGCTGGAAGAAAATGTGGACTGGACAAGTGTCTGGGGAAAGAAATATCCTGTGTTGCTTGAGTATCAAAACCGGGTAGATGTGGCTGCCTATGCTGTGAAATTAAGGGCGCTTCTTAACGACCTGAAAAAAGAATATGGTTATAATGATTTAGATGCGCTTCTGGTTTTGAAAGATATTTTAGGGAAAGTATAAAATGGTAAATGAATCAGTTGACACCGATCCCCAACATTTGGTATATTTTAAGTTAGTAAAGTATACATATCCATAACAAAAAAGGCAAAATTGTCGTAAGGCAGTGACGCAAAGCCACAGATCCTGTTACAATAACAGGATGGCTGGGTTGCAGATATTCTGAGAGGGAGAAAGCCAGCAGTCTCCGGATGTAAGAATATCTTAATTGAGGGGATCGGGAGAAAATTTTAAATTGTTCCGGGCATCAGTGCGCGTATATCTGCAGACGATATCAATGTTTTTTTGGTATCGTCTTTTTGTGTTTACAATGAGAGGAAGAAACTGAAGGAGGGAAGAGTATGAAGAAAAAATTGGCATGGCTATTGGTAGTTTGTATGATACTGCAGCTGTCAGCAGTTACAGTATATGCGGAAGGAGAGACCAATATACCGGGGACAGTGACGGATGAGAGCATGTCTGGAGAAGGGGAAACGGCTGCAGATCAGGGTATGCAGGATGAAAATACTGCGGATACCGGGCAGGAAGGAAATGACTCGGCGGAGGATGCAGAATCCGGGCTGGGGATGGAAGATGAAAATGGACTTTTACAAGATTCAGGAACCGTGGAGCCCGAAGCAGTTCAGAACGCAGAAGAAGGGGAAAACAAAGCGGAAGACGGAGGGATACCAGAGAACACTGACGACAGCGGGCCGCACGTTGGGAATCTGTCTGTAGAACTTGTGTGTACGCTTCCTGTCTCAGGAATCGTGTCACGTCTGGGAGAAATGAAAGTTGTGCTGGCACAAGGCGGAACCGAGATTTCCGGAGGCAGTTTTACGGTCCAGAATGAAGAAGAGGGGAAAGCATCTGCACAGATCGGGAATCTTCCGGAGGGAACCTACGATCTTCTGGTCCTGGGAGGCAGATTCGCTTACAGCCAGAGCATCGATATTCAGCATGCGAACCAGCAGATCAGGCTGGTGGATATGACAGCAGTGATTGACACAAAGACTGCGCATCCGGGAACGTATGGGTATGGAGACTTCAACAGTGACGGTTTTGTAGATGATGCAGACCGTGCGCTGCTGCTTGATGCAGTCAGTTCAGGTTCCGAAGATGCAGCGTATGACCTGAATGGGGATTCAGTGGTTGATCTGGCAGATCTTCAATGGTTTACATACAGTTATGAGAAGGAGCAGGTGGAGGCATCTGTTTTAAGGACTGCGGTCATTGATGAGACGAAGATAGAAGCGAAAGTAGCTGATAACAGTGTATTGGCTGAGGGGAACAGCGTCGCAGATGTTCTCACGGGAAATGGAAGTATTTCCGTAAAACCTGTGACGGAGGAAGCCATTTGGAAATCAGTATCGATCTGACCGGGCAGAATGGAGCAGTTGCCGGGGGAATTACGATTGCGCCGCCGGAAGGCTCAGAGAATGTGATCAAAGCGGGAAGTATCGAGATTACGTATCTAGATGAAAATGGGGAGGAACAGACAACGACGGCATTGATCGGGGGTGCGGCAGCGTATTACCGTGCAAGGACGGCGGCTGTGGTGACTCAGGAGGCAGATGGCACGCTTGTCGTAAATCTTGGCAGCCAGATTGCGGTGAAGAAGATTACGATCAAAGTGACAGAAACCGGAAGCAATAAACTTGCCGATATCGCTAAAGTAGAATTTTTAAATGATATGGAATCACGGATACCGGCTCCGGTCATGAATATCCCGGATAATCTGAGTGTGGTTCCCGGCAATAAAAAGTTCACTCTTACATGGGATGCACAGATAAATGTGTCTGGGTACGAGGTGAAGATCAGTCATGAGGATCAGACCATCGTAATACCTGCGTCGGTGAACAGGCTTCTGGTGTCATCTTTCGGCAGTGAAAAGCTCAAGAATTCAGAAGTATACAGAGTCAGTGTGCAGTCCGTCAACGGTGAGTGGAGCAGTGGGTACAGCGAAGAAATCAATGCTGTCCCGCAGGCGGAAAAGGCACCGGATGCACCGGAAAATGTAAGTGTCACCGGAGGGTACCGCCTGCTTGATATTTCGTGGAAAAAGATGGAAGATACGGATTATTACACGCTTTATTATCGTGTAAAAGGGGAAACAGAGTATCAGAAGACAGAGGATATTACAAAGAACAGTTACCGGCTTACCGGGCTTGAGAATAAGACAACCTATGAGATCTGCCTGACTGGTACGAACGAATGCGGGACAAGCGGTAAGTCAACGGTATATATCGGAACGACGATGGATATCGATCCGCCTGTCACATCGAATTATAAGCTGATCAATACAGAGAATGGAGTTGGAAATGCGACTTCCCATATTGTGAAGGTGGACTATGAGAAGAACAGCAGGCCAGAGAAAGAGATGGCAATTGTAGATCATGATTATGCCTCTTCCTGGATCTTTCCTTCCTGGGATGCCGGCGGTTTTAACGACGGAAAGCCATCTCCGGTGGTTGAATTTGACCAGGCGTATGAGATGAACCGGATTACGGTCATTCCGGATGCCGGGCAGGTGGGAGAATATGCATATGCAAAGACCAGGTACTGGGATGAGAATGGGAATATGGATCAGGTCGACGGTTTTCTAACCGTCAAGAAAAGTACCAATGGAAAAACTTACTACGAATTATGGTTTGATCAACCATTTACTGCGAAAAAGGTTCAGGTCAATCTGGCGCAGTACTGGGCAGGCAACAACAGTGTGTCAATTGCTGAGATGAAGTTTTATTATTATGACAGTATTGACGAGGAGGTAGAGGCGCTGTATGCTGACGCACTTCATGTGACACTGGCGGAAGGCGTGACAAAAGAGCAGATAGATAACCTTCTGGAACGGGTGAATACGAAAGATGAGGTCAGCGGCGAGTATCATCCGAGAAGAGATCTTCTTTTGAGAGAAATTGAAAATGCAAAGAAGATCTTCGAAGCAGAACATCTTTCCCAGCCAATCCAGATAGATACAAGTATCATCAAATCAAAAGACAATGTCCTTAAGATGGCCTCCGGACTCAATTCATGGCAGCCTCTCGGAATCGTGGCTCATGAAGGGGAAGAACTGGCAGTTTATGTGGGAAGAGAAAATGCTGCAATGGGTGCAAATACGCAGGTCCGTTTGATTGCAACTCAGTATCATGCGGAATCAGGAAGCTGGAGTAAGGTGATTGTATCGAATCTGAAACAGGGACAAAACATAGTGACAATGCCATCCATCAGTAATTTTGATACGGAGCACGGCGGAAGCCTGTATGTTGAATTTACGGGAAATAACAGTAATCTGAATATCCAGATCAGAGTGAGCGGAGGCAGCAAAATTCCGATGCTGGATTTATCGAGGCTTACAACAGAGGAAGAGAAACGTGCTGCAGTTACGGCTTATGTGGAAGAACTGAATGCGTATGTTCCTGAGATTGAGGAACAGCATAACAGTCTCCATCTTGGAAAAGATGAAACACATTGTAATTATGAGTACGAACCAAAGAACTGTATTCTTGGAGCAACGGAAATTGTGCTTGATAAGGTAATGTATTCTGTTTCGGCGAAACAGATTCTTGCAGGAATCGAAAAGAATTCCGGTATTGAGAGCCAGGCAGAAGCACTCTGTCAGTCACTGGAAGCTATGGATCAGATGGTAACACTGTTCTACCAGCATAAGGGATTGACAGATCAGCCAGTACCTGAAAATTACGGAGCAAATAACAGTTTTCCTGTGAGCAGACTGAATATCCGTTATATGCGGATGTTTGCGGGTGCATTTATGTATGCGGGCGGTCTTCATATCGGAATTGAATGGGGCAGTATCCCGGGCCTTGCAAAATCACAGCCAATTGTCAGTGAGAATGGAAAATATGTAAGCGGGCATCTGTTTGGATGGGGAATTGCCCATGAAATCGGACATATCATCAACCAGCCAGATTATGCAATTGCCGAGATTACGAACAACTATTTCTCAATTCTGGCGCAGGCAGATGAGACGAATGAAAAAGTAAGATTTAAATATCCGGATGTCTATGAAAAAGTAACTTCTGGCACGAAAGGAAAAGCAGCCAGCGTGTTTACAAGCCTTGGTATGTACTGGCAGCTGCATCTTGCTTATGACAACGGTTATAATTACAAGACATACGATGAATATGATGAGCAGTTTAACAACATTTTCTTTGCAAGAGTAGACGCTTATGCAAGAAATACATCTCTTGCCGGGAATGGCCTGTCGCTTGACGGGGCGGATACAGATAATAAACTGATGAGACTTTCCTGTGCTGCGGCGAATAAGAATCTTCTTACATTTTTTGAGAAATGGGGAATGACTCCGGATGAGGGAACAATTGCATATGCATCCCAGTTCGATGAAGAGACAAGAAATATCTGTTATATTACCGATGAGGCAAGAGCTTACCGGCTGGAGGGACAGGCAGGGATGCCATCGGGAACTAAAGTTACAGCCGAAATGCAGCATGAAGACAATTCAAAACAGGTAACGATCACGTTATCCAATAATGCGCCGGATCAGAATGCGATGCTTGGATATGAAATTTACCGAAATGGTAAGGTCATTGGATTTGTGGAAGCGAATGCCGGCGGGACAGAATTTACAGATACGATTGCGACTGACAATAACAAAGTATTTACTTATGAAGTTGTAGGTTACGATAAGCTTTTGAATACGACTGAAAAAGCGGCGCTTGCACCGGTAAAAATTTCTCACGACGGAAGTGTTTCCAAGAAATTATGGTCTGTGACAACCAACATGACATCGGCTGATGACAGGCAGGAAGAAGGATCGGATGACAATCCGGAACCAGAAACAGTCTCTGCTGTCAGCGCGGTCTATAATGACGATTACAAAGACAGCTATGTGGGAACAGCAGACAAGGCACCGGAACTGGTGATCAGTTTCAATGAAATGATCGCGGCTGCAGGAATGAAGATTACTGCACCAAAAGGCAGTTCAGAAGCCGTTAAAAAGTATGAAGTATACGTAAGCCAGAATCAGTCTGACTGGACACTTGCGAAAGCAGGAACGTTATCCTATGACGACAAAGGCACAGCCCTGGTTTATTTCAGCAAGGAAGATGACAGCTGGATGTATACTTACGATGCTTCTTATCTGAAACTTGTAGTAAAAGGGCAAAAGACTGTAGAAATCTCCGAGATAGATATTCTTGGCCCTGCAGGCGACAATGTGGAAATTGTACAGGATGGAATCGGAATTCTGAAGACAGATTATATCTATGATGCGAATAAGGCGGATGGGAAAATACCAGAAGGTTCCTTAATATTCACAGGTGAATACAAAGGAAATCCTGCCTATAATGCAGTGAAGCTTTACGATGAAAATGGGAATATTATAGAAGGTTCACAGATTATCTTCGCAGAGGTGCCGGAAAAAGGAGAATTGGGAGAGATTTCTTCCGGCACATGGGTTTACTATATTGAACCAGAGGCATTGATGAACATGACTGCTTCAGGAAATCTTCCTGTAAGTGTCAGAGCAGAACTTTACCGGGTAGATGACGCTCATACAAATGAAGGGGAACGCCTTGTGAGTGATACGCTTCCTGTGACAATGCCAGAGAAGCTGCCGGATATTGAGATTCAATAAAACAGGTAGGAGGGAAAGAATATGAAAAGACTAAAAGGATTAATACTGACACTTCTGCTTGTGGTATTTGGATGTGGCATGACAGCCCTGGCGGAAGAACCGCAGGATGATACGCTGATACAATGGACGGTAAATGACAGTCAGTCCGGTGCCGCATTGTCGCTGGCGCCGACAGAAGATATGGTTGAAAACGCGGCAACAACGTTACAGATTACACTGCAGATTGCAGATACATCCGGGCAGATCGCAGATGTGTCGGTGTCGTTTGATGATGCTGTTTTAAATACTTACCGCATTGCGGACTACAGATACAAGGCAGATACGAAGGAACTGTACATTTTCCTGTCGGATGCGAAAGCTTTATTTGACGGTGCAGCAGATCGTTATGGAATTGGAACAGTCAATGTAGCTGCGTCGGCAGAGGAGTATCAGATCAGTATTTTACCGGTATCAGTAAAAACGGTCAATCAAAGCCACATGACAGAAGAAGTGGGCGCAGAGGAATTGCAGGAGATGACGGCGATACTGCAGAAAAACGCAGGAACGCCGGAAAATCCGGGAACGCCAGAGAATCCGGGGACGCCGGAGAACCCGGGGACACCAGAGAACCCGGGAACGCCGGAAAACCCGGGGACACCAGAGAATCCAGGAACACCGGAGAACCCGGGAACGCCGGAGAACCCGGGGACACCGGGAAATCCGGGGACACCAGAGAATCCAAGTACACCGGAGAATCCGTCAATTCCAATGGACCCTTCCGTTCCGGTGGTTAATACTACAGAGGAAGTTGTCCAGGAATTAAACAATGGGCAGGCATCAGAAGTTACATTGAATGTCAGCGTAGAGACAGGTGTGTCCGGGACGGATCAGAATACGATCTTCGAAACGTTAAAAGGGAAAGATAAGTCCGTGACATTTGCAGTCAAAGACGGCGACAGAGTCCTTTATTCCTTTACATTCCGTGGGGATCAGATTACAGATGAGACGGTCGTGATGGACTTTAAACTGACAGTCGGTATCAGCAATAAAGAGATAGAAAGCCTGATGGAAGAGGGTGCCGACAATCTGATTCTGGAGTTTTCACACAGCGGTAAACTTCCGGGGACGGCAGAGGTAAAAGTATACGTCGGTGACCATTTTAAGGATGGGCAGAAGTTATACCTGTACTATTATAATCCTGATAAAAAAGCAGTGGAACCAGTACAGAAGGATATCGTAGTGGTAGACGGATACGTGACCTTCGGACTGACACACTGTTCGGCATATGTGCTGACTACGAAAGAAGTAAAGGCAGCAGGAAGTTTCCCGACGCCGGGAGAAGGAACAGGTTCCGGAGATAAAAAAGAGACAAAACCTGCCGGAATCAAGAGTGTAGTTACAGGAGACAATGCACCAGTTATGATATTGATTATCGCGGCAATCGCGGCAGTTATCGTAAGCGGGGTACTCATATGGAGGAAGGTACGCAGATAATTCTTTTTCAATAGCTAGTGTTTCGTTCATTTAGTGCGGTTAGGAAAAATCTCACATCATCTATCAGATGGTGTGGGATTTTTTATTACACCGGTAAGTTCGGAGAACTGTTGACAGAAAATGAAACCATATGATATCATAAAACTTAACCAGTTAACTATTTGAAGGGAGTGGCTTCATGGTTTTTCCAATTGACAGAATACCGGCAGATGCGTACGTTTATGGAATGATTTTCACGCTGGCGAACCGGATGCAGAGTGTCGGTGATAAGCGTGATGATGAAGTGACAACAATGCAGTGTTTTATGCTGGCAAATCTGATGCTTTTTGAAGATTATCAGTTGAATCTGGGACAGATGGCAGAGCTTCTTGGAACATCGAGACAGAGTACAAGAAAAATGGCAGATCTGCTGATGAAAAAGGGATATCTGGACTTGCAGAAGGACAGGGAAGATGCACGGAATATACGGATTTCCCTGACAGAAAAAGGGAAACGTTATTATTCAGAAAGAGAAAAGCAGGAATCAAGATATCTGGATCAACTGTTCGATGGATTTGAGGATGATTTATTGGAAAAAATGAAAGAGGGACTCACGAAATTATTTGAAAATGTAACAAGTTATGAAAAATCACGATCAGAAAAGGAGAAGTGACATGGCATTCTATTATCAGGAACCATCCAGGACATTCAGCGAGTATTTATTAATACCAGGGTATTCTTCAGCGGAGTGTGTCCCGTCAGCGGTAGATCTTAAGACACCTCTTGTCAAATACAAAAAGGGGGAAAAACCGGCGATATCGATTAATATTCCGATGGTCTCTGCAATCATGCAGTCTGTATCAGACGACAGACTGGCAGTTGCACTTGCGCAGGAAGGAGGACTGTCATTTATTTACGGTTCCCAGTCAATTGAGGATCAGGCAGAGATGGTCAGAAAAGTGAAACGCTACCGCGCAGGCTTTGTCGTAAGTGATTCTAACGTATCACCGGAGATGACGCTGGCAGATGTCCTCCGACTGACAGAGCAGACCGGACATTCCACCATTGCTGTGACTGAGAATGGAAAGCCTGACGGCAGGCTTCTTGGCATTGTGACGAATAAAGATTACAGAGTCAGCAGAATGGCCCCGGATCTTAAAGTAAAAGAGTTTATGACGAAGCTTGAGAATCTTGTATACGCAAGTGAAGAGACGACTCTGAAGGAAGCCAATGACATCATCTGGGAACGGAAAATCAATTGTCTTCCCCTTGTGAACAAGAATCAGGAGCTGGTATATCTGGTATTCAGGAAAGACTATGATACGCACAAACAGAACGAAAATGAACTGATTGATGCCTCGAAGCGCTATATGACAGGAGCCGGAATTAATACAAGAGATTACGAGGAGAGAGTACCGGCACTGGTAGAGGCCGGGGCAGATGTCCTGTGTATCGACAGCTCCGAAGGGTTCTCACAATGGCAGAAGATCACGATTGACTACATCCGAAAGAACTACGGAGATGATGTGAAAGTAGGAGCCGGAAATGTAGTAGACGCGGAAGGGTTCAGATTCCTTGCCGATGCAGGGGCGGATTTTGTCAAAGTCGGCATCGGCGGCGGAGCCATCTGTATTACGAGAGAGCAGAAAGGAATCGGACGGGGACAGGCAACCGCATTGATTGAAGTTGCAAGAGCAAGAGATGAGTACTATAAAGAAACGGGGGTTTATGTACCAATCTGTTCAGACGGCGGTATTGTACATGATTATCATGTTACGCTGGCTCTGGCGATGGGAGCAGATTTTATCATGCTTGGCAGATATTTTGCCAGATTCGATGAAAGCCCGACGAAGAGAGTCAATATCAACGGAAGCTACATGAAAGAATACTGGGGAGAAGGAAGCGCAAGAGCCAGAAACTGGCAGAGATACGATATGGGAGGAGAAAAGAAGCTGTCTTTTGAAGAAGGGGTTGATTCCTTTGTCCCATATGCAGGAAGCCTGAAAGATAATGTAAGCCTGACACTGAGCAAAGTCAGGTCTACCATGTGCAACTGCGGCGCGCTTACGATTCCGGAACTTCAGAAGAATGCGAAAATTACGCTGGTATCTTCTACGAGTATCGTAGAGGGCGGAGCACATGACGTTGTGCTCAGAGACCAGAGATAGGGCATGGCAAGGCCGCAGAATAAAAGTCTGCGGCCTTATCTTGTTTGGAATGGCAGAAGATAAGATGAGTTTTCTTTACAAAGTCTGCCGGGTAATATAACATGTACTTATGAATATCATATGAGTCTGCGATAGCTGGGGGAGGGAATAGGCGATGGGAAAGAGACCCAAAATTAAAATTACTTTGATAGACCAGAAAGGTGATCATGGGTGCCACAGAGGACATAAAGTGGGAGATTGTTTTGACTATGACACAGAGAGAGGAAAGCTGTGCCCGATGGCGAATCATGTAGCATTTCCGTATGTTGATATATTGCGATACGGGGGAAATATTCCGGGACAGAAGGAGGGAACTGCCGTTTTCTGCTGCCCGGATGTGGATACGATCAATGTATTCAAAATTGAGAAAATAGATGAGGAGTAAACCATGTTAAAAGTAATGGTGATTGGATGCCCCGGCGCAGGGAAAAGTACGTTTGCACGGAAATTAAGAGAAGTAACAGGGCTTCCGCTCTATTATCTGGACATGATATGGCATAAGCCGGATCAGTCCAATATTTCCAGGGAAGAATTTGACAGGCAGGTATGCGATATTGTACAGAAAGATAAATGGATCATTGACGGTAATTATCAGAGAACCCTTGAAGTCCGTCTGAAAGAATGTGATACGGTATTTTTCATGGATTATCCGTTGGAAACATGCCTTTTGGGTGCAAAATCACGTATCGGGAAAAAGCGAGAGGATCTGCCATGGGTGGAAGACGAATTTGATCAAGAGTTCAGACAATGGATCATAGATTTCCCGGAGAAACAATTACCCCAGATCTATGAATTGCTGGACAAATATCAGAAAGAAAAGGAGATTATCATTTTCAAATCCAGAAAAGAAGCTGAGGAGTATCTGTATAATGCCGGGAAAAGAGTTTACAGGCTGCAAAAACGTTCTAAAGCAGAACCTGTCTTCGGGGACTGGGAGGAGACAATCATCTGGTCGTGCCTGCAGGGCGTGATGGGAGAGGTCTATGTCGATGATCCCAAGAAGCCGGCTTCTGCGATGGCCATGCTGGGAGACTTCTGTTTTCTGGCCGGCGAGCCAGATGAAAACCTGGCAGCGTTTAAGCCCTCCTGCTGCACACAGGATTTTATGATTATGATTCCGCAAAATGACCGGTGGGCCGGCCTGATTGAGAATCATTATAAGGAAAGAGCAAAAAAAGTGATGCGTTATGCATTGAAAAAAGAGAAAGACATCTTCAATAAAGATGCACTGAAGGCGGCAGTGGATGGCTTACCGGCAGAGTACCGTATTGAGATGATCGATGAATCCACGTTTCAACAGTGTAAAGAACAGACGTGGAGCAGGGATCTGGTATCCCAATATGAAAATTATTCAAGGTATGAGGAGCACGGGCTTGGGGCAGTGATTCTGAAAGAGGACGAAATTGTATCCGGGGCATCTTCTTATGCTGGTTATCTCGGCGGAATTGAAATTGAGATCGATACGAGGGAGGATTACCGCAGAAGGGGGCTTGCCTATATTGCCGGGGCAAAGCTGATTCTGTCGTGTATGGAACGGGGATTATATCCGAGCTGGGATGCCCAGAATCAGGAATCTGTGGCGCTGGCCCAAAAGCTTGGGTATCATTATGACCATGAGTATCCGGCGTATGAGATCTGGGGATATTAGTTTTACATGAACAAAGACTCAGACTGCAGGTTGTAAATAACAACAGAAAGGAAATCAAACCATGGATGAATTTTATAAGAATCTTTACTGGATCAGAAAACCGGACAAATGTGAGGTGAAAGAAGACAGAATTCTCATTGAGACGGAACCTCATACAGACTTGTGGCAGCGTACATACTATGGTTTTCAGAATGATAACGCACCAGTTCTGCAGACGAAAACGACAGAAAAATATTTTTCATTTGTTGTGAAGACGGAGTTTGACAGCAGACATCGTTTTGACCAGTGCGGCATTGTGATGTATCTGGACAGTGAAAACTGGCTGAAAGCATCGATAGAATATGAGAATGAAGAGTATCAGAGACTTGGAAGTGTTGTAACAAATCATGGGTATTCTGACTGGGCTACGACAGATATCAGTGCATCGGTTAAAACGATGTGGTACCGGCTGAGCAGAAGGGAATCGGATTACTGTATAGAGTGCTCTGGGGATGGAATCCATTTTAAACAGATGAGGATCTGCCATCTGTGGGAAGGGGCGGAAGAAATTTCTTTTGGTATCTATGCATGCAGCCCCGAGGATTCCTCATTTCATGCAGAATTTTCTGAGATAGAAGTGACGGAATGTATGTGGAGGGAACACAATGCCGTTTAGAGTATATTTCCTTTATGCCTCTCAGTGGATGGTATAAAAACTGAAGAATGGAGAGAGAGAAGCATGAACTATGAAAAGTATGGGTTTGCCAGGATGAAGGATGAGATGGAACTGGAAGGTCTGTGAGGGAGAAAATCATATGGAGATGAAAGTACATCCCAGGGACGAGATGACACCTTGGGAAAGGAAAAAGGCAGCAGAAGAAGGAAGGGAGATTGACCGTGTAGCCTGTGTTCCGTTTATGGGGGAATTTAAGTGCAGGCTTACCGGGATCAGCATCTGGGAGTTCTGGCATGATGCAGGGAAGATGGCAGAGGCGGAGATATTGACATTTAACCGCTATGGACATGACAGGCTGACAATCGGACCGAATTCAAGAGGAATTACGGAAGCACTGGGAGGGGAGAGCGTCTATTTGGACCACACACTTCCCTATATGGATTCGGTATTTCTAAAGGATTATAACCAGATGAATGCGATGGAACCGGTGCGCGCAGGGGAGCATCCACGGATAAAAGTTTTTTTTCAGGCGGCGGAAATACTGGCTGACGCGGCAGGAAAGATCGTGCCGGTCGAAGCAAGTATCGGCGGGCCATTTACAATTGCATCGAATTTACGCGGAGTGGAGACACTTCTCAGAGACTGCAGGAAACATCCGGAGGAAGTCAGGCGGCTGATGGTTTTGATTACAGAGAGCCAGAAAAGCTGTATTGATGAAGCAGCCATTTTCGGGCTGGGGATTGCCATGGCAGACCCGGTGGCGAATCCTGCGTTGATCGGGCCAAAGATGTATGAGCGGTTTGTCTATCCATTTACAAAAGAACTGACAGATTACGCATATGAGAAAACGGGCCAGAAGGTTTCTCTGCACATGTGCGGAAAGACATACAGTATCTGGAAATACCTGTCCGATTATAAGTTAAATGAATTGAGTGTCGACAATATCATTGACCTGGAACGGGCAGTGAATGAACTGGGTGAGTTTATTCCCATTGCAGGAAATGTTGATCCGGTGGAAGTCATCTTAAATGGTGGAAAAGAGGAAATCACTGAGGCAGTCACAAACTGTATACACGTAGGGGTAAAGGCATCAAAAGGATACACTTTGGCTACCGGCTGTGATATTCCATATACGACACAGTTTGAAAAAATAGACTGGTTTATGGAGGCGGCCAGACAATTTGGCCAGGCAGTCCATTCGGCCGGCTGATTCTTTGCTTATCGATATTATCTATAAAACAGCAGTATTTATTAATATTTTCGATTTGTTGGAAATATTCCCCTGTGATAAACTTTCTTTTAGATCAGGGCATATCTGAAGTTCATAGTTTGAATAGCGGTTTTCAGGCATGTCCCGGAAAAACAGGGAGGAATACGAATGAAAAAGAAAGTTGTCAGCGGACTGCTGGCCGTAGCTGTGGCAGCTGCACTGTGTGCGGGCTGCGGGAATAACGGCGAGGATAAGAAAACAGAAGATTCAGGAAAAGAAACTTTAAAAGTATGGGTACCACCACTGGATGATGACACGGTCAACAGCTGGAAACCGTTGCTTGCAGACTGGGAAAAGGAGAACAAATGCTCTGTTGAGATCACAGTGATTCCGTGGGAGAAATATGAGGAAACATACACGACAGCACTGAATTCCGGGGAGGGGCCGGATGTCGGTTACATGTATAATGAAATGTTCCCAACTTATATTGATGCAAAAGCAGTGGACGATATGTCTGCATATGTTACAGAGGAGGATAAGAAAGAGTATAAATACCTGGAAAATGGTTATCTGATGGATGGACAGTATGGATGGCCGCTGGTAACAGGAGTTCCGTTTGTACTTTACTACAACGAGGATATCCTTGCAGAACTGGGAGAAACTGCACCTGAGACATGGGAAGACTTTGTGAGAATATGCAAAGCGGCAACCAAAGATACGGACGGTGATGGGAAGATTGACCAGTTTGGATACTCTTGTGGAATGAGTACGGCTGATGTTGGAGCAATGCAAATTTTAAATGCGTACTATTACAGCGCTTTATGGCAGAATGGCGGAAAGATTTACAATGATGACTTAAAATCTGTTTCATTTGCAGATGATGCCGGAAAAGAAGCAATGGCATGGTTAAAAGATCTGACACAGTATATGAATCCAGATTTTATGTCCCAGTCATGGTCTGATGCATTTGCCAATGTCTTTGGTGCGGGGAAGGCTGCGTTTGGAGTTTACAGATCTTCACAGACAGATGGAACCATGTTTGCAGAGATGTATCCTGATCTTAAATGGAATTATGTGACTTCTCTGAAAAATAAGGAGTATGGCACATTTGGTGCAACAGACTGCCTGACACTGATGTCAGCGGCAAAAGAGAAAGAGCTTGCCATGGACTTCATCAAATACGTGACAGATTCTGAATTCATGGAACAGTATCATGCAAAATGCCCGGGAGCCGCTCTTACTGAGAGCGAGCCATATGTGGGTGATGAAAAAATGGCACGGATCTACAATGAAGATAAAGAGAAATGGCATGGACTTCAGGCAGGACCTTGCGGCGGAGAGATTCTGACACAGCTGTCTGCGGATTTCCAGGGAGTCATGACGGGCGAAATGTCTGTGGACGATGCACTGAAAGAGGCAGAAGATTACGCGAATGGTCTGCTTGATGAGTACTGGGCAGACAAAGAATAGAAAAGACAGAAGGCGCCCGTGTAATTGCGGGCGTTTTTTATTACACAGGAAAGTTCTTCGAACTTGCAAGCTTTATTAAAGGAGCAGATATGGAAAAGAAAAAAACAGGTATCAGAAAGCTGGTTCCTTATTGTTACATTACTCCGATAACTTTGATTCTTGTAATATTCGTAGTTGGTTCCGTAGTTATTTCAGTTGCACTTGGGTTTACAAAATATAATATCATGACAGCACCTGTATTCCGTGGGCTTTCCAACTATACCCGTCTTCTGGCGGACGTTAAATTTGTCAAAGTGTTAAAGAATACTTTGAAGTTGATGGTGTTGATTGTACCGCTGCAGACAATGAGTGCAATTATCATTTCGGTGTTTCTGGCTGCCAACAGAAAGCGGCTGCTTGGGAAACTTGCCAACAGTATTATTTTTATACCGGTTCTTTGCTCTAATGCGGTTGTCGGTGTTGTGTGGAGGGAACTGTTGAACGGGAAGATACCATTGATAGAGTCCTTCTTTAGATTTTTCGGCATAGAGGCATCCATGCTTTTAGGAGACGCAAAGACAGCCCTTATCGTTGTCGGGATGGTCGCAGTCTGGAAATGGACGGGGTATTACGTTGTAATTTACTCATCAGGTCTTCTGGGGATTTCAGATACATTCTATGAAGCGGCCAAGGTGGACGGTGCAGGCAGAATCTATAGTTTCTTTAAAATCACGCTGCCGATGCTGAAGCCAACCATCATTCTGGCAGTGTTTCTTTCGGTCACCAATTCTCTGCAGTGTTTTGACCTGATTTTTAATCTGACAGGAGGCGGACCGAATAACGCGTCGACAACTTTGGTTGTATATGCATATTCTCTTTGCTTTGGATCCAGCAATGCGGGATATGCGATGGCTGTTTCCAATGCATTGTTTGTTGTAGTACTTGTGATTGCACTTCTGCAGAAGGGATTCATGAGAAAAGAAGCTTCGGAGATATAGTGGGGGAAAAATGAAGACAGCAAAAAAAGGGATTAAAAATGGAATTACAAATCTGATACTGATTGGAATCATCATTGTGAGCATATTTCCGTTTCTCTATATGTTCATGATGTCATTTAAATCAACGATCAATGCATATGACTTTGATTTTTCGCTGGATAAGCTGACACTGATGCAGTACCGGAAAATATTCGCCATGGATCATTTCGGGAGATACGTTTTTAACAGTGTTTTTGTGGCACTGGCAGGTGTGCTTCTGACAGTGGCTGTGTGTTCTATGGCCGGGTATGCATTTGCGAAAATGAAATTTAAGGGGAACGACAAAATCTTTATCTTTCTGGTTTTGACTTTGGCAATACCATCGGAAGTCATTGTTGTTCCATTGTTTCTGATTATGAAAAATCTTGGCTGGCTGAACTCCTACAGAGCGCTGATTCTGCCGCTTCCAACGGCTTTCGGGGTGTTTATCATGCGTCAGGCAGTGATGGCAGTGCCAGAAGATCTGGTCAATGCCGCGAGAATCGATGGCTGCGGGACATTTAAAATATTTCTAAAAGTGGTGCTGCCGCTGATACAGTCTTCGATCCTTGCCTTATCAATCTTCACGTTTGTAGGAGCATGGAACAACTTTCTGTGGCCGTTGGTTGCGTCTACGAAACAGGAGATGAAGACACTGCCTCTGGCCCTTGGGATGATGAAGACTCAGTTCAACACGGATGTGGGTATGACGATGGCATGTGCGGTCATTAATTTCCTGCCGCCTTTTATTTTCTATCTGTGTATGCAGAAACAGTTTAAGGAAGGCATGACACTGAGTGGAATGAAAGGCTAAAACCTGTCTCGCTCTGTGGAATGGTAAATTTAAGAATACCTCTTGACTCTCACATTATGGTACACTCTATGATATAAATGAGCTCAGGAATACACATATATGTGAGGTGAAACCAATGTTAAAAATAGGAGATTTTTCAAAATTGTCAAGAATCAGTATCCGTATGCTGCGCCATTACGATGAGATTGGCCTGCTGAAACCGGATGAAGTCGATCAGTTTACAGGATACCGGTATTACAATGAGGACAAACTGACGGTGGCAGGAAGAATTCAGATGTTAAAGAATCTTGGATTCGGACTTCCGGTCATCCGGGAAATTCTGCAGAAATATGAAGATCCTGAGGAAGTGGAACGATTTCTCATGGTCAGACAGAAAGAACTGGAGGAACAGATTCAGGATACGAAGCAGAGATTACAGCTTCTTGACAATACGATGAAATGGTTGAGAAAGGATGGTAATCTTATGGATTATAGTGTAACATTAAAGACAATGCCCCAAAGATAT
>URQQ01000045.1 GCA_900549995.1 uncultured Lachnospiraceae bacterium | reverse complement strand
AAGGAAAAAAGGAAAAGGAATCTATGGATTGCAGCGGGGGTGGGCGCTGGAATTCTGATAGGTGCGTATATTGGGATTTCGGTATATTATAATGACCGTTTTTATGCGAATACGAAAATCAACGGGATTGATTTTTCAGGGAAATCGGTGGCTGATGTGCAGAAATATATGAAGGACAGCGCGAAGGGGTACCAGCTTACAATCAAAGAGCTGGATGGAAAAGAAGAGGTAATTAAGGGCGATGAGATCGGGCTTAAATTTCAGGATAACGGACAGATTAAGAAGTTGAAAAAGAAACAGAATGGATTTCTATGGCCGAAAGCCTTCTTTGCTGATCAGGATGTAGATATCAAATTGGAGACGATGTATGATGCCGGGGCTTTGGAGCAGCGGATGAAGACCCTGAACTGCGTTACGAGGAAAGATCAGACGGAGGCCGTAAACGCAGCGCCTAAATATGACGGAAGTGCATTTGTGATAGAGCCGGAAGTGTCAGGGAGTAAAATTGACAGCGCCATGCTTGAGAAAAAACTTGGACAGAAAATCAGTGGCTATCAGGAGACGTTGGAATTAGAGCCGGAAGGGTGCTATATAAAAGCAAAGTACACTTCTGAGTCAGAGGAAGTAAAAAATGCACGCGATCTTTTGAATAAATACTGCGGGGCATCCATTACGTATGATATGGCGCCGGCATCGGAAGTGGTGGATCGGAACCTGATTTCCACCTGGGTGACTTGTGACGAAAATTATGCAGTTTCTCTGAATCAGGATGCGGTTGCGGCATATATGAGCGAATTTGGGAAAAAATATGATACAAAGGGTAAAACAAGGCCGATTACGACACCGTGGGGAAAGAATACAGAAGTTTCCGGAGGAACTTATGGCTGGGAGATCGATGAAGCCGGAGAGACAGAAGCATTGACAGCAAGTATTCTTGCAGGTGAGGTCATTACAAAACAACCGGCATACGTGAACACGGCAGTGACACACGGGGATCAGGATTGGGGAAATACTTATATAGAAGTTGATTTAAGTGACCAGCACATGTGGTATATTGTCGACGGCGGAGTGACCTTCGAATCTGATGTAGTGACAGGAAAGCCCGTTCCCGCCAGACAGACGCCCGCCGGAGTGTATTCAATTTTAGAACGCCTCAGAAATAAAGTACTGGTCGGAAATATTCTTCCGGAGACAGGCAAGCCAGAATATGAGACGCCGGTAGATTACTGGGCAAGAGTCACCTATACAGGAATTGGCTTCCACGATGCCAACTGGCAGGCAGCCTTTGGCGGTTCCAGATACATATCACACGGTTCACACGGGTGCATCAATATGCCTCCAAGCGCCGCCGCGGCATTTTACGATATGATTGCTGTTGGGACCCCGGTGGTAATGCATTATTGAATTGGTTAATTAGGGACGTAATCCTTTTCAAAAGGATTACGTCCCTAATTGCGTTTAGACCTGTCCCTAATTGCAAAACAACCTGTCCCTTTTTGAAAAAAAGAAAATTATTACTAAAAACCAGTACTTTTATTCGGATATATGACGATATTATTTGTGCAAATTTCAAAAGGGGACACGTCTGAATGCATTTAGGGACAGGTTATTTTGTAGTTGGGGACGTAATACAATTGAAAAGGATTACGTCCCCAACCCACCGAAGCGTGCTTTTTGCGTGCTAAAACATTGTGAAAATGATACAATTACACCTCGCAAATTTGTGCATTATAGAGAAAGAGCAGAAAAACAAGAAAAGTGCTTGCACGCAAAATGCGTGCGTGATATTATAAGCACATAAGGAACAGGAAATGAAGCACGCGGGAAAATGAATAAGGCGTGCCAATAATAAAATGAGGTGAATGATATGAAGTATGTGACATTTGATGAAACGAGACCGCTTGATCTGGTGCTTTTGGGAAGGGTAGCGATTGATTTTAACCCTGCGTATAACGATCAGGTAAAGGAAGAGTTCAAGCCGCTGAAGGATGTGCATGTGTTTGAAAAGTTTGTCGGTGGTTCTCCGGCGAATATCGCAGTTGGTGTGACGAGACACGGAATGAAAGCAGGATTCATCGGCAAAGTATCAGATGATCAGTTTGGAGATTTTGTGACAGAGTATTTTGACAAACAGGGAATCGACACTTCACACATCTCAAGATGTACGAATGGTGAAAAACTTGGCCTTACATTTACAGAGATGCTTTCACCGAAAGAGAGCAGCATCCTGATGTACCGCAACTGTATCGCAGATCTTCAGCTTTCGGTAGATGATATTGATGAGGAATACATAAAGAGTGCGAAAGCAATTTTGATCTCAGGAACTGCACTGGCAGAAAGCCCGTCGAGGGAAGCGACGATCAAGGCTGTGATGCTTGCGAAGAGAAACAATACAAAGATTATATTTGATATAGATTACAGAGAGTACAACTGGAAGAACGCGGATGAAATCTCCATCTACTATTCCATCGTAGCGAAAGAAGCTGATATCATCATGGGATCCAGAGAAGAGTTTGACCTGACAGAGAAATTAATCCAGCCGGGAAGGACAGACGAGGAAAGCGCAGCTGCATGGCAGTCATACAATGCGAAAATCGTTGTGATCAAACATGGTATGAAGGGTTCTACAGCGTACACATGTGACGGACAGAGCTACAGCATCAAACCATTCCCGGTAGAAGCAAGGAAAGGCTTCGGCGGCGGAGATGGATATGGTTCAGCATTCCTTTACGGATTGTACCAGGGCTGGGAAGTGATTGACTGTCTGGAATTTGGAAGTGCAGAAGCATCTATGATGGTCAGAAGCAACAACTGTTCAGACGCTCTTCCGGGAACAGAGGCAGTCAGAGAATTTATCAAAGAAACAAAAGAAAAATATGGCGAAATGATCGCGCGTGTATAAATCGGGGAATTCGAAAGGAGAATGAAAATCATGGCAAAGACAACAAGAATGACCGTTGCTCAGGCATTGGTAAAATTTCTGGATCAGCAGTATGTAGAGTTTGACGGGGTGGAGAGTAAATTCGTAGAAGGCTTCTTTACAATTTTCGGACACGGTATCGCAGTAGGACTTGGAGAAGCGCTGGATACAAATCCCGGACAGTTAAAAGTATACCAGGGAAGAAATGAGCAGGGGATGTGCCACGTGGCAACCGCATTTGCAAAACAGAACAACAGAAGAAAGATCATTCCATGTGCATCTTCCGTAGGACCTGGAGCAGCCAACATGGTAACCGCATGTGCAACCGCAACAGTGAATAACATTCCGTTACTTGTATTTCCGGCAGATACATTTGCATCCAGACAGCCGGACCCGGTACTTCAGCAGTTAGAGCAGAGCTCAAGCTTATCCATCACAACCAACGATGCATTTAAGCCAGTCTGCAAATACTGGGACAGAATTGTGCGCCCGGAGCAGATCATGACAGCAATGATCAATGCGATGAGAGTGCTGACAGATCCATCGGAAACTGGTGCTGTATGCATCGGACTCTGCCAGGATGTAGAAGGGGAATCTTTTGATTATCCGGATTATTTCTTCGAGAAGAGAGTACACAGAATTACAAGACCAGTCGCAGTGGAAGAGGAAATCAATGACATTGCAGAGGTTATTAAAAATGCAAAAAAACCACTCGTAGTCGTAGGCGGCGGTGTGAAATATTCAGAAGCAGGCGAGACAGTAGAAAAATTCTGTGAAGAATTTAAAATTCCGTTCGGCGAGAGCCAGGCTGGAAAGAGCGCATGTAAATCAAGCCATCCATACTGCTTAGGCGGAATCGGTGTGACAGGTACAAGTGCAGCCAATGACATTGCAAATGAAGCAGACGTTGTCATTGCAATCGGAAGCAGACTTTCAGACTTTACAACAGGCTCCAAACGCCAGTATAAAAATCCGGATGTAAAATTCGTTACAATCAATAACAATAAATTCCATGGTTATAAAATGGATGCGGTCAAAGCAATCGGTGACGCGAAAGTGACAGTCGAAGCGTTGTCTGAGAAGTTAAGGGCTGCAGGATACCAGTCTTCCTACAACGGCGAGATCGAAGCTGAGAAGGCAAAATGGGATCAGGAAATGGAACGTCTTTCAAATTACAGATACACAGAAGAAGGATTTGAGCCGATGATCAAGGCAAGAGACCTCCGCACAATTCCTGAATTTGTGGAACTGACAGACGGCCGTATCACTCAGACAGCAGCACTTTGTGCAATCAGAAGAGTGATCGATGAAGATGCCACGATCATCACAGCAGGCGGAAGCCTTCCAAGCTGTATGCAGAGAATCTGGACAACAGACAAACGCGGCGGTTACCATGCAGAGTATGGATATTCCTGTATGGGATATGAAGTTGCAGCAGCACTTGGCGTGAAAATGGCAGAGCCTGATAATGAAGTATACACAGTTGTAGGAGATTCTTCTTTCCAGATGCTGCACAGTGAGATCATGACTGCAATGCAGGAGAGACAGAAAATCAACATTCTTGTATTTGACAACTGTGGATTTGGATGTATCAACAACCTTCAGATGAACCACGGAATCGGAAGCCTTGCAACAGAATTCCGCTACAGAGAAGGCAATAAACCATGTGGGGATCTGATTCCTGTAAGCTATGCCAAAGTGGCAGAAGGATATGGGCTGAAATCATATACAGTCAAGACGATTGAAGAGTTGGAAGCAGCACTGGAAGATGCCAAGAAGCAGGAGAATTCAGTTCTGATTGATCTGAAAGTCATCCCAAAGACAATGACGGACGGGTACAACTCATGGTGGAACGTCGGAATTGCAACGACATCAGAGAAAGACAGCGTCAGGGAAGCATGCGAAGGCGTGATGGAAGGAAGACACGAAGCAAGACTGTATTAAGCGTTTTGGAATATATTGACTGGCTGAACTTCCGAAAAAACGGGGGCAGCCAGTATAACCGGCAGACAGATCCAGGGAGGAATCAAGAAATGGAAGCAAAAGTATTTGGTTATCCAAAATATGATGAAAATGGTGAAAAAATATTAACGACATACGATAACGAATATCAGGCAATGCTGATGGATATCCGTGTATATAAAATGGGAACCGGCGAGACACGTACCTTTAAGAAAGACGGTGAAGAGACGGCCGTTCTTCTTTTAAAAGGTGCAGTGATCTATAACTGGGAAGGCGAGAAAAAGATAGCAAGCCGCAAAGATGTATTTACCGAAGGACCTTGGTGCCTGCATGTAAGTACAGGTGTGGAAATGACCATTCAGGCAACGAGAGATGATACAGAGATTCTTGTACAGTGCACAAAGAATGACCGCACATTCGCAAGCAAACTTTATCAGCCGGAGGATGCTCCATGGGCATATGCTGGTTCCAGCCACCATAAATTCGGTGATGTTGCCAACCGAAGAGTCAATACAATCTTTGATCATGACATTCAGCCGGCATCCAATATGGTGCTCGGTGAAGTGTTAAATGACAGAGGAAACTGGTCAGGCTATCTGCCTCACAGACATCCGCAGCCAGAGACATATTACTTCTTGTTTGACCGTCCGGAAGGATTTGGCGCAAGCTTTGTGGGCGACCAGGTATTCAAGAGTACAGACGGAAGCTTTTCTGCAATTCCGGGAGGTGACCTTCATCCACAGGCAGTGGCACCGGGATATCAGATGTATACATGCTGGATGATCCGCCATCTCGACGGTAATCCATGGCTTCAGACAGACCGCTGTGAAGATGAGAGATATACATGGCTTCATAATGCTGAATTTTAATCAGGTGTTGAGATAAAGGAGAAGAATTATGGCAAGAGAATTTATCGTACCCGGGCAGATTGTGACAGGTGCAGGCGCACTGACACTTGCTGAGGGTAAATTAAAAGAAATGGGCAAAAAAGCCTTAATAGTTACAGATAAAGTAATGATCGATCTTGGAAATGCCGCAAAGGTAGAAGAAGCTCTGAAAAATCAGGGGATTGCATATGCCATCTACGCAGATATTGCAGGAGAGCCGACAGATACAATGATTGAAGCCGGACTGAAAATGTATAAGGAAGAAGGATGTGATTTCCTTGTTGCGCTTGGCGGCGGAAGCCCGATCGATTCCATGAAAGCAATCGGCGCGTTAGCTGGCAACGGCGGAGAAATCTCTGATTATATGGGAAAAGTAATTGCCGGTGCAATCCCTCCGCTTGCAGCAATTCCGACAACAGCCGGAACTGGATCAGAGGCAACACAGTTCACAATCATTACAGACACAAAAAATAATGTAAAGATGCTTTTAAAAGGAGAGTCACTGATGCCGGATCTTGCAATCATCGATCCTCAGTTTACAATGACAGCACCTCCGAAAATTACGGCGGCGACAGGTCTTGACGCGCTGACGCATGCAATCGAAGCTTATACATCCAGAAAAGCACAGTCTCTTTCTGACAGCTTTGCATTATCAGCAGTCAAAAGAATTTTCAAATACCTTCCTATCGCATTCAGCGAGGGAGAGAATGTAGAGGCAAGAGAGCAGATGGCAGTTGCAGCTTTAGAAGCAGGAATTGCATTTAACAATGCATCTGTAACGATTGTACACGGAATGAGCCGTCCGATCGGTGCGTTATTCCACGTGGCACACGGTCTGTCTAACGCAATGCTTCTGAAAGAATGCTTAAGCTTTGTGCTGGATGGCGCGATGGGACGATTTGCTGACCTTGGAAGAGCGATCAATGTCGCACAGGAGACAGATTCTGATGAGACAGCAAGCCAGAAATTCCTGAAAGCAGTTGATGCAATCTGCAGAGAACTGGAAACTCCTTCGTTAGAAGAGTTTGGAATTGACAAAGAGAAATTCTTTGAAGTGATTGACAAAATGGCACATGATGCCATGGAAAGCGGAAGTCCGCAGAATACACAGAAAGAGATTACAGAAGAAGATGTAAAACAAATTTACAGAAACCTCTGGTAATAAATAAGGTTTGAGTTTACGAAGCCTCCGTTTTAAATTGTTAAATGGTAATTTCACAAAAGCCAGGCAGCAGATCCCGGAAAGGGAACTGCTGTCTGGCTTTTTTAATAAATTAAAATTTTTCTGTCGGAGAATCCTTTAATAAAAATGTTCATAGAAAACAGGTGGCATTTCACAAAGAAATAATATTGCACAAAAACTTGAAACTATATTTATAAAAAAAGATGAAATGAAATTTTGTTTCAAATACAGATTGACATTTAATTTCACAATTGATATGATTGTGATATAAAATTTCAGAAAAACTGAAAGAAAAGGAGGAATAGTATGAAAAAAGGAACATGGATGAAGAAGGGCATATCTGTAGCATTGGCTGGAACCATGGTGATGGGGCTTGCTGCCTGCGGAAACGGTTCTGGAGGAGAATCGAAAGGCGATGATGACAAGAACGTTACACTGAAATGGCAGCAATGGTGGGCAGTGGAATGTCCGGAGGGTTACGTACAGGATATCGTGGATAAATATGAAGAAAAGACTGGCGTAAAGATTGAACTGCTGAGTGCGCCATTTGCGGATACAAAGACGCAGATTACCTCTGGGGCAACTACTGGGACAGTGGCGGATATTGTCAGTGTGGACAGCAGCTGGGTATATGACTTTGCAGATCAGGGTATTTTGACAAATCAGTCAAAGTTGATGGATGATGATGGATTTGATCAGGATATTATTGACAGCGAATGGCAGGTAGATGGTTCTACATATGCGGTTCCGGTTGTAAACTTTGCTTATCCCATGTATGCAAACCAAGATATCCTTGATCAAGCAGGAGTTGCACAACTTCCAAAGACTTGGTCCGAATTTGAGGCGGCATGTCAGAAAATTAAAGATGCAGGATACTATCCATTTGCACTGAATCTGGATACAACATCCCCATCTGGAATCCAGAACTCTTACATGGGATTTGCATGGGCTTCTGGTATCAAGATCAAGGATGAGGACGGTAATTACAATATTTCTGATAATGAGGATATGAAAGCATTTGCAGAGTATATGAAAGGATTGAATGATAAGGGATATATTTATCCAGGTATGAGCTCACTTACTGAGGCTGATATGTCTTCCAAATTCTGCAGCGGCGAGATTGCTTTCCATATTAATTCTGCGGCCTTGCTCACTTCTTACCGCAAGGAGGCGCCAGATATGAATATCACAGGAGCTCCGATCCCGATCAAGGACGATTACACAGGAGATAAGGGAATGTGTGTTGCCAGCTGGGCACTTGGTGTAACGGAAAAAAGTGAACATAAAGCAGAAGCGATGAAGTTTATAGAATATCTTTTGAGCGGGGAGGATGGCAAAGACGGGTCCATTTGTGCAGACCTGGCTGTAACGCAGTCTGCATTTCCGAACAGCACACTTGCGAAACCGGATTACAGTGATGCAGATGAAGTCTTCCAGGATATCTATGATATGTATCAGGCTGGTTATCCCATTAATGAATTTACGGGTATGAAAGAAGCAAACGCAATCATGACAGATTACATTAATGAGCTGGTACAGTATATGGATGGCAAACAGGATGAAGACACTTTCCTTGGGAATGTACAAACAGATATTGATAAGGTATACAGCAAGTAAGCAGACGAAAAATCAACATCCAAGTCAAAGGAGGATACCCGGAGGAGACAGAAATGTCAGAAGCTAACCTTACGGCACCTGCAATGCTATGATGTGTTGTGAAAATGGAGTCATTGTTCTTGTGGCTCCATTTTCTCTTACAGTAGAGAATGGATGGAGTGAGATAAGCGAATGAAAAATAAGAGCAGATTAAAATTTAAAAAGCAGATTACGCCATATTTATATCTGTCTCCAACAGTGATCTTAATGCTGATCCTGCTGGTCGTTCCCATTTGCATGATTGTGAAATATTCATTTCAGAATAATGCGATTGTGGTGGCGGATCCTGTTTTAGTGGGACTTGATAATTATAAGGAAATCCTTTCGGACAGTGAGTTCTTAGGTGCGGTGAAGGTTACATTTATGTTTGTTGTTGTGAGTGTGGCGGCACACATCGTTCTTGGGATGTGCTTTGCACTTCTGCTTAATACGAAGTATTTTAAAACGAGGACAAAGACAATTGCAAGGGTTATCTATGTTCTTCCCTGGGTATTTACAGCCTCGGTTATTGCAATCCTGTGGAAACTGATGCTGCAGCCAGCGGGAATTGTGGATTATCTGCTTTCACTCCTGAATTTGGCGACAAAGGATACGGAGTGGCTGAGTAATCAAAACGTTGCTCTTGCGACGATTACATTTGTAAATATATGGTGTGGTTATCCATTTTATATGATTAGTATTCTGGCTGGATTACAGGGAATATCAGAGGATTTGTACGAAAGTTCTGCGCTTGATGGTGCGACAAAGTGGAAATCGTTCTGGCATATAACCATTCCTCAGGTTAAGCCTATTTTGATCAGTATCGCAATGCTGGACTTCGTTTGGACGCTTCAGTCCTTTGCGGTTATCTGGATGATGACAGGAGGAGGACCGGTCAATTCGACGCAGACTCTTAGCATCTATATATATAAGCTGGCATTTAACAGCAGTCAGTATGGACTTGCATCTGCAGTGGCTGTGCTTTTGCTGATTGTATGCGTGATTACAGCTATTTTTTATGTCAGGCAGCAAAAGAAAGCGAGGGAATAGACATGGTAGGAAGTTACAAGAAGCCGGTGAAGGTGATTTTGAGTATTTTACTCATCATGGGCGGAGCTTTCGCTGGATTCCCGGTTTTGTGGATGTTTATATCATCTCTGAAATCTAACACAGAGATATTTTCATGGCCGCCTTCATTTATTGATGAATCTTTCAGCCTGCGTTCTTATATGGAGATTTTGACGAATTCGGAAAAAGTGCGGTATTTTATAAACAGTTACTTTGTATCAGCAGTTGTGGTTGTCCTGACGCTGATCATCGGGATTCTGGCGGCTTATGCGTTCAGCCGTTTTGACTTTCCACTGAAGGGCCTGATTAATACATTAATTGTAAGTGTGCAGGCAATTCCTCCAATTGTGCTTTTGATACCATACTTAAGCCTGATTGTGGGGTTGAAACTGTTTAATACATATTGGGCATTGATCCTTACATATCTGGTCTTTACACTGCCATATTGTATTCTGATGATTACCGGATATTTCAATACGATATCCACGGATCTGGATGAGGCTGTCATGATTGACGGAGGTTCCCGTATGAAGGCGCTCTGGAGGGTCCTTGTGCCGGTATCCCTTCCGGGACTTGTCTCAGTGGGAATGTATACATTTATGCAGGCCTGGAATGAGTATCTGTTTGCACTGGCACTTACGCAGACTACAGCTATGCGTACGGTTCCTATTGGAATTAACATGTTGATGGGACAGCATACGTACGACTGGAGCCAGATGATGGCAATGAGTTTTCTGGGTTCTCTTCCGGTGCTGATTTTATTTATATTCTTCCAGAAATACTTTATAGCGGGAATGTCTTCCGGAGCTGTGAAGGGATAATGTAATTGAAAGTAAGACAGAAAGGAATAATGGGAAAATGGGAGAGAAGATAGCATTAGGGTTTCATACGTGCGTCGATTTTGAAATGACATGGGACGCACAAGTAGTGGAACAGATGATCCGGGAGTTTGGGGTTCGGGACGCAGAAATCACATCCGGAGATAATCCGATTGACTCTGAACGCAGCCTTCTTATAGCATGTCTTTGGCATATGAAACAGGGAATGGGAGGTGAGCTGGTGCCTGATACGAATCAGATCTGTCTGGACTTTGCAAAACGATTTGATTACCGTGTCACCATTGGGGGTACAGCGACACGTGCAGCGATTGCAATCAGTAAAATCGGGTATGAAAGCACGATACAGCTTTGCTGCTTCAACAAGTATATGAAAGAGCTTCTGCCAAAAGAAATTCATTACATGGTGGGAGTAAAACAGGCAAGGGAAGAAATATATCCGCATGTCATTCTCTCATATCCCGGCGGAGTGTGCATTTGTGCAAATGATATTGACTTTACCACCCCCAGGGAGAACCGGGTGATGTTTTCCAGAGATATTGATAGTCTGAACATAGAAATATCTGCAGATTATGCGCCGATGATACAGGATGCCGAGGTATTTTTGTTATCCTGCTTCAGCGAAATCCTTATGGAGGATGTCCTTAAAGACCGCATGAGGCGAACACGCAGCCTGCTTCAGACGCTGCCTGAGAAGACAATAGTTGTTATGGAGGATGGATGCTACATCCGCAAAGATTTCCGTATCTACGTACATCAGGCTCTGCGGGAAGTGGTGGATGTTCTGAGTATGAATGAAGATGAGCTTCAGGAATATATTCAGAGGAGAATTAACATTCTCGATGTGGACGAGGTACTGGGGGCGGTGAAAGAAGTGTATGAGAAGATACGCATCCCGACACTTCTCGTCCACTCAAGCGCATGGGCCCTGACTTACGGAAAAGATGCCCGAAAATATAAACACGCCCTGGAAGGAGGCATTACCATGGCGGCTACACGTTTCCGGTGTGGAGATGATTTTGGCAGAAACGAGTATAAAGAAACTGGCAGGATGGCTGACATAAGGGAAGGTGTATTGTTTAGCAGAAGGATTGAAGAGAAAGCAGGGGATGACATATGCAGCCTTCCATGCAAGGATTTGAGTTTTGTTAAGAGCCCTACGGTTGTCGGTCTGGGAGACTTCTTTGCAGGAGGATTGCTGCCCCGGCTGACCTTAGACCAGCGTTTATAAACAGGAGCAGTTGAGTTTCTCATAAGATTGTAAAAGAAAGGATGATATTATGTACGAGAGAGTAGAAAATATTTTAAAGATGGCAGAAGAGAGGAATACATCAGCGATAGCATTCATCTGTATGGATGATACGATGGCAAGATCTGTTGTATATGCGGCGGAAAAGACAAATACACCAGCAATCATCATGCTGTATCCGGAACATGCGACGATACAGAAGACGTGTAATTTTGGCGGGTTTGCAGCAATGGTAAAAGAAATGGCAGAAGAAGTAAAGGTTCCAATCGGACTACATGCGGATCACGATTACACATATGATGCAATTCTCCATACAGTCCGTAAGGGCTTTCATTCTGTCATGATGGACGGTTCCATGAATCATCTGGATAAGAACATTTCTCTTACAAAAGAGGTTGTAGACAAGGCTCATGAGTTAGGAGCGATCGTGGAGGGGGAAATCGGACATGTGGGAATTGCAGCAAATGCTGATAACAATAATGAGGACTTATACACGAAAGCAGATGCGGCACATAAATTCTGTCATGCGACAGGGATAGATTCTTTGGCGGTTTCTATAGGAAATGCTCATGGAGAGTATAAGGATACTCCTCATCTTGATATCACACGGCTGGAAGAGATTCATGCTGCAGTAGATGTTCCGCTCGTACTCCACGGCGGAAGCGGAATCCCGGATGAACAGCTCTTGACTGCGTTTTCAAAGGGAATCCGAAAGTTTAACCTGGGGACAGAATTCCTGGGCATTTATTATGACGCTGTGGCAGAATTTGTCAAGGAAAATGAAAAAAATCCGGATCCGGTAAAGGTTATCAATATGCCGGAGTATGTACGGTCACGGCTGATACCATATGTGGAGGAAAGAATGAAGACCCTTTGCCGGTTCTAGTATTAAAAGTCTTAAAACACAATTGAATTAGTTGTATATTATAGATATAATGTTTGTAGGGAAATATTTCCATGGCACCGTTTCAGCAAAGGACAGACCAGAAATTACAAGATGCCGGCAATTTCAAATTACACAAAAAGGAATATGAAAATATGAGTAAAATAGGTGTGATCGATAATATACAAAAACACTATCAAGCATTTTCCCCTACTGAGCGAAAAGTGGCAGATTGTGTGTTAAGGCATCCGAATCAGGTGATAGAGTATACAGTTAAAGAATTGGCAATGGCAAGTAAAGTGAGCGAGGCAACTGTCGTAAGGATGTGCAAGCACGCTGGATATACAGGTTATTGGCCGTTTCGTACCATGCTCGCCCGTGATATGGGAATGATTGGAAGAGAAGAAAAGAGGGACAGCGACCCGGCCAATATTGTTGATGGTATATTTCGCAAATACGCGGATATCATGATGAACTTGAGCAGCAAGATGGATCTGGAGGCTATGAGCACTTGCGCACGACTGATTGACAATTGCCACGAAGTGCATGTGATTGCAGCGGGAGATACAGGAACTCTGGCAAAACATATGGGATTCTGCCTGGGGAGAATTGGAATTAAATCTACATACAGTGGACTTGCAGATTATTATCTGAATACAATTAACCTTGCTGATGAAGATGATCTGGTAGTTGCCATATCAAAATCGGGAATTACCAAAACAGTCATTCAGGGGGTTGAACTCGCAAAAAAGAAGGGGATGAAGGTAATTGCCATTACGGAATACAGCAATTCCAAGTTAGGAGAATTAGCAGATTACGTCTTGCTTTCCAAAGGCGATACTTCCAGGTTTGACTATTATAAAAACTATAATCATCTAAGTGAGACAGCGGTGATAGAGGTTCTGCTGGAACTGGTTAAGAATGTGGATAAAATTGTTGAAAAGCGTGCGGACGAGCTGGAGTTTTTATTGGCAGAAGCAAAATTATAGCAGGACGGACATAGACGAAAGAAAGGGTGTCTGTCGTGAGATAGAATCCGAAAGAAGCCGGATGTGGAAACAGACTAACCTGCGGGCAGACCTCAGGTCTGATCAGCTCCCGGAAGAGTGCAGAATCAATGAACTATATAAGAAGGAATCCTGGATGGGCGAATTATAGCAAATCAGGATTCCTTTTTCTATATTTTTATTGACAATATCTTCCATAACTGATATTGTAATAATAGTAATAATTATTGATATTAGAAATGCGGTAGGAAAGGTCCTGGCACTATGAAGAGAGTATTTGGATTATATGAAGCAGTATTTGATGTTGTTTATTTAGCACTAACTCTTGTGATTGGTGTATGGCTGATAGCGACAGCTGAAAGTGGAAGCCTCAGACTTCTGGCGGGTATTATGGCTTTGATTCTGGGAGGAGGAGATGCATTTCACCTGCTGCCGCGTATCATGGTGATACATACACAGAAAGAAGAAGCGTTTCGGACATCTCTGGGCCGAGGCAAACAGATCACTTCCATCACAATGACTGTTTTTTATCTTCTGTTGTGGAATATTGGAGTGAGATATTACTTTTTGGAGAATACAGGAATGTGGACTTGTTTGATCTATAGTCTGGCGATCATAAGAATCCTGCTTTGTCTGGCACCACAGAACTGCTGGCTGGACAGATATCCGCCCCAGATGTTCGCAATTCTTCGTAATATCCCGTTTTTTCTTATAGGGATTATGACGGTGTGCCTGTATTTTGCAAACAGAGGGCAGGAATTAGGGCTTGTCTGGATGTGGCTTGCAGTGCTGCTTAGTTTTCTCTTTTATTTTCCGGTCGTTCTGTGGGCGAACCGGTATCCCGCCGTGGGAATGCTTATGCTGCCAAAGACCTGTGCGTACATGTGGATGCTCGTCATGTGTCTGAAGCTATAGAAATGTAACTGGATAACACTTGAGAAAGGAGTACGAAATGGAAGAAAACAAGAAATTAACAAATGAGGCAGGGGCGCCGATTGCAGAAGAACATTCATTAACCGCAGGTCCCAGGGGTCCGGTAGCGCTTCAGGATGTATGGCTGTTGGAAAAGCTGGCACATTTTGACCGCGAAGTTATCCCGGAACGCCGGATGCATGCAAAAGGATGGGGCGCTTATGGAAAGCTTACAGTAACACATGATATTTCACAGTGGACGAAAGCAAAAGTTCTGCAGCCAGGTGCCGAGACGGAGCTGTTTCTTAGATTTTCCACAGTCGCAGGAGAGCGGGGAGCTGCGGACGCAGAGCGGGATATCCGCGGTGTGGCGGTGAAATTTTATACAGAGGAAGGCAACTGGGATCTGGTAGGCAACAATACCCCAACCTTTTTCCTGCGGGATGTACATAATTTCCCGGATTTAAACCGTGCGGTAAAACGTGATCCGCGGACAGGCATGCGATCAGCGCAGAATAACTGGGATTTCTGGACACTCCTTCCGGAGACGTTCCACCAGACAACTGTCGTCATGTCGGACAGAGGGATTCCGGCCACATTCCGGCACATGCATTTCTTTGGGGAGCATACGTTCTCTTTCTATAATGAGAAAAATGAACGTGTATGGTGTAAGTTCCATTTTAAAACACAGCAGGGAATTAAAAATCTGACCGATGAGGAAGCAGAAATGATGATTGCCAAAGACAGGGAAAGCCATGGGCGTGATCTGTATACGGCGATTGAAACAGGGGATTATCCGCGCTGGACAATGTATGTTCAGATTATGACAGAAGAGCAGGCAAAGAACCACTATGAAAATCCATTTGATATTACGAAAATATGGAGACATGCTGAATTTCCGCTTCATGAAGTCGGAGTTCTGGAATTGAACCGTAATCCAGAGAATTATTTTGCGGAAGTTGAGCAGGCAGCATTTACCCCTGCCCATGTGGTTCCGGGAATTGGGTTTTCTCCTGATAAATTCCTTCAGGGCCGGCTGTTTGTGTATGGGGATGCGCAGCGTTACCGCCTTGGAGTAAACTATAACCAAATCCCGGTTAACCGGGCGAAATGTGAGGTACATGATTACCATCGCGACGGTTTTATGCGTACGGACGGGAATTATGGCGGAGCGCCTGCTTACAGTCCTAACAGCCAGGGAGAATGGGCAGCACAGCCGGAAGTGATGGAGCCGCCGTTAGACCTTTCGGGCGCTCTCTATGCTTACGATCCCCAGGATGATCCGACAGACGACTGCTTTAGAGCCGGCGGTGATCTCTGGCGGGTAATGACGGAGGAGAAACGTGCCTTACTTATTGAGAACACAGCGCGGAATATTCAGGCAGTCAGTGAAAATATCAAGTACCGCCATGCCGTACACTGTCTCTGGGCGGATGAAGAGTATGGCCGCCGGATCACAGAAGCGATGGGACTGGATCCGGAAAAAGTCAAAGAATTATCAAAAGGTGATCATAAATCATTGATCAGGGCAACGCTTCCGGCATAAAAATTAAATCACTATATCAGGAATCCGGATCTTTATAGAAAGCCGGAGAAATACGGGATGTTCTAAGCCAGATATTTGGGCTTGGAACATCCTTTTATATTGGGGGATGTCCATTTGTCCCTGGCATCATATCATGTGTAATTCCTGGATTTTGATGGTAGCATCATCGGACTGTAAATTGATAAAAATATAACAAATATGTGCAAAAAATATCACAATAAATTGTGCAAAATATCAAATAACAGTTGACTTATGGTTATGTTAGTGGTAATATCATCGTAAAGATAACAAAGAATTACCCAAACGATAACACGTAAGTACCAGAAAGTGAGGATATGAAAATGGGAGAAGTAAAAACATTAAAATATTTAGTGAACGGAGAATTCAAAGAATCAAAGACAGAGAAATACACAGACGCATATAATCCAAGTACAGGAGAAGTGATTGCCAAAGTGCCATGCTGTACACCAGACGAAGTGGAAGAAGCAATTGCATCTGCCAAAGCAGCATTTCCGGGATGGGCTGCAACTCCGGTGATCAAACGTGTCCAGATACTTTACAAATTAAGAGACCTGCTGGTAGAGCATATGGATGAACTGACAGAGCTGGTTGCAACAGAAAACGGAAAAGCGCTCGGTGATGCCAAAGGGGATGTGCTGAAAGCAAAAGAAGGTACAGAACAGGCGATTGCCGCACCGTCATTAATGATGGGTGAGAGCCTGATGGATGCCTCTTCAGGAATTGATACAGTCATGTACCGTGAACCGCTTGGTGTATTTGCCGGAATTGTACCGTTTAACTTCCCGGCCATGATCCCGATGGGATGGATGACACCGATGTGTATCGCATGCGGAAATACAATCGTAATCAAAGCTGCAACATTTACACCGCAGACATGTATGAGAATTGCAGAACTTTATAAAGAAGCAGGGCTTCCGGACGGAGTCATCAACATTGTGACATGTTCCAGACATGAAGCAGAAATCTTTCTGTCACACCCGGACATCAAAGGAATCTCCTTCGTGGGTTCCACAAAAGTCGGATTACATATTTATTCTTCCGCTGCAGCATCAGGGAAACGTGTGCAGGCACTCTGTGAAGCGAAGAACCATGCGCTTGTATTGGAAGATGCTCCAATCGAAAGAACAGCAGCAGGAATCATCAATGCGGCATTTGGATGTGCTGGTGAGCGCTGTATGGCACTTCCGGTTGTTGTTGTACAGGAAAGCATCGCAGATGAACTGGTAGAAGCGATTGTGAAGAAAGCAAAGGCATTGAAAGTCGGTCCTGCTTACGCACAGGAGACAGAACTTGGGCCGGTGGTCAACGGATCTCATAAACAGTCTATTCTGAACTGGATCCAGACGGGAATTGATGAGGGCGCTGAAGTTGTGTTAGACGGAAGAAATGTTGTGGTAGACGGATATGAGAACGGTTACTATGTAGGACCTACCATTCTTGACCATGTAAAACCAGGAATGACTGTCGGAGATACAGAAATCTTTGGACCGGTACTGTGCATCAAACGTGTGAAAGATTTCGAAGAAGGAATTCAGATCATGAATGCCAATCCGTTTGCAAATGGTTCTGTCATCTTTACACAGAGCGGTTATTATGCAAGGAAATTTGCAAGCCAGACAGACGGCGGAATGGTTGGTGTCAATGTAGGAATTCCGGTTCCGGTAGGTATGTTCCCGTTCAACGGACACAAACAGTCCTTCTTCGGTGATCTGCACTGCCTCGGAAAAGACGGATACCGCTTCTACACAGAAGGGAAAGTTGTGACAACACGCTGGTTTGACGAAGAAGAAAAGAAAGCAACAAAAGTTTCCAGCTGGGATGGAACAATAGACGAATAACAGAAATAAAAAAGCGGGGGATTTCCGGTCTGGAGATCCTCCGCTTTTAAAGGTGTGCTGTCTATGTAAGGTTATGCTTCGCCAGAAAATGATCGATCTCATCACATTTCATCCAGTTAATGTTGAGTGTGATACTAAACGGCGCTTTGCCGCCACAGATAAGAACATCGATATTTTCAAGTAAATTTTTCGGCACATTTTTGTCAAGTGTTTTCGAAACAGTATCGGGGTAAAAATTACTGAGGAAAATAACGGTTCTTTTTAAAGATAAAACCTGGTTGTTTTTCACTAAAAATTTTCTTACAGAACCATATAATTTTCCCATGCGGATACCAGAACCGATCAATACCACATCATATCCAGACAGACTGGGAGTCTCTTTTTCAAGGTTAAACAGTGAACAATCCGATAATTTTGAAGCAATATACTCGGCACACAATTGTGCAGAGCCAGTTCTTGATGCATATAAAATAGCTGTTTTCATTATCTGGTTTTCTCCTTTTAGGGCTTGGAGCTACAGCGAACACGCTCTAGTCTCTACATTATATATGGTGACGTTCATTTTTCAAAGATAGATTTCATTATACTGCTGGAGACCAGGATTAGCAATTACTTTTTCATCCATGGGGATAGTACTCCATCCGGTCAGAAACCGTAGTGACAGCACTGCCTGTTTTACAATCTGCTGCGTTGTCGTCAGTCAGCGGAGGAACCACTCCACTTCCATCCTCCGCCTTGCAGATTGACAAAATTTTCAGACACGCTCTGGCAGAACTTAAATTAAAGATGTAAAAGGGTCTTCACAAAATCGGTCAATGGGATTATGATAAGGAAAACTTATTGACCGATCTGGAGCGTGTTTTAAAATTCATTCATGGCAGCTGCACGCCCCACTTTGCGGTATATTCGCCTCAAATTCAGTTGACGTAGCCCGCTACGCCGCCTTCATTTGAGGAGAATCTCCCACAAAGTGTGACGCACAGCTGCCATAAAGCAATTTTCAAACACGCTCTGGGAGATGGAGAGAATATGAATCAGAAATATTTTGAACTTCCGCAGGAGAAACAGGACCGGATTCTAAATGCCGCATTAGAAGTATTTGCAAAGAATTCGTACAAAAAGGCGCCGACATCTGAGATTGCGGAGAAGGCGGGGATATCCAAATCGCTGCTTTTTTATTATTTCAGGAATAAAAAAGAACTTTATCTTTTTCTGGTAGATTATGTGATAGAGTTCAGCATGAAGCTTGTCAATCGGTCGAAAGTATGGGAAAAAACAGATCTGATTGATATTTTCCGTGAGTCTCTTGCGGAAAAGTGCCAGGCGTGCAAACGATACAGATATTTATACCATTTCTCGCTTCAGGCATATTATGAAGATAATCCGGAGCTTAAAGAAGAGTTGTCTGTTAAAATGTCAGATCTTCTTGGAGGCAGCGCCAGGTATCTGCTTTTAAAACTTGACTACTCGAAGTTTCGCAAGGAAGTGGATGTGAAAATGTTCCTCAAGACGATGATCTGGGCGGCAGACGGATATATGCGTCAGCAGATGCAGATCGGCAATATGGATCCTGATAAATGGAATGAAGAGTTTCAGGAAGTCTTTGATTTCTGGAAAAAGTGTTATTATAAGGAGGAGTATCTATGAGCGTAATTGATATCAGTCATGTCACGAAAGATTATGGTCAAGGGCGTGGGGTTTTTGATATAAGCTTTACGGTCGAACAAGGAGAAGTGCTTGGGTTCCTCGGACCCAACGGAGCCGGCAAGACGACGACGATCCGGCAGTTGATGGGATTCATCAGACCGGACAGCGGCAGTCTGTCAGTTCAGGGGATGGATTGTTTTAAAGAGACAGATCAGATTCAGAAATCACTTGGTTACCTGCCGGGAGAGATAGCATTTATCGATTCCATGAGCGGTATGGAGTTTATACATTTTGTGGCAAAAATGAAGAAAATGAAGGATCTGGGACGTGCAAATGAATTGATGGAAATGTTTGACCTGAATGCAAGTGGCAAACTGAAAAAGATGTCCAAAGGAATGAAACAGAAAATTGGAATTGTCTGTGCATTTATGAATCAGGATGCAAGTATACTGGTACTCGATGAACCGACAAGCGGACTGGATCCACTGATGCAGAATCGTTTTGTGGAATTGGTTTTGTCAGAGAAAAAAAGAGGAAAAACAATTCTCATGTCCTCCCATATGTTTGAAGAAATCGAGAGGACCTGCGACAGAGCAGCAATCATCCGGGATGGCAGGATTGTAACGGTAGAAGAGATGGAGAAGCTGAAAGAGGGACGCAAGAAAATTATAGAAGTGACATTCAAAGAAGCGGTTATGGCAGAAGCATTTGCGGCTGAATTTCCCAAGGCTTCTTATCAGGCAGGCGGGAAAAGGGTGACTGCAGAAGTAGGAAGAGATCTGGATTCCTTCGTAAAAAAGGCAGGTGACTTTACGGTGATTGATCTGGAAGTGCGTGCGCAAAGCCTGGAAGAGTTCTTTATGCATTTTTATGGTGAGGAGGCGGATAAATCATGAATGTTACATTGTTAAAAAAAGAAATCAGATCCAACTGGGTATTGCTCGTTATTTTTCTGGGGGTATTAAGTCTCTATTCTGTGATGATTACAATGATGTTCGATCCGAAGCTTGGAGACAGCCTGAACATGATGGCTGAGAGTATGCCGCAGATGTTTGCGGCATTTGGAATGGCAGATGTAGGAACGACTCTGCTGGAATTTGTTACCGGTTATCTGTATGGAATCCTGCTTGTGGCTTTTCCGGGAGTTTACATTATCATTTTGTCAAACAGGCTGGTTGCGAAATATGTAGACAATGGTTCCATGGCATATCTGCTGGCAGTACCACAAAAACGGCGCAAGATTGTGCTGACTCAGGGAATTTTCATGTTGTTGACCTTACTGGTTATGGTGGTGTATTGTACGGTACTCATCCTTGCAGTTGGGGAAATACTGTTTCCGGGAGAAATGGACATACAGGGATTCCTCCGGGTAAATATTGGACTGCTGGGGCTTCTGGTATTTTTTGGAGGAGCGTGTTTCTGTGCATCTTGTTTCTTCAATGAGTCGAAAAACTCTTCTGCAATTAGTACGGGAGTAGTGGTTTATTCGGTATTGGTACAGATGATATCACAGGTCGGAGAGAAATTCGAGAACGTGAAATACATTACCCCGTTGACGCTGTTTAATGTAGATGGATTAAGTGCAGGGGATGCCAAAGCCTGGGTGACATGTGCGGTATTGTACGCTGTGGGGCTTTTTCTTATGGGGATTGGGATTATTCGGTTTAGTAAAAGAGATCTGCCGCTGTAATTGCTGGAAAGTAGGACAGGAAAAAGCGGTGAAGATATTAAAGATGTGTTTAATTAGTGTAAATCATTAGCATTTGTCCAAAGCGGCAGATGCTTTTTTTAATTTTAAACCATCCTGTTTACATTCAGAAAAACGCTCGCAGTTGTAGAAATTTGTCGAAATGTTTCAAAATAACAAATATAATAAGAGGAAAAAGTCTGCTATAATTAAAATAATTGATAAAAAGCGAGAAAATTGTCAACAAATTAACGGGAAATCAAAATTTTACAAAGAAAATAAAAATTTGTTTTTGCGATGAGAGGAAGTTTTATATGCAGGAGTTAAGAAATAAACAAAGTGCGTTAGAGCTGTTCTTTAATGAAACGTCAGCACAGCTTGTGATACCAGAAGATGTACCTGTTCTTCCCCGGTGGTTTCAGGCAATATTAAGTGCAAAGAAGTGTGAAACACTGGAAATTGTAAGAGAAGGTAATTCGGTTTCTTTTCTAAAATCAGGATTACCGTTTACCTGTCTGATGGGGAAAGATCAGGAAAACAGTTATCTGAAAATTGCAGGGCAGGGAACACCTGAATTTCTGCCATTTGTGGCAGAGCTTCCGCCATTTTTAGAGATTCTGCAAAAAGGGCTTGAAACACTGATGATCGAGGCATCCATTACCCTGTTTAAAGAAGGGGGGAGTTATCTGGAATGCTGTATGGTTACCTGGGATAAGGAAATCCAGGTAATAAAAGGTTTTTTAAGTCTTTCACAGCCAAGATTTGCTATCGTAAGAATGGGTCTGATGGAGCAGATAATTCTTTCGGGGATGATTGAAATCGCAGGCATAGGGATGACAGCCGAAGTATACCTTAGCCAGTCTGATTCAATAGAAGTCCAGATTGGATCTGCAGAAGAAATCTTTCCGTCGTTTAAAGATTTTATAATATGGACAGCAAAATCCAGCATTCCAGAGACAGATATTTCCTGGCTGGAGGAACTTGGATGCCCGGTTGATGTGGCAATTAGCGGTGCACGCATAGAAATTGATCATAGCGGCGGCATTGCTGGATTCATGATACAGACGAAGCTCACGCTGTGGAACATGGAACTGGATGTCAGATTCCAGGGTCCGAATCCACTGTTAAGCGGCAGGCTGTGGCGGGGGCAGGAATTTTCTGTGGGGGAGCTTTTAAAAGAGATGGGAATTCCCGGAGATTTCGAGACACTGAAATCACTGATGATTACGGGCTGCTTTCTTGAGATGGATTTTTCGAGGAAGGAATATGAATTGCGCTGCGCGATGACAGGAAGTTTTCAAGTGGCGGGAGTAGAACTTGAAGATCTCACACTCATAATCGGTTACGGGAAAGAGAAGGGAATTGCGCTCTGTGTGGAAGGGAAAATCGTCCTGGAGGGCGGGGTATCCATCGAAGCAGGTGTATCTTATGAGAGTGAAAAAAATGTATGGGTTCTGCAAGGGGGAATCGGAGTACCCAATGGAATTACAGTCAGGCAGGTGTTAGAATTTGCAGCCAGGCTTGCAGTACCTGTTTTGGTTCCGGAATTTCTGAATGCTGTGAGCCTTCAAAGCCTGTTTGTAGAGTATCACACAGACAGCAGAGAATTTCATGTGGATCTTGAGGCAGCACTTACGATGGAAGATGTATTATCTGTTGATTCTATTCCGCTTCTGGTGGATCTGCTGCCGGAAGAATTTGAATATACGGATCAGGGACTGACGGTCAGATACCGGGAGGGGAAAGTTGTACTCTTAAAATGGATCGTGAAGTATTCCAACTATGAAAAGGAGAAAAAAGAGAAGGAGACATTGCCGGAAGGGAACCAGACTGCCGGCATTGAGGATGTTTATGAAAGTGAGAATCCAGAAAGTCCGGCAGATGAGAATGACCAGACAGTTCGCTGGATCAGTGTAAATAAGCAGATTGGCAGTGTACATATCAGCAGAGTGGGCGTGAAATGTGCGGATGGAATTGCCGCTGCGGTGATAGATGCCGGGCTTACACTTGGGCCGGTTTCAGTTGAATGTAAGGAATTCCTGGCAGGATACGACTTTAATAAAAATATGCTTACCGGAGGACTTCGGGGATTAATTCTGGGGTACGAATCACCGGTATTTTCTGTATCGGGAGGGATTTATCAGGTCACACCTTCAGATGGGAAGATCAGAACCCAGTTTGACGGGACCGTGTCTGTAAAGGCAGCCAAGTGGCAGATGCAGGGGATGGCTTCCTATATACTTTTAAAAGATGGCACAACCAGCTTTTTTCTATTCGTCAGATGTGCGGCTGTACTTGGAGGGATTCCGGCATTTACTATCACAGGGCTGATGGGCGGAATGGGAATCAAAAGACGCCTCGTACTGCCGGATATTACTGAAGTGGAAAAATTCCCCCTGCTTGCATGTAAAAATGAAAATCAAATGCAGGTGCTTGATCAGCTGGAAGGAAGGTCTGGAGGAAAGGAGTGGCTGTCTGTCAGCAGTGAAGATTACTGGGCGGCAGCAGGAATCGAGTTTCGCTCCAACGGACTGGTTACCGGAAGAATGCTTTTGACATTGGCATTTGGCAGAGACATTGTGATCGGTCTTCTGGGAACGGCAGAACTTTTACTGCCTCAGAATGCACCTCCGAAAAAAGCATATGTCTTCCTGAAGATACTGCTGGCAGCGGTTTTAAAACCGGAAGAAGGAAGCCTTACGATTGATGCCGCTGTTTCAGAGCAGTCTTTTTTGATGCACCCAGACTGCAGGATCAGGGGAGGCGCTGCCTTTTACCTCTGGTTTGGGAAAAACAGACATGCAGGAGATTTCGTCCTGACAGTCGGGGGATACCACCCATCATTCCTTATACCGAAACATTATCCTAATGTACCAAGGATTGGGATATACTGGAAGGTCAGCAGCTGTATTGATGTAAAAGGAGAGGCATATCTGGCAGTGACGCCATCTTGTATTATGGCCGGAGGACGTCTGGAATTTTTATTTGCCGAGGGGTCCCTGAAAGCATGGTTTATAGCTTATGCAGATATTCTGATTCAATGGCATCCGTTCTGGTTTGATGTGCAGTTGGGAATAGAAGTTGGGGTTTCACTCAGGCTGAATCTGCTTTTCTGCCATAAAACATTAAAACTCAGTGTGGGTGCCGATTTAAACCTGTGGGGACCCGAAATCGGAGGTAAGGCGAGAATTCATCTGAGCATACTGAGCTTTTCGGTAGCTTTTGGTAAGAAGAAGGAAGGAGCTGCGCCGATCGTTGACTGGAATGGTTTTGCAGAGTTACTGCCGGATTCGAAAGAAAGGCACCGGATCACCTGTGGAGAAGGAATCGAAGAAATGGAAAGCGAGACAAAAGAAAGCCAATGGCTTGTGACCAGTCAACAATTTTCATTGTCCGCAGAGACGGCAGTTCCAGGCGGCAGTATTTCAATCCGCCCAATGGGAATTGGCAAGGTGTACTCAGACTACAGAGTCATGATACTCGGCCCGGATCATTCTGACAGGACGAAGGAATTTGTAATAGAGCAAGAACTTCATGATTATCCGGCAGCATTATGGGGGAGTCCGGTAAAAGGAGGGCTAAAGCCAGACGCAGAGCTTGTAAAGGGAAGAACAGGCGGTGCCCGTATTACATCTCCGAAGGCCGAACTTAGGGGACAGATTGTGATTGAGGATTACAGGGAAAACCTGATGAGAACATGTTATATGGATAATCCGCTTACAAGGTCAGATGCAGCCAAAGCAGACTATGAGGCTGACTGGAATGGTGACAGTATGTCAGAACTTAAGAAGATAGCATTCACGAAACAGCAGGAGAAACGGCAGAACATCTGCGGCAGTTTACGTGATATATACAGTGGACCTGCCGGAAGCTTTTCAGGAATTTCAGAAGAACTGCAAGGCTTATATGCAGATGCGCCAGGACTTTCGAAGAATACAGAAATGGCCAGGAAGGGAGGGAAATCATGAGAGAGAATCTTGTGTTATACAATGCTGTGGTTCCAAAGCTTGAGAACGGAGTCTGGACGATTCGCACACTCCAGAATCTGAAGGATGAAAAGGGTGGACAGATCGGGGAAGAAATAAAGAAGGAAAAGCAGTTTAGAGTAGGAACGAATCTGCTCTCTGTACAGACAGATCTGGTTGTAAACCGCTGTCCGCTTCCTGGTGAGTCTGGAAGTTTTACGAATACAATTGCACATGTCATCTGTAAGGAGCCGGAATTCCCCTGGACACAGATAGAGGGAAGAAAGGGGGAGGTACCGGCTGTTGCACTTCTGATGGTGAAAAAGGCGGAACTGGCAGACGGAGGATACGAAAAGATCAATGAGATTACCGTGGGAGAATTTCTGAAAGATAAGCCAGATGTGGTAACGCCGGCACTTAAGTTAACCCGGGGGGAAGCGGCTGCAACACCCTGCCGTTTCATGCGCCTGAAGTCAGAAGATTTCGACCGGATTGCCCCGAGACTTAAAGAACTGCCGCTTCTTGCCCACTGCAGACAGGTATATATTGGAGATAAGGCGGAACTTTCTCTCAACAGGGACGGTCTATTCTCGGTGATTATGTGTAACCGTCTTCCAGATTATGATCCGGAGGGTGAGAATGAGTACCATGCCTGTCTCGTGTCACTGGAAGGAATGTGGGACAGGCTGGATGGAAATGTGCATAACTGTGGAAAAAGCTATGTGGATCTGATTGTATTAGATGAATGGACATTTGAAGTTTCAGGGACAGAGCCGCTTAGTTTTCGGAAATTCTGCGAGCGGGTGAATAAAGCTTCAGGGGCCGATTCTATGCTGCGCATCGCAAAGGCCTGGGATGGCACAGCAGCCGGAAGCCGCCTGGAACAGGGGTATGTTCCGATGCTTTACCATACACGTACGGGGGAGGAAGGAATCTCATGGTACCGTTCTCCTCTGGTTCCGGTAATACTCCCTGATCACAAGAAAGAGACACCCTTTTATACCGCGGATTCAGCGATGATTTACGATGCAGAAGAGGGGATATTTGATCTGTCCTATGCGGCGGCATGGGAGGCGGGACGTATGGCAGCACTTCAGGATATTGTATTTGGACAGAAGATGCAGAATCTCAGACAAAGTGGAAAGGAACTGACAGATCTTCTTTTGCAGCGGATTCTGCTGGAATCACAGCAGGAATGTTCGCAGAGTAAAAAGGGAGAGAATCCGGCGGATCTGTGCCGCAGGAAAATACTCGGGCTTAATTCTGAAAAAGTGAAAGAATATCTGCTGACACCGCAGAAGGAAGAGATGCTTACAGATGTGCTTGGAGGAGAAGTTCTTGCGCGCACCGGGGCGGCCTGTCCGTTTGACAAGCTTTCATGGAATCAGAAGGACGATGAAATGGCCAGGGTCACGGAGGAGATGACAAAACTCTTGGCCTATATGATGGAAACACAGCCAAATCTTCTTTCAGAGCTTCTTGAAAATGATATTAAGACGGCGGCAGAATGGCTTGCAAAGTTGTATCTGCTGTATCCAGTATCATTTGATCTTCTCATCCCGCATCAAGATCTTCTTCCGATGGAAGCGCTCCGCTTTTTTTATCTTGATGAGAATTGGCTTTCTGCTTGTCTGGATGGTGCCATGAGCCTTGGAATGGACTGCAGCCGGCAGAATCATTTTAATAAAATGATGGAAGGGCTTATGAAAAATGCCGTGGAAAAGGAGATGCTGAATTACCGCGCCGCTCTGTATGGTGAGGAGCATCCGTACAGCAGGAAAGGGCCGATGAGCGGAATGATTATAAAGAGCAGTCTTGTCAGTGGGTGGCCCACTCTGGAATTAAAAGCCGCAGACCAGGAGGGGAATGCGCTTGCACTTCTTCGGATGGAGCGGCTGTCGGAATATGTGCTTCTGGCAATTTTTGACGGGGCAGCGTCAGAGATCAGAGCTGTTGAACCAAAAGAATCTATTCAGATGAAAACAGAACCAGAATTCAATGAATTCCGTGATTATTTGGTGAGGGTAATGGATCTTTCAATGAAAGCAGGGCAGAATTCAGCGGAATTTGTCCGGCCGTTTCTGACAGTCGGTGATCGTGTGATTTTCAGACGGGAGGAGAAGCAGGATGGGAGATAAAAAACAGATGGCCATCGAGGTGATGGTGGCTGATAAATATGTATTAAGTAATCATGTGTTCCGCAGGTGGAAGTTCACCTATGATTCTCTGCTCGAATTTTCTTCGCCGGAACCGGATGGGCTAAGCGGAGAACTTCCGGTGATGAAGCAGGGGATCTATCTGAGATTTATACTTCCCAGAGAACTGCGTACGAGTGAGGAAGGAAAGAATGGATTTCCCCTGATTCCAAACAGGTGGAAAATAACGAGAACCGGGAATGGGACGGAAAAATCATGGATACTGGAAAGTGATTGTCCGATTTCCCAAAGTATGGATAAGGAGCTTCTGAAAGTAATGAAAACACGTTCCAGCCGGTATTTTATTACAGAGGAAGTAAAGAAGGCATGGGCTGGTTCAGCCTGTCCGTTCCGTCAGAATCCGGCGGTAAAGGCAGTACCAGGCGGTGGATATTTTGTGAATGTGGGAGTATTTTTTCCTGCCGGACAGTGGAAGGAGCGTGCCGCAGGAATAAAGTTCCTGACAGCAGATGCCGGGGGAAATCCTGCATTTACTGCATATGTGGAGCATAACAGTAATATTTTATCCTTTTATGATGATATGGAAGGTGTCGGAGATGGACGGCATGAATTTACATATACAGTAGCCGGATGGTTCTCTGATCAGGAGGAGATCTGTCTGGAAGGAAGTATGAGGCGGGTGCTTTGGAATGAAAATGGACTGGCGCCGGGGGAATATCAGGATAGCCTGACGGCGCTTAAGGACAGCCGGCGGCTGAATGTGGCGCTTGGACAAAGCCCTGAAGAAGCGCTGCGGGGATACATCAGGCAGCGGCACGCGGATCAGCCGCTTGAGAGACAGGAGGAACGGGACGAGGTTTTAAAAGCATTGTTCCACCATTTCTTGGATTACAGGCAGGCTGCGGATGGAGACTTAAAACTTCGCAATACCGTACATGATCTGAAATTCGTGGGGGAAGGGGGCAGTACCAGATATCTGATTGTATCCAAAGAGGAACAAGAGGTTCTGCTGACGGAGACTGAGAAAGAACTTCTGGAGCGTCTGAATCGGTTTGAAGAGATGGAAGAAGAATTGAGTTCTAAGCGTGAGCAGATTTTCTTTCTCTGGTGGAAACGTAACCGTTCGAAGGTGCTGATGGATCAATATTTTATTGAGATGGATATGGGACCTGAAGATTATGAAAAGGCTCTGGGCCTGGAAGAGAAAAGTCTCATGCGGCAGACGGTGCAGTTATACGAGGAAGTAAAGGCGGCCGGACGGAATATGCCCCATCCGCCTGATGACCAGGATGCAGGGGAATATTACCGCTCATACGGGCAGGCGTGTGGCGTGAGAACCGGGCTTGTGCTGAAGGCGGTTCCGGGTCCGCGTTACTTTAGAGGGATGGATCCGGATTTTCTGATCATAGGTACCGAGCCACCGCAAGATATCATTGAGACCGGTGAAGAAAAAGCGCCGATTGAAACGGTATGGAATCAGCCATTTGCACCTCTTTTCCTGGAATGGAAGGTCACATATACCCATGTAAAGTTCGATGGAACCGGGGAGAACTGGGAATTTGACGGAACCGATTATACTTTGAAGGAGGACTATAAAAAAGGAAAAAGTCAGGGCTACAGCGGAATTTCAATGCTGGATAATCATCAGAAACACATCCTGAAAAAGACGATTGAGGAAGTCGTTGAGAAGTGTCAGGACTCTTCTAAAATGGAGATGCTTGGACGGCAGGCACAGGAAATCGTATCATGGAAAATGACCGGGCAGGAGATAGTAAATCTAAAGGGAATGCTCGCTCAAAGGGATATCCGCGCTTTCCGGCGTCCGGCCGGAGAAAAAACAGCAGGTGGCGGATATCTGCTGGAAGAGCTTCTTGGATTTGTGGATAGTGGTGAGACTTTTTTTAATAAATCATTAAGAATGCCGGACAGTATGCCGCTGTCATGGGGAGAATTCATTCCTGATTTCTTTGAGACACAAAGCGGAATTCTGCAGATTACAGACCTGGTATTGTACGATGCATTTGGGCGGATGCTCAATATTGTCCGTTCCGGTGATTATACTGCCTATATGATGGCTGAAAACTTTCCGTTTATTATGCCGCCGGATATCCGCCTACGGGATACAAATCAGATGATACTCCCGCCAAGACTTCTGCAGCCGGCGAGATTGGAGATGGATTTTCAGAAGCAGGCAGGTGACAATCCGGTAGGAGGATATGTCATGGCAGGACATCTGGACCGGAGTCTGGCACTTTTCGGTCCTGACGGTATCATGTGTGGGAGGCTTGCGTGCAGAGTGAGTGAAGGAGAGAGAAAGGTCTGTTATCTCCCGTCTCCGATGTCTGGCCAGGACAGCCTTGATGCGGTGGAAGTATCCTTCCCGCTTCTTGGAAGGGTGGCGAAAGTGATTGGACAGTGGAAGGCAGAGGAGTTTGAAATCTTTCTGGATGCGGTTGACAGATCGATCTGGACAATGAATTCTCCGGATCAGAAAAGAAGTAACAGTGCATGGATGAACGGCAGGCCGCTGGCTCTGATTCAGTCCCAGATCTATGTGAAGACATCAGGGCAGCCCTGGGGAGATATCGGATGGAATGAAACAGGAGGAGAACTTGTTTCAGCGTTTTACGCAAATGGGAAAATACCAGTCCGTCTTGGAGACCAGTATCTGCAAAATGACGGCCTTGCAGGTTATTTTCAGGCGGCGGATAAAGAGATGTTTTACAGTATTGCCCGTCCGGAGGCAAATGACCGGATCGTCCATGCAGCTTCCTTTGACCAAACGGACAGCCGATGGCTTAAAACCGGATTTGGCAAGAGCAGAGGAGTGGAAGTGATTCTTCTTTTAGAGCCGTCCTTAAGCGTACATGTATATACGGGGATATTGCCGGTAAAAGAAACAGACATACCGAAAGAATATACTGCCCGGGCAATGAAACATATAGAGCTTCAGTTTCAGGCAGGGCCTTATATCAGCCGCCTGGTTTCTAACGGGACAAAGATACAGATTCCGAGAATGCCGGATCAGGATGGCAGATGGCAGTGGCTGCGGCGTCAGGGAAAACAGTGGGAGACGCTTTTCACAGTATCTGACAGCCAAAAGGCACAGGATACCGGAGAAATGCCAACAATTCAGGAAGGAATCCTGAGATATTTCAAGGAGGAAAAACAGGATGAAAATAAAACAGATGGAAGAGATGAGAGCAATTTGTGATGGAGAAAAATCTATGTTTTGTTTTATCCGTCATGAAGGTAAAAAAGTTTCTTATTTATACAAGTCCGGTGATGGCGAAATGTATACCATGTATACGACCTCTATCAGGGGAAAAATGATGGAAACAGGCAGGCTCTCGGATGGAAGAATCATCGTATTTGCCGCGGATGGGCGGGATCTTGCATATATGATTCAGGCAGCTGCGGGTGAACCTCAGTTTACAGGTATCCACTCCTGGCAGATAGAACAGGATTATAGTGAAATCGTGGCAGTCAGTACCGCAACGGGATTGTCAGGTACCCGTCTCTGTCTGACACTCTCGCAGAAAGAGAGTGATAAACTGATCTGTGTAGATTCTGTATGGCATACCTCAGAAGGTGTGGCAGAGACAGCGGATGATGCGGAGACGAAAGGCACCTATTTTCTAAATGTTTATGGGGGCGATACGAACCTGTCTTATATTGAGGGAAACCGGCTTAAAATTTATGTCACCGTGTATAGTGAAGAGACTATATCTCACTATTGGAAGACATTCACCTACCAGTATGCAGACCGGACATTACTGGAGCTGGGAGAATTTGTGCAGGGGAATGCGCTGGGAATTTGTGCGCTTGAGACAAACAAAGCTCAAAGAGATATTTTACAGATTTCATATGACTATCGCCAAACCTTTTTTAAGTTGTATGTACTCTCAATGAAACAGACAGTCAGCCAATATGACATAGCCTGGAATCACAGCGATTATTATACACTTGCTGTCTCTGACCGGAAATTATATCACAGTCTTATGAAAGATGGATCTCCGGATGATACGCTTTATCCGGTAGCAGGAGAGAAGCCCTGTGACAGTGTCACTTTTTTCCATCATGGGGAGGGTGTGCCAGAGGCACTGGCGCTTGATAAAGTAAACCAGAAAATCTATGAATTATCCTGGCAAAATGACACATGGGTAATGAAAGAGACGGAGGTGTAGCAGAAGATGCAAAATACAGACAAATTGATCCATTCGGTGTCAGGTGATATGGAACCAATGCCGGTTGGACAAAAGGCAGAACTTATGATATGCGTGAGTCAGGATTCGAAAGGGGGCACCCTGCTGTGTGACAGGATTAACATAAGTGTCCCTGTGGGAGATGACGGGGAAAGTCTGTTCACAACATCGGTTTCTCTCGAATTTACGGTTGAGACAGAAGGATGGTCTCCGCTGAATCAGGGGGATCCGGAAGTATCTAAAGATGGAAAATCTGTGGTCTATGCGCTTCAAAGCGATGGAGGAATCCCAAGCGAAGTAAAGGAACCTGTTGTCTGCAAAATTGCAGGAGTGGTAACTAAGATGCCAGGTTATGCACCCGTGCGTGTGTCGGATCACTGTGAATCCTATGAAGAGAATAATATGACAGTTCATTATGTGATGAAGGGGGATGCAAAGCCATATCTGAGAAATTTTATGACCTTTGGGAAAATGGGAAGTTCTGTTCCGATGCTGTACTTTGCCGCTGCACAGGAGATTGTATTTACCTGGGAAAGCAAGGACGGGCAGTACCGGGTGTACAATGGAAGGACAGGGGAAATCATCTATGAAGGTGACAGCACCTGCTTTGTATATAAGAAAGGAATTACAGAGGACACACCATTTATCCTTGAAGCAAAGTTTGTAGATAAAGTACAGATGAGCGGTGAAGTCAAGGGAAGAAGTGAAAAGATTCTGTATGCGGTGCTGCCTTTGTACACAGATAAACAGGAATACTTTGCAGACCGGATCTTCACAAACCGTCTGAAAGTCTATGATGAGGCAGATCTGCCAAAGTAACCTGGAAAGGAGTTGTGTAAATATGGAGGTTGTAAGCTTTGGACTTTTGAAAGATCATATCTTGTTTCCGGCAATGATTGAGAAAGAATGGACGAAATTCGCCAAACTTGGACGAAACAGTGGGCTTTGTGCGGCGATTGAACGGACAAGGGAATGGTATGGAAAATATGTGGATTTTGATATGGTATGCAGTGATGTTCAGAGTACGCTTGGAAGTAATTCTCAGGTGATCAGCCAGTATATGGAGATTGAAAAACTGAAAAAAGATCACAAAGGAGAAAAGACCAGTTTGCCGCTTCTGAACCAGCTCAAGCATATTCTGAAGATCGAACGCCAGAAGAGGTGGCTGTCATGGCTTGAGGATATGACCTGTTGTCTGATTGAAGATGCCATGAGCCGTTATGTGACAGAACATGGAGTAAAACAGAACATGATTTATCTTGTTACATTTCCGGAATTTTATTTTACAGATTATAATGATACAGGACGCCATGTGATAAATGGTGACATTGTAGATCAATATGTACAGCCTTTTTATAAGGAAGTTGTGGATCTGTTTTATAAAGGGGGACTTCCAGAAGCGGGAAGGAGAAGATATCATCCCAAGACAAAACGTCTCGCCGAACTGACTGGAAAGCAGGAAGGACTCGTGATCTTCGCTGGGACAGTGATATGGAAACCACTCACGGATGCCCGGATCTATTTTTACAATACGGCACCCGTGTACTGTGATGGGAAACTCTATGCCCTCTATGATAAGAAAATGGTGTCTGACGTTGACGGTGTATCAGGATGCAAAGCCAAGTACCGTCATCCGGATGGATCAGGCAGCAGTTTCACAATGCAGTTTAACAGCAGTGTACTGAAAAGAAATAACTCTCCGGTCATTGCCTGGACTGTATACGGAAGAACATTGAAGATTGCATTATCTATCTGTATGGACTTTTATGAAGATCCCATTAAAGAAAGCAATGTGGATATTCATGTCCTTCTGTCCGCGGGGATTGCTTATGTGTCCCATCTGGATTGTATCTGTTCGGATACGCTGTTTGTCCAGTGCGAATCGTTAATTGAACAAAGAGGATCATGTAAGCGGGCATGGGTGATCCAGAACAAAAAAACAAAGGACACAAAGTGGATAGATTTTGATTATAATCAGGCCACAAACAACAGGCAGCCAGGAGAATGCGGCGATAAGGTTATGGTATATGTCCCCCGGTCAGATACAATTTAGTGAAAAAATTTCCTAAATATTCCAAGAATCGTCAAAATGTAATAAATTAAGACAGAAGTATGGACTATTGTTTGTAAAAATGCTATACTTTCCCTATATGAATTGGTATTTTGTCGAATTATCGGGAAAGAAATGAGGGAAAATTATGTTTATTGTACCAATTACACGGATGCCGGGAATTGAATCGCTGGAAGCGATAACGAAAAATCAGACTGTACCGGTGCAAAACGGCGGTGGGCAGACGTTTCAGGATATTTTCAAAGATGCGATTAAAAGCGTAGAGGAGACTCAGGCGGCATCAAACCGCGAGGATGAGCTTCTGGCGTCTGGAAATATCGATGACCTGCATACGGCAATGATTCAGGCTCAGCAGACAGCGGCGGCGGTAGAATTTACAACACAGCTAACAAGCAAGGCAGTAGGGGCATATAATCAGATTATGGGAATGCAGGTATAGAAAAAAAGAAAGGTCTGATAAATAGAACATAGAAGAAAAGAATAAGAGTAAAGAAAAAAAGACAGATAGTTGATGGTGGCTTTATGAGTGAAAGTGGGAATGTTAAAGAAAAAGCAGAGGGAAAGAAGTCTCTTAGTGATGCTCTTGAGAAAGTGAAGAAGCTGGCAAAAGAGAAGAAAATTTTAGTAGGAGTCAAGACCACCGGCTTAGCCGGTGGCTTGATTAGACCCTATAAGGGTCTTTTTC
>URQQ01000044.1 GCA_900549995.1 uncultured Lachnospiraceae bacterium | reverse complement strand
AAAGACTGACAAGTTTGACTGGCCGATTAGGACAAATGCAAAAGGTGAATACAATATTAAAGGGAATAAAATTCTTGCAACCTGTTTTGCCACAGACTTTTTTCTTCCCGAAGCAGATGAATGGAGAAAAGAAATCTGGGCCATGATCAGGCAGAGAACAGACATTGATTTTCTGATTCTTACCAAACGGATCGACCGGTTTCTCGTATCACTGCCGGACGACTGGGGCGACGGGTATGATAATATCAATATTGGGTGTACTGTTGAAAATCAGGCACTCGCCGATTACAGACTTCCATTATTTTTGTCCTATCCGATCAAACGTCGTTTTATTGCCTGTGCTCCGCTTTTGGAACCGATTGATTTATCCCCGTACCTCCACGGAGTAGACCATGTGACTGCCGGAGGCGAAACAGGACGCGATGCACGTGAATGCAACTATGACTGGATCCTTGATATCCGAAGGCAATGCATAGAAGCAGATGTGACCTTCTGGTTTAAAAATACAGGCTCACTTTTCCGTCAGGAGGGAATAGTGAAAAAAATTAATCCATATAAGCAGACCAGCATCGCAAAAGAATTAAATATCAATATTTTAAACGGCAAAAAATTATTTTAACTGATTCATTCATATACTTCCACAATCTCAACAACTTCGATATCCCCGTCTGCCAATATCTCTACAATGGGAGGTTCGTTCTCTTTATTCGGACGATTCTCCCAGTAATGTTCTGCAAGTAATAGATTTTCCTCCCGATCCAGACATGCCTCAAAACAATTCCTCGCGTCACCATAGAAACAGTTTCCATTTACTTTCAGTCTGACAATCTGATAGACTGTTCTGCCCCATTCTGCAAATAATTTTGCCCATTTCTGTGCTTCTTTAAGCGTCCCTGAAACATACAGGCACCCCATCCTTGAAGGATATTCTCCATATTTCTGCTGTCTGACCTCTTCTAATGCAAGCTCCCTGAGAGCCACTGACGTGTGGTGCTCAAGCCGGCCGGCATCGTATTGATCCGGATTCTTATAGATCTCCTCCACGATATCCAATTTATCATTTACCCGCTCCCACACGCCATTATGATGTGTTTCATTAAAAATGATATGCTGCCCCGGCTTCATGGGACAGTTTGTTACAACATGATAAACCTCTATCTCTCTCATCTATGTTCTCCTGTTGAATTTATTCTGCTGCAATCCGGGCCGCTTCCGCAAATCGAATCACATTTTCTTTTACTTTAAATTTTATTGTTACCGCTGTCAAGAAATTCTGCCTTTCTCAAAATATAAATCACATTTTGACACTCAGACAGTATTTCCATATTGAAAGATTCCAAAAATAGTGATATAGTAAATTTGCATCGTCAAAAAATCTTTCTGATGCAACTTCACGGCAATTCTGCCGAGTATTCCACACGAATAACAAAAAACAGCAAAAAGAGCAGTTTAACAGCATTGCTTAATTTTAACTCACGGGTTATAATGAGACTAAACAGATGCAAAATTCTTAGGCAACACTGTTCTTTTTGTACACCAAAAAGAATGGAGGGATTCTATCACAAATGATGAAATAGCCTATCAGAACAAAGATATCACCTCAAAGTATCTTGCTGAGAGGATGAAAAACAAATCACTGGCAGTCTACGGAATTAATATTCCCAGAATCGTCAATGTACTGCCAACCAATTTACCTGTAATTAAGGCAAATGAGCTCCGTCTTGATAATCTTTTTGAACTGGAAGATGGAACATTTGCTTTACTGGACTATGAATCTGCCTACAAACCAGAAAATAAAATTAAGTATCTGGATTATATCGTAAGAATTTTAAGACGTTATGAAAAAGTTCCCAGTGTAAATATGAGAGTCAGAATGATTGTGATTTATACCGCAGATGTTGAAGAAAATTCTACAAAAAATGCTATGGACATTGGGTGTCTGAATTTCCAGATTGAAGAGGCATTTCTTAGCAAACTGGAAACAAAGAAAATTTGGGGACGCATTTCAGAAAAAATCAGAAATGAAATTCCTCTGACGGATGAGGAAATGATGGAATTCATCATTCTGCCTCTCACCTGCAAGGGTAAGGAAGGAAAACAGCAGATCATCCGTCAGGGATTTGAGCTTTCCAAACGCATTACTGATCCAGAGATACAGTTGTTTGTAGTTTCTGGAATGCTGGTTTTTTCAGATAAAGTTATAAATGATACAGATGCAGAACAGATCAGGAGGTGGATACGCATGACAAAGGTTGGAAGGTTATTTTTAGAAGAAATGGAAGCTGCAGTCGAGGCCGCACAAAAAGAAACTAAAAAAGAAACCGAGGAAAAAATTGCCCGTAGAATGTTAGAAAAAGGAACGACCATTGAAGATATCGCTGATGCCATGGATGTTCTGACAGTAAGCGATATTGAGAGAATAGCTTTAGAACTGGGGGTAATGACGCTAAACTGATATTGACTTGACTCACATGGGAGCGTATTGGAATTCCAACACGCTCCCGCTTTTTCAAGTGCCGTCACAAGCATGGCATTGACGTCTTTATGATCTTCAATCACTCATATTTATTCCGGCACATATCGGCAGTCTCCTTTGATTTAAGATAACTCTATGATCTTGGCCTTATGTCTGATCTGCGGCAAAAACTTATTCAGCAGATCCGAAGTCTTCATCTTCAGATGGCTTGTATTAATCCCCGGATTACATCCGAACCATTCCTCATCTGCGACTTCCTTATCTACAATCAGCTGGACATAGTCATCTTCATCGTTCACAAGTCCCATGACTGAAGCTGATCCCGGCTTTGTTCCAAGATGTTCCTCCATCAGTTCTCCTGATGCAAACGAAAGATGCGAAACTCCAATCTTCTTTTCAAGCGCCGCTGTATCTAATGCCTTCTGTGCCGGCATCACAACCAGAAAAAAACTTGTCTTCTTTTTGTTGCAGAGAAAAATACTCTTTCTGATTTCTGTCCCAAGTGCCTCATCAATCTCTTTACACTCTTCCATTGTTTCAACGACATCATTATCTACACGCTCATAGGATATTTTCAGTTTATCCAGAATTTGATATACTTTCTTTTCCGTGGCAATCCTTTGATCCGTCGGTGCTGATGTAAATATTTCACTGATATACGTCATTAAGGTCTCCTCCTATACAGTCAAAACTTCAGATTCCTTTTCATCATACACCAAAATACATTGCCTGTAAAACACCCTTTTTATATCTTCAGTTTTTCAAAATCCCGTTCCGGCGTCATGCACATTCCATTTTGACACAGATAGTACATTTCCCCTTCCCCGGGTATCTTATAGTCCCTGATAAAAGGAACAGCTTTCTCTAACTCTGCCTGATTTTTGCCTGTCTTAAGAATAATTGCCAGATTCAAGTCCGCATTTTTAACCAGATCATTCTTCAGCACTTCGGGCAGACGATCGCCTGCGGTAACACATACCAATTCTCTGGATGGATAAAGGATTCGTAAAAATGCCTGCATGGCAAAACTGTAACCTGCAGGATAATCTTTTGAAATTTCTGCAAGGAACGCAGCCTGCCGTTCCATTCCCTCTGTCCATACCGGATCGCATGTATACTGTGCGAGCTGTCCAAGCAATGCTGCTGCCGCTGAATTCCCGGATGGGATGGCTCCGTCATAAGTTTCTTTTGGCCGGGCAATCAAGGTTTCTGCATCCTTTGCCGTTAAAAAATATCCGCCATTTTCCTGATCTTCAAATAAATCCATCATCTGTCCTGCGACCCTGACCGCATCCGCCAGATAGAATGGCTGATAAGTGGCACGGTACAGCTCAAGAAGTGCTAAACCATAGACAGCGTAATCATCCAGCTGCCCCATATAGGCTGCTTCCCCTTCTCTCCATCTTAGATACAATCTCCCGTTTTCATCCATCATATGATCTCTGATAAACCGATCTGCCGACACAGCCGCATCTTCGAACCGGGTGTCATCAAGTATCCGTGAGGCTTTTGCCATGGCGATGATCATCCATCCATTCCATGAGAGAATCACTTTATCATCCCGATGCAGAACTGTACGTGTCCGTCGGTAATCGTACAGCTTTTTCAGACGTACATCCCCGAAAGCCCATGGTGAATGGCCCTGTCCGATAAGGTTTGGAATTGATTTTCCTTCAAAGTTTCCTCCGTCTGTGATGTCATAAATCTGACAGAATATGGTTCCATCGTCATCTCCCAATACATCCAGTACCTCTTCCGGCGTAAAGAGATAATATTTCCCCTCAACGCCTTCACTGTCCGCGTCCTGCCCGCAATAGAATTCTCCTTCTGGGCCTGTCAGTTCTCTCAGCACATAATCCAGCGTTCTTCTGGCTGTGTCAGCATAAGAATCTTTCTGTGTGATCTGAAAAGCATCCAGATATGCAATCGAAAGCAGCGCATTGTCATAAAGCATTTTTTCGAAATGTGGTGCCAGCCATTTTTCATCCGTGGAATACCGTGAAAATCCGCCGCCAATCTGATCATTGATTCCTCCGCGTGCCATTGCATCCAATGTGTGTTCCGCCATTTCCAGAGCTTCTTTGTCTTTCTCTAACATGCTGTAATAAAGAAGGAAACTTAGATTATGAGGCGCTGGAAATTTAGGCGCGCTTCCGAACCCTCCCCACGTCCTGTCATATTGCCTCTGATACAACGCAACAGCTCTTTCCAATATCTTTTTCTCAGGTTCCCGTCCTGCCTTATGGCTCTGGCCCGATATAGCTTCTGTGATCTCCCTGCCGGCCTCTGTCACTTTTTCCCTGTCCCCTCTCCAGAGCAGATCAATCTCCTGTAAGATCTCAAGAAGTCCCGGATGCCCGTACCGCCGGTGTTTTGGAAAATACGTCCCGACGAAAAACGGTTTCTGATCCGGCGTCAGAACTGCGGTAAGCGGCCACCCTCCCGCCCCAGTCACTGCCTGACATGCAGCCATATATACAGAATCGATATCCGGACGCTCCTCCCGGTCTACTTTGATGCAGATATAATGACTGTTTAGAAATGCAGCCACCTCTTCGTCCTCGAACGATTCATGTGCCATCACATGACACCAGTGACATGTAGAATATCCGATACTTAAAAATACCGGACAGTCCTTCTCCTTCGCTTTCTGAAATGCTTCTTTTCCCCACGGATGCCAGTCCACCGGATTATGGACATGCTGCAGCAGATATGGAGATTTTTCGTTTTTTAAGTGGTTCATATCATTACCCTCCTGTTAACGTTTAATATTCCCCATTGCAGAATAAAATATAATAGCGGTTTTATGAAAGAAACCCCCGGTTTTCTAACTGTCATGCAAGTTTCTTATCTTCCGCAAGCGCTTTTTTCTTCCACCTGCCTACACGGTAGCAGACAAATGTAATACATGCGCCCAGAATCCAGGATATCAGCAGTGAAATAAAGATACACGCACTGTTTCCTGTGGGAAGTTTTGGTGTCTTTGTCATATAGGCAATTCCATAGGCAAGAGGGATCCTGATGATAACTGTCGTTATCATGGAGATCCACATTGGCGTCATCGTATCGCCGGCCCCTCTCATAACACCTGACAGGCACTGTGTCACCTCCATGGCGATGTACCCGACAGCCAGAATTTTCATCATCGAAAAACTCAGTTCAACCAGCGCTGCTGTAGAAGTGAATATTTCCATCAGATATCTTCCGAATAACAAGATCAATACTGTGATCGCAGAGGAAATTAACACTGCAATCGCCGTCCCGTCCTTTGCTCCTTTCACAACCCGGTCCATCCGGCGGGCGCCGACATTCTGGCCCGAATAAGTAGTCATTGCCGTTCCAAAAGAGAATGCAGGCATCATGGCAAATCCATCCACTCTCATCACAATCACATTCGCGGCGATAAACATTTCTCCAAAACTATTCGTCAGAGACTGTACCACAATCATCGACAGTGAAAAGATGGCCTGCGTCACACCTGAGGGCAGCCCAAGCCTGATCAGATCCCACATATGCCGTTTTTCCGGCCGCAGGTATTCTTTTTTCATATCAAAAATCTCTTTCATCCGGCATAATTTCCGGAAGGACAGATAAGCTGATATTACCTGAGCAATCACGGTAGCCAGAGCAACTCCGGCAACTCCCAGGTTAAAATAAGCCACAAAAATATAATCCAGCACAATATTAATCACTGTCGCAATCAGTAAGTATAAAAGTGCTGACACAGAATCACCAAGCCCTCTTAAAATACCGCCCAGAATATTGTAAAATGCGACTCCCGCAATTCCCATAAACAGGATAATAAGATAAGAATTACACCATCCGATGATACTTTCCGGTGTATTTAACAGCCTTAACAGCGGCATGGTTACCAGCGGTGTCACTGCCATGACCAGCACTGTGGTGATGATTGTCAGAGTGATACAGCATCCGATAGTCTTTGACAGCTCTTCCCTCTGTCTTGCCCCAAAATACTGGGATACCATAATTCCGACCCCAACCGAAATTCCTACAAACAGTACAAGCAGCAGGTTCAGAATCGGCCCTGCACTTCCCACCGCCGCCAGCGCATTGTCTCCTACAAACCGTCCTACAATAATGCTGTCCACTGTATTATAGAGCTGCTGCGCGATATTGCCGATCAGCATTGGAATCGTAAATGCCACAATCTTTTTTCCCGGACTTCCCTCCGTCATATCAACCGGAGCAAATAATTTCTTCATTCCTTCCAACATGAGCAAACCCCTTCCTCATCTTTTGTTTTACACTATACGGTAGTTCCAGTATAGCATAAGCTAAAAGAGTGAGAAAGAGGTTATTTCTTTACATCACTTCGTAAGAAACCAGTTCTTCCACCGGTTTCCGCAACTGGCGGTGTCTTTCGGGGTCTGCATCTTTCGTATCACTGTATCCGACAGCCAGAATATTGACCGGCTCCAGATGATCCGGGAGATGAAATTCCTCCTTTATGACATCCGGTTTAAAGTACCAGATCCATACACTGCCAAGCCCCAGCTCCGTTGCCTCCATCATCATGTGATCGGTCAATATCGATGCATCAATGTCGCACGTGTGTTTCTGGTCAAAGGGGCGTATCCACGCTTTGTCATGGTCTGCGCAGACGATCACCGCAAGAGGTGCATGAAATACATTCGCTGCCTTGGACAGTTTCTTCATTCCTTCTTCTTCCTGTACAACAATCAGATGTACCGGCTGCAAATTCGCTGCTGTAGGTGCCACGTGCGCGGCCTGGAGTATTTTATCCAGTTTTTCAGGTTCTACCTTCTGTTCTTTATAAGACCGCACAGAAAATCTTTTCTTCGCAAGTTCCAAAAATTCCATTTTATATCTCCTCCATCTTTCGATTCCTTATTGCGCCTGCAGGTGAAGATTGTTGTCACCATCAATCTATGTTATAATCATAGCAGAAATTATCATTTAAGCAAGAACGCACTTTTATGGTATATAGTACCCTAAAATATATTTACTATCTGATTTATACTATGCAATGCGAACCATTGAAAAGGAGGATACACCCGCCATGAAAAAATGTCCGGAATCATTCAGCTGTCCCGTAGAAGCAACCGTCCGTCTCATCGGGGGTAAATATAAAGCAGTGATCTTATGGCATCTGAGAGACCAGACACTCAGATTTAATGAACTGCACAAATTAGTACCAAAAGCCACACCGAAAATGTTAACCCAGCAGCTGCGTGAACTGGAGAACGACGGTCTGGTCAACCGTGTCGTTTATCCCGTCGTGCCGCCAAAGACCGAGTATTCTCTGACAACATTCGGTCAATCCATCCTTCCTGTTTTGAACGCCATGTGCAATTGGGGAACGGACTATCTGAACGGGCAAAAAGACAGATTATAACACCATTTCCATCTCATACTGATCACAAAAGTGATGAAATCCCATGTCCTCCAGGCTCTTGACCAGCTCATTATCCTGAACAACTATATTGTGGATCTTTATGTTTTCAAAGCGGCTGCTTAAATAACCAAGAAGCTGGCAAAGCCCGGCGATATGTCCTGCTTTTCTTCCCAACTGCTTAACCTGGCCTGTTTCTGCGTGATAAATAACAAATGCACTGCAGCGCTCCCTTTCTCCAATGTAAAGAACATGATACTGATCAGCAAATTTTTTAATCATCTCCGTCCTGTTCTCAAATGACGGTGCAAAAAGATGCAGTCTTTCTAAAGATTCCAGCGGAAATAATCCTGCCGGAATATCATTTCCATATTCCAACTCCTTTGATCTACTGTCTGCACGCCCCTGAAAACAGGCATACTCTTTCGCAATATGAAGCCCCATTTTCTGATAGGTTTCCACCGCTGAATCGTTCGTCTGAATTACTTCCAGGACATATCTGCCTATTTTTTCTCTTTTGAAATCTTCTCTGCAATAACGAAGCATCTGTGTATAAACACCCTTCCGGCGATGTCCGGGAATCACCCCTGTCACCGCATCAAAAGCAATCATTTCTCCCTGATAACACCCAATCGCATTCAAAAGCACTGCCACAAGTTTTTCCTGGCAGAATGCTCCGTAAGACAGATCATATCTTACATTTTCCCGTTCAAACCGCTCACTGAGTTCTTTCTCACTCACATGAAATGGTACACAATAATCCGAAAAAGCCTCATTGATACACTCTGTAATCTGGGAAAATGCTGTTCCCTCCAGTTTTTTGATTTCGTACATCTTTTCTACTCCTTTCCAAAAAAGCTTCATCTGCCTGTATCGTATCCAATTCTTTCCAACATCTCATAATCATCGGATGTCGTAATCCCGGATGTTGTCAGCATATCTCCAGAAATCGCTGCATTGATTCCGCTTTTCATTGCCCTCTCCCCTTTGTCCGGCATCAGGCTTCTTCCGCCTGCCAGACGGATCTGAATATTGGGAAGCGTAAAGCGGAAAATTGCTGCCGTTCTAAGAATCTCTTCATAAGAAAGTGCACGGTTATATTGAAGCGGCGTACCTTTGATCGGATTCAAAACATTCACCGGAACACTGTCCACCTTTAGTTCTCTCAATGTCAGTGCCATATCGATCCGGTCCTCCATTGTCTCCCCAAGACCAATGATACCGCCGCTGCATACCGACAGCCCTGCCCGTTTGGCATCTTGTATTGTCCTGACTTTATCATCATAGGTATGTGTGGTACAGATCTCCGGAAAATATCTGCGTGATGTTTCCAGATTATTATGATACCGTTCAACTCCCGCCTCCTTTAATTTTACAAATTCCTCATAACCAAGCAGTCCATGGGATGCGCACAATTTTATACTGCATTCTTTCTTCATCTGCCGGTAAATCCCGCACATCCTTTCGATTTCTTCCATATTCATCGCTTTCCCGGAGGTTACTATGGAAAACCGATGAACTCCTGCACGTTCATTTGTAAGAGCGCTCTTTATGATCGTCCCGGCTTCCATCAGACCATATTCCTCAATATCCGTATTGTAATTCACTGACTGGGCACAGTATTTGCAGTTCTCTGAACATCTTCCGCTGCGTCCATTGATAATCGTACATAATTCGAACTTATTTCCGCACAGCTCCTTTCTGACCTCATCTGCTGCCGCAGTCAGCGCATCCAACTCTTCATCCACCAACTCCATCAGTTCTACTTTTGACAGGTCATACCCAGCCAGTACTCTTTCTTTTGCTCTTTTAATATTCATCGTATCCTCCACTCTTTTATCCGAACCTCGTTTCTGTTATTGTGAAGGATTATATCAACCATAGTCTATAATGTCAACCTATATTCATCATCAGTTTACACTTCTTTTTTCACCATGCTGTCTCCGCTTTCTGCCGTACACCTTCTCAGAGGCCTTACAGTTTTCATCTGAATAAACAGCGGAACATACTCTATCATCAGTGAAGAGTTCTCAAGCCCATACCATCTGGCCGGCGAACCTGCAATATGGCGGATCGCGTATTTCAGCGCCACAGCTAAACGTCCTGCAGGAGAAATGTCACTTTCAGGAACCAATAATTTGCGGATCAGACAGAACTGAAAATTCCCGATATTTTTATCTTCATAGACCGAATACTCCCTTTTCTGAGGCGGGAGTTCCCCGGTCGCAATCAATTCCTCCACGATCTGGCGCAGATAGACGTTCACTCTCTGTTCAATCTTAAATCCCAGCCTCAGCTGAATTTTGAAGATATAATCTGTCTGAAAATTTTCCACCGTATACTCTCTTGTATACGGCTGATCCGTCACCTGAATGTTGATAAACCAGTAAGCTTTCGAGCGCTTTGGCTTCCTGTCCATAATGGAATAAAGGATATCCCGGTCCAGTTCATCTACCCGCTTTTCTTTTGTAATGTACACAAGATTATCTGTCTGGTATGGAATGTTCTCATCCGTGCAAAGCTTTAAGAGCTGCTCCTTATACTCCAAAATATTCAGATAAACCGCCTGGGAATTTTCAATCTGTGTCCCCCTGTACCAGACAAGCATGACGCCAAACAACAGCGCCGCCATGAACAGCGCTACATATCCGCCCCGCCTGAACTTGCTCAGACTTGACAGAAAGAATGTCCCTTCCAGGGTGCCAAAGAACAGCAGAAATATTAAGGCCGTAATCCTGTGCTTTCGAATCCGTCTGAGATACACAGATAAAAGCAAAGTCGTCATCAACATGGTGAGCGTGATCGCCAGACCATACGCGGCCTCCATGTGGGCGCTGGTCCGGAAATATAACACCAACGCCATACAGGAAATCCAGAGAACCAGATTGACCAGCGGAATAAAAATCTGTCCTTTCACCATGGAAGGATAGATAATCTGCATATGCGGCAGCAGATCCAGACGGACCGCCTCAGAGACAAGCGCAAAAGAACCTGTAACCAATGCCTGCGACGCGATGATCGCAGCGGCGGTGCCAAGCAGCACGCTAAAAGGGCGGATTTCTTCCGGGAGCATCTCAAAAAACGGATTCATATCATGGATTCCGGAAAGTCCCAGATCTCCTCTGCTGTAAAGAAGCCATGCCCCCTGTCCCAGATAATTCAGAATCAGGCAAAGTTTCACAAACGGCCAGCTCACATAGATATTCCCTTTCCCCACGTGCCCCATATCCGAATAAAGAGCCTCCGCCCCTGTCGTCGCCAGGAAGACACTTCCCAGAATTAAAAATCCCATCTTGTTCTCCGGGCTTACAAGTATCCGGACCGCCCAAAGCGGATTCAGCGCACGGAGCACGCCCAGATTCCCCATAAGGCGGAAGACTCCCATAGCTCCAAGAAATAAAAACCAGATTGTCATCACTGGCCCAAATGCCTTCCCAATCAGGCTCGTTCCTGCCCTCTGTACAAGAAAGAGTAATGTAATCAGACCTAAAGTGATCACTACGATCTTACTTTGTCCTTCACCCAGAGCTAAGGATAATGACGGAATGCTGCGCAATCCTTCGATGGCAGTTGTGACGGTCACTGCCGGGGTCAGCATTCCATCTGCCAACAGCGCCGCACCCCCGATCATCGCCGGAAGAATCAGCCATTTTCCGCATCTTTTCACCAGACTGTACAGCGCAAAAATCCCGCCCTCTCCGTGATTATCTGCCTTCATTGCAATCAGAACGTATTTCACTGTAGTCAGAAGGATCAATGTCCAGATTACAAGAGACAAAGAACCATAAATCAGGGTTTCACTGCACTGAGAGATCCCGCCGTTTCCAGCCAGAATCGATTTCATTACATACATCGGCGAAGTACCTATATCCCCGTACACGACTCCTACGGATACCAGCACAGCACCTGCGCTGACCGGAATCCGGGACGTGTTTGCACACTCCTTCATTTCTGTTACCTTCTTTCACTTTTATGCGGCAGTTTCCCTGCCTTGCGTTCTTCCCACCATACCCACAGAGGCCCTGCGATGCAGACGGAGGAATAACATCCGCTGATCATGCCGACCAGCATCGGGAGTGAGAAGACTCTGATAGACTCAATATGGAAAACCACAGAGAATAAAAATACGGTAAATACACACATGACCACGGTCAAAGCGGTGTTTACAGATCTTCCAAGTGTCTCTGTAATACTCCGATCCACCAAGAGTGATAAAGACTCTCCCCGTTTTCCCGTCTTCTGATTTTCCCTGATTCTGTCATAGAGAACAATCGTATCATTGATGGAATAACCGATAATGGTAAGTGTCACCGCCACAAACGCATCATTGACCGGAATTTTACAAATCCCAAACACAAATGTCACGATCAGAATGTCATGCATCAGCGCAATCACCGCTGAAATTCCTGCAGCCAGCCCTGACATGGAAGAAAAACGGATACGGATATAGATGACGATAAAAATTGCAGACAGAACGACCGCCATAACAGAGTTTTTTAAAGCCTTTGCGCCGATATACGGTTCTACCGCGTAACTCTCAGACGGATGAAATTTTTCTTCCCCCTGCCCGGCATTCAGTTCGTTTGCAACCGCCTTTTGTTCTTCCGGTGACAGTCCCTGATTTCCGGCCAGCGTAACCATAAGCTCCTGGCGGCCTTCCGATGAAGAATCAGAAGCTGTCTGGACATTTGCCGGACGGCCGACGGCCTTCTCTACGTTCTGCTTTAGTTTCTCAGTATCTGCATTTCCGCTGAATGTATATTTTAAAATGACCCCTCCGGTAAACTGTGTGTCCAGCCGCATGCCATTGACCGCACTGACCGTTGTTCCCGCCACCAGCAGACAGACAGTGAAAATGAGAATGAGGCGTCTCTTTCCGTTAAATCCAAGGATCTTTAATTCCCGTTTTTTTCGGAACATGGCCGGTCTGTTAAAAAATGGATACTGTACCACAGAAGTCAGCATCGTCCTTGAAACCCAGACTCCTGCCAGAAGATTAATGATCACCCCGGTGAACAAGGTATAACCAAAACTAAGCATCGTCCCGGAGCCAAAAATCATCAGGATTGCCGCAACTGCAGCAGTTGTCACATTTCCATCCAACACCGAAGAAAATGCTCTCTGATAGCCTTTCTTCACAGCCATCCTGACCGATGCTTTGTTTCTTAATTCCTCACTGATCCGCTCGCTGATAATAATGTTCGCATCGACTGCCATCCCTGCGGAGAGAATCAGCCCGGCAATTCCAGGCAGCGTGATCGTATACTGAGGTACGGAAATTGCCAGCACCTGAAGTGCCATCTGAAATAGCAGCGTCATACAGCTCAGGACTCCCGGCAGTTTATAATAGCTGATCATAAACAGGCATACCATCAGAAGCGCAGCGGCCGAAGCCATCACCATAGATTTCAGTGCCTGATTCCCCAGTGTGGGGCTGATTGTATTATAATTCGTTGTCTTCATCGAAAATGGGAGTGCCCCTGCATTGATTTTATCCGAAAGTTCCTTTGCCTCCTCCTGCGACTGCATCCCATTGATGACCGCTGTTCCGCCGTTTATCTCCTGCTGCACTACCGGGTTTGAGATCAGATCCTCATCCATATAAATTCCGATCTGCTTCCCCACATTTGCTTTCGTCGCACTGGCAAATGCTTCTGTTCCCTTCTTGTCAAACTGCAGTTCCACTTCGTATTTGCGGGTATCTTTCTCCTGCACCACTCTGCTCTGTGAGACATTCTGGCCTTCCACAAGAATATGATGATCCGCGTCCTGGAATGTCAGTTTCGCAGTCTCTCCAAGTTCAGCAATTGCATCCTCCGGATTAAAATTCTTTTCATCGGATTTCCACGGAAAACGTACAATGATGCGCCCCTCTTTTTTATCCACCGTTACTTCACGGTCCAGGATCTTCTTTGCATCCAGACGCTGTTCAATGATATTCCGGGCAGACTCAAGCTCTGACTCAGAGGGCTTCTTTTCATTGCCGACAGGTTCAAACACCGCCTCCACACCGCCCCGGATATCAATTCCAAACCTCATGTCACGGATTCCTTTGATACTGCTGCCGCACCCAAAAGCTGCAATCAAAATAAAGACAGCAATGATCCCCAATGCTATCCAGATATGTAATTTTTTATTTTTCATTTCTTCTCCTGCTTTCTTCTAATAATATACTATTCAGAAAACAGCAGAACTTTCTTCTTTCCATCTTTCCGATGGAGCACCTTGATGATATGTCCCGGATACCGGGGCAGAATAAACCTGAATTTCAGATATGCAAAAAAACCGGCCTTTAACTCCTGGAATATAAGGAAGATCAAAGCCAGGCTAAGAAGCAGACTTACCGCCTGCCGCAGGCTGTGCAGAGACGCTGAAGCATTTTCTTTCACAGAAAAATTTTCCTCCGCCATGGACTCCCCCTTTCGGAACTCCATGGTCAAGGAATGATGTACATCTCCTGAGATCGTAACTTTCCCATCATTTGCAAAAGATACATTCTGCTCCTGATGAGACTTAAGTTCCAGCCCCTTTCCTGTTGAAAGGCAGAAAAAAAGGCAAAAGAATACTCCGAACAACATGCATATGTTTCTTCTGCTCTTCTTCATAATCCCTGCCTCCTCTTTTTCTTTTCCCAAACTCTATCACACCAGAAACCAAAAGTCAATTTTATTCTGAAAGCAAAATTTCACTGGAAATGGACTTCCATGCCAAAAGGGATTATAATAAATGCTATGAACTTAGGAAAGCGTGATCAATTTGAAATTAAAAACCAGACAATTTCTGCAGGACTTTACATCCAGTTTTAAAAATGCGCTGCCTGTGATCCTGTTTTTTATCTTTCTATTTTATACAATTGTACTTCTTTTTGGCACCCGTTACTCTATTATCGTATCTTTCTTCACTACAATATTTCAGGTCCGGAGGCCAAAACCATTTTCTCTGAAGGGAATGCTTCTGTTAGTCGCTGAACAGATGGGCATCTGCCTTCTGGCATTTTTTGCCACTTTAAATCTCCCACTCTGCATTCTTTTCAATGCCATTGTGCCTTTCTTTCTCGTATACCTGCAGTCTACGCAGTTTTATCCAAAAGGATATTTCACCAACGCCATGGCCTTCGTATTTCTGCAGCTGCTGCCTGTAGGACCAGCCGGTCTTCTGAGACTTATGGGGGTAATTGCATATGCATTGACGGTACTGATCCTTGCATTTTATCTCTATTCTCTGCTGCACCACACCTCACAAAATTATTCTCTTGCAAGAAAAGGTCTGACAATTCTTTCGGACGAATTCTCGCTCATGTCAGAGGGTGAATATCAAAAAGAAAGTATCGAAAAACTCCTGTCATTTCAGGGCACACTTCACAACATGGCATATAAGAGCCGCGGAACACGGCATGTTGTGAGAGGCGAAGGCAAAATACATTATATGTTCGCCCTCTTATTCCAGCGCGCTTCTTATTTTATTCAGGAGGATTCTGCGGAAGATACAGACCATCTTCAGGCTGACCGTGAGCTCTTAAGAAAAACGGCGGCTTTTCTGAAAAAAACCGGGCAGAACTTTAATCTTGAAGATAATGAGCCTCTGATCCAGGAAGCCTGTGAGCTGCTGGGAGAGACTGACGAACTCAGCGAACGGTTTTCCATCTTCCTTCGCAGCTTTCTTCATTTGCTTGTGCTCACACTTCATGATATTACAGAGATCAGCCATGAAAAGAATACCGAAGGCTGGACACTTCCCCGGTATGTCAAACCTTTCCGGGGAATCAAAGAACGTCTTCGTCTGGACAATTTTGAAGTACGCTTTGCCCTGCGTCTCTCGCTTGTCATGGTCTTAAGTTTTACCATATGCAGGGTTACTGATATCAACCACTCCTACTGGCTTCCGCTGAATGCATTTCTTTTAGTCCAGCCGATGTATGAGGACAGCGCCCACAGGATGAAAACCAGGCTTTTCGGAACTATCATCGGTTCTATTTTCGCATTTCTGTTATTCACTCAGATTCACGGATTGACAGGGCACTTCCTGTTTGCAACCATTATGGTCTCACTCATGTACTGTTTTGTGCCGGGTACTGTCATACAGGCCGTTTGTTCTACTGGTTTTGCACTGTCACTTACTTCTCTTACGATGAACAGCACCACGGCAGTGGAACTCCGTATTTCCTATGTTCTGGCTTCCGTGATTCTCGTCCTGATTGTAAACAGATTCTTTTTTCAGACCAGTCTGCGGGGGCAGTTTCATCATAATATGAAAGAATTATTCTATGTAGAAGAATCCTATCTGACAATGCTTGCCATCAGCACAAAGCGCCAGATAGACTACGGTGTTGTCAGTGAAACTCTGACCCATTTCCACCTTCTGTACGGGCAGGCCGCAGATTATCTGAAAAGGCAGGGTGATAATCCTTCCCTGCCTCCGTACTATGAGATGCTGAAATGCTTCTGGAAAATGGCAGCCACGGCGGAACAGATGGTCTTCTATGTACAGACAGAGCGGCTGGAACCTGAGAAATGCCGGATCGTGTGCCAATTTGCAGAAGTTTTTAAAAAAGAACTTACAGAGGCAGAAGCATCGTATCTTGAAATGCCCCCGCTTCGGTCCCCGGATGTCTCGGACATTCCGGAACTAGAAGAAGCATATCTCTTCCACCTGATGAAACAGTATGAATGCCAGACGGAACTACTGAAAAGGATCTGCGGTGAAACCTGGAAACGGTTATAGATGCCGTCTTCTACACACAGTACTTTAAAATCTCTTTCAAGTCACCTACAATCCCATAGTCTGCCACATTGAAAATAGGTGCCTCCCCGTCTTTATTCACTGCGATAAATAATTTTGTATCTTTGATTCCCTCTGTATGCTGGATTGCTCCTGATACTCCGAGTGAGATACAGATTCTCGGACGGATCGTATAGCCCGTCTGCCCAATCTGATGCTCAAACGGTATCTGCCCTGTATCCGCCAGAGGTCTTGTGCCTCCGACTGCAGCTTCCAACCTGCTGGCAAATTCTTTAAGCAGCCTGAAAGATTCCTCCTCTTCCGCACCTCTTCCTCCGACAACCACCGTTTCCGCGGAAAGGATGCTGTCAGTCTCACTTTGTGCCTGTACAACTTCCAGCACTTCAATCTGGGATGTCGGAATCTCAATATCATCAAAATATATAACTTCGGCTGTACTGCCTTTCTTCTCCTCCTCAGGCATATACACACCCGGCCTCACCGTCATCATCTGCGGAGTATATCCCTCTTTTGTGACAATCGTTACAAATACATTTTCCCCGAAGGAAGGCTTATTCTGCTTGATGTAATAGGAACCATCTTCCCGGCGGTCAGTCTTTAATTCTGTACAGTCTGCCGTAAGCCCGCAGCCTAACTTTGCCGCAACTCTTGAGAAAATAGAACGGCTTATAATTGTTGCCGGAACCAGCACGCTTGACGGATCAATTCTGCGGATCATATCTGCAACGACACAAGCCTGTGCGTCATCCTGGAAGAAACAGTCATGCCCGGTATTCACTGCATATATTTCATCTACGCCAAACTTTTTCAGCTGCTCTGCAATCTCTTCACATGTGTCTGCTGTCACTACCACCTGAATTTTCTCTTTCGTTATTTCCTGAATCTTTTTTGCCGCAGAAACAAGTTCTGCTGTCACCGGCTCCAGCTTTCCATTGTAATGTTCTGCAAATACACAAATTCCTTTCGCCATCTAGTTCTTTCCTTTCTCTCTTTCGATCAGCCTCATCATCTTTTCAGCCATCTCCTGTGGTGTCCCGGTCAACATCTCAGCTTTTCTTGTATGCCCCGGTGCAAAAGAATCCGTAACGATGGTCGGTGATCCCGCAAGTCCGATATCTTCTGCATCCATCTGAAGTTCTGCGTTGGTATAGACCGCCAGCGGCTTTGATTTCGCCGCACGCTTACTTCGGAGTGTCGCAAGCCGTGGCTCATTACATCCAAAACATACGCTCATAAGAGCCGGCAGTTTCGTACTGATCCGAAACTGCTTATCCTGGAATTTCTTCAATGCCTCAATACATTCTGCGCCGTTCTCATATTTTATCCCCTGTACTTCTGCCACATGTGGAATTCCAAGATATTCTGCTGTCATTGCCCCTACCTGGCCGGTTGCTCCGTCTGATGATAATGCACCGCATAAGATCAGATCAAAAATTCCATATTTCCTGATTCCTTCCGCAAGCACCTTCGCCGTGGCAATGGTATCCCCTCCGGCAAAACTGCGGTCCGTAAGGAGACAACTCTCATCACATCCAAGTGCCATGGCATCTCTCAGAGCTTTCTCCGCCTCCACAGGTCCCATTGTAAATACTGTGACACTGCCTTCTGTCTGCTCTTTTAATAACATAGCAGATTCAATCGCGTTTAAATCTGCCGGATTAATCATCCCCTCGGAACTGCTGCGCACAAGTGCATGCGTTTCCTGATCTACGGACACGTCATTTGAAACAGGAACCTGTTTGATTAAAACTGCTATCTTCATATATCCTCCTTGTTCTGATGCTTATTTCAACAACCGGCTAAATGCCCATTCTTCCAAAAGCGGCGTCTTCTCTCCGCGCATGATGAATTTCGCAAGATCTCTGCTGGCTGCCGGAGCCTCAATGACACCATTTCCGCCATAACCTGTCGCAAGAATATACCCATCCACCGGTGTCTCTCCAAGAATCGGAAGGAAATCCTTTGGTTCTGCCCTGTAAGATAACCAGGATGATACAAGACCGCTGTCTACGATACCAGGAACTCTGCATTCTAACTGATCGAGAAGGAAATCGATGAAATAATCATCTGTTCCGCCGGTTGCGGGAAGTTTGTCAGGATCCCACTGGCCGGCATGCATTGGATTGTTTAAATCCATAGACAGATGTGACTTACAGATAAAAATATTATCCCCTGCCCTCAGACCGTAGAATGCAGGATATTTCAGTACCGGGAATGTATAGTTTAATTTCTTTCCCGGAGGGCTTAAAAAGAATGCTTCTGCCTTCGTATGCCAGATCGGAACATCACACCCCGCCATTTCCCCTGTGAACTTACTCCATGGCCCGGTACAGTCTACAACGTAATCGAATTCATACGATTTTCCTTCACTTGTCTTTACCCCTGTAACTTTGTTATTTTCAACAAATACATCAGTAACCTCGGCACCTGTCTTTATTGTTCCTCCGTTTTTCTGCATCTTCTTTGCATATGTATTGGAAATCATTGTTCCGTCAAAATATCCGTCATCCTGTGTATAACCTGCCCCAAGAATGTTCTCCGTAGAAATGTCAGGAAGGATTTCTTTAATCCGGTCCATATCTGTAATATATTCTCCTGTGTAGCCTGCAGCTTTTGCAAGAGCAATTCCTGTTTTGATCGTCGCTTCCACTTTTTCATCGGTCGCAACTACCAGAGTCCCTGTGTTATCAAACCCTGCAGAACCCTTTTCCTCTGCCTCCATTTTCAGATAAGACTCAAATCCATACAGCCTTACGTCCCAATACCTGTTTTTCAGGGAATCATCAAACAGACAGACTGTTCCCGCTGACTTTGCGGTGGATGCCCCGCCGATTGTATTTTTCTCAAATACTGTCACTTCTGCATTGTCATACAGACTCAGATGATACCCAAGACATGTTCCTGAAATTCCTCCGCCGATAATTCCGATTCTCTTTTTCTCCATATGATGATTGTCTCCTTCTCATTTCTATTGAATTTTAATATTTTCTCTTATCTACGGCATAAACCGTCTGAATCAATACTTCCAGCCCTTTTTTCATATCCTCTTCACGTGTCAGTTCCCTGCGTGAATGGCTGATTCCGTTCACGCTCGGCACAAAAATCATTCCCGTTGGAAAGACAGATGACATAATAAGCGCATCATGAAATGCACCGCTAGGAAGTGTCGTATACTCATATCCCAGTTCCTCAACAGCCTCTTTTACTGCATCTTTCACCCAGCCGGACATCGGTGCCGGTGCATGATAAGAAATCGGGGTAAACTCATAAGATTCTCCATTTTCCTTGCAGACCGTATCCAACAGTTTTTTCAGTCCTTCTTCTGTCTTTGTGATAATCTCCTGATTCTGGTCACGGATTTCCAGCTGGAATGTACAGCTTCCCGGAATCACATTGACTGAGTTTGGATGTACTTTGATTGTCCCTACGGTAGCCACAGTAAATGTACTTCCACATTCTCCCACAACCTCCGGCACTTTTGCGATAAACCGGGATGCCGCTACCAGTGCATCCTTTCGGTCAGCCATCGCTGTACTTCCTGCATGGTTCGCCTCTCCGCGGACAGTGACCTCATACCTGCTGACCCCTGCAATTGAAGAAACAATTCCGATCGGAATATTGTTTTTATCAAGGGAAGCCCCCTGTTCCGCATGAAGTTCCAGAAAACAATGTACAGTTCCCTTCTCCCTCTTTGCTTTTGCAGCTTCCGAAATCCGTACTCCATAAGACTTCATAACCTGGCTTCTTACTTCTCCATATAAGTCTTCATCTGTCTCACTGACTAAAAGCTCCTGCCCGCAGACTGCACTGCTTCCCAAAAGCCCATTGCCGAACCTGAACCCCTCCTCATCTGTAAATACAATGACTTCGACGGGATGTTCCAGCTGACAGCCCGATTCCAGAACCGCTTCACATACACAAAGTCCTCCAATGCATCCAAGCACTCCATCATATTTCCCTCCGTCTGGCACTGTATCCAGATGAGAGCCAATCAGAATTGCCGGCAGATCCGGATGCTTGCCCTCCATCCGTACCAGCAGATTCCCGGCTTCATCCATCCTGGAACGCAGTCCGATGTTCTCAAAATAACTTTTGAACTTCTCCCGCCCGGCAATATCCTCCTTTGAATATGCCATTCTTGTGTGCGTCCCATCTTCTTTCAGACCGCACTCATAAATCTCTTCCAGGCGGGAAACTACCTGCTTTATGTCTATCTCCACAGCCTCAAACCTCCTTCCATTAAGGTTTGTAATTTTACACAGTCAAATTCTATATGTTTCTCTATAATATAAATTATAGATATTTTTTTACAATTTACATCGGCGTATTGAGATAAAAAAAGAAAGATAATTTATCCATAGTAGATAAATTTTCATAACCATTGAAAGATACAAGGATTCACTTTTTCACTATCTTATTTATATATATAAAGAACTCTCTGCAGATTTCATTGCAAAAGCCTACGCTGCGTTACTTTTTTCTATCATTTTATGGACTATCATACCAATACGGACAGACAGTATTTCACTGGCATTGTCAAAATTAATTCCAGTAATTTCAGCAATCCGATCCATCCGGTATGCGGCAGTCTTGTAGTGAATGTAAAGATCCTGTGCGGTTTTCGATAAATTCTGATTATGGTCCAGGTAAGTTTTCAGAGTCAATACCAGTTCGTCTCTCTGCGGCCGCTTATAATTGTATAACTTTCTTAATGATTCCGGAACGTATTCTAACAAAAGCTTTGGTTCTCTCAGCTGGCACAGAAGCTTGAAGATTCCCATGTCAGAAAACAGCATCACCATCTTGGATTCCTCCCCGGATACTTCCTCCGCAATATCTGCAAACATCAGTGCATCACTGGCTTCCTGAAAACTTTCCTTGAGATTGGCAATACCTTTCACAACTTTCCCGGCACCAGCTTTTACCTGCAGATGTTTCTCCCGTTTCTCCACACATGCCTGGATACGTTCCGATGCCTCTCTCAGTTCTTTACGGTATTCCTCCAGTTTCTGCCCGCTGTCTGCCTGCTGCACCACAATCACTTTATCCAGATCATTCTGCACCTTTGCTTTCTCATAGACAGCAGACACAGCATCGTTGAGCAGCCCGGCTTCCTGTATCTTTCTGTCAAAATCTCCATTCTTCCTGCCAGTGTCTTCGAATCCGAACACAACGACACGGTAACACCCTTCCAGCGGCATTCCAAGAAGATTAGTTCTTCTCCTTAGTTCATCCATCGAATCTACTTTGCCATTCAGGATGTTATAAAGTATATCATTCTGAAACTTCCTTTCCAGCTGCCAGACAGCCTGCTGCCTTGCAAACTCCTGCTGAAGTGCTGTCACTGCATTTTCTACAGCTATATAATCCATGCTGTCCATTTCCCTGTTCAGTTCTGTAATCACAAGATACATCTTCACCCCGGAAATTACCTTCATACAGATGACATACTGTCCCAGCCTTCTTCCTTCCTGCCCGGATATTGTCACCTGCTGACGAAAACAGCTGTAATTTAAATACAACCCTGGTTCATAATTTTTTTCAACCTTTTGGATTCGGAACTCCTTTGCCGCCATGTCTGTCGCTGCCAGACATGAGAATTCCCAGTTAAAAAGGGCCACAGGATTCCCGATCAGCTTCTCTAATACGTCCAGAATACTGCCCAATACATCTCTTGAACTATTTTTTGAAAATGTGAGCGCCGCAAAGTTATCATGAGTTGTCCTAAAATATTTCAGTTTCGTCACTTCTTCATTGAGCAGATGTTCCATAATCAGACCCATGACATCTCTGAACGATACATCAAACGGTACCTCTATCACCGGAACCTGCCAGGCACCGGAGAATTCCAGAAGCAATGCTATCTTTTCATCTGCAGATTCTACATTTCTTCCTCTTTTCAGTACAATTGCACTGACTTCTTTCGCCGCCAGTTCCTGAAGATAAACCTTGAATTCCTCTGACGTGCTGGACTTATACGCATACAGGCCGGTCAGCAGGACCTCTCCGCCTTTAATAAACTTCACAATATCTGGCGCTTCTATGATGGTCACACCTCTGATTTCTTTCCCCAGTCCGCCGCTGCCTCCCAATACACAGGCATCTCTCATAGTTCCTGCCTGCAATAATTCTTTCACATAAAAACTCATAGTTTCCCTCACTTTATCCATGCCTTGCATTTTCACTTCTTATATTACAAAAGCCCCCTGCCAAAAGCAGAGGGGCTCTCTGATCCTTCAATATCAACGGTAATTGTATCGTTCCACAGACTTTGACAGATGTTCCTGCATGGCCCTGCCCGCACTATCAGGGTCATTGGCAAGAATAAAGCCATACACCTTCTGATGCTCCTCATAGATTGCTCTCAGCTGTTCTTCATCTACCATACCGGTACCGCTGACATGCCGCATCAGATTGCTGATTGTCTGAATCATACTGTAGATCACCTGATTCTCTGAACACTCCGCAATGCAGATATGAAATTCAAGATCTCCGTCCAGAAATTCCTTATAATTCTGTTCTATATAAGCCTGGTGTATCTTGTGTGACACATCAACCAGTTTATTTATATATTCCGGCTTTTTACATCCGGCTGCAAGTTTTGCCGCCTCCACCTCAAGAAGATTCCTCACCGAGAGAATATTATCGATCTGGCTTCCATTCAGGAACAGCGACCATGACAGCGGAATAATGAAAAAATTTGCCTCCCTGCTGCTGATATAAGTCCCCTGCCCGGGACGTATGTCAATCATCCCAAGAACATCCAGTACCTTCAGTGCCTCCCTGATTGCAGAGCGTCCTACATTCAGCCTGGCTGCCAGTACCCTGTCAGATTCAATCTTATCCCCCTTTTTTAATTTTTTATCAAAAATCTGCTCCGCAAAATACATCGTCAGACGATAGAGGAGCTGGTTAATATTCCCTTTTTTTGCCCCATTTTTCCGGATATTCTCTGTCTCCGTATCACTGGGGAGCAGCATATCCAATTTCTCTGCAAATTCCTCAGGCGGCATGGAAAAAATCATAGAGTCTACCGCCAGACTTTCGGATACTGCCAAAATAACTTCATTCAGCCTGGCTCCTCCTTTAGACTCCAGATTGGAGAGAGTCGCGATACTCATCAGAGCCTTGTCCTCATCACCACACATGAACTGATTGATAAATTCTTTCTGCGTCAGTCCGAGATGCCTTCTCAATAAGCGAATGTTCTCCTTTTTATACATGGAATTCAATGTTTGTCCACTCATTTTGCCTCATCCTTCCTTTTGCCATCCACCGGAGAAATTCTCTGCCTATCTCACAAGAAGGTTCCTGGCAAGAGCTTCCATAATCACGGCTGCTTTCGCGAAATCACTGTATTCCGTAAATTCTGCCGGGCAATGGCTTCTTCCATCTTTGCTCGGAACAAACAGCATGACTGTTGGAATTACCTGGCCAATTTCCAGGGCATCATGTCCTGCGCCGCTTAGCATTCTTTTATAGCTGTATCCGAGTTTTTTACATTCTTTCTCCATAATATCAAGCATTTCCGGCGATAATTCTACTGGCGTAATTGTCAGCTTATTATCCATATCATAACTCCCGCCGAACTCTTTTGTCTCTCTTTCCAGCGCTTTTCGGATCCTGCCTGTGATATCATTTATATTATCGTTGTTTCTGGATCGGATGTCTACCGTAAATTCTACTTTTTCTGCCACAATATTCACTCCGCCTGGTATTGTGTTGATATAACCAACGGTTGCCACCGTACCGTCTTCCTTCTCTCTCGCCCAGTCCGGAATTTTAGAAATCACTTTTGCCGCTGCATCTACAGCGTCCATACGCATATCCATCGGCGTCGTCCCTGCATGATCAGCTCTTCCGTGAACAGTCACCATATATCTCTGAATACCGACGATACAGTCCACCAGCCCGATCTCGATACTCTCCGCATCCAATACAGGCCCCTGTTCAATATGAGCTTCCAGAAATGCCCCGATCTTTCCATCCTCCCATTTCGCATCCTGTATCTTCTCCGGATCCAGGCCGTACGCCTTCATCGCGTCATAGATTGAAACTCCGCCTGTATCCCTGAACTTTTTGCAGTACTCTGCATCCCTGTTTCCAAGCATTGCCCCGGATCCAAAATATCCGGTTCCAAACCTCATCCCCTCTTCATCACAGAAACCTGCTGCCACAAAATTCCGCTTCAGGGCAGTTCCGCTTTCTTTCAGCTGCCTCGCCACCTCTATGGCACACACTGCGCCTGCGATGCCGTCAAAGTCGCCGCCGTTATATACGGAATCATAATGGGAGCCCATCATAACACACGGCGCCTCAGGATTCTCTCCCTGCAGTATTCCGATCACATTTCCGGCAGCATCTTCTTTCACCACAAGCCCTGCCTCTTCCATGAGCTCTTTTAAATAATCAACCGCCTGTCTTGCTTCTTTCGTAAACGGGAGCCTCGTACATCCTTCTCCCGGAGTTGCTGTGAATTGTTTCAGGTGCTCCAGATCTTTCGCGATCCTGCCTGTAATTTCCTCTATATCCATTTACTCCTACTCCTATTTTTTTCTGGTACACTGTGACGTACCTGTCGCTTCATTCTTTGCTCTTTTGATCCGGCCTAGAACTGCATTTACAGCTGCACGTCTCTGTTACAGTCTTTCGAATAAATGTAAGTAAAGTCCTCGTCCCTTCCTACTGCATAACAAGCCTGCGGACAGTATGCATCGAGGAACATATAGTCCCCTTTCTTTACCGGGATCCATTCGTCATCAACTCTGTACATGCCCTTTCCTGTCAGGAAGTACATGCCATGCTCCTGAATATGAGTTTCAATGTAGCCATGAGAAGCACCAAGATGGAATTTCAGGATATGCATATTCATATCAAATCCAAAGTCATCCGCCGCAGGAAGGAAATCTTTGATGTAGCAGTTTTCCATTCCTTCATATGCGGTCCATGGAAGATCGCTGGCATTTCCGACAACGGTATATGCCTTGTAACCTTCCAGCCTGTCATATCTTCGTTTATATACATACAGCTTTGCCTCCGCCCTGCCTGTGTTTTCGAAAGATACCTTTACACTTTCTGGTGAGAAAATATACCCGCCTTCTGTCAGTACCGCTTCCTCCTCACCGTTCTTTACGGTTACTTCACCTTCCATTACGTATAAAAAGGATTCCAGGCCTTCTCCGCCGATCCCTTCATTTTTCCCGCCCACTCTGACCGTCACAAGATAGTCAGCAAAAGAAGCTCCCATCGCAGGGGATCCAAGAATCGTCACATCACAGTTTACGTATCCCGGAATCCTGTTTTTTACCAGTCCGTCCGGCTCCAGCAATACGTAATTCTCTTTCTTAACTACAGAACGTGTTGTTAACAATTCCTCCCGGTACCCTGTCTGATTATTAAAATAACTCATTTCCAAATTCTCTCTTTCTTTTAATTAAATTTTATTTTTCATTTTGTGGTCAACCAGTTTTTACATCTTAATTATGACTACTTGTAACCAGTTTTTCAATGGGCATTTTAGACAAATACTTTCATATTATTTTGGATGGTTTTTCTTCTTTCGCTCAAAAATTATAATTAATATTATTATAATTTTCAACCTCATTTTAACCATTCTCCTAAAATCAGCCCGCTCTCCTGACAAGCCTCCCTATTCCCTTTCCGCTTACAATCCGTCCGTCATCAGCCACGACATTCCCACGGATCATCGTACATACAGGGAGCCCTTTTCCTTTCATTCCTGCAAACGCAGATATTTTATTTACATAGTACAGAGAGTCACTTGTGATCTCCCACTCTTTTTTCGGATCCACAATCACGAGGTCCGCATCAAATCCTATCTTCAGATCCCCCTTTTTCCCATATATCCCAAAAGCCTCCGCCGGCAGTTTTGCCATGGTATTGGCCAGAACGCAAGGGCTGATGCCCCTTTTCACACAGCCTTCATGAAAAGCCACCTGGAAACTGCTCTGAATTCCACTGATACCGCTCCAGACGTCAAATACATTGGTAATTTTTCTGCCCAGAATTTCATGATACTTTTCATCATATGAGCACGGAGAATGGTCACTGGCTATTCCTGCAAATGTTCCATCTGCCACGTACTTCCACAGCCTGTCCACTTCCGCCTGTGACCTGAGAGGCGGCGCACACTTAAACATCGGCCCCTTTTCAATCATATCCTTCTCCGTAAGGCTCAGATAGTGCGAACACGTCTCTGCCGTAATATCGTACCCTTCCTTCTGCGCTTCTCTGATCCGTTCCGCCACATCCGGGCTGCTCACATGGCAAATGTGAAGCCTGCATCCAGTAACCTTGGCAATTTCAATCATACTGACAGCTGCAATCATCTCAGCAATGACAGGTCTGGAATCCAGAAAGCCCTGCCAGTTCAGGCGCCCTTCCCTGATCATCCGCTGTTCCTGCCATTTTATAACAGAAAAGTCTTCGCAATGAAATCCCGCACGGCCATCGAATTCCCGGATCTGCTGCATCGCTTCATAAGCCTGTCCATAGGTAAGAGGGCTGTAGTCTGGTGAAACCGGCCCGATGAATGACTTGAACGCGACACATCCCTTTTCATGAAGGCCGATGAGATCCCTGAAGTTCCCAGGCACAAGCCCTCCCCAAAAACAAAAATCTGTGTACGCATGCGGTTCCACAAGTTCCAGTTTCCGGTCAAACAGTTCTGCTGTTGTAAGCGCTGGTTCATTCTGAAGAGGCATGTCAATAATTGTTGTATACCCGCCTGCAGCTGCCGCTTTCGTTCCATGTTCATAATCTTCACGCCATTGATACCCCGGGTCATTCAGATGCGCATGTGTATCAATTGCCCCCGGGAACACATAATTCCCTGCAGCATCGATTACTTTTATTGCCTCCGGCTCAATCCCGGCCTCCGTAACATCTGCAATCCTTCCATCTTTCACTGCGATATTTCCCGACCTGATCTCTTCTGCTGTAACAATTTTTCCATTTTTCACCAAAACATCATACATCCGCTGTTCCTCCAATTATTCTTCCACCAGCGTTCCTTTGGCGGAACTTTCACAGGACAGCGGCCTTATATATGTGCCATACCCAACAGCTTCCTCTTTGTACATCCCGTCTTCAGCAACCACTTTGCCCCTGATGACAGTACAGACAGGGGTTCCTTTTCCCTCCAGCCCGTCAAAACAGGATACATGGCTCTTTGTCAGAAGTTCCTCCTGTCTGCATTTCCATTCTTTGTCAGGATCAACGATGACAATATCCCCGTCAAATCCGATTTCGAATGCACCTTTCTGTCCGTAAAGCCCAAACACTTTCGCCGGATTATAATCCATGACCTTCGCAATCAGACTTGGGCTCAGCCCTTTCTTGTGTACAGCCATATCGAACATCATTGGCAGGAAGAACTGGATGGAATTTAACCCTCCCCATGCATGCCAGATATCCTTTGTCCCATTATCTTTCTCCTCATCTGCCGCCGGCGAGTGATCGCTTCCTACACAAGATAACGTGCCATCCAGCACATAATCCCATAGTTTTTCCGCCTCTTCTTTCCTGCGCATCGGAGGCGTGCACTTGGCGGGTGCTCCTTTTTCAAACACAAACTCTTCCGTGAATCCAAGATAATGCGGACAAGTCTCCGCCGTAACCGGAACCCCTTCGTGAATCGCATCTTTTACAGCCTGTGCTGTCATCGGATGGCTGACATGGCAGATATGTATACGCCCCCCGGTTGCCCGCGCCATATCGATGACATTCTTCACCGCCACATATTCCGTCCACACATCATGAGAATCCAAAAAGTCTCTTATCATCTCGTCTCTCGTTCTTCCCTTCTTTGCTTTCGCTTCTTTTTCACGTTCCAACACCTGCCCGAACTCCTCACAGTGGAAACCACAGAGTGCGTCGTATGGCTTTAAAATCTCCAATGCCTTACGAACATTTCCCATATTCACGGCCGGAAACAGATCACCGTTCGGACAGGTGAAGCCTTTGAATGCAGCTACCCCGCATTTTTGAAGCTCCACCAGATCATCCATATTATTCTTCACACTTCCCGGCTGATTGCCATAGTCCCCAACAATTCCTCCCCATAATGCAAAATCAACAGCAGAGTGCCTGGAAATACACTTTAGCTTCAGATCAAAAAACTCTTTGTTCACCAGAGATGGATCATTGTTCAGCGGCATATCGATCAGACATGTACATCCGCCGGTAACTGCCGCACGTGATCCTGTCTCGAAATCTTCCCTGTATTCAAAACCAGGCTCATTGAGGTGTGCATGACAGTCTATGATCCCAGGATAGACATAACAGCCCTTTGCATCAATAATCTTTTTGGCCTGTGTTTCTGTTCCCAGCGCAAAGAACGCAGCGTATCTGCCGTCTTCTATCGCAATATCTGCCTCATAAATGCGGTCCGGTGTAACGAGCTTCCCATTTTTAACAACCAAATCATACATTACTTTTCTCCTTGAATTCAGTTTACTCTTTATCGTTACTGGTCAACCAATTTTTAATCTATTTTATATCACTTTATCCTAAATCACAATATCACTAAGCTCCAAAATATCACGGAGTTTTTTGTGAAAATTTACATATGGATTATTTTTTTTACTTCTTTTTATTATTTATATTTACCTTTAAATCCCAATGATTAAAATTACTTTCCCAGAATTTATCGTATTAAAAAACCAGTTTTTAACATTTATCCACTGTTGTTCTGCTCCTATCGGTCATTCCCCGGAATTGACACTTTATGCGGAATACTCTATGCCCCGGAAAACATTACTTTATTACATCAAAAAAGCACAGCAAATGGATCCAAAACTCCATTGCCGTGCTTTTTATATGTTAACATACTTTCAGACTATTTTACACAAGCCCTATATACTTTCCTTCACCATAATCCGTATCTCCGAATACAGATGTTTGGAAGCTGGATTTCTGTCATAGATCAGCTTATCCATCAGAATCTCAAGCGCCCGCCTTCCCTGCTCCTGTATTCCACTGTCCAGGGTAGATGTAACAACATCCTCTTTCATCAGTTCCAGAATCTCCGGATAATTTTCAAAACAAATCACCTTTACATTCTTAATTTCATATTCCTGCAGCACATCGCCTACAGCTTTTACCCCTCCGCAGGTAATAAAGATCCCTTTGAGTTCCGGCTCATTCTCGCAGAGCCTGCGCATCTCACGCCGGATAATCTGCGGTTTTTCTTCTGTTCTGACTGCTTCCATGAGCTGCATCTCAGGATATGCTTCCGTTACAAATTTTCGGAAACCTCCCTCTCTCGTCCCGAATGGAAAGGACTGATGATTATCGCCATCACTCGTAAAAACAGCGACCAGTCCCTGTCCGTTCAAAAACTCACCCATCAGACGCCCTGCCACTCGCCCCGCCTTAAATCCATCCTGACCGATAAAACAAAGCCTCTGACTTCCTTTGATATCCGTGTTTACCGTAATTACAGGAATTCCTGCACTCTCACAGCAGTCAATCGCCCGGACAACAAAAGGTGCATTGATCGGACTTAAAATCACCCCGTCTACCTTTTCCTTTACACAGTCTTCCAGTATCCTCGCCTGTCCGTTGATATCTGAATATGGAATCACAGTATACTCAATTGAAATATGAAAAGAACCATATTTTTTCAGTTCTTCTTCTATCCCCCTGATCAGATAGGGACGGGCATCTACATCCAGAAGCACCACCTTGATATGCAGATCTCTATCCTGCATTTTCAGGGCTTTCCCGATCGGATTTGCCTGATAATTGCATTCCTCTATGATCTTCTGCACCCGTTTCCTGACAGGATCGCTGACCCCTTCCCGGTTATGCAGAACTTTGTCAACTGTAGATCTGTGTACTCCCGCCATCTCTGCAATCTGTTTGATTGTAACACCCATATTCACTGCTTCCTTTCTTTGTGCCATATATAAGTAGATCGAACTCTTTCTGTATCCGATTATAACATGTTATCAGCTTCCAGAAAAGAAAAAACCATCCTGTTTCTTTTTTAGAAATAGAATGGTCTTCTCTTATATTATTCAGCCAAAGTTTTCTTCGCTGTAATTTTTGCCTCACGCTCCAGAAGTTCCTTGATGATCTTCGGATATTCTTTGTCCAGTTTGTAGAACAGCAGAATGACAATCATAATAATCCCAAGAACCGTAACTCCATAGATAAACAGGTTCTCTATTGTCTGGGTTGCCTGTGCCGACTGTACGCTCAGGTTCCCGTTATATCCATTGGCTTCCATGATAAATCCTATAAGCGCAGATCCTATTCCCTGTCCAAACTTCTGTCCGGAGGTTGTTGCCGACTGAATTGCGCCTGCAGTACGAAGTCCTGTCTTCCACTGCCCGTATTCAATCGCATCTGCAATCATTGTGAAGATCATCCCAAGAATCGGTGTCATACCAATTCCACGAAGCAGTCCGCCAAAGGTTACAAGCGTTACGTTCTCCGGGCTGATCAGCAGGATCAGTGATCCGGCAATGATAAATCCAGCTCCGAGTATACACCAGTTTCTCTTGCTCATCAGATGCATGACTTTCCCAAGTGCCAGCGTCGCAAAAATAGTAATACCATAACATGCTGTATTGACATTCCCGATAATATTTGTGTCGCCCACAATCCATTTACAGTAATAAGTCGCCATAGTACCTGCAAATGTCTGGTACATTGCAAAAAATACAAAGAACAGAAACAGCATAATAAAGTATTTATTTTTAAATAATGCCGGAATTGCTTTTTTCAGAGGGATTTTTTCTCCCCCCATCTCATCATTTACCACAACACGTTCCCGCACTGTAGCAAAGCAGAACAACATCAGGAGTGCAGCACCAAACGCGTAGATTGCCGTCAGTATCACCCAGTTCCTCTGGGAATCCATCCCGCCGCCTGGCATGAACCCAAGAATTCTTGTGAACAGAAGCGTAACAAGAATATTTCCGACCGGACTCATCGCCATACGGATAATATTAATCTTGGCACGCTCACCCTGATCACGTGTCATATAAGTCATCGTCGTGGCAAACGGAAGCTGGAACAATGTATAGACAACCGTCAGCATCAAATTATATGTAATAAAAATATAGATCGTCTGCGCAAAAGTTCCAATCTGAGGAACTGTCATAAGCAAAACTGCCGCAATTGCATAAGGTATGGACATTCTCAGCATCCAGACCCGGGCACGTCCATATTTGGATCGTGTCCGGTCTACGATAAAACCCGCCGCAATATCTGAAATACCGTTAAATATCTGTGATACCGCAATTATCATACCTATAATCGCAGCAGATACATGTGCAACATCTGTATAAAACATGACTAACAGGCTGGTAGCAATTGTAAACACTATGTTGGTCGAGATTTCACCACACCCGTACGCAAATTTCTCAAATCCGGTTACCCGGTCCTTCTGGACCAGTTTATTAAAACCATTCAGATTCATTTGTGTACCTCTTTTCTTTTTTATTTGCTGATCGTCTGCTCTAAGGCATCAATCGATGTAGAAAGTCCGGCCTCTACGCTCATTGTCAAATCTTCCATTTCCAGTGACACATATCCGTCATATCCCATCATATGTGCCACAGAGAAAAATTCCTTCCACCACTGCAAATCTTTTCCGCAGCCAACTGCCACATAATTCCATGTACGGTTCTTGGAATCTGTCACCGGCTTTGTCTCCGTCAGCCCGTTGATGTCACACAGGCCTCTTTCAATTCTGGCGTCTTTCCCATGAATGTGGTAAACTGCCCCTTCCAGGTTACGGAGTCCGGCAATCGGATCTGCCCCCATTACCATAAGGTGAGATGGATCCATATTCATACCGATCATTGGGTCAACAGCATTGCGGAGTTTCCATAATGTCTCTGGATTATGTACCAGCTGGCAGGGGAATTCCTCGATTGCAATCTGCTCCACTCCATTCTTCTTACAATGTTCTACAAACGCTTTCCACCACGGCACCGCAACGTCTTCCCACTGATATCTCACACTTTCAGCCATATAATCCGGCCAGGAAACCGTCGAGGTAAACCAGTTCGGAGTCTTATCCCCAGGTGCCCCTGCCGGAAGCCCGGACATCATCACAAGTTTCTTCACACCTAATTTCCCGGCAAGTACTGCTGTATCATAGATCGTCTTCGTATGAAGTTCCCCCATCTCTCCCGGGCACAGCTGATTACCGGAACAGTTAAGCGCCGCAATCTCCATTCCTCTTTTGTCAAGTTCATCTTTGTAAGCTTTCAGTTTGTTCTCATCCTGCAGAAGTTCCTGTGTAGGCACATGTTTACAGCCTCCCCAGCCTCCTGCTGTCATTTCTACTGCATTGATTCCTAATGATTTTACCTTATCAAGCATTTCTGTAAAAGTCAACTCTCCGTATACATCTGTACAAAGCGCTAATTTCATATCCATTTTCCTCCCTTTCTATGATTTATAAATTCAAAAGATTTTTCTCTATCCGCTCACGTGCCTTCGGTGCCTGCCGGTCCATCTTCTCCGGAAATCCAAACATAGAAACACATGCAATATTGTCACCGCCGGCTTTTGCAGCGTCTTCCTTCAGCTGTTTTCCGGCAAAATCCATCTCTCTTAACGTCTGGAAAATCTGGTCAAAATCCACATCGCCTTCTCCCATGGCAAGATGCTGGTGCACAGTGACATCTGCTTTTCCACGTCCGTTCAACCATGGCGGATTCAGGATATACCTGCAGTCTTTTGTCTGGTTAAAGGTATCTGCAAACAATACATGCGTAAGTTCATCCCCTGCGTAACGAAGCATCGATGCCACGTCCCCTTTGCCCTGGTCATAGAAAAATCCGTGAGGTGCAGAGTATACATATCCCAGATTCCTGGAACGGAATGACTTCACCATATCGCAGGTCTCATTATTCAGTTCGCAGAAATCATATGGATGAGACTGTATCTCCACCCTGATCCCCTCTTTTTCTATGATTGGAAGAAGTTCCTCCATTGAACGGAACCACATTCCGTTACAGATCTCCTGCTGGTTTGGATCTCCTGATAATTCGGTATTAATTACTTTAACCCCCATATCTGAGGCAATTTGAATCATCCGCTTAAAGTTTTCTACCGCGAACCGTCTCTGTTCCTCCGTCGGCCCTGACCAGCGGTATACAACGATAAATGATGAAATCTCCAATCCAGTCTCTCTTAGTGCTTTCCTGTATTCCATTTCACATTCCTTCGAAAATAAAGGATGTTTATAGAATGGGTTGATTCTTGGATGAGGAGACTGTTCTATGTATTTATATCCCCAATCTGCAACTTGGTGTACCATACGGTTAATATCCATCTGTTTTGCAAGGACATCCACATCAAATGCTATTTTCATACTTTCTCTCCTCCTGTTTTATTTATAAAACTGTGGCATTTCTTCCATATCAATTTTTACAACTGTCTGAGTATCACGGGCTTTGGAAGCTGCTTTTGCTGTTACCTGTCCTACATAGCCATCCCATGCGGTCGGCCCATCCACACGTCCCTCTTTCGTTGCATCGATCCATTCCTGTACCTCAGTATTATACGCATCCACAAAACGTGTAGACCAGTCACTGTGAATCGCATGGCCTCTCTGTGCATTGGCACATACTTCAATGTTCGATGGTTCCGGAAGGTTCAGGATTGCATCTTCACAGCACACTTCACACTTGATATCATAGCAATGTCCTGTATTTACAAATGCTTCAACATCAATTCTGACACCTGATTTTGTAGTGAGGATCATAATCTGAGGATCCATCAAATCTTTGTGTGTACGTCTCGTATTTTTGGCAAATACAACCTCTGCCGTTGCGTAATCTTCATCAAGAAGCCATCTCAAAACATCTATCTCATGAATCATTGAGTTTTCCACTGCCATCGGTGTCGTATAGCTTTCATCAACTGCAGGATTCCGATGCGCACAGTGCAGCATCAGAGGTTCTCCATATGTGCGGTTCTTGATCGCCTCTTTTAACTGACGGTATCCCTGGTCATATCTTCTCATAAATCCAACCTGAACGAGTTTCTTTCCCCCGTTGATCTCCGCATCCACAATTCTTTTGCATGCATCTGCTTCCGGAGCAAGAGGTTTCTCACAGAATACATATTTTCCAGCCTGAATCGCTGCCATCACATATTTCTCATGAAATGGGTCAATGGTTGTCACAATAACAGCATCAATATCATCTGATGCAATCATCTCTTCCCCATCTGCATAAACC
>URQQ01000043.1 GCA_900549995.1 uncultured Lachnospiraceae bacterium | reverse complement strand
GAGAAGATTTGGTCAATGAAATATTCAGCAAATTCTGTATGGGAAAATAAAGATGTGTATGATGTAGTAGTTGTTGGTGCAGGACACGCCGGCTGTGAGGCTTCACTTGCGTGTGCGAGGCTTGGCCTTCGAACAATAGTATTTACCGTCAGTGTAAACAGTATTGCACTGATGCCCTGTAATCCAAATATCGGAGGCAGTTCCAAAGGACATCTGGTACGTGAACTGGATGCACTCGGAGGTGAGATGGGGAAAGTCATTGACCAGACGTTTATTCAGTCTAAAATGCTGAATAAATCAAAAGGGCCTGCAGTGCATTCGCTGAGAGCACAGGCGGATAAGAACAGATACAGTGAGACAATGCGCCAGGTACTTGAGAGTCAGGAGAATCTGGAAATAAAACAGGCTGAAGTGACAGATCTTTTAGCGGAAGATGGCAAAATTACCGGGGTTCAGACGTACTCAGGGGCGATTTACCGCTGTAAGGCTGTAATTCTATGTACAGGCACTTATTTGAAGGCCAGATGCATCTACGGTGATGTAAGTACCTATACTGGCCCAAATGGGCTTCAGGCGGCGGATCATCTGACGGATTCTCTGAAGAATCTGGGAATACGGATGTACCGGTTTAAGACGGGGACGCCTGCCAGAATTGATAAACGTTCTGTTGATTTTGCCAAGATGGAAGAGCAGTTTGGCGATGAGAGAGTGGTTCCGTTTTCATTTACAACAGATCCCGAAGAAGTGCAGAAAGAACAGGCTTCCTGCTGGCTTACGTATACGAATGAAAGAACACATGAAATTATACGCAGTAATCTGGACCGGTCTCCATTATTTTCTGGAATGATTGAAGGAACCGGGCCAAGGTACTGTCCGTCTATCGAGGACAAGGTTGTCAAATTCGCCGATAAAAACAGGCATCAGGTATTCATTGAACCTGAAGGGCTTGGGACAAATGAAATGTATGTCGGGGGGATGTCAAGCTCTCTGCCGGAAGACGTGCAGTATGACATGTACAGAAGTGTTCCGGGACTTGAGAATGTCAGAATTGTGAGAAATGCCTATGCCATCGAGTATGACTGTATTGATGCGAGACAGTTATATCCCTCATTGGAATTCCGGAATGTGGAAGGTTTATTCAGCGGCGGGCAGTTCAATGGCAGTTCTGGGTATGAGGAAGCGGCAGCCCAGGGGCTGATTGCGGGAATCAATGCTGCAATGAAAATTCTGGGGCGGGAGCCGGTGATTCTGGACCGTTCAGAGGCGTATATTGGCGTTCTGATTGATGATCTTGTGACAAAGGAAAGCCATGAACCTTACCGTATGATGACCTCCAGGGCAGAGTACAGGCTGCTTTTACGTCAGGATAATGCGGATCAGAGACTGACAGAGATCGGTTACAAAGCAGGGTTAATCAGTGAAGAAAGATATCAGCATCTGCTTGAGAAAGAACGGATGATTGAGCATGAGATTCGAAGGCTTGAGTCTGCAACTGTGGGAACGAGCGAGGAAGTGCAGGAGATTCTCAGAGAGAATAACAGTACGATTTTAAATTCGGGGGCAACACTGGCAGAACTGATCAGAAGACCGGAATTATCATATGAGGCACTGAAAAAAATAGATAGAGAAAGACCACATTTAAGCGAAGAAATTATAGAACAAATTAATATAAATCTGAAATACGAAGGCTATATCAAACGCCAGAAAAAACAGGTAGAACAGTTTAAAAAATTAGAGACAAAGAAAATTCCTGAAAATATAGACTATGATGAAGTCAAAAGTCTCAGGATTGAGGCAGTTCAGAAACTGAAAGAGTACAGACCGGTATCAATTGGTCAGGCTTCCAGAATTTCTGGTGTGTCACCGGCGGATATTTCGGTACTGCTTGTGTATCTGGAACAATACGGAATGAAAAACAGTAAGGGGAAAGAGGATTAAATGAGCCAGTTATTTGAAAAGAAGCTGGAGGAACTTGAGATTATACTTACCGAGAAGCAAAAACAACAGTTTGATCAATATTATGAACTGCTTGTGGAATGGAATAAGGTTATGAATCTCACGGGAATCACAGAATACGAAGAAGTTAATGAAAGACATTTTATAGACAGTGTGTCTATTGTAAAAGCAGTTGATATCACGGGTGTGGATAACTTAATTGATGTGGGGACAGGTGCAGGATTTCCAGGACTTCCGTTGAAAATTGTATTTCCTCATCTGAAAGTCACACTGCTTGATTCATTAAATAAGAGAATTAAGTTTTTAGATGAAGTAATCAGCCAGCTGGGTCTTACTGATGTGGAAACAATACATGGAAGAGCAGAAGATTATGCAAAACAGAAAGATTACAGAGAACAGTTTGATTTGTCTGTTTCACGTGCAGTTGCAAACTTATCCACACTTTCTGAATATTGTCTGCCGTTTGTCCACGTAGGAGGGATGTTTATCCCCTACAAATCAGGAGAAATAGTGGAAGAGCTGAATCAGTCAAAGCATGCAGTCAATCTGCTGGGGGCTGAAATAAAAGAGGTAGTGAAGTTTACACTGCCGGGAAGTGATATTGGAAGGTCATTTATAAAGATAAAAAAAGTAAAGTCTACGGCAAAAAAATATCCAAGAAAAGCCGGGCTTCCGGCAAAAGAACCTCTGTCATAAGACAGAGGTTCTTTTTATGATTCATTAAGTTCCAGATCAAATAAAATATTAACATGTTCCATAAATACGTTTGAATCTTCAAACTGAGGCATCTGTTTTGTCTTATTAATTACAACAGTTTCTATAGATGGTAATTGTTCTTTGTATTGGTCTGCTATTTTCTTATTTTCCGGGTTACCATTTCCGGAAATGATGAAAATGCTATTATTTAGAGATTTGAGACAATGAAGAATACTGCTGTTAGTGTACCGGCCTTTGATGCAGGAGAGAAGATGTTTTCCACGTCCGTTACATGAGTGAGCTGTTTCAAAATAGACGTCAACATAATGTGGATCAACATTTGCAGGATCATAGAAATATTCGGATTCAAATAAAGTCTCTATTGCATTGCGGGTATTTAAAATATTATACAGCATAGTTCCTACGAATGGTGAGTTGATCAAGTATTTTAATATTTTTGTACGTTTTGTTGGTACTGCAGTCATACTTTTTAAATCAGGTGGATTTACCATCAAAACTTTATTGATAATTGTTTGGTCTGCATGACATGCAAGTAAAACGGATGGACAAGATTCACCAGATACAATAATATCTGTTTTACATGAAATAACATGTTTAATAAAATCAGTAATCAGCTGAACATATAAATAACTAGTGTAAGTTACGTTTGGTTTATCTGAACGTCCGCATCCCAGTAAATCAATTGAGTATACAGTATTTGTTTTTGAAAGGGAATTCTCAATTTTATTCCATTCGTAACTGGATGAGCCTGGATTTAGGCTATGGATAAGTAAAATAGGAGAGCCGTTTCCTTTCTTTGTGTAAAAGATTTTACCAAACCGCCACTCATAATAATTACCCGGTTCCTGCTCCAGATAGTTATTGCGAGTAGCAATAATGTTAACAGATTTATTTATTATATATATGGTACCCGCAGTCAACGTAGTAAGAGCTGTTCCAGCAGCCAGTTTCTTTTTCCAATTCATTCATGCACCTGCTCTCTGTATAGATTTATATACTATTATTATACTACAGGCAGTCTGTTAAGGAAAGGTGAATTTGCAATTGAATGTACAAGTAATCTGTAAATAGTATTAATGTTTCACGTGAAACCTCGGCGGGGAAATGAATTGTTTCACGTGAAACATGCGTAAGCATCTACAAATAAATATAAAATGTTTCACGTGAAACATAGAAGAAATTTGACTTGTGAATTTACTGAGATCAATTTGCACAAAGTAATGGTATATATTTACAAATGGCTGGTTAGTAGCGATAAAAGTGTTTCACGTGAAACATTGATGTAGATTATAAAATAAAAAGATGTTATAATGATAAAGAACGAAAGAAAGGTGAATAATAAATGGGAAGAATTATAGCCGTTGCCAACCAAAAGGGTGGTGTGGGAAAAACAACAACAGCAATAAACCTTTCGTCTTGTCTTGCAGCATTGGGTAAAAAGACTTTAGCAATTGATCTGGATCCTCAGGGGAACATGACAAGCGGACTGGGTTTGAACAAAGACGAAGTAGAGTACACTGCGTATGATTTGATATTAGGTGAAGTAGAGATTGATAAAGTAATCAATAAAGATGTACTCGAAAACCTTGATGTTTTGCCCACCAATATTGATCTGTCGGCAGCAGAAATTGAATTAATAGGCGTAGAGGATAAAGAATTCATTATTAAAAAATCTGTTGATACAGTTCGAGACAACTATGAATTTATTATTATTGATTGTCCGCCGTCGTTAAGTATGCTTACAATTAATGCGATGACAACGGCAGATACGGTACTTGTTCCTATTCAATGCGAGTATTATGCACTCGAAGGACTGAGTCAGCTCATGCACACAATTGATCTTGTAAAAGAACGTTTGAATCCAGATTTGGAAATGGAGGGGATCGTATTCACAATGTATGATGCCAGGACAAACCTGTCATTGGAAGTTGTTGAAAATGTAAAAGACAATATGGATACCACAATTTACAAAACTATTATACCTAGAAATATAAGACTTGCTGAGGCACCCAGCCATGGAAAACCAATAAATCTGTATGACCCAAGGTCAACAGGAGCAGAAAGTTATATGCTGCTGGCAGAAGAGGTGGCAAGCAAAGGAGAAGAATAGTATGGCGGTAAAACATAGTGGTTTGGGAAAAGGATTGGACAGCCTGATTCCGGACAATAAGGCAGCGAGAGCAGAACGGGCAAAAAAGACTGTATTGGCAGAAAAATCTGTAAAAACTGAAGAAGCCGATTCCGATGGCATCAGAATGATGGGAATAAATCAGGTTGAACCTAACAGGGAACAGCCAAGACAGAATTTTGATGAGGATTCTTTGCTTGAACTTGCAGATTCAATTAAGCAGTTTGGAGTTCTGCAACCGTTATTAGTCCAAAAGAAGAAAAATTATTATGAAATTATAGCTGGGGAGCGCAGATGGCGTGCAGCTAAACTGGCGAAAATAAAAGAAGTTCCAGTGATTATAAAAGAATTTTCAGATCAGGAAGTAGTTGAAATTGCCTTAATAGAAAACATACAGAGAGAAAATCTGAATCCAATTGAAGAAGCTATGGCATTTAAGCGTCTGCTGACAGAATTCAATTTGAAACAGGATGAAGTTGCTGAAAGAGTCTCAAAGAGCAGAACAGCAGTGACAAATTCAATGCGTTTGTTGAAATTGGACAGCCGTGTACAGCAGATGATTATTGATGATATGATTTCAACAGGACATGCAAGAACTCTTCTGGCGATTGATGATACGGAACAGCAGTATATTTTGGCTAATAAAATTTTTGATGAGAAATTAAGTGTCCGTGAAACAGAAAAAATGATTAAGGAACTAAAAAATCCAAAGAAAGAAAAACCTCATAAAACTGTGAATAATGATTTTATTTACAAGGATCTTGAGGAAAAGATCAAAACTGTTATCGGGACTAAAGTTAATGTCAATCAAAGGGATAATGGAAAAGGGAAGATAGAAATAGAATATTATTCCGAATCAGAGCTCGAACGTATATTCGAACTTTTGATGACGATAAGAAATAACTAATAAGGGATAAAAAGGAGATTGGCAAGGATGAAGAGCAGCATATTAAAACTGGGAGTTGTCCCAGTCGTTTTGTTGAGCGTTATTATCATTCTGCTTATCGTATTGATTGTACTGTACGTGAAAGTTGATATGAAGTACAACAGGCTGAAAAGCAGTTATGACGTATTTATGAAGGGGAAAGATGCGAAGACACTGGAGCAGGGATTTACAGAACAGTTTACGAAGGTGGATTCTGTGATCCGTATGGTAAAACAAAACAGACAGGACATTAAAGAACTGTACAGAAAAGTGGATACAAATTACCAGAAAGTCGGTATTGTAAAGTATGATGCTTTTAATGAAATGGGCGGCAAATTAAGTTTTGCGCTTACACTGCTGGATGGGAATAATAATGGCTGGATCATCAATGCAATGCACAGCAGAGAAGGGTGTTATACTTACATCAAGGAAATCGTAAAAGGACAGAGCTATATTGAGCTGGCTGAAGAAGAAGCAGAGTCATTAGAGCGTGCTATTTACCAGGAAGAATATGAACTTCAGGCAGACACAAAGAAATAAGCCCATATTTCTATGAATAAATCGGTAAAAAATGTTTAAAGAAAATAAAATAACCAAAACTATCATAAAGAGGGTTATCAGGAGGATAAAAGAATGTTAGATATTAAATTTGTCAGATCTAATCCAGAGGTAGTAAAACAGAATATTAAAAATAAATTTCAGGATGCAAAGCTTCCGTTGGTAGATGAAGTTTTGGAACTTGATATTGAAAACAGAAATATTAAGCAGGAAGTAGAATCTTTACGAGCTGAGAAGAATAAAATATCCAAACAGATTGGTGCATGTATGGCACAGGGGAAAAAAGACGAAGCTGAAGAATATAAAAAACAGGTAGCTTCACAGGCAGATAAGATTGAGGAATTGTCAGCCCGCGAGAAGGAAGTAGAAGAAAAGATCTTAAAAATCATGATGACAATCCCGAACATCATTGACCCGTCCGTACCGATTGGAAAAGATGACAGCGAAAATGTAGAAGTACAGAAATATGGAGATCCTGTAGTTCCTGAATACGAAATTCCATATCACACAGATATTATGGAAAGCTTTGATGGAATTGATCTTGACAGTGCAAGAAAAGTAGCGGGAAATGGTTTTTACTATCTTATGGGAGATATTGCCAGACTTCATTCAGCAGTAATTTCTTATGCGAGAGATTTTATGATTGACCGTGGATTTACCTACTGTGTGCCGCCATTTATGATCCGCAGCAATGTAGTGACAGGTGTTATGAGTTTTGCCGAGATGGATGCGATGATGTATAAGATAGAAGGAGAAGATCTCTACCTGATTGGAACAAGCGAACATTCCATGATTGGAAAATTCATTGACACAATGCTGGATGAGAGTGAACTTCCGAAGACTATGACGAGTTATTCACCTTGTTTCCGTAAAGAAAAAGGAGCACATGGTGTAGAAGAGAGAGGTGTATACAGAATACATCAGTTCGAAAAGCAGGAGATGATTGTTGTATGTAAACCGGAAGACAGCATGGAATGGTACGATAAGTTATGGCAGAATACAGTAGATCTGTTCCGTTCGATGGATATTCCTGTACGTACACTGGAGTGCTGCTCTGGTGATCTGGCAGATCTCAAGGTGAAATCTGTTGATGTTGAGGCATGGTCTCCAAGACAGAAAAAATACTTTGAAGTAGGCAGCTGCTCGAATCTTGGAGATGCACAGGCAAGACGATTAAAAATCCGTGTTAATGGAAAAGACAGCAAGTACTTTGCTCATACATTAAACAATACGGTAGTTGCACCGCCGAGAATGCTTATTGCATTCCTGGAAAACAATCTGCAGGCAGACGGATCAGTGAGAATCCCGGAAGTTCTCCGGCCGTATATGGGTGGTAAATCAGAGATTACACCAAAAAAATAAACAAAATGCAACGAAGATAAAAAAATTATCCACAGAATCTGATGATTCTGTGGATAATTCGATTGAATATGGTGAACCTGGTGGATAAACCGGGGATTAAACCAGGTATAGAAAGGCAGGTGGAAATTTGCATCAGTATCTAAAAGCAATTGGATTTGAGAATCAAAAAAGTAAAAAAGAGATAAAAGAACTTCTTTCTGAAGTTGAGACTTCATTTACGCACCATGAAGTAATTGAGCTGGAGCCGGGAATCGATTTTTGTGAATATCAGAAAGAGTATGGAATCGATATAGGAATCGCCGAATATGGAATGGCGGAAGAGAACGGACAGTATGAAAAAGAGTATTATTTTCCGTACTTTAAAGGTTCAGGGGTGACCTCCTATGCAGATATCATTGTAGAGCGGAGAATAGAAAAAGAGTCTTATGTCGGTATATGTGAAGAAATTAAAATAGGAATCAGCCTGATTTTCCATATACAGAATAATATAGAGTACCTGAAGGAAAAACAGCTTGGCAATCTTCCAAAAAAACATACTTCAGTTACACTTGCCGGACTGGCACAGTCGGGAGTCATTCTTTTTCCTGTCATGAAAGATGAACAGCAGGAACAGGTGCGCAAAGAAGAGACAAGAAACAGGATGATGCTCTTAAGTGCGGCGAGAAACGGTGATCAGGATGCGATCGAGAGTCTGACACTTGAAGACATTGATACGTACTCTAAGGTATCTAAGCGTCTCGTGACAGAGGACGTATTTACCATTGTAGATACATATTTTATGCCATATGGTGTAGAGTGTGACCAGTATTCTATTCTGGGTGAAATTCTGGAGGTCACGACGACTGTGAATTCAAAAACAAAAGAGGCATTGTATATCATGACACTGGATGTAAATGAGCTTCAGTTTGATATCTGTGTGCCGGTAGCACATCTGATGGGAGTACCCAAGGCCGGGAGAAGGTTTAAGGGAAATATATGGCTTCAGGGGACGATAAATTTTTAAAGGTGAATCGCAAAGCTTACTGTGGGCCAGATGGGAGATCATATCGGATCCATCTGGCATGCAGAGGAGTGAGTCCGGCAGAAGTGACAGGATGAAACCGCATAAATTATAGTTGATTTTAGACGGCGGTAGTGATAGAATAATAGGGCAGTATGAATTGAGCTCTCTTAGTTAAATGGATATAACAAGCCCCTCCTAAGGGCTAGTTGCAGGTTCGATTCCTGCAGGGAGTGCTGAAAGCCGGATTTCTGAAAAAGAAATCCGGTTTTATTTTGTTTTAGTGGAAAGTTTTTCGAACCTGTCTTGATAAAAAACAGTTTGGGAAGATCAGACTCCAGCAATGTATCTGAGCCAGCGGCAGGGAAAATACAAGATAAAATACAGTATAAAAAGTTTAATATTGGGTGTGTTTGTTCTCGGGCGGTCTGAATAATGCTATGATGTAAGGTAGAAAATAATGTCTTTATATCAAGGAAGAATCAGTCAGGAGGCGGATCACCGTGAAGAGCAGGGAACTTTTAAAAACAAATTTATTAGTCTGTATTATATTACTGCTTGGTTTTTCTGTCACTGCTTTTTTTGCATATCAGGCAAACTATAAATCATCATTGGATAAGATTGAACAGGTTTCATCACTTACGACGGAAGGGATATATTATCAGCTTTCGGCGCTGTTTACCAAACCGGTGAATATATCCCAGACGATGGCGCATGACAGTCTTTTGGTATCACATTTGACCGAGGAATCAGAACATTTAGAGGATGAGGAATATACAGGTACTATACAGAATTATCTGAATACATATAAAAATAAATATAATTTCGACTCGGTCTTTCTGGTCTCCAGGGGCACAGGACGCTATTACAATTATCATGGTGTGGACAGAATCCTGACAGAAGGGAACCCTGAAAATGACTGGTATTTTAATTTTATAAATGGAACTTCGGAATACTCTATGAATGTTGATAATGATGAGGTAAATGGATCAGAAAATGCGATAACAGTCTTTATCAATTGTAAGGTCTATGACCAGGAAAATGAGTTGATCGGAGTGATTGGGGTTGGAATCCGTGTAGATTATCTGAAGGAATTTCTGAACTCTTATGAGGAGAAGTATGATTTAAATGCCTGCCTGATTGATGAGGAAGGAATCATACAGGTATCAACATCTTATACCGGATATCAGAAAAAAGACTGGTTTCTGGTCTCAGATCATGAGGAGATCAAAGAGCAGCTGCTCGATAAAAGTAAAAGCGGGATGGCAGCCTGGACAGACAAAGGGAAACAGCTGGATGGAAGTTATGTAGTTGGAAGATATATACCTGAACTGCGTTGGCATCTGGTTGTTGAACAGGATAAAACAGAGACGGTGCAGAAAATCAAATATCAGCTTTATCAGAGCATCATCATAATCTTACTTATTATTATCTGTGTACTCTTAATCATAACGGCTGTAATCCGTAAATTCTCCAGACAGATAGCACAGCTGACATTTGAGAGACAGGAGGCTTTTGAGACAGCAACCGAGCAGCTTTATGATAATATTTATGAATTGAATATTACAAAAAATTGTGCGGCTAATCAGAAAACGGAGCTTTATTTTGAAAGTTTGGGAGCAAAAAATCTCCCATATAGCCAAAGCCTGTGTGTGATTGCTGAAAAACAGATAAAAGAAGAATTCAGAGAGGGGTATATCAATATCTTTACTCCGGAAAATGTAGTACGTGAGTATGAGAACGGGAACGATCATCTGCAGTATGATTTCATGATTACGCAGGATGGGGGTGAATATTTCTGGATGAGAATTGACACCTATATATTCCTCTGCCGGGAGGATCAATGTCTTCATATGTTCACGTACCGGAAAAATATCAGCGAAGATAAGAAGAAAGAACTGCTGGCATACACCGATGAAATGACAAGGTTTATGACAAAAACAGCTACAAAAAGGAGAATTTCAAAGGAACTGCTGGAACACCCGGAAGTACCCCAGGCCTTGTTCATATTTGACATTGATAATTTCAAACAGGTGAATGATACTTTTGGGCATTCTTTTGGTGATTTCTGTATTAAGGAGTTTACCCGGATGATCAGAAGGAATTTTCAGGAACAGGATATACTGGGGAGAATTGGCGGTGATGAATTCGTGGCATTTATTACCGTGCAGGATGACAGATGCGCGGAGAAAAAGGCAGAGGAATTAACCAAAGCCCTGGACTTTGACTGTACAGACGGAGAAAAAAGCTGCAGGATAACTGCAAGCATCGGGGTGTCAATTTCTCCTTCAGACGGCACCGATTTTGATACTCTCTATGAAAAAGCGGATCTGGCGCTTTATCAGACAAAGCAGCGCGGGAAAAATGGATTCACAATTTATTCTGAAAATTGATTTACTTAGCAGAAAATAAAAGGGAATGTGCCTGGCACGTTCTTTTTTATTTTTTAAATTTGTTATGTTCATGTTAAAAAAGTGCATATATGTGAAAAAAGTATACATTTAATGATTTATAATTTGTAAAAATTGTAATTTTATCTATATTATAAGTGAAAATTTCCTATTCGTTTTTTGACTCATCATAGTAGAATAATATCAGTAAAGAAAACAGCCACGAAAAAGAGGAGGAAAAGGAATATGAAATGGAAAAGAGCAGCGGCGGCAGTTCTTGCCGGAGTTATGACAATGGGGCTTGCGGCCTGTGGAAATTCTGCAGACCAAAAGAAAGAAGACAATGCTAAAGATGACAAAAAGATAACTGTATGGGCTTGGGATGAGGCATTTAACATACCTGCGGCAAAAGAGGCGGCAAAAATCTATAATGAAAAGAATGCAGATGTTGAGATAAAAGTAGTCACAATGGCACAGGATGATATTGTGGCAAAATTAAATACGAGCCTGTCATCCGGGTCTTATGAAGGTCTTCCGGATGTAGTATTGATTGAAGATTACCGCATTCAGGGATACTTAAATGCATATGCAGATGAATTTTCTGACCTGTCAGACGTCGTAAATAATGACGATTTTGCAGAATATAAAACCGGAGTAAACCAGAAAGACGGAACTACATATGGATGCCCGTTTGACAGTGGTGTAGCGGCAATGTTCTACCGCACAGACCTGATTGAGCAGGCAGGATATACAAAAGAGGATATGAACAATCTTACATGGGATAAATACATTGAGATTGGCAAGGCAGTAAAAGAAAAATGTGGAGTTGATATGCTGACACTTGACCCGTCAGACATCGGACAAATCCGTATGATGATGCAGAGTGCTGGAACCTGGTATACAGATGAAGATGGCAAAGTGAATTTAGCTGACAATCAGGGGCTAAAAGATGCGATTGATACATACAAAGCAATTTTAGATTCCGGAATCTCAAAACAGGTATCTGACTGGGATCAGTTTGTAGGTGCATTCAACAACGGAGAGGTGGCAACTGTTCCTACCGGATGCTGGATTTCTCCATCGATTGTAAAGGCAGAAGACCAGTCTGGAAAATGGGCTGTAGCACAATTTCCGAAAATGGCACAGAACAGTGAGTCTGTAAATGCATCCTCCATCGGCGGTGCGGGCTGGTATGTTCTTAAAAATGTCGGACATGAAGATCTTGCGAAAGAATTTATCAAAGAGACATTTGCATCCAATGTAGATCTGATGAACACGCTGGCAGAGGAAATTAATCTTGTCAGCACGCTGAAATCAGCATCTGACTGTGAAAACTATGCAAAAGGCATGGACTTCTATGGCGGACAGGAAGTTTTCAAAGATCTGGCTGAATGGACAACACAGGTTCCAACAGTAAACTATGGTGAAAGTACATATGCAATTGAAGATTTGATGACAGAAGCGGTGCAGCAGATCACAAGCGGCTCCGATGTGGATAAAGTATTGGCGGACTACCAGAAACAGGCAGAGGCAGCAGTACAAAAATAAGGGGTATAATATATGGATTCTAAAGGGGCTGATGCAAAAAAGGAAATTAATTTTGCATCGGCTCTTTCAATGAAAGGGAATAAATAAAAGAGGAGAAAAAGCATGGATAACAGAAAAAAAGGAAATGTGCTGACGAAGAGATTAGACCGTCGTGCCTGGGTATTTATCATTCCGAGTATTGTACTGATTATTGCGTTTGTATTTTACCCGATGCTGCAGTCTTTGTTTACATCATTTCAAAGCGGTGCGGGAAATAATCTGAACTGGGCCGGGATTACGAATTATAAGAGGCTTCTGACAGATTCGACGTTTAAGAAAGCTTTGGGAAATACAGTCTTATTCCTGGTGATACAGGTGCCAATTATGATTCTTCTGGCTCTTGTAATTTCTTCAATCTTAAATGACAAAAAGCTGAAATGTAAAGGACTGTTCAGGACGGCGATCTTCCTTCCCTGTGTGACATCACTGGTCGCATACTCCATTATATTTAAGAGTCTGTTTGCGACGGATGGTTTTGTCAATGCAATGCTCATGAAACTTAACATGATCAGTGAACCGATTGCCTGGATTACCAATCCGGTGTGGGCAAAAATATTGATTATTATCGCAATCACATGGAGGTGGACTGGTTACAATATGGTATTTTATCTGTCAGGGCTTCAGTCCATTGATGATTCGGTGTATGAGGCGGCAGAAATCGATGGCGCGGGAGCTTTCCAGAAGTTTAAGAGTATTACACTTCCGCTTTTAAAACCAATCATTTTATTCACGACAATTAATTCGACGATTGGTACGCTGCAGCTGTTTGACGAACCAATGAACATCACACAGGGAGGGCCGGCCAATGCGACCATCACAATATCCCAGTACATTTATAATATATTGTTTAAATATTCGCCGGATTTTGGCTATGCAGCAGCAGTTTCCTATGTGGTTGTCGTCCTGATTGTTGTACTGTCCATTATTCAGTTGAAAGTAGGTGACAAGAATGAGTAACAAAGTGTTAAGTGTGTTAAAATATATATTTCTCAGCATCGTATCCATCGTGTCTGTATTTCCACTGATCTGGATGGTAATTGCGGCCACGAACAAAACAGTAGATATTACAAAAGGGACATTGATTCCCGGTACATATTTCATGGAAAACCTCAAATCGGTTCTTCAATCCGACCTGATGTATACAACAGCATTTAAAAATTCGCTGCTGATCGCAGTAGTTACTACGGTTCTGGCTATGATTGTATCCTCAGCAGCGGGGTATGCGTTCGTAATATACAAATCCAAAGGCAGAGAACGTGTGTTTAATATTATTCTGTTATCCATGATGGTACCGTTCGCGGCACTGATGGTACCGTTATTCAGGTTATTTACAAAGTTTAACAAGCTTGGCCCTTTGAAGATCATTGCTTTAAATACCCCGATGTCAGTCATTATTATTGCAATTGCAACTGCGTTTTTGATTTTCTTCTTCCGCCAGAATACACAGACATTTCCGAAGGAATTGCTGGAAGCGGCAAGAATTGACGGATTAGGTGAATTCAGGATATTTGTCCGAATCTTCATGCCAACAATGAAATCCTGTTATGCGGCAGCAATCGTTGTCACATTCATGTCAAGCTGGAACAATTACCTGTGGCCGTTGATTGCGTTACAGTCACCGGAAAAACGGACACTTCCGCTGGTAATTTCCGCAATGGGCTCTTCTTATACACCAGATTATGGTATGATGATGGTAGCCGTTGTAATTGCAACCATACCGACAGCACTGATATTCTTCCTGATGCAGAAACAGTTTGTTGCGGGTATGACTGGCTCAGTGAAAGGCTAGGTATGACAGAAGGCAGAAAGGAGAATCGAAATTATGACAGCACAACAGGCAGATCTTTGCTGGCTTGAAAATCCGGAAGTATTTTCGGTGAACAGAAGAGTGGCTCATTCTGACCATTTTTATTATGAAAAAGAAGAGGAAATAAAACGGAAAGATAAAATGCCTCTCAGGCAGAGCCTGAATGGAACATGGTATTTTTCCTATGCAAAAAATCCATCAATGAGGGTAAAAGATTTTTATAAAATGGAGTTTGACTGCAGTGCGTTTGACAGCATTCAGGTTCCGGGACATATTCAGACGCAGGGATATGACAGAAACCAGTACATTAATACGATGTATCCCTGGGACGGAGAAGAGGCACTGCGTCCGCCCAAAATCTCGAGCCAGTATAACCCGGTCGGAAGTTATGTGAAATACTTCCAGACAGAGGAGAATTTGAAAGGAAAACGGAAATTTCTCTCCTTCCAGGGAGCAGAGACGGCTATCTATGTCTGGCTGAATGGCAGTTTTATCGGATACAGCGAGGACAGCTTTACACCGGCGGAATTCGAAGTGACAGACTATCTCAAGGAAGGTGAGAACAAGCTGGCTGTGGAAGTATATAAAAGGAGCAGCGCCAGCTGGCTGGAGGATCAGGATTTCTTTCGTTTTTCTGGTCTTTTCAGGGACGTGTATCTGTATGCCATTCCCAAAAGCCATGTCAGCGATCTGTTCGTAAAGGCATCTCTTTGTCAGGAGTATCGGTGCGGAAGCCTGTCTGTCGCCCTGGAGATGGAAGGAAATCTGGATTGTCAGGTGGAGTTTGTATTAAAAGACAGAGACGGAAGCTGTATCTGGAGGGAAACCAGATCAGGTGCAGAACATCTTGAACTTACAGCTTCCATCGGAGAAGTCCGTGCGTGGAGTGCGGAGAATCCATATCTCTACTCTTTATATATCTGTCTGAAAGAGGAAGGGGGACAGGTGATTGAGGTAGTCCCACAGAAGATTGGATTTCGGAATTTTGAGTTAAAAGACGGGGTGATGTGCCTCAATGGGAAACGTATTATTTTCAAAGGGATCAACCGTCATGAATTTAACGCACGCAGGGGAAGAGCCGTCACAAAGGAAGATATGCTGTGGGATATCAGGTTTATGAAACAGCATAATATCAATGCGGTGAGAACATCCCATTATCCAAACCATTCCTGCTGGTATGAGCTGTGTGATGAATATGGAATATATCTGATTGATGAGACGAATCTGGAAAGTCATGGTTCCTGGCAGAAGATGGGGGAATGTGAGCCTTCATGGAATGTTCCGGGAAGCCTTCCAAAGTGGCGTGAAGCGGTTCTTGACAGAGCGAAGTCGATGTTCCAGCGTGATAAGAATCATCCGTCCATCCTCATCTGGTCTTGCGGAAATGAGTCCTATGCCGGGGATAATATCGCGGCGATTTCTGAATATTTCCATCAGAATGATGCGACAAGGCTGGTACATTATGAGGGCGTATTCTGGAACCGGAAGTATGACTATATCACGGATATGGAAAGCCGCATGTATGCAAAGCCTGCAGAAATAGAAGAATATCTGGAACCAGGGCCCAAGAAGCCGTATATCAGCTGTGAATATATGCACTCTATGGGAAATTCCACCGGAGGGCTGAAACTTTATACGGATCTGGAACAGAAGTATGAACAATATCAGGGGGGATTTATCTGGGACTATATTGACCAGTCTCTGTACCGGATCAATGAACAGGGAGAGGAAGTGCTTACTTATGGCGGTGACCACGATGAGCGGGCTACAGATTATGAGTTCTGTGGAAATGGAATTGTGTTCGCGGACCGAAAACCATCGCCGAAAGCCCAGGAGGTAAAAGCGCTCTACTCCAATGTAAAACTCTTTCCGGATGAACAGGGCGTGACAATCCAGAATGAGAACCTTTTTGTGTCCACAGAAGGTTATGAGTTTGTATTCCGGGTCAGACAGGAGGAGAAGTGTCTGTTTGAAGAGCATCGGATCATCAACGTGCCGCCGCAGACAAAAGAGTATGTAGATATTTCTTATCCCGTATTACAGGAAGAAGGGGAGTATATTTTTGAAGTGTCCATGCAGCTTTTGGAAGATGCTCTGTGGGCAAAAAAAGGACATGAAATCTGCTTTGGACAGTATGTAAGGAACATAGAAGCTGAAGTAAAAAAAGAAATGTATCCCCCGATGGAGTGTATTTATGGGGATGTCAATATTGGTGTAAAAGGAAGAGGATTTTCCGTGATGTTCTCTAAGACGGAAGGAGGAATTGCATCGCTTCGGTATGATGGTGCAGAATATATTACAAGAACTCCAAGACTGACCTTTTACCGGGCATTGACGGACAATGACAGAGGCGCGGGACTTGGTTATACATGCGGCCAGTGGATGACGGCCAGCCACTATCAGAAACTGAATGATGTTGTGGTACAGGAATCAAAAGGACAGATCTGTGTGACGTTTGAATATCTGCTGCCGGTCATTCCTCAGACGAAAAGTTATGTATCTTATACGGTGACAGGTGACGGGGCAATCCACATTCACGCACTTTATGAAGGAGCAGAAGGATTGGCGGTACTCCCGGCGTTCGGAATGAATGTAAAGCTGAAGGAACAGTACCATCATGTAAGATATTATGGATGCGGTCCAGAAGAGAATTACAGAGACCGGATGGAAGGGGCAAGGTTAGGTGTATTTGAAACGAGTGCCGCGGCGGAATTAACACCGTATCTGGTGCCTCAGGAATGCGGCAATCATATGGGAATCCGCTGGCTGGAAGTGACCGACGGTAAAGAGAAGGGCCTTGTATTTGAAAGTGAAGGGAATCCGTTTGAGGGCAGCGTCCTTCCATGCAGTGCAAAAGAACTGGAGGCTGCATCCCATCAGGAAGAACTGCCAGAACCGCATTATACATGGGTAAGAATACTTGCGGACCAGATGGGAGTCGGAGGAGATGACAGCTGGGGGGCTCCGGTGCATGAGCAATATCTGATCCCTTCAGATAAAAACAGAGACCTGAAGTTTGTGATTCGAAGATATGAAAAAGAGGGAGCATGGAAACTTACTGCAAAGTATTGATTATTGATGATGAATTTATTATGCGTCAGGGTATGAAACACATGCTGGACTGGGAAAAAGAAGGCTTTCAGATCGTTGGTGAGGCTACCAACGGTCAGGAAGGCCTTGATTTGATTGAAAAATTGGAACCGGACATTGTTCTGGCAGATATTGTGATGCCGGTTCTGGATGGAATTGAGTTTTCAAGCATTGTGCAGCAGCGATTTCCCGAAGTACAGCTGGTCATGCTGAGCGGATATGATAAGTTTGAGTATGTAAAGGAAACATTGCTCAATGGTGCCACGGATTATATTTTAAAATCAACTTTGAACCCGGAGATCCTTTTGAAGACTTTAAATAAGGCGGTCCGAAAAATTCCGGGAATGCACCTGGTCAAAGGGACACAGATTTCTTATTCCCGGCAGATTGAAAAAGTACTGCTTGGATACGAGGAGAAGCTTTATGTACCTGCATTTGCGGAAGTTTTTCCGCACACACTTTTCCGCATTATGGGGACAAATTTAAAGCAGATGTGCTATGGGCAGAAAGAAAATATGTCACGGATAGAAGAAAAAATAACGTCTTTTTTTGAGGAAAGAAAAGAGTATGCAGGGATTCCTTTTTTCATAGAAGAGGAATATTTCTGTTTTGTATTTAATTTCCGTATCAAGGATGAAAAATCTGTTCTGGCAGATATGGAAACATGTATCGATAAGACTGCAAAGATCCGGAAAGAGGCCTTTTTTGTCATCAGCCAGAGCTTTTCCAAAATGCAGGAAATGAAGACCTGTTATCAGACAGAGATACGTCCGTTTATGGATCTTGGATTTTACTACCCCGGGCAGCATCTGCTTATGATTCAGAATCAGAAGGAAAAAGAAGAACCTGTCAGGTTTGCCTTTGAAAAGTATATGAACTGCATGGTACATAAACGGTTTGATCAGGCATTGTCTATGTTCATGGATTATGTACATGAGATGTGTGAATGTCAGTTAGAAGAGTATAAGATGAAGAATCTGACGAAAAATCTGCTCTATAACTATCTGATAGAGACGGAAAATTACGGAATCTCAAGTGAAGAACTAAAAAGTAAATATTTTGATCAGATAGATCATGCGGCCTATGCAGATGATTTTTTCAAAGTAATGGCGAAAATATATGAAGAATTGTCTGATCTGCGGAAAGAAAAAATGGAGGTGGATGATGAGCGGGTGATGGAGGTGAAAACCTATATCAGTGAACACTATGCAGAAGATCTGACACTTGCCGATATTGCTGCCAACTTTGGGTTTTCCTATAACTATTTATCTGCCTATTTTCACAAGCAGACAAAGGAAGGATTCAGTGAATATCTTAACAGAGTTCGTATAGAAAAGGCATGCCGGCTGTTAAGTACAACCAACAGCAGCATTGCGGAAATCAGCAGCCGGACCGGCTATTCTGACCATACTTATTTTTCCCGCATTTTTAAAAAAATAACCGGGGTTACGCCGTCTCATTACCGGAGAAAAAACAGGAGATAAAAGATATGGGGAAAAAGGCGAAGAAGTCACATAAAAGTGGTTTGTTTTTTCGTATTATCTGCACTGTTATTGCAGGAATTTTAGGTCTTGTTACTGCACTTTGCATACTGAATGTCAGGTTATCCAAAGAGGTATTCTTAGAAATGTATTCGGAATCACAGGAAAAAATATTTAATCAGATAGATTCGGATTTTTTTGAGTTTTACCGTGACCTGTCTTCAGTAATGGAGAAAGTGGCTTTGAGTGATTCGGTCAGAAACTATATGACGGATCATTTTGCCAACCAGATTGAAGGCAGAGGTTATGCCCTTGCGATGGAAAAGGTAATAAGAAATTCAGAATTTTCCAATTATACGGATCTGAATATGCTGCTGGTAAGCAGGGAGGGTAAGACATATATCTATAACGGTTCTGATAAAATGTCAACTCCGGTTCCTGAAATTCTTTCATCAGATATTGTCCGCGATGCACTTAATAATCCCAGAGTGCTGGTCTCCAGATACCGGAAAAACGGATTTACTGACATTATGGAGAATGATCCGGTCATCATTTTTGCAAAAGCATTCAGAAATCCGCAAAATGATGTGGCTGAGGGAGCTATCATTGTCACAATAAAAGAGGAAGATTTTCAGAAGATGTACAGTTATTTTACATCTGATTACAGCAATATTTTGATCTATAACCAGGATCAGGAATTGCTGTCGGCAAGTGACCATGATTATTTTTCCGGGGAAAAGGCAGAATCTGCTGAAAAAATATTGGATGAACTGGAAGAAAAGTCGGTAAAAAGCATGACTGTCAGGCAGGCTGGGAAAATTGAAGCATACCAGATTCAGCGCTTTCATAATACGAGCTACAAAATACTAGGGATATTAAATCCGGAACAGGCGTTTGAAGAGAGATACGATCTGCAAGAAGTATTGCTGATCACTGTTTTGATCACATTATTGGTGGCTTATGTTATTTACCGTTTTGTAAGGAGCCAGACACGCCCGCTCTATCAGCTTGCGGATACCATGTCAAAAGTTGGAGAAGGGAATCTGGAGGAGTATGCGGAAATTGAAGGAACTGAAGAAATCAGACAGCTTTCGGAGACTTATAATAAAATGATCAATGATATCAACCATTACATCAGTGAAATCTACCGTGCAGAGAGTGAAAAACGGTCAGCAGAAATACATGCCCTTCAGATGCAGATCAATCCGCACTATATGTACAACACACTTACAAGTATCAAATGGCTTGCATGGCAGGGGGATATGAATAAAACAACGAAGGTGATTGATGCATTCATTTCTCTTCTGCGGAATACGATCAGCAATACAGAAGGGTTTATCCTGGTGGAACAGGAAATTGAAAATCTGAAAAATTATGTATTAATCAATCAGGTACGTTATGGTGACAATGTGAATGTGGAATATTTTATTGCGATGGACTGCAATCAGCACAAAGTACCGAAGTTAATCCTTCAGCCGTTTGTGGAGAATGCTTTTTTCCATGCGTTTCCGGAAGGGAAAAAGGGTTCTATTCAGGTATTTGCAAGACGGGATAAAGACTGTCTGAGGTTTGACATTATTGACAATGGCATCGGAATTGAGAAGAAAAAACTGCAGTCACTTCAAAAGAAAGAAGGGCAAAAGGGAGAGCATTTCACCGGGATTGGAGTAGAAAATGTAGATGACAGGATTAAAATGATCTACGGCATAGATTACGGAATCCAAATATTAAGTGAGGAAAAGAGAGGGACGACCATCACTATTTTATTGCCGGCAGATATGAAAAAAATATAGCTTTTTCTGAATACTTCTATGGCACAGCATTTTGTGCTATACTGAAACAGGTAATAGCTCATATAGAAAAACAGAAAGATTGGGGACTTGGGAGGAAGGCATATTAATATGAGAGAGTTTGGGATTCAGTGGTATTTGGTTTATGCATTTGGTTTTTTTATCCAGTTTGCGCCGGCGGCATTTCTTGCGTATTCCGTATTTGAGGAAAAAGAATTCAGGCGCCGGCCGCTCTACGTAGAGGGGTTTGTTCTGAGTTTTATAGGAATCTGTTCTTTATTATTTCCTGTCTATTACTCTTTTTTTCATGGTACTTCTAACAGCGCTAACTGGGCTAACGGGTATTCACTTGTGGTGCAGCTTTTTTGCTTTTTAATCTTTTTCAGAACTTTGGGTTCGGAATTATATAAAAAAGTGTTTGCCATCGTATTTGCGATGATTTATGGAACGCTCGTGTTTACAACGGTATCCAGCCTTGAGGTAATTCTGAAGTGTTATCCGAGACAGGAGATTTACATTCCGGCTGATATGCTGTTTTTCCTGGGAACAACGATTTTTTATTTTCCTTTTATGTATTCTTTTATGAAGCATGTCCTCAGCGGAGCGGATCACCTGATTGGAAAGTATCTGAAGAAAAACGCACTTACCTTGACCGTCGTGCTGGTTCTGGCTTACATCATGATTTTTATGACATTAACTTCAATAAAGCTTGATAACTTTAAGATGCTGTTTTTATTTATTGCGATCAATGTCTGCATTTTATTCATCTTTAATCTGGTATTTGAAATGTCTGGGATTCTGGAGAATACGGCCCAGAAAGAAAAAGAGGCGGAACTTTACAAGCAGCAGGTATTGATGCGTTCAGAACAGTTCCGTCAGCTGTATGAGAATATGGAGCAGACCAGACACCTGAAACATGATATGAGACATCATATGATTGTGATGGAAGGTTACATTGAGCGTGAGGAATATGAAAAGGTCAAAGAATATATTGCAAAGTTCAGTGAGGATATTCTGCAGGAATCGCCGAGAAGTTTCTGTGATAATTCGACGATAGATATTATTCTTGGACATTATTATGAGATGGCAGGGAAGAATCAGATTCAGTTTCAGATTAAGATTGATGTTCCTCATCAGATAGAAATAGATAACGTAGATTTGTGTACAGTTCTCGGAAATCTTCTGGATAATGCAATCTATTCCTGCATCCATGCAGAGAATCAGGAGGACACAAAGCCGTTTATCAATATTAACATCAGTGTAATGAACCATAATCTGCTGATTGTTCAGGAAAATACCTGTGATGGCAATGTTGAGCTGTCCAAAGACAAATCAAGTTATCTCACCACAAAGCCAGAGGGCAGCGGAATTGGACTGAACAGTATAAAAATGGTGGCAGACAGATATGATGGTTCAGCGCAATTCCAGTATAGAAATGGTATTTTTTATTCGTATATTAAAATGTGTATGCCCAGAGGGGAGAATCATAATTAGAATAAAAGTGGGTTTAATTGATGGTAAACAGTCATAATTACAGGTAAATAGAAATTCCCGCACAGAATGAATGGGCTATAATTAGAATAACATGGAAGTTTTATGCTTTTATATTACGTTGAGTTGTAGACAGAAGGGAGCAAAAAAGTGCGGGTAGCTATTTGCGATGATGATAAAGAAAGTTTAAATTTGCTGGAATTCTATATTAAGAGGTATGGAACGGAACATAATGTAGAAACGGAAATATACACTTACAGTACTGCGCTCGCGATGGAAGATTCATGTAAACAGAATACGTTTGATCTTATTTTTCTTGATATTTATATCAGTGATCAGTCCGGAATAGAAATTGCAGAGAAGCTGAAAGAAAGTTATAAAGGGAAAATTGTATTCGTGACAAGCAGCAGAGAATATGCAGTGGATGCGTTCAGGCTTCATGCGCTGAATTATCTTGTGAAACCGATTCACTATGAACAGATTGAAGAATGTTTCCAGAGAATGGGGAAGGATGAAACTGTTGAGATTCTGAAAGTGAAGTGCGGATATAAGAATATGGAGATACCGCAAAAGGTGATTCAGTATATAGAGTCTTATAATAATACGATCCTGATACATGCAGAGCAGCAGGAGTTTATTACATACGAAAACCTGACCAGTCTTTTTGAGAAACTCAATCATGAGTGGTTTATCCGGCCATATCGAAGTTACATTGTCAACATGGACTATATAGATGATTTTCAAAATAATAAGATCACTTTGAAAAACAAAGTGGAAGTTTTTGTTTCCAGGCAGAAAAAGGCGGAGGCAATGAAACAATATAATCAGTTTATGTTTCGGAAAATGATGAATTAAAAATCAAGAAGTAAAATACTGTATGAATTCTTTCAATGCCAAAGAGGGCGGGCAGTTCTTTTTCCGTGCGATGATGACAGAGAGCAGAATCGGAGGAACGAGCGGAACTGCAGTTATATTTTCATGGTGAAAGACCTGCAGATTGCTTTTGGCGAGCAGGCTGATTCCTTCCCCGATAGAAACTGCGCTGAGGATAGATTCGACCCTTGCAGTCCGCAGAATATGAGGTGTGATACCGTAGGATTTGAAGTGATCTATACATAGCTGGTAGATCGATGTATATGGATTCATCAATAGAAAATCCTCATCGGAAAGATCAGCCAGTGTAAGTGAACTGCATCTGGAAAGCCTGTGGTCTGCCGGAAGTACAGCGGTCAGTTCATCCTCTGCCAGCGGATAAAAGAAATACTGGCTGGCCGGCAGCATGCTGGCGCGTCCGATCACTACATCGTAACGCCCGGACTGAATTCCGTCCAGCAGTTCCTGTTCTTCGGTCTCGTCAATAGAGAGATGGATATCAGGATGAAGATCAGAAAAATTTTTAAAAAGAGGTGTCAGTCGGTATTGGTTCAGTATGGGAAGGGTTCCTACATGGATTTCCTGACGGGACGCATCTTTATAGGATCTCATCCGGGACAGCATCTGATCATACTGCCGGATCAGCGCTTTTGCTTCCTGATAAAATATCGTTCCGGCTTCTGTAAGTTCTGCATTTCTATGGCTGCGGTCGAGCAGCAGAATCCCCAGTTCTTTTTCCAGCTTCATGATCTGTTTTGACAGGGCAGACTGTGACATATGAAGTGATTCTGCGGCATCCAGAAAGGTTGGATGTTCTGTAATTGCGATAAAGTATTTTAACTGTTCGAAAGTCATATCAATCTCTCCGATTCATTCCATTCTGGAATCAATTGTATCATAAGTCGAATTGATTGACCAGAAAAAAAGAGGTAAAATAGTTTTATCATAAATATAAGGGAGTCTTTAAAATTGAAAAAGAAAGTAAATGATCTGAGAAGTGCGCTGGAATTGTTACAGACGATGCCGGGACAGTTAATAGAGACAGAGGTGGAAGTGGAACCGATGGCAGAATTATCGGGGGTATACCGCCATATTGGCGCAGGAGGTACCGTGATGCGCCCGACGAAAGAAGGACCGGCCATGATTTTTCACAATGTAAAGGGACATCCGGACGCGAAAGTTGCAATCGGAGTTCTGGCAAGCCGCAGAAGGGTGGCGGCTCTTTTAGACTGTAAACCGGAAGAACTTGGGAAGAAGCTTTATCAAAGTGTGGATCATCCGATCCCTCCGGTGATGACAGAGAAAGAAGCTTTATGCCAGCAGGTAGTACACCTTGCTGAGGAGCCGGATTTTGATCTGTACCGCCTTGTTCCGGCGCCGACGAATACACCGGATGATGCAGGCCCGTACATCACGCTTGGGATGTGTTATGCAACACACCCGGATACAGGATTAAGTGATGTGACAATCCACCGTCTCTGTATTCAGGGGAAGGATGAACTGTCTATTTTTTTCACACCTGGGGCAAGGCATATCGGGGCAATGGCAGAGCGGGCAGAGGAACTTGGACAGAGGCTTCCGATCTCGATCAGTATCGGAGTAGATCCGGCGATTGAGATTGGCTCTTGCTTTGAACCGCCGACGACTCCGCTTGGCTATGATGAACTGGCAGTCGCAGGCGCACTTCGCGGTGAACCGGTAGAACTGTGCCAGTGTCTGACCGTAAATGAGCGGGCAATTGCGAATGCGGAATATGTAATTGAAGGGGAAGTGATTCCCGGAGTGAGGGTGCAGGAAGACAAGAACAGCCAGACAGGGTATGCCATGCCGGAATTCCCGGGGTATACAGGGCCTGCCAGCAGCCAGTGCTTTATGATTAAAGTAAAGGCAGTGACGCACCGGCAGCATCCGATCATGCAGACCTGCATCGGGCCAAGCGAAGAACATGTGTCGATGGCCGGAATTCCGACAGAAGCAAGTATCTATGGCATGGTGGAAAAAGCAATGCCGGGGAAATTAAAGAATGTATATTGTGCCTCTCCCGGCGGCGGAAAATATATGGCAGTGCTTCAGTTCCAAAAGACGGTGCAAAGTGATGAGGGAAGACAGCGCCAGGCGGCACTTCTTGCGTTTGCGGCGTTCAGTGAACTAAAGATTGTGTATCTGGTAGATGAAGATGTGGACTGTTTTGATATGAATGATGTATTGTGGGCGATGAATACAAGATTCCAGGGGGATGTGGATGTGATCAATATTCCGGGAGTCAGGTGCCATCCGCTGGATCCGTCCAATGATCCCGCCATTTCCGGAAGTATCCGGGATCATGGAATTGCCTGCAAGACCATTTTTGACTGTACGGTGCCATTTGACCAGAAAGAAAAATTTGTCCGGGCAAGGTTCATGGATGTAGATCCTGATCACTGGATTTCATAGAGGAGAAAGAACATGGATAGGAAAAAAATTGTTGTGGGGGCAACCGGTGCCAGCGGGGCACCGATTCTGGTGGAATGCCTGAAACTGATCCGGGAGAATACAGACTATGAATCTTGTCTGATTATGAGTGACAGTGCCAAACTGACACTGGTGCATGAGACAGATCATACGTTAGAGGAGATATATCATCTGGCAGATTCTGTGTTGGAACCGGAGGATATTGGAGCCGGGCCGGCAAGTGGATCTTACCGGACGGAAGGGATGCTGGTGGTGCCTTGCAGTATGAAAACAATAGCTGGCATTCATAGCGGTTATGCGGATAATCTGATTTTAAGAGCAGCAGATGTTACGATAAAGGAGCATCGGACACTTGTGCTGGCGGCGAGAGAGACGCCGCTTAGCGGCATCCATCTTCGGAATCTGCACGAATTGTCCATGCTGCCGGGCGTGAGAATTATACCGCCGATGATGACATTTTATCATCAGCCGGATTCAGTGCATGAGATGGTGTACCATATCGCGGCAAAGCTTTTGGAACCATTCAAAATTGAGGCAAAGGAGTATCGGAGATGGAACGGACTGTAGGTGTTGAAACCCCATTATTGTTAGAAAAAGAACTTTCATTTTCGAAGATATATGTCCAGGTGACAAGGCTTGGATCGGATTATAATATCGTGATACAGGGCGGAGAGAAACCGCACGTAGGGTGTACCGTCCTGGCAGTGCCGAGACCTTCTTTAAAGGGAGATGGAAGGATAAGTACAACGGCCTCCGTCTTAAATGTGACGGGACACAAGGATGAGATGATCTGCAGGTATCTCGCAGAGAGCATTTCCGGCAGGAAGAATGCGGTTGTAGTCTGCACCGGGGGATTTCATATCGATGGCATCGAAGAAGGGCAGATACAGGAGGTGCTGGATGCGGTGCGGGAGATGGAAAGGCAGATCCCGTGATTTCGGTGCGTGAGGGTAAAGGAAGCGGAAAATAAAATAGATTTCAAAAAAAGTGTGAAACTGACAATTCTGCAAGTTTTACGCTTTTTTTTGTTTTCCAAAGCTGTGCGATGTATAATAAAGTATTACATCATAGAGAAAATCGGAGACTTAGGGGGAGTGATATGAAAGAGACTCGCGATCGTAGATCATATAATTCAGAAACCTTATTGCTGTGGATTGCATTGCCGCTGATGCTTCTGTTCTGCACGGTGATATGGCTGATACAAAGCAGTGTTCCTGTGAAAACCGTTCAGTCAGAGACGGGGGTATGGGACCTCAGTGATATTAATTTTTCCGATACCAATGTGCGGTTTTCTGGCAAAACAGAGTATATTCCGGAGGCGCTTCTTACACCGGAAGAATTCACCATACGTGAGAAGGAAGCTGAGATTGTAGATACCTATCAGCATCCGGCAAGATATGGAACAAGCCGTATCCGCCTGTATGTGCCGGATGGTGTTAATTATGTAGTGTCAGAGAGCTCTCCATTGTCATCTGACCGCATATACATAAATGGAATACGGATGGAAGATATCGGGATTCCCGGTAAAAGTGCTGAGGAGACGACAGAAGGTGATGTGATGTTTCACTATACTGTACGGCCCGTAGATGGTGTCATCGAGATCGTACAGCAGGTTGCCAATTATGCCCACCGCAAAAATGAAAGCCAGGCAGGTTACGTGATCGGCACGATTCCCATGATGCGTGCATTTCTCTCCCGCACGTATGGAAGTACAGCTCTCTTGACGGGGTGTTTTATGACATTGTTTTTTGTTCATATTACCCTCTTTTTTCTGTTCCGGGGATATAAAGTGAATTTGTACTTTGCGTTGTTCTGTCTTGTGTGGGTGTTCCGCACGGTTGTCACCGGCCCGAAGCTGGTTACGGCGCTGTTCCCGGACTTTTCATGGTTTGCCGCCTTATGTATTGAATATATCACGGTTCCGGTGGCATCTGTCATATATGTATTTATTTTCCATGTGATGTTCCCAGGTACGGTACAGAAATGGTTCCGGGTGTTCCTGATAACTGCATCGGCATTGTTTATCGGCTGTCATGCGGTGCTGAAGCCATTGGAGATTTCCCGCGTGCTGATTTATTATCAGCTGGTGATGGGAATCACGATCATCTACATTTTGATACGGGGTGCTATGAAGATACGCAGGGTCAATCTTCCGCAGGCATTGTTTTTGACGGGCGGAGTTGTGATGATGTATTCCACAGTGCGGGATATCCTGTTTTACCGTGATATTTTCATCCCGCCCTATGGAAAATATGCGAATGCTCCGATGGCAGAGATGGGGCTGCTTTTGTTCGTGCTCCTGCAGATGACGGCTGTATTCATAGGGACGATCCGGGAGATGGAGGCCGTGCGTGCAAAAGAACAGAAACTGCTGGCGGATAATGCGGCTCTGGACAGGATGAATAAACTGCGGGCGGATCTAATGGATACACTTTCGCATGAACTTCGGACACCTCTTGCCGTGATGATGGGGTATGCGGAACTGGCGGTAAAAGAGCTTCGCATGAAAGGGGTAGAGGAAGAGACGACGGCGGATCTCGATGTGATTGTGTCGGAGGCGGGACGTCTTGCGGTGCTGGTGGAAGAAGCACGGAGGCTTTCTCTGTCAAGGGATGCAGCGAAACACAGACACCCGTACTCTCCGGCAGAGATTATCCGGCAGACCGCGCACCTCTACCAGCCGATTCTGGAAAGACGTGGTACCATTTTATCCATTGATATTATGGGTGGTCTGCCGGAAGTGTATGGCAGCGCAGATGAGTTGACTCAGGTGATGTTTAACCTGCTGACAAATGCCGGCAAGCATACGGAGGATGGAAATGTCTGTGTGTCTGTCAAGTGTGATGATGAGAATATTACGGTGGAAGTCGCAGATGATGGAAGCGGGATATCACCCGAATTTCTTCCGCATGCGTTCGAGCAGTACGCGCATGATGATCCGGATGGCACCGGTCTGGGGCTTTCGATCTGCCGGGAGATCGTAGAAGGACATGGAGGAAACATCTGGATAGACAGTAGTTTAGGCAGCGGTACAAAGGTTACGTTTACACTGCCCATTTATAAGGGGGAATAATCAGTGAATGAAAGCAAAACTGTCTTGTTGGTCGAAGACAATGAACACTTGAATAAAATTAACAGCCGGGCACTGTTCCTTTCAGGCTGCCAGGTACTGACTGCCAGAAATCTTAAGGAGGCAAGGGAGCATCTAAAGGAACATGATCCGGATGCCATTGTGCTGGATATTCTTCTTCCCGACGGAAACGGTGTTGATTTTTGCCGCGAGATCCGTGAACATACGGCGGCGCCGATCCTGTTTCTGACTTCTGTGACAGGGGTCGATCAGGCGTTGGAGGGAATTCGGGCAGGGGGAGATGATTATCTTAACAAGCCCTTTCATATTGAACTTTTGCTGGCTCATCTGGAAGCATTCTGGAGAAGGGATGCTATCCGCCAGCGTATGAAACCAGCTGATATATTGAGCCGCGGGCCGCTGACGCTCAATCTGGTATCGAATACAGCTTATCTTGACGGTGAGGATATGTTACTGACAGTAAAGGAATTCGCCTTCTTGCTTCTGCTTCTGCAAAATGAGGGGAAGATACTGACCAAGGAATTCATCTATGAAAAAGTGTGGGAACGCCCCATGAATAAAGACAGCCAGGCTTTATACGCTGTTGTATCCAGGCTGAAAAGGAAATTAGAGAGAGCTGGTGAGATAGTGCAGCTGAATGCGGTGCGTCCGGGTGGATACCGGCTGATAATTAAATAGAATGGAGCAGAGTCATACAATGCTTTTATGCAGCTGGATGACTTTTAGATCTGTAAAACCGTGAAACTGACAATCCTGCAAGTTTCACGGTTTTTACTATTTTACGGATAAAATACCTAGTACAATAATAGAAACACGAAGTAGTTGCAGAGTGAGGAGGAAAAAGACACATGAAATACAGAAAAAGAATGCGTAAAATGAAAATGTTACTTTCCGTGATATTGTGTCTGTGTATGACGGCTGGTATGCTGCCGATGAAAGTGCTGGCAGAAGAAGTAAAGGCAGATTCAGGTGACGAAAAAGTGATCGGGGAAATCCTGCCGGACACGGCTCAGGAGACAAGGTCTGGGGAGCCGGATGGGGACAGCCAGGAAGATACAAAGGAGCCGGAGGGGACTTTTGAGGAGAATCCTTTGCCGGACATAACACAGGAGTTTCAGCCGGAGGATGCAGCAGACGGGGAAAACCAGGACGAGACGGCAGGGCAGGATGAGTCTCCGATGGAAAATAATCCGCAGGAGAATCAGGCATCGTTGTCCATGCATGAAAGGGCAGCACAGCAGGGAACTGGAACCGGGAGCAGTGAGGAGACGCCATTACATGTTGACAGCCGGGAGTTTCTTGTGGAAGCTGCAAAGTATATTAATGACGGAACAATCCAGGCAGAGATCGGCCTGGAACCTGGGGCAGAGGTATACTTTCAGCTTACGGCAGACATTGATATGGAAGGGTTCGGCGATGCATGGATACCGATCGGCAATGAGAGTTATCCCTTTCAGGGACAGTTCGACGGAAATGGGCATACCATCTCAGGACTCCGTGTGAATCAGGCGGAACCGGATCAAACATACGCCGGATTGTTTGGTGTGATTGGAGAACAGGGCAGTGTACAGAAGCTGACCCTTTTGCAGTGTACGGTAAATGGCAATGCGGCTGGCGCGATGGCCGGGCGCAATGACGGTGAGATCAGCAATTGTGCGGTGGATGCCCAGGTGAGCGGTAAGAACAATACAGGAGGAATCTGTGCGGAAGGAAGCGGAAGTGTGAAAGCCTGTCTGTTCACCGGAACAGTACTGTCTGAGAATGGAACTGCAGGAGGAATATGCGGAGAAACCTCAGGAGTCATTGAATCTTGTGCTGCTTTGGCAAAACAGATCTCCGCCGCTGGCGGCGCCTCGGAAAATGATATTGCAGGAAGTCTGAAAGAAGGCGGCAAGGCGGAAAATAATATCAGCTGGACAGGATGTACAGGAGGAGGTGTGTCTGACGGTGATGGCACACAGCGAAAGACTTCAGAAGAACTTCAGATTTCGGAAGGCTGGCCCGGAGCGTTAAGACAAGAGCCGTGGGTGTATGAGGAGGGATTTCTGCCGTCACTTGGAGGTGAAAAGAGTTTGCTTCCTGCATATCTTCAGGTACTCGAAGGAACTGGTACAAAAAAGGATCCTTATCACATTACAAGCTGGAATGATTTTGAGACGTTTGTAAATAGTGTAAATGAAGGGAACAATTATAAGGAACGATTCGTGAAGCTTGATGATGCCATCGAGATGCCGGAAGAGGTAAAAAATGCCGGGGGCATCCTTCCGATGGATGGATTTCAAGGTACTTTTGACGGCGGCCACAAGGCAATCACGGGACTTACAGTCAATCAGCCGGAGCGAAGCAGTGTCGGAATGTTCGGCAGGGCAGAGGGGGCAGTGGTTAAAAATGTAGTTCTGAAAGATGTTAATATTACCGGATATAAATTAGTCGGCGGTGTGATGGGGGAAGGACATGATGTCAACATCAGCGGCTGCTATGTAGACGGCAGCGTGAAAGCGCTGGAGAAAGATGTGGGGGCGGTTCTTGGCAGCGGTTTTACAAGTGTCGTAGAAAGCTGTTATGCAGCTGCCACAGTGCGAAGTGACGGGCATGGAGCAGGCGGCATCCAGTCTTATATGGAAGGCGGTGCGGTGAGAGACTGCTTTGCAGCCGGCGCAGTATCGTCTTATTATGCCGGATCAGTTGCCGGAATTGTGGCACATCCGGAACAAACCGACGGTATCATAGAACGCTGCTACAGCACATCAAAACTGAGTGCAGACAGTTCTACTCTGGCCGGAATCCGCACCGGTACCGGAGGAGTGGTGGGTGTATCGTCAGGAACAATGAACAGTCTCATCGCCTTGAATGAAGAGGTAGGAGATATTGACGGCAGTTACGGGCCGGTGGTGGGAAACTACCTGAGTGATGCTGTGGTTGGGGAAGGGCTTGCCTATTGGTGTATGATGCGCGGCAATACTATCATGGAACCGCTGGATCCCAACAGCGCGGGATACAGTGCAAAACAGTTAAAAGATAACACTGATGGTATCTGGGATGCGTTTGATCAGTCGGACGCATGGACATACAAAGCCGGTACTCTTCCATTTGTAAACGGGGTGCCGAAGGAACTGCAGAAAATGCAGAATGATGGCTGGCCGGAATGGCTTGTAGATAAATATGAAACACTTTATGGGGACAAACCGCCCTATGAAAAAACAGCTGTTCCGGGAATTGGTACTTATAAAGTATCTACGGCGGGGCATCTGGCCTGGCTGAGTATGCAGGATTATGATACACTTAACAACCAGAATATCGAGTTTGATGCATCAAAAAATTCAGAGAAGTTTATTTCTCTGAAAGATTACCAGGGCGGCAGCGGGTGGAGGCCCATCGGTCAATATGATGATGTTGCGTTAAGCCAGATGAAAATTCCGTCGGTGAGAGTTCGGGGGAATGGGTTTACAGTTTCAGACCTGTATATCTATCAGCCGCGGATAAGTAAAGATACGGCAATCGGTCTGTTCGGGGCATTGGGAGACGGAAGCAGTGTGGATGACCTGCATGTGGAAAATGTGTCAATCCGGGCAAACAGTTTAAAGTATGCAGTTTATGCTGGCGGCCTGGTCGGATTTGGGGTAAATATCACTTTGGATAAGTGTTCTTTTGACGGAAATATTGAAGGAGGGAAATCAAGTTCAGCAGGAGGAATCATAGGAACGGTGAGAGGTCTGACAACAGGAGCAGCGGATGACTCGAAAGTATATGAAATAAAGAGCTGTGCTTCCAGAGGGAAAGTAGAGGGAGATCTTTATGCCGGAGGAATTTTAGGCAGGGTTGACTACGAAAGTTCGGGTGTCGGTAGAGAGAATGTTTATACTTTGACGTATTGCTATAATATGGCTGAGATAAAAGGGGAGACTGCGGGAGGAGTGGCAGGCCATCTTTATCTGCTCGGGCATGATTTGGCAAAGTGCAATGGTAAAATTAACCTGTTAGCTGAATGCTATAACCGGGGTTCAGTTGAAGGGAATCGGTTTGCAGGAGGCATGCTGGGCGGATTGAAATACTTTAATAATCAAGAGGGTACTGATAGCGCTATGTCCGTCAATATTGACCGGTGTTATAACACAGGGGCAGTACGCTATAAGATAACATCAGATAATTCTGCATGTGGAGGTGGGATTGTTGGAAGAATACAATATACAAGACGTGGTGCGACAACTATGGGGAAAAAAACAATCATTACTCTGAGCGGATATTCTCTTGGCCCTTCCGTGGAGGGAGAAGTCTCCGGTGACGGTATAGACACTTCGAATGCGAACAGCGATCCTTTTGTGGGAAGAATTGAAGGATTGGCAGGCGATGAATATGCTAATACGACCATCGAGAAATATGGATATCTCGAGATGTGGGATAAAATGGCACTGAAAGCAGGTGACAGAGAGATATCTGTAGGTGATGACTATAGGTTCCAGGGAGATCCTGTCACAAAACTAAACAGTTTGGAGATTGTAGAGGATAAGATACTAAAGGATCGGTTTGAGCTCATTCTGGAGGCCATAAACGCATGGAACAGATCCGGCACGATGCCCATTCTGAAGGATGGTTATACTTCACGGCCCGAATGGCAGAGTTCTACACCCCCTTCGCATATTTTGGAAGATATTGACTGGGGTTTATCTATGAACGGATCTACATATGTCATTGACAGTCCGGAAAAACTTGTGGCGGCATCTCAAAAATATAAGTATGGAATCTCGATGACTCTGGATCTTCAGGCAGATATTGATATGAGAGGAGTGGAAGGATTCCAGCCATTTGAGGAGTTCAACGGTACGTTCAAGGGAAACGGATATACCATCTCGAACCTGAATATCCAGAAAGACGGAGACAATGTGGGATTTTTTGCCTCCATTGACCAGGGGCGCGTAAGTGATCTGGCACTTGTCGACTGCAGTGTAAGCGGCGGTAAGAATGTTGGGATGCTGGCAGGTACAAGCCGGGGAAAAATTACTGGATGTTACGCAGCCAGAAGCCCTGAGGCTATGAGTGCTATGCCGGACGCATGGCAGGTCACCGGAGAAGAGGCAGTAGGAGGACTGGTGGGCTCAATAGAAGGCAGTTTGAAGCTGGCTCCAGGTCAACTGTCAGATTGCTATGCTGCTGTCAATGTAAAAGCCGGGGTGCGTACTCCTGGTAACGGGGCGGGAGGACTGGCAGGCCGGATTTATGTGGATAAAGCTGATATGCGGGATCCCTTATATGCCCTTGTAAGCCGCTGTTTTGCAGCAGGTGCTGTGCAAGGCGCAAGTAACGTAGGAGGACTGTACGGGAGTATCCAGAATCATGCGGACAATCAGGCAGAACAGTTGAAACTTGACAGCTGCTTCTCCCTCTCAGGCAGCCTGTCTACAGGCAGTGATAAAGCAGATACGGATATTGGCCTGATCTATGGCAGTAAAGAAGGGGAGGCTGAGTATGAGTATCAGACCGCCTGGATTGGACAGTCTGGTTTAAAGAACATATCAAAGGATACATCATACCCCAACATGAATGGAACGAAGGAACCAGAGGATGGCAAGACACTGGAAACCCATATCAACAGGTTAATGAAGTTCGGAGGTTCTGCATGGAAAGAACAGAAAGGCGGCACCCCAATACTTGCAAAGTTCAATGGGGAACAATATAATTATCTTCCGCAGGATGAAAAGAGCCAGGTACTTGAGAAAGATCAGGGCGATGGCGCCTATCTGATCAGGACAGCTCAGGATATGGCATTGATGGCGGAAAAGGTGAGCGGCGGCTTCACAGATTACGTAGATGCATCTTATCGGCTGGTCAGCGATATCCGCCTGTCAAATGTAGCGGATTTAAAGACTCCGTGGCGTCCAATCCAGAACTTTTCCGGCAGTTTTGACGGCGGAGGACATACGATTACTTTGGCAGATTACTTTGTATCAGGTGATCAGGGAGGACTGTTTGGTACCGTGGAAGCGGAGGCGGAGATTAAGGATCTGAAACTTTCCGGTGTCATTGGTGAGGGAAGTTACAGCTCTTCCGGGGGAATCACCCAGAGGTCTACTTATTTTGGCATGCTGGCGGCCCGTATGAAAGGCAGTGTGGCAAATGTGTGGTCGAGCGGTTCGATATCAGCAAAGGCTGAGAATGTAGGAGGGATTGTAGGATTGTTAGAGACAGGCGGCAGTCTGGATGAATGCAGAAACTCTGCAATGCTGTCCATAAATGAGCTGGCAGACGGATCTCCATATGCAGGCGGCATTGCAGGAAGTGTCTATGGCAGTATCACAGGCAGTACGAACACTGCTCCCATCCAGGTAAATGATGCCAGTCCTGGCTGGGGGAACGCCGGCGGGATTGCCGGACTTCTGAAAGATAATGGAACCGTAAGGCTGTGCCGCAATATCGGGCTGGTAAGTTCCGGTAAAGCAGGTGGAATTGTAAGCTCTTTAGTGGGAAATGATAATGTTTCTTCGGGAGAGATTGCCGTGATAGAACGCTGTGTCTCTACAGGGATTGTCAGAGCAAATTATCAGGGCGGAGGAATTGCTGCCTCCTGTCAATATGGCGTTGTGAAAAACTGTTATTCTGCAAGCAAAGTTACTTCCAGTATAGTAACACGAGATGCAGCTTCTGTTACAGCCGCCGGAGGAATCGCCGGCGTAGTGACGCAGTCTGCATCTGTCAGCCAGTGTTATAGTATTGCAGATGTCAAAGGCCAGAAGGATACTGCTGGCATAGATGCGGCAGGAGGCATCGTGGGAGGCATGGAAGCCGATGCTGATAA
>URQQ01000042.1 GCA_900549995.1 uncultured Lachnospiraceae bacterium | reverse complement strand
TTTTGCATATGATCTTGCAGGCATCGATGATCAGCATATCTCCAAAATCATGACCGAAGGTATCGTTGACAAATTTCAAATCATTAATATCTAATACTACTACTGCAAATTCCGGACGTCCCTGCCGCATCTGCTCTTCCAGCCGCCGTTCCGCATCCTGATAAGCCGCTTTATTCTTTACACCTGTCAGTGCATCGCGGTAAGCCAGGCTGTTTATATAATTGATATATTTACGCAAGTGGTCTACTGTCATCTGGAAACTGTCTGACAATGCACCGACTTCGTCTTTGGTCTGTTGCGTCAGGGTAATGCTCAAGTCCCCTTCCGCAATTTTCTTTGCCGCGGTATTCAGTTCTTTTAACGGTCTCACCATCCGTCTTGTAATCAGAATTGTTACACATACGGCGAGTGTTGCGATCAATATTACGGAGATCACAATTTGCAAAAGCAGTGTATTTTTGCTTTTGTCAATCTCTTTTAGCGGCGCAGTCACTGCCAGACGCATGCCATTGCGCAGTGTGCGGAATGCCATTTTCTTCGCTTCATTATGGTCACTGTAAGAAAAAAGGCTGCTTCCGCTCGTACCGTTTTCCAATTCATCAACCAGCGGCATCAGACTTTTATCCACGCTGCCCATCTGGCTTCCAAAGGGATATGTTTTATGACACATAACATACCCGTTCTCATCGGTTAAGAAAGCGTACCCATTGTCATAAATCCGGACATTGTTCACCAAATCCTCAATCACTGTGAAATCAATATCCATTCCCACAACACCTACGGTTTCATTTGCTTTGTAGATTGGGATGACATAGGAAATCATATGTATATTTAAGTTTTCATTGGAATACGGGGCAAGCCAGGATGCTTTCCCATTTTTCACAGGGATATAGTACCATCCGACGTGTTCAATATCTGTTGCACTGTATTTTGAGAAATCTGTAGGCAAAAGCTGCTGGAAACTGCCATTCAAATCTGTTTTGCTCCACAGAAGCCCTGAAGTCGGTGGGGCAAAATCCGGATTATAGCGGACATATACCGCAACTGCGCCTTCGGTATTATTTGCTGCATTTACAGCCACAGACTCCAGCTGTTTTGTAAAATCCTGCAGATACGTTTCGTCATTTTTCAGCCGTTCTACACTTTCCAGATGTTCGTTGGTAAAGTCGGTCAACGTTTTCACCGACTGTTCGATCCGGGAGAGCAAAGCATCCAGTTCGCCAGCCATTTCACTGCAGCTGTAATTCATCAGCTGTGCGGTATCCTTATCCACGACCTTTTCGGCATTGATGATACCGGCACCTCCTATTACGGTGGAACATAATAGGATACAACTGAGAATTAATGTAATGAATTTTGTCTGTATAGATTTCATGGCTCATCCCTCCTTGAATAAAATCCCATTTTTTCTATGCTTACACATTGCATCTGAATTTTGTGTCTTCTAAAGCTTCATATATTGAGGCTTTCGTAATGGGTTTCAGAATGTAGCCTGCGGCATGGGTTTTCAGTGCCTGTCCAGCGTAAACATCTGTTTCTGTTACAAATACAGTCCGGACTGCCGGCTGTACAGCTTCTGCTGCTGCCTGCAGCGCAAATCCGTCGGCAGGGAACATGGGAATCTCCGTAAACAGAACATCAATAGGGTTATTTTCCAGATATTCTGCCACGGGCTGTGACTCTGTAAACATAATAACTTCACTGCCCGGATATGCTTTTTTCAAAGTTGTTACCAGCCGCTTTAAATCTTCTCTGTTAGGGTCAACTGCTACCATAACCATAGTTATTTACCACCTTTCATTCTTTCTTTTAATTTGATCAGCTCTCCCACTGTAAATTCTGCCCAGCTGTAATTTGACATATATTCTCCGAGGAAGGAATTAAGCTGTGATTTGTCACCTTCTAATACAGCGTAATAGTCGCAGTCTACAAGTTCAGTATTTAGAGCGATATCCTGTCTTCCTTTGATAATAAGATCGTCCAGATGGACTTCTCTTAATGTTTTAACTAAATCAGAAACAATTTTCTGGGTATTGTTCTGAACGGTCTGATTGTAAACACAATCTTCCCATAGAATGGCCGAAAGTTCCGCATATGTGACACGTGCGCCGCGGCGGTCCGTCAGATATGCAAGACATTCCTTACATTTCGTTCTTGGGAATTTGAGAGGTACAGAATCGACAAACACCTCAAAGAATCCAAAGGTCTGTATCCGTATCCTGGATTTTAAAGCATATTGGGGAGGATATCTTAAATTGTCTAATTCTGCCTGCAGATCTTCCAGACGTACCGGCTTGACCAGATACCCGCTGGCATGCAGACGGAACGCATCAAGCATATATTCGGAATAACCTGTCACAAAAATAATATTCATACAGGGGGCGATCTCTTTGCATTTCTTTGCAAGTTCTATCCCATTGTACTCTCCCATTTCGATGTCTAAGAAGGCAATGTCAACATGATTTCTGCTGATATAATCAAACACATCATCCAGATCGGTAAATCCGGTAATCCTGGCATTGACTTCCAGTTTCCGAAGAAGGGACAACATATTTTCTACGGCCAGTTTTTCATCATCTGCTACAATAATATTCATTTTCCCTTCCTTTCTGCGGCAAAATAAGCCTTACCGTGGTGCCGCTTCCCTTTTTGCTTTCTATGTTTAGTGTCCCACCGCACTGGAGTGCAAGACGCTTACGTACATTATCTATTCCAATATGTGTTTTGCCGTCATTTTTTTTCGTGAGCGGATCAAAACCTATTCCGTCGTCGATGACAGATATGATGACATTATCTTCTGACAGCTCACTTTTAATGATCAATGTGCCCCCGCCTTTCTTTTTGGTTATTCCCCAGCGAACTGCGTTTTCAGCGATGGGCTGAATTGTCATTGCAGGCAGTATGAAGTCTGTATATTCTAATTTCTGCAAAACTGTAAGTTTTTGGTCAAATCTCATTTTCTCCAAATACAGATAGTCATTTACATGCTGCATTTCAGTTTCAAAAGGGATCAGCTTTTTTTGAGTGAGTGTATCAAGGTTTCCGCGCAGAAAATAGGCAAAATGTTCCAGTGCTTCAGAAGCTTTCTGCGGATCACTGTCACAAAGCTGTTTAATTCCCAGCAGGGAGTTATAGAGAAAATGCGGCTGTACCTGGCTTAGCATTACTGCTGTTGTTGCCCGTTCTAATTCCATTTCCCGCAGTTTCCTTTTTTGCGCCTGATTTGCCTGTAAGGTTACAAATACAAAGATGATGGAAATTGTGGTGGCAAGATGGAGCCATGCGACGCCATAAATATATATCTGTACAATCATGGCAAGAATCGGAAGAAAAATATAGGAAAGCAGAACACACAGCTCACTTTTATTAAGTTCCTTCCTGTGAAATAAAAGCAGACTGATATCTACCGCCATTCCTACAAGCCCCCATAACTGAGACAGCCAGAACCAATCTCCCCGGTGGTACATATTAGCTCCCACGAAGCCGTAGTACATATGATTCCATTGAGATACGATTGTAAAAGCTGCCGCTACAGCGCAGATTCCCCACACGAATATGACAGTACGGCGGGAAGTCGGTACCTTCGTTGAAAGATAACCTACCAGATATTCGGTAAAGAATGCCATAAGAACGTACCCGAGGATATAGACAAAAAAGTTGGAAATCCGTACACCCCAATAGGAGAAAAGTGATACATGTCCTTTCAGAAGCCATGCAGCTGCATCACTGATCAACAGTAATCCATTGCAGAAAAGGATTCTGACAAACACTTTGTCTGTCCGGTTCTTCACATTTCCTCCCATATAAAGACTGGATATGAATACCAGAGAAAGGATAGCACCCCAAATTTCAAGAGATACATTTACGTAGCCAATTTTACTCGTAAGTATCACCGCCTTTCGTAACTATAATACACTTGTTTTCTGACATCAGCCTGACAAATCTGCAGGCTTTCCTGCTATTTTATATTATATATCATAAGGATGCAGGAGTCATATCAGAAATACAACGGCAGGAAACTATCTGCTCGTGCAAATAAGTTCCTGCCGTTGTGTTTTTGATTATGTTAATCTCCAGTTACATTGTATTTCATCAGATCATTTCATCCCGGAGGGAATCAATAATATTTTCTTTTTTTATTTTGCTTATCGAGTACAGCATGGTAATAAAAACAATCAGAAGTACTCCGACCACACTGATTGCCATACTTCCCCACGGTAACACAAATTTAATTTCATCTGCTCCTCCGCCTGCCATTCCTTTATAGATCAGCCACGAGAAGAGAATCGAAACAGGAATCCCGTACAGCAGCGCTCTCATACCATAGAAGATACATTCAAAATTCATCATTTTCTGAAAATCCTGATCAGACATTCCTACAGAACGAAGCATTGCAAGCTCGCGTTTCCGCATTTTGATATTCGTTGAAATCGTGTTAAAGACATTGGCAACAGCAATCAATGAAATTATGACAACAAATGTGTAGGCAAATACATTTGCGATAAATATCATGTTGTTGTTATCATCGAGTATCTTTGACGTATTCCACAACTGGTAGCCGGCAGTTGTATTCTCAGCCGAAAGTATGGCATCCATTTTTTTGGCCGAAAGCGTAGGTGTCTTCGAACAAAATGTCAGACCTTTGCTGGATACATGAGTACCTGGAACATCAAATTTTGCTTTCATAGAATAAGGTGCCAATACAACAAAATGGTATGAACTCTTTTCTGCCTGTTTCTCTGTCACATTTGGGACGGAATCCGGTGTTATCAGATTGATCAATGTAAGATTCAGATTCTGAGGGAAGGCAGCTGCATCATCTGTCAAAGGTGACGCTGTAAGATTGATGGTTGAATCATGGAATACATCTGCGATTTCTTCGATCGACTGGCCGCCAGAGCCGGTCAGTTTGGAAACCGCCAGCAGTCTGGCGTTATCGCCTGTATATTGATCTTCAGGCAGACCTGCCTTATTTACAAGTTTCAGATAAGTGATGTCATCAAGAAGCTGGAGATTCATTTTCAGACTGACGGTTTCATCTTGAGGAGACAGATTTATGATTTTCTTAAACGCGTCTGAAAGATCCCCTTTTGCGGCAGTACATGTGTAGGAAAGAATTTCCTGGTAGGAGCTTTCGTAAACACCATCCACTGTTTTTAGTTTATCATAAAGCGGCAGCATTTCATCATCCGTCATTTCATGTGTATCCAGAGCAATATCGTATGTCGTAGATTCAGATGTTGCGTTAGATGCCTGTTTAAGATCCATTACAAAAGCATTGACGGTGACAAACAGTGTTACGCTTAAAACTAATGACAGGATGATACTGCGGTACCGCCGCTTGTTCCTCTTGAAATTCTTCAGTGCAAGTGTTCCTTCCAGTCCATAAATGCGTGATGTTATACGTGATGTTTTTACGGATTTTGATTCTAATTTTACTTCATTTGTCTGACGGATACATTCCATCACTGGAGTGCGGGCGGCCTTTCTTGCAGGTATATAAGCGGAGATCAGAATGGTAATCAGACTGATGAAAGCAGCCGCAAGAATGACAGGAATCGAAATTGTCAGAGCCAAAGGAACATTATCATACAGTATACTTTCGAATTTTTTACTGACAACGCGAAGTACAAATCCCATACTGCCTAAACCTGCAATGATACCAATCGGTGTACCCGCCACACCGATGATAAGCCCTTCAAACAACACAGAGTTTCGAAGCTGTTTTTCTGTAGCGCCCACCGACATCAGAATGCCAAACTGGTGTGTGCGTTCATTGAGGGAGATGTGAAAAGCATTGTAAATCAGAAAAACAGATCCGGTCATAATGATGATCATCACGATAGCTCCTATTGAGAACAGAAGGGTTGTAAAAAGCTTATCACTGGAAAGCCCCATGAAACGCAGCACGTCATCGTTCAGGGTAAATGCGTGATCTGTAGCTGTCCTGTTTGCATAAGAATGTAACAGAAATGGATTTTTCAGTGTTACAAACACACTGCAGCTATCTGTTTGTTCCGACTCATCTGTGGCTGTAATTGCAGTATAACCGGGAAAAGTCTCTTTTTCAAAGGAAGGTCTCCTGTAAGTGCCCACAACAGTATATACCCTTTCTGCTGAAGGTATCAGGGTCTCACCTTCGGAATAGGGATCAAGCTGGCTGAGTGTCCTATTGTCCGCCTGACGGATTCCGACAGAGAGATCAAGGATATCGCCTGCGTTTAGTTTTACGCCTCCATTGGTAGCCACGTGTGTTGGGATGATGATTTCACTGCTGTTTTCTGGTAATCGTCCTGAAATGAGCTGTATTGGCAGGGTATCAAAAGTTTCTTTGTGAAATCCGCTGATAAATAAATATGGTTTATCCGGATTTTGCCCGCCGTTAAGTAATGCATATCCGATATTTTCAAATGATGCCGTTTTTTCAACGTTGTGGTTATCTGCCTGTTCTTCTATGAATGCGTAATCTTTATCTGTAAATTCGATCTGCCAGTCACCGTTTTTTTGAATGGAGCCATTTTTCAGATAAGTAAGCAGTGATATTCCAAATGTGCTGACAGCGGTAATCAGGGCTGCTGACAGCATGACACCGATGATGGTGACAAAGGTTCTTGTGTGATTCTTTTTCAGACCCTGGAGTGCTACTTTATTGAAAACATTCATGATCGTGCCACCTGCCTCTCGTCCCGCACGACTCTTCCATCTGTAACGGTAATTATGCGGTCTGCCTGCAGTGCAATATTTTCATCGTGAGTGACAATAATTAAAGTCTGATGATACCTCTGGTGGCTTTCTTTCAGCAGATGGATAATTTCCTGTCCGTTATGGCTGTCCAGACTTCCGGTTGGTTCATCTGCCAGACAAACCTGCGGTGCATTCATCAGGGCACGTCCTATGGCTACACGCTGCTGCTGACCACCGGAGAGCTGATTGGGGAGATGGGTTCTTCGTTCTTTCAGGCCAAGCAGGTCAAGTAAATCATTCAGCCTCTTTTTATTAACTTTCCGTTTGTCCATGAGAACCGGAAGTGTAATATTCTCTACTACATTTAATGTAGGAATAAGATTATGGAACTGATAAATCAATCCTACCTGACGTCTCCGGAAAATAGCAAGATTTTCATTATTTTGTGCATATACGTCCTGACCGTCGAGATACACTTTGCCGCTTGTTGGAATGTCGACGCCGGCGATGGCATGAAGCAGCGTGGATTTACCGGAACCAGAGGGACCGATGATCGCAGTAAACTCTCCTTTTTCTATCGTAAGCGATACATGGTCAAGGGCGGTAACCTGACTTTCGCCTGTACCATAGACTTTACATAAATTTTCGATTTTTAAAAACTCCATGATGTGAGCCTCCTTTTCATAAATGAATGTTCAGTATCATCTCTGAATCTATTCATATCATAGAACATTCAGCTTACATTTATGTGACTTTACAGTGAGAGAATTGTCACTTTGGAAAACGGATGATAAATACAGCCCCGCCCTGGGGATGATTTTTGGCAGTAATTGTACCGTCCTGTCTTGTAATAATCATTTTGCAGAGTGCAAGGCCTATCCCATATCCGGATGCATTTTCACTTTTTCCCCGGTAGAACCGTTCAAACAGTCTATGAAGATCTTCTGTATCAAATCCCCTGCCGCTGTCGTGGATTGTAATCTCGGTAAAGAGCAGCGTGTCTGTGCATACAATTTCAATTCGGCCGTGATCTCCAGCACTTTCCATGCAGTTTTTTATGATGTTTTGTATTGCTTCCGATAGCCAGTCGAAATCTCCGTGAATTGTAATCCCTTTTGCAGCATTGATCTTCAGGGTAATGTCGTGAAGATCAAGAGAAATCAGAAGCGGGCGGACAGATGCCCGTATCAGGCTGTTCACTTCGAACGGATTGTTTTGAAAAGTGACGATTCCGGCATCCAGCCGGGAGAGTTTCAGCAGAGAAGTGAGAAGCCAGTCCATCTGTACAAATAACTCTTCGGCTTCACGGATGAGTGTTCTCCTCTCATCAGCGTCTGGACGGTTCTCAAGCAATGAAAAAATAAGGTTTACAGAAGTAAGGGGGGTACGCAGCTGATGAGCAATGTCTGCAAGAGAATCTGCGAGATGTTTCTTTTCCCTTTTCAGAGCATCGTTCTGCTCACGGATACGCAGTGTCATCTTCGTGATCTCGCTTTGAAGAATAGATAGTTCGCCCTCCTCAGAGTTTCCGATAAACAGCTGATCGGCATTGTGAAGTACAAGGTCGATCTGATCTGAAATCTGGGCAATACTCTTGTAGCGTGCCCTGGTGAACAAAAAAAACTGTGTCCCAAAAACAGCAGAAGAAATCAACATCAGGACTCCGGCCGCCGGATGTATAGAAAATCCCAATGCAGCTGTGAGGATAGCTGTGAATAAGTACAATACGGCAAAATTTCTGAATTCTCTGTTACGAAGCATAGAGGACCCCCAGTCTGTATCCTGTTCCTCGGACAGTCAGTATGATCTGAGGGTTCGCCGGATCGTCTTCAATCTTTTCACGCAAACGCTTGATATATACTGTTAACGTATTATCATTGACAAATTCGCCGGCAGCGTCCCACAGTTCATCAAGAAGGCGGCTTCTTGTGATAATATGCCCAGGATTATTGATGAAAATTAACAGCAGACGATATTCCAGCGCAGAAAGAAAAACTTCATCGCCATTCTTTTTCACTACTCCGCTTGCTGTGTCAACATGAAGGGCTCCCAGTTGACAGGATAACGAAGTACGTCCGCTTTTGCGAAGTGCTGTCCGGATTCGCGCAATCAATTCACGTGGGCGGAAAGGTTTTGTGATATAGTCATCTGCACCCATATTGAGGCCTGTGACAACACTTGACTCATCACCGGAGGCAGTGAGAAAAATGACTGGAATATCCCGGGTTTCCTTGATTTCCGTACAGACAGTAAAACCATTTCCATCAGGCAGAGAGATATCAACCAGCGCCAGGTCGAAAGTATTTTGGGCAAGCGCGGCAATAGCTTCTCTGTGTGTATATGCCGGGGTAACGGTAAATCCCTCTGACTGAAGAAGGAGCATAAGATTTTTCGCAATGGTTTTATCATCTTCTACCAAAAATATATGTTTCACGTATTTTCACCAACCTTTGTTTTATGGGAAGTAACATTGATATGTTATAACCCTAATATTTTCATGATTTCGGAGTGCGGATGTGAGGGATCTGCCTGAAAGATATCTATGTGATTTAGAGTTGCACACATGTCAGAAAATGCCGGAAAAAGAAATCCGCACTCTGGAATTCCGGGCTCGTAATCTCCTGCCAACGGACAAATGGCACATATCATATACTCATAAACTTCTTCTGATTCCCCTAATCTCTCATGGTCTGCTGCTTTAGCCGGAATGTCATAGCGGTCATGGAAGACAAAGACAGCGTAATCATGAGCAGACTTGTAAGTTTTGGCAACAAGGTCATAAAATGTTTCCATTAATGCATCATTTTTCAGGCCGCAGGATTTCATTCCCATCAATAGCTGCCACATACTGCCCTGTTTCATGGAAGTATCTGAAAATGTATATCTTTTCAGCTTTTCATTCGTACTTGAAAATGGAATTGCCTTGGCAATCGCCAGATTTTTTGCCTTCTCTGCAGGGGTAAGCTTCAGAAAATTCGTGTTGAAAGTACCATCTATTTCACCATCAGCATCCATATAGCTTCCGGCGATCCTTGTAATGGAAGTTCGTGCCGGTGTCATGCGCCTTGTTAATGCCAGCATATCCTCTCTGTTTATCATAGTTTTCTCCTTTATACAGAAAAAGAACTGATAGCTAAACAGTTCTTTTTCTAATATCTCATTTCAAAATTTTAATATCAATACAAATGAAAGATGATCACCTTTTAATGTGTCACATTACCCTAAGTTTCAGATTATTGAATTTCTCGTTCGTTTTTTCCTGTACACGGTCTACTTCATTCAAAATCATATTTTCTGATTCGCGTAACCTCTGATCTACGTAATTCTTCAAGTTCTGTTCAGAAGCCTGCAAATCACTTTTGGTAACCATTTGAGATTTCATATTATCCATTTCATTTTTCATGTCTGAAATTTCACTTTTTATACCTGAAATTTCACCTTTCATGCCCGAAATTTCACCTTTCATGCCCGAAATTTCACCTTTCATGTCTGAAATTTCACCTTTCATGTCTGAAATTTCACCTTTCATGTCTGAAATTTCACCACTGATCGGTTCCAGCTTCTGATCAATCATCGTGCTGATAGCCTGCAGCAACTCTTCATTAGTTAATGCCATCCTGTCACCCCCTCATACATCAGTGTTATAGTATATATTTGTATGTAAAAAACATTATGCTTTATAATATGTGTAAATTGTAGCATAAGAAAGGTGTAAAGTCTATATGGAGTTTATGACGAATACGCCCATAGTTCTACCCAATCCATTTCAGCAGTATTTCTATCAGGATGTCTGTTTCTATTGGCTTCGCAATATGATCATTCATTCCGACACTCCTGGATTTTGCCACATCAGCAGTAAAAGCATCTGCGGTTAATGCGATAATCGGAATGGTTTCAGCATCCTTACGCTTGAGAGCTCGGATAGAGGATGCCGCATCATATCCGTTCATTACGGGCATCTGAATATCCATCAGAATTGCATCATATTTACCCGGATCAGAAGATTTGAACTCTTCCAGTGCACGCATTCCATTTTCGACAGCGTAGACCTCGATCTTCTGCATCCGGAGTAATTCTACGGCAATTTCCCGGTTGATGTCATTATCTTCTGCCAGCAGAATGTGTTTTCCGGATAACTCTGCCTGCTTTGCTGTCTTCAAGGGTTCTGAAAAGTCACTGTTTGGTGCCGGTGTATCACCGCCTGTACAAAATTCAAAAGGAATCGATACGGTAAACTTACTCCCCTTGCCTAATGTACTTTCGATATCAATGGTTCCATTCATCATCCGGACAATGTTTTCCGTAATTGTCATTCCAAGCCCCGTGCCCTGAAGTTTGCTGATCCGGGGATCTTCAGCCCGCGAGAAAGGTTCGAAGATATTAGGTATAAATTTTTGGTCAATTCCAATTCCGGTGTCAATACAAATGAATTCGTACTGGCTCTTTCCCGGTGACGGTGAGTACAACTCATTGATTTTCAGAGTGATTGTACCCTCCTCGGGCGTATACTTTATCGCATTGGATAGAATGTTCATAAGAATCTGCTGCAGCCGGTCTCCGTCAGCGATTACATTCTCGTGGCGCATCTTTCCTGTAAGAACATGAAACTGCTGATTTTTTTCATCTATCAGCTGCTGACAGATGTCTGTTATATTCTGAATGAGCTCAGGCAGATTTACAGATTCCAAAGTGAGATCAATTTTACCGCTTTCAATTCGGGACATATCCAGTACTTCATTGATCAGATTGAGCAGATGTTTACTGGAGGTACCTATTTTATTCAGGCAGTCCTGCACCTTTTCCGGAGATTCCAGATTAGCCTGTGCAATTTCAGCCATTCCCATGATTGCGTTCATTGGTGTCCGTATATCGTGGGACATGGACGAAAGAAAGTTAGTCTTGGCTGAATTCGCAACTCTGGCGGCCTGGTAGGCATCCTCCAAAAGCTTCCGTTGCCTTTCCTGCTCTTCCCGATCCTTTGTCACATCAATGCCGACACTGTAAAATGATTCAATCCCATCCCAGCTGTCTTCACTGCTGACATAGCTGTAAGTCATCATGAGAATTTTCGTCTTCCCATCCCGGGTTATGATACGTCCTTCCAAAACAGTATCGTCACCGATTTCTCTGGCACGCTGCATGATCTGAGTTGCCTTATCTATATCGTCAGGGTGTATATAAGTACAACGTGAGTGAAGTTCATTTTCAAACTGCTCTTTTGTATAACCTATCATAGTGAGAAAACTGCCGGCATACCAGAGAACAGTACGCATATCGGATGCATCTACACGTGCAAATCCTCCGGGAATTGTCCGTATAATAGCTTCCTGTTCACGCTCCTTCTTTACAAGTTTATATTCCAGACTGAGATTATCATGCGAAAGTTCCAGTCTGGCCTTATGTCCATTCCAGTCAACAATGCGGTCTTTCAGGATATAGGCACGCTCCAGAAAGGGATTATAATATTCCCATTCATAGAATTCATCTTCATTCAGCAGGCTGTTTGTACAGAATGGGCAGGGCGAATCAAGCCCCTGTATTACTTCGTAACATTTACGTCCTATGACTTTTTCCAGAGGAAGCCCCAGCGTCCTGAGTGAGGTTTCATTCACATAGAGGAGTTCGTAAGTATCCATATCAGAAATATAGGCATTGTCAATATACTCGTCCAGCATCCATTGAAAATACAGAGACCTTTTTTCCAGAGTTTTGCATTGATTTTCAGCTGTTAGAAGTTCTTTGCTGATGCTGTGGCAGACAGCATGGCAAATTATGGAACTGCTATTTTCGTCTTTCGGAGTCTCTATGGACAAGGAGAGCTGGATGCGGATATCAGCTCCATTTTTCTGCGGCATATGTGTTATGAGTTCAATCTCAGTTTCCTTTTGATTTACAGCATATGAAATACAGTTTTTTATGTATTCAAAATCAGACGGAGAGTTTTTATAGTACTGCCGTAGTGTTTGGTAACGGCTGAGGAATTCTTCTCTGGAGTATCCTGCTTTATTGCAAAAGTATCTGCTGGCCCATAAGATTGAAAGCTCTTTATCATAACAAAAACCTACTGCTTCGATTTTTAAAGTATCTGCCATACTGCCATAGCTGTCCGAACCTTCCGATCTTTCGGTGCTTGTTACAGCTGGTTCTGTATTTTGGTATTCCATAACCATTTCTCCTTAGTGTATACTTATAATCTTCTTTTATCTTGCTGTATCTTCAGCACCTGTCATTTTGGAACTTTATTAAAATTGATCACGAATAATATAACATGATAAAGGTGTTTTCTACATTATACCGAATCTATTTTGCAAAAGCAATATGGCTTTGTGAATCCTGTGATTATCTCAAAAAATCAGTCTTACAGCAGCAGGCTGGGTGTGCCTTTGCAGAATAGTCCGAGCCGGTGGAGTGCTCTCGTACATGCGATATACAGAAGGTTTTTATCACTCGGACTGAAGTAATTCGATGCATCTGCATCACAGATTAGTACGGCGTCGAATTCAAGCCCCTTCGACAGATAGACAGGGACAGCTGATACCCCATGAAGATCTGAAGTACTCTCATTTTCAATGAGCTGTATATCCATTGCAGCATTCAGATTTTTGCAGACGTCTCTGGCATTTTTTACAGTTTTAAAAATCAGCCCTATTGACTGGTACCCTTTTCTGGTACAATATTCAATTTCGGAAGTAATCAGATTGTAAAATTCTTTCTGATCATCCGCCGTATGGATCTCTGGCTCATCTCCGTTTCGGTTAAAACTTTTGATTTCTGGCTGCTGGTCAATAAATTTTAAACTGTAATTGAGGATTTCGCTCGTACAGCGGAAACTTTTATTCATCGTAATCAGTGATGATTTCTTTTTCTTCAGTATATCTGCAATTTGACCGTAGAAGGATAAGTTCTCCTGTTTCTCCAGTGTCTGCATTATATCGCCCAGCACAGTAAACCTGGAATTGGGAAATAATAGATGAAAAATCTCATATTGCAGAGGATAATAATCCTGAGCTTCATCGATTACAATCTGCTTTATATTCTTGAATTTTTCTGTACCATATATTTTTAAATGAAAATATGCCAGGACAATTGCGTCATCATAATACAGACAGCCAGAGTTCAGATTATCTCTTGTAAATTCCCAAATATCGCCGATACTGCAGGTCAGATTCAAGTCCTCTATCAGATGCGAAAAAGATTCTTCCGTTACAGGCAGTGCTTCATAAAGTTCTATAACACCGGAGGCTGTACATTTTCTGATTTCCTGCAGTGACACAGCGTTTTCTTCTATGAATCGGCTCAGAATTTCTAAAAACTGCCGGGAAGTTTTGAACCGTATGCTGTTTTCCATGATCTGCCGGTTGTGGTTTGAACTGTTCAGCATGATTTCAAGATATTGATTTCTGGACTGAAGATGTCTTCCGGGCAGAAGATCAGAAAGAATCTCATCAAAAATCACAGAAGAAATATTAGTTTCACCCAGTTCAGGCAGGACATCCGAGATATATTTCTCAAATAATGAGTTTGGTGAAATGATCATAATATTGTTGGCGGAGAGTTTTCTTTCCAGTCCCTGATACATCAGGTATGCGGCTCTGTGCAGAGCGACAGAAGTTTTGCCGCTCCCGGCGACACCCTGCACCATCATCAGGTCATTTTCCATATCTCTGATCACAATATCCTGGTCTGTCTGGATCGTCTCTACAATTGCCTTCATTTTGGGAGAAGTATTCTGGGACAACAGCTGCCTTAAGAATTCATCGATAATTTGAATATCTGTGTCAAAGAAATAGTTCAGTTTTCCGTGTTTTATTTCATATTGCCGTTTTAAATTGATTTCGCCCGTAATTCTTCCGCCAGGAGCATCATAAAATGCATTTCCCAGTACAAAACGGTAAAATACACTGGCGATCGGAGACCTCCAGTCATAAACACAGATTTCGCGGGTTTCATCATTTTTCAGAGAAGAACGGCCAATGTAAATTTTCTCGAAGATATCTTCATCTTCAAACTTGAAATCAATGCGTGCAAAATAAGGAGATTCTTTCAAAATTTCCAGCTGTGTAATCTTCTTTTCCACTTCTTCATAATCAATAATTTTATTTACTACAGGATTGATTTCCTGGCTTAATTCAGCAAGAGCTTCAAATCCTTCCGAAGACCAGAGTGACGAGATCGAATGAGAAGTGTTTTCGCGTATTTCCTTTTTGGCAGCAATAATTGCCTCTTTGTTATTCTCATTGACACATCTTGCCTGTGAAATCTTATGCTCTGCCAGCGCAATGGTTTCTGATAATCTTTTGTTTTCAAATTCCAGTTCCGTCTGCTTATCTTTCATCATAAAGAACGCCTTTCGTTAAGATTACTGTGATTGGTTGATAGTTACGGTAAAGGTTGTTTTAAAAGTCTATCACAGACAGCTGATCAGAAACAGTCTTGTTCTTTTCTTTTATATTTGATATTATAAAAGTGGGGAAAGAACAAAGCCTTCAGGTCAGCCGGCCTGAAGGCTTTGTTTTAGTATGGATAGTGTTTTAGAAAACATTCCTTATAACAGAGTATCGGAATCCAGTATAATTGTAAAAGGACCATCGTTTAAAAGACTGACTTTCATATCTGCACCGAAAGAACCTGTCTCTACGTGCTGGCCTTCTTCTTTGCATTTTCCGATGATATAGTTATACATATCTTCTGCCATTTCCGGGGAACCGGCATCTGTGAATCCCGGACGGTTTCCTCTTTTACAGTTGGCATAGAGGGTAAACTGGGAGACAAGAAGCAGACTGCCACTAACATCTGCAAGTGACAGATTTGTTTTTCCATGCTCATCTTCGAAAATCCGCAGTCCGATCATTTTCCTGATCAGTTTATCTGCAATCTCTTTCGTATCGCTCTCGGCAATGCCAATCAGCACCATATATCCTTTCCCTATTTTCCCAATGGTTTCGTTGTCAACAGAAACGGATGCCTCTGTAACGCGCTGTATCACAAATCTCATTTCAATCATCCTCCTTCACATTCTGAGTACTATCATACTTGTTTTTTAACGTTTCTTCAATAATTTCCCGATGAAATATTGTAATTCCTACTAAAATACGTTACTATTATCAAAGTGCAAACTACGGTAAAGAAAGAGAAAGGAATACAAGAATGAAATTACAGCAGCTTCTTAGTTTTACAAGAAAAGCAGTGGATGAATATTCCATGATTCAGGAAGGTGATCACATTGCAGTGGGAATTTCAGGCGGAAAAGACAGTCTGACACTTTTGTATGCTCTGCATGGGCTGAAACGGTTCTATCCGAATCATTTTGAATTAAGTGCTGTCACAGTTGATCTCGGTTACAGCGAGTTTAATCTTCAGCCAGTTGAGGAATTGTGCCGCAGCATGGATGTTCCATATAAAATTGTAAAAACAGATATAGCAGATATTATATTTAATGAAAGAAAAGAGACAAATCCCTGCTCTCTATGTGCTAAAATGCGCAAAGGCGCTCTCAATGAGGCCGTGAAAGAAATGGGATGCAATAAAGTGGCATATGCCCATCACAAAGACGATATTGTAGAGACAATGCTGCTTTCTCTTATTTTTGAGGGCAGATTCCATTCATTTTCGCCGAAAACGTATCTTGACCGGATGGATCTGACGGTGATCAGACCGATGATGTTCGTAGATGAGGCAGATGTGATTGGATTTAAGAATAAATATGATCTGCCGGTTGTAAAGAGTAAGTGTCCGGTAGATGGATATACAAAAAGACAATATGTAAAGGAAATGCTCTCTGAGATCAACAGAGAACATCCAGGTGCGAAAAACAGGATGTTTACGGCTGTTCTGAATGGTGAGATAGACGGATGGCCAAGCCGGGTAATACGGACAAGATAAAGAACAGGAGAAACGGTCAGAAATCTGACGGCGTTTCTCCTGTTCTTTATGTCTTTAGATTGTCGGTGATGTTACTGCTTCTTTTACCTTTGCAAGGTGTTTGACTGCCTCTACAGTACCATCGATGCCAAGACGGGAACTGCTGAGACAGAAATCATAACTCTGGGCTTCGCCCCATCTCTTGTTGGTATAATAATCGTAATAGCTGGCACGTTTTTTATCATTTTTAATAATCATATCTTTTGCCTTTGCGTCCGTCAGGTCGTAAATTCTTGCCACCCTGCGAATTCTGGCATCCAGATCAGCATGTATAAATATACTGATACAGTTTTTGAAGGATTCCAGAGCATAGTCAGCACATCTTCCAACCATGATACATGGTCCCTCTTCTGCTATTTTTTTAATGGCATCAAATTGTGCCAGAAAAACTTTATGATTGATAGGCATATCTGTATAGGTTCCTGATGAATATCCAAGAGAATATGTATCCATCACGAGAGAATATAAAAAGCTGTTTGTCGGTTTTTCATCATGAGTCTGGAATAATTCCTCACAGATGCCGCTCTCTTTCGCTGCACGCTGCAGAAGTTCCTTGTCATATACTTTAAGACCAAGATCTTCACCAAGTTTATTGGCGATCTCACGTCCGCCGCTCCCGAACTCTCTTCCGATTGTAATTACGCTGTTAATTTCTGCCATATGAGTCACGCTCCTTTGTGTCAATAATATTCTTAGCCATATAACATGATGATGGGACAAATGGTATTTGCACCCGGATACAGTTATACAAAAAATAATTTATTTATATTATACAACAAAGCTTCTGCAAAGTACACCGTATTTTGTAAAAAATTAACAGTCAGATAGAAGTTGCGATGACTCACCGAGGCTGAATTGTCTCAGCAGTTTCACGAAATATTCCGGAAGGGGGGCATCTGTCTCCAGATATTCTCCGGTGACCGGATGCGTGATTCCCAGAATTTTCGCATGCAGTGTCTGTCCTTCCAGCCCTTTTATCGGGCACTTTGCAGGACCATATACTTCATCTCCCAGAAGGGGATGATGGATGGAAGCCATATGAACGCGGATCTGATGGGTGCGCCCGGTCTCCAGCTGACACTGGACATAGGTGTATTTCTCAAAACGCTGGAGGACTTTGTAATGTGTGACAGCGTCTTTTCCGTTCTTATAATTGACTGCCATTTTTTTACGGTCTGTTGGATGACGGCCGATCGGTGCGTCGACAGTACCGCTTTCTTCTTTGATCCGTCCATGGACGATTGCATGGTAAACTCTTGTAATCGAGTGCTCCTTCAGCTGGTCTGCAAGCTTCTGATGCGCATTGTCGTTCTTACAGACAAGAATGGATCCTGTAGTATCTTTATCGATCCGGTGCACGATGCCGGGGCGCAGGACTCCATTAATACCGGACAGACTGTCTTTGCAGTGATACATCAGTGCGTTGACGAGAGTTCCCGAGTAGTGTCCTGCGGCAGGGTGCACCACCATTCCCTTCGGTTTATTTACAATCAGAATATCATCGTCTTCATACAGGATATCAAGCGGGATGTTCTCCGGAAGAATATCCGGCTCCTGGTTCTCCGGAATTTCCAGGGTAACGCAGTCACCGGCCGTAAGTCTGTAATTTTGCTTTACACATTTGCCATTTACGCATGCTTTCTGTTCTTTTAATAATTTTTGTATATGTGAGCGGGACAGTTCGTTCATCCTGTCAGAAATGAATTTATCTATACGAAGGCCTGCTTCAGATTCTTCTGCTTTAAATTCATAGTTTTCCATTTTGAGCCTCCTTATTTCTTATGGAGCGATAAAAATGAAAAGTCTTCATCTTTGTAAAAGAGCAAAATCAGCAAAACAAGACTGATCGAAGCAACAACAACATAAATGTCAGCCATATTAAAGATTGGAAAATCAATCAGTTCAAAATAGAAAAAATCTACGACATAATTCTGGCTGATCCGGTCAATCATATTGCCGACAGCTCCTGATACAATCAGAATTATACAAAACCGCATTCCTGCATAGTGTCTGCTTTTTGGTATTTTTACAAAGCCATATCCCATAATTGCCAGAATAAGAAGTCCACTGAAGATAAAGAAGACTTTCTGGTTCTGAAGAATCCCAAATGCCGCGCCTCTGTTTTCCAGATACTGAAGCTGAAATACATGTTTGATGATAATAAAGGGGGGCTGGTCTTTTAAGTGTGCAGATGCCAGAGATTTTGTAAACTGGTCAAATGCAATCAGAATTACGCAGCTGAGTACTGCGGTGATATAACTTTTTATAGGTTTTGAATTATTGGCCATATTTTATTTCCTTTTCCCAACCCGCGCTGTGTTATATGTGTTAAATATACTTGCGGATTGTCACATAATAGCGACCTTTTTTGGTCTGAGAAAGCATGCCGTCATAGAGGAAACGCCCCAATCCTCTGACGGAGATAATGTCATTGTCATGTACCTGGTATCCATTGGATGTGATCAGACGGCCATTGACGAATACTTTGCCGTTCTCTATATAGGAAGTCAGCTTACTGCGGGAACTTCCAAACGCAAGAGAAAGCAGGGCATCGAGCCTTACAGAGGCAATGCTTCCCTTGATCTCCTCAAATTTAGGCATATATTGAAAATCAGATTCCTCGATCTTTTTGGCAGTCACCGATGTATGGCGGATACGTGTCAGATTCTCCGCCAGATATCCAGCGATAGAGTCGTGGCAGAAAATTACTGCAGAGTCTTCGAATACAAGGATATCGCCGGTTTTACAGCGTTCCAGACCCAGATTCAGGACGGCACCGAGATAGTCCCGGTGGCTGAGCTGCTCTGCAAACCTGCAATTCAGAGGGGAAATCCTGACGATCGAGATCGGATATCTATACCCATAAGAAAGAGCATCAGGGATAAATGCAGCCATCTGACGCTCGGAATACTCATACCCTCCAAAACAGATATATTTTGAGGAAAGCATATCTGCCGGAAGCGTATGTAATATATTTAATTCATTTAAATTTAAAAAATCAGAAAAAGTGACAATGTCTCTTTGATATGCTGCAGCCGATAATTCTTTCAGCCGCTTCATCAATATGATTTCATCTTTTTGCATAATGCCTGTCCTAATATCTGTTTTTTATCGGTACATCAAAGGAAGATGTATTCAGAAGATCCTGTAAATCCCCGGATATCTCAACATTCGTTGGTGTAACGAGGAATATGTAATTAGAAATCTTCTGTAGATTACCGTTGATTGCAAAAGTGCCGCCGGATGTAAAATCAATAATTCTCTGCGCAATTTCGAGATCCAGCCCTTCAAGATTTAGAATTACAGTACGTCCACTCAGAAGAGTTTCAGTAATTTCACGGGAATCGTCAACGGAAGTAGGTTTTACAACACAGACTTCCATGTTCGGAGCAACCCCTCTTCTTGCAGCCGGCTGACGCATCGGAGTTACTTTGCTGTTAGCTGCTGGTGCGTGTGTCGCCTTTGATTTCGTATCTGTATCAACATCAAAATCATCATCCAGTACTTTTTCTTTTTTCAATGAAGATTTCTTTGAAGGCTTGTCTTCATAGTCATCATATTCTTCATCAAAAAAGTCATCATCATCGTAGTCCTCATCATCACTCAGCTTCATAATATCTAAAAACTTATCTAATACTCCCATTTGTTACTCTCCTTATAAATTGTAATTTCTTTCACCGAAGATACCAGTTCCGACACGGACTATAGTAGCTCCGGCTTCAATTGCAACCTGATAATCGTTCGTCATACCCATTGAAAGAATACTCATATTAACATTATTAACTTTTTTATCTGCAATGTCAACAGATAATTTATGTAATTTCTCAAAATACGGACGATTCTCCTCAGGATCATCTACATATGGCGCGATTGTCATGAGTCCTTGTATATGTACATGTTTTAAAGCAGCGATGGCCTGAACAGTCTCAAGGGTATCTTCCGGCATAATTCCAAATTTGCTTTCTTCTTTTGCAACATTTACCTCGACCAGAATGTTGACATCCACTCCTTTTTTAGCTGCCTCCTGCTCAATGGTCTCTGCAAGCCTTAAGGAATCTACCGAATGAATCAGTTCCACTTTATCAACAATATATTTCACCTTGTTACGCTGAAGGTGTCCAATCATATGCCAGCGGATATCCCTTGGAAGTACCTCATACTTATCAGCCAGTTCCTGTACTTTATTTTCGCCGAAATCCCGGATATTCTCATCGTATATTTCCTGCAGCATGGAGACCGGTTTCGTCTTGCTGACTGCAATCAGGGTGATATCTTCCCTTCTGCGGCCCGATTTTTCACAGGCCTTTCTAATATTCTCTTCTAACATTCTTCTTCCTCCTTTTATCGTTTGATTCCATTTGAAATTCTAAAATACGACTTCATTTTCATGCACTTTGCTTCCATCCAGCGCAATGCGGTCATAATTGGAAAGGCCGTAAGCATTGCCTTCTTCCACGATATAATATTCGTCACTTTCACATAGAATTTTAATCTGTTTAAATACAGCATAGCCTTTGTTGATACTGTACACACCTTTGAGATCCTCTGTCTCATTCAGTGACAGTGTTTCTTCTGAATCAGGCTTTGCAAGCACGGAATCTTCTTCAAATGCGTTGGGATCCAGGTATACTTTACCATCCTTCTTAAAATAGATTTCAGTCTGGACAAACTCGGGTGTGTCTCCGCTGCTGCGCTTCTTTGGCTTTAAGAGAACACCATCTTCTTTTAGATCGCCCCCCTGGGTAATATAATCTTCCGGTACGACATAAAAAGATTTCTTTGTCTCCGCAGATTTTGGAATTTTCAGTCCGCTTTCATCCTGAATGATCAGTTCGACATCCAGAAAACGTTCAGAGGCGTAACGGATCATTGAATCCGTAAATGAAAGGCAGCCGAAATAGTTTTTTCCTTTTTTCAATATCGAGAATGAAGCCCAGTTGGTTTCGTTGTCTTTCAGAAATTTTACTTTTACATCTTTTAAATCTGTCATCTGTTTTGCAGATTCCTCGGACAGATTCACAATGACAGACCAGTTTTCGCTCGTAATAAGCTTATAGACCGGATCGCCGGCGGCCAGTTTCTGATTATTTTTCAGATCATTTTTTTTATAATTCTCTTTATTCAGGGATTTTTCAGTTACTGTCTCCTGTGTCAGGCCCTCAAAACCGTCTGTGGAATAGATCACAATTCCATCCTGTGTAGTTTGTCCAAGTGCCACATCCCCGGATTCATCCGATGAAATCACAGAATTCAGCTGATCCAGGCGTGTCTGGTTGGATGTTCCTTCTACTGCATTTTTGATTTCTTCTTTCAGGGAATAGGTGTCTCCGTATCTCTGAGGATTAAATCCTTCATTGAATTTCTGAATATCCAGAATCAGTGACTCCTGCATCTCGGCAGACAATGCTTTCTCATTTCCTTCTGAGACGGCAGGATCCAGGGAAAGTTTTTCAGAAGACATCGTATATAAATTGTCCCCAGCTCCCACTTTACTGCCTTCTGCAACGTAGTAATTGACATATCCGGAAGTATCTGCATTTACCACTGTTTCTTTTCGAATTACGATGCCGGTATATGCATTATCTTTCAAAATGGAACCCTCACGGACTTCATAGGGTGTTACATGATTTGCTGTAAGATAGGCAAAGACAGTGAAAATCAGATAAAGAAATATAATGCCGAAGATTGCTACCCCAATGTTAAACTGCCATTTTTTTCTATATAAACGTATGTTGGAAGTATTGTTTTTTGATGCCAAATTAAAAGCCTCCTGTTATAATTTGTTCAAAGCAGAACCGCCAAGGTAATGATAATTGCTGCCCTGCCATATCTGATTGGACTCCAGATAGGCAAGCAGCTCATCTTTGAGTTTCCACCAGCTGGTTCCCCAGTTAGAGAAGACTGCGTCATTTTCCGGAATACGGCTGAACAGACGCTCTACCACAATCTCAGGATCAAGATAGGCCAGAAATTGTGCGGCGCGCTGCAGATATTCTTCTTTGGAACATATAGTTATTGTACCATTTTCATATGCATCGCACAATATTGTGTTTTTAGCGATGTACAGGGAATGGAGTTTTACCATTTTTACATGTAACGCTGAAAGAATTTTAGCGGTTTCCTGTACATCCAGGAGAGTATCTCCTGGAAGATTGAGAATTACATGAGTGCAGACGGGAAAATGGTATGGCTGGATCGTGAGAACGGCATCGATAAATTCGGCAAGTCCATGTCCTCGGTTCCATTTCTCCAAGGTATGATAGTTTGCTGTCTGCAGTCCCAGCTCTATCGTTATATTTACATTCCTGGATTTCTGTATCTCTTTCAGTATGTCGAGGTAGTTCTCTGAAATGCAGTCCGGACGGGTAGAAATATCGATTTCCACAATATCCGGTACATTTGCGGCTTCTTCGACATAGGATTCAAAGTCAGAGAGCGGAAGAAATGTATTTGTATAATTTTGAAAATAAGCAATATATTTTCTGGCTTTATACTTTTTACGTATATGTTCTTTTGTATCCTCCAGCTGCCGGGTTACGGAAATCTGTGATGACATCGCTTCAAATCCAGTGCCTGATTCTGCACAAAACGCACATCCAGAACTGTGAATGCGGTTTGGACATGTAAGAGGAAGGTTTACAGGAAGTTTATATACTTTCTCACCGTAAGTTTCAAATAAATAATCCGAATATTGGTAATATGGCGAATGTTCCATTTTTTGCGGCATCTGCTTTTTTTTTCCTTTCAGTTTGTATATTTCCACCTATTCAGGTAATAATAAGCTTAGATATTAAAAAGGAGGAAATAGCATGAAATGGTTTGACAACACTGCGCTCACAATTGTGATTATCGGCGCAATTAATTGGCTCTTAGTTGGTATCTTTCGTTTTGATTTAGTTGCATTCCTGTTTGGGAACCTGACCTGGATATCCAGGATCGTATATACCCTCGTAGGATTATGCGGTCTTTACCTGATCAGCCTGTACGGCCGTATAGGAAAAATGTCCGAATAGCTCCTGTGGACAGTATTTATATACCTGAACTGCATAATAGTTTCTATATCATAGGAAAAGAGGAGTATCTGTCTGAAAAAGCAAGATACCCCTCTTTATTTTATTTCATCATTTTAATCAGCGGGCAAAGCGTTGATTAAAGCGGTCATATCATTATAAAGAACGGTTTTTGTGCTTCCCCCCATGACAATGGATATGTATGGGTTATTTTGTGCATCTCTGGAGAGAAGAACCAGACAAGAGCCTGCCTCGTCTGTTGTTCCGGTCTTACCGCCGGCAATTGTCACATTGCCTGGCATAACAGCAATTCCTTTCGCGTAATAATTTGTCGGTATCCATGTGACACTTCTTCCGCTGCCGTCAGCACCGGTAATTACAGTTGAATAAGATGCTGCCTCAACGATATTCAAAAAACGTTCATCCTTAATTGCTTCATTAAACATAAGGTATAAGTCATAAGCTGTTGTATAATGATCAGGGTCCTGAAGACCATGAGGATTTACAAAATGTGAATTTGTAGCGCCAAGATTTCTGGCTTCCTGATTCATCAGATCAACGAATGCTTCCACACTGCCTGAGATATGTTCTGCAATTGCCACGGCACTGTCATTGCCGGAAGCAAGAAGAAGCCCGTACAGAAGCCCTTCCATTGTAATCTGGTCGCCTTCTTTGAGACCCGCAACAGAAGATTCCGGATCCAATTCCGTTGTTGCATGTGAACTGACAGTTACGACATCGGATAAATCACCATATTTCAGCGCAATCAATGCTGTCAGTATCTTCGTTGTACTTGCCGGATATAATCTTTCGTGGATATTATATGCATAGTAAACCTGCTGCTGATTTACGCCGAACAGCGCCGCTGCATGAAGCGTGGCGTCTGTCTGGTAGCCATTCAGCTCAAGATTGTCCTTTGATACACACAGATCAGAAGCAAACAGGCTCCCTCTATAAAGACTCTTATTATAATTCTCTGTCTCATATGGGATAACGGATGCTTCCGGTACTGCACAGCCGGAGAAAAGAATTCCGGATAAAAGGATGCAGCATGCAAATTTGAATTTTTTACTTATACATTTCACGCCAGTCTAAATCTCCTCTGTCTATCGCCAGTATTAAAATCTCAGCAGTTGCAACGTTTGTTGCCAACGGAATATTGTGCATATCACATAGACGTACTACGTCATTTACGTCTGGTTCATGCGGCTTTGGTTTCAGAGGGTCTCTGAGAAAAATAAGCGCATCCATTTCATTTTGTGCAATCTGTGCACCCAGCTGCTGAATTCCCCCAAGCGGTCCTGCCAGATATTTGTGAATCGACAGATTCGTAACCTCCTCAATGAGACGTCCGGTTGTTCCTGTTGCAAAAAGGCTGTTCTTGCTTAATATTCCCCGGTAGGCAATACAGAAATTCTGTATTAATGTTTTCTTTGAATCGTGTGCAATTAACCCTATATTCATCCTGTTTTCTCCTTATTGATATTTTTTCGGCTGCAGCCCTACGTTCAGTACGAACCCAATGCCCATAAAGAAACAGACAATGGACGTTAACCCGTAACTTACAAAAGGCAGCGAAATACCTGTATTAGGGAAGATTCCGGTAGCCACACTGATATTGATAAAACTTTGAATTCCTATCAGTGCGGCCACTCCGCCGCAGATAATCTGCCCTGCAAGGTTTTGTGCTTTCATACCAATTATAATGCATTGAACTATAATTAATAATAACAAAATTATCGTAATACAACAACCCACAAATCCTAATTCTTCTCCAATAATTGCAAAAATAAAATCAGTCTGAGGCTCAGAAATATAATTTCCGTTTTTCACAGAGGTCGTATTATTGTTGTCCAGCCCTTTTCCCTTCAGCTGCCCGGAACCAATGGCCATTACAGAATTATCCTGCTGGTATGCGGTATCGTTGGCATATTTTTCGGGTTCCAGCCAGGCAAGAATACGTTCCTGCTGATAATCCTTCAAAAACGGCTGATTCGGCTGTATTGCAATACTGATGAAAATAATGGCCGCCGGAATAACAATGGCAAATGTCGTTCCGATAAATTTGTAACTGAGTCCTCCAAGATAAATCAGTACACAGAATAAAAGTGCGATACAGATCGTTGTGGAGAGGTTTGGCTGTTTATAAATTAATACCAGAGACGGCAGGATTAAAATTACCGCTTTTATAATCGTTTTCAGATCTCTGTGCTTCATATCCAGTTCATGATCCATGAAGAATTTTGCAAAGAACAAAATCATCAGTATTTTGGTAATGTCAGAAGGCTGTATATTGGTAAAACCAAGATCAATCCATCGTTTGGCACCATTGACTGTACGGCCGAATACCGACACGGCTATGAGCAGCAAGATATTAAGCCCGTACATCAGCCAGTGCATATTCAAAAGCCAGTCATAATCCAGCAGTGAAATGACAGTCATTGCGATGAGACCAAGAACAACTCCCATGATCTGACGGTTCTGATACGCAGGCCTTGCACTGCCGACAACAAGAACCCCAAGTATTGACAGCGCCAGCACGCAGATAACCAATATGAACTTGTAATCTTTTAAGCGGTAAGGTTTTGTTAATTTCACGGTTTTTCTCCTGTAAGTTTTATATAGATATATGTACGTGTAACCTGAATATCGAATTCTTCTTTTGTGATTTCCATATACTTTGAAACTGTCCGGTACAGCTCCCTGTTTAAATTCTCCCATGTATCGGGAGTGCAGGAGATCCTGTCGGAGGATACAAGCAGTTTCAATCTGTCTTTCGCCACGGACACAGAAGGATTCTTTTTCACTGATTCAAACACGTCTGGCAGCTCCTTTCCTAATTGCTCTTCAGCATATGTGAAAGTCGGAATAAAAAGCCGCGTTTGCGTGTCAGATCAAGGAAAGGAACCTCTTCTCCTGTAATTCTGCGGCAGATATTCATATATGCTTCTCCTGCCAGTGAGTTCTCCATTCCGATTACAGGAATTCCCTGATTGGTCGCAATGACAACGGTCTCATCGTCAGGCACTGCACCAAGAAGCGGAGGCGGAAGTATTTCTGTCACATCTTCAATGGACATCATATCTCCCCTCTGTACAAGTTCTACACGGATACGGTTGATCACAAGTTCAAGAGGTTTGATGTTTTCTTTGTTTAGCAGTGAGACAATCCGGTCAGCATCACGGATGGCTGATACTTCAGGAGTTGTAACGACGATCGCTCTGTCGGCACCTGCAATGGCATTTTGGAATCCCTGTTCTATTCCTGCCGGGCAGTCCAGAAGTATGTAGTCATAGTCCTCTTTTAACTGAGCAGTCAGTTTTTTCATCTGCTCCGGAGAAATTGCCGTCTTATCTTTCGTCTGTGCCGAAGGAAGAAGGTATAGATTCTCATAGCGTTTGTCTTTGATCAGTGCCTGTTTCAGCCGGCAGTTTCCTTCAATGACATCTACAATATTATATACAATTCTGTTTTCAAGCCCCATGACAACATCCAGGTTGCGGAGTCCAAGATCCGTATCGATGACTACTACCCTCTTTCCAAGGGAAGCAAGGCCGACTCCTATATTTGCGGTAGTTGTAGTTTTTCCTACGCCGCCTTTTCCTGATGTTATAACAATATTTTCACCCATAATGATAAATCCTCCTACACTTTACTTTCATTAAGTCAGCGGATCAATATAAATCCGTTTTCCATCGGTGGTCGCCATAACAGGCATGACATATCCTTCTTCGTCATGGATGTGTGCGGACATGTTCGCTTTTCTGTCCGCAATCCGCAGATGCTCAGGATTCATGGACAATGCCGCAATATAGGCATCCTTGTTCCCGGAAGCGCCTGCATGGGCCGTGCCGAAAATTCCGCCGATCACGATCACGTTACCTTTGGCGGCGACTGTCGCACCGCTCTCCACATCTCCGATAATGACGATACTGGAATCTGATTCCAGAACCTGTTTTCTTCGTAAAGTTCCCTTGTAGAACTGTCCATCATGTTCTTTAATTTCCCCGAGGCTCTGATCTACAATTCTTTTGTGTATCTGTTCGTTTTTACTGTTGCTGTCTATAATACAGACAATGTGAATATGAGCTGCGTCGCTGATTAAGTTGATAATCTGGAGCTCCTGCACTTTTGTAAGAGGACGGCCCTCAAACGTAATGGACATTTTAGCATCTCTGAAGAACTTTTCAGCATCCTTGAATTTCTGGTAGATACCGTCAAGAAGTTCTTCATAAGAGACATGCTCATCCAGATGCACGGTGAGGCCGTACTTGCTGCTTTTGATAATTACGAGATTATCCACATGCCACCACCTCTTTGAAATGCTTTAATCTGTCTGATGTGATGCCGATCCAAGTTCACCGGAATGACCTGTGATTAATTCAGAAGTATCTGCAAGCCCGAAATAATAACGTACAACATCTCTTGCGATCTCTGCAGAATAATTGGAGCTATATCCATTTGCGATACGGCAGCTTACTGCAATCTCCGGATTTTCGCTGGGTGCGTATCCGACAAACAATACATGGTTCGCGTGTACATTGCTCTGCTGTGCAGTTCCTGTTTTTCCAGCCATAGAAAGACCTTCGGAACGGAGAATATTAAAAGTTTTGCTGCTTGCGATCATGTTCTCCATCCCCTGCTGTACAAGACGATAGCTTGACTGGGAAACTTCGGTCGTCTGATGATCAGCCTTAGGGCTGAACCCGGAAATGACATTGCCATTCAGATCCTGTGTTTTCTGAATCAGTGTCAGGTTATAAACGGTTCCTGAATTCGCAATTGTGGATACATATCTGGCAAGCTGGCTCGTCGTATAGTTGTGAGTACCCTGACCGATTGCGGATGGAACAGAATATTTGTCGGAGATTTCCGGATCTGACTCTGGAATTTCCACACCTGATTTATCACCCAGCCCAAGCATTGCCGCGTATTTACGGAGTTTTTCAATGCCAAGATCACTGGAATAGTATTGTTCAGTAGTTTTTCCTTCTGTATCCTCTTCCTCTGCGGAAGTATTTGCATCTTGTGTAAGGCTCATACGGTAAGCAGTTTCATAATAGAAAACGTTACACGAATTTTCAAGAGCTCCAACGACGTTCAGCGAACCATGTGAACCTGGATAGATCCAGCATTTCGGATTCGGTTCCACTTTTTCAAAGATACCGTTGCACTGGATATAGGAATCGGCATTAATGACTCCCTCTGTCAGCCCTGCGATAGAACTGACCATTTTGAAGGTAGATCCAGGAGCGGTTTTCTGCTGGGTTGCTGTATTATAAAGTGGACTTGCCTGATCAGTAAGAAGCTTTCTGTAATAGGCAGAATCCATCGTGTTGGCCAGACGGTTGTTGTCATAACCAGGATAAGAGACCATGGCCAATACCTCTCCGGTATTCGGGTTGGTCATTACAAAGGATGCAGTACATGGTTCCAGTGCCAGCTGTCCCGGCGTCAGTTCCAGCGACTGTATTTTGCTTCGGATAAATTCATAAGAACTGGCTCCTGACGCAAGACTGTCATATGATGCCTGATCAAAAGGAAGGACATTCTGTTCGTAAAGCATCATGCAGATCTGGTTTCCGGAGATTGCACCGGATTTAATCATATACTTGTAGACCAGTTTTTCAAATCCCTTGTCTGTCATGAGATACTCATTCAAAAAGGTAAGGATTCCCTGATAAACTTCGGAGGAATCGGAGTACCTTCCCTCAGAGACGTACTCTTTCAGTTTGGACGTATCCACCCAGTTTTTAGAAATTGCATAATTCAGATACTCATAGAGACTGATGGATTCCTCATCCCGCCATGCTTTATAAGTGGCATCGCTTGTATCGATGTCATCCTTTACAAGAATCTCTGTAGAATTTGTCAGAACTGTGGAGGCGATATAATTCATATATGCCTGCAGTTCCTTCGGCAGGTCTTTATATGCCGATGCATCCGGGGACTGAAGCTGAGCCATGACAGATGCCAGTGCGGTATCTCTTCCGGCCTGGTAGGCTGCATTCACTGCCTGCTCTGCCGGCTGCGCGTCGGCGCTTGCAAAATGGGAAGTATCCAGTATCTCATTTTCAATAAATGTGTTATATACATCATCGATCGGAATGATCAGATTATCTGCGTCACCATCCGGATCTGGAGTATAATTTGTAACATTCTGTATTTTTGTAAGAAGGATGGCGGCCAGTTTCTCTTCAACAATATGATAAGCAGCCTCCTGGAGGTCTTTGTCAATTGTCAGATACACATCATTTCCTGCACTTACGTCTTTTTTTGTCTCTGTCTCAATCACTTTTCCAAGACTGTCAACATAGACGATTTCCTGCCCTTTTTGTCCCTGCAGTGTAGAATCGAGAGACTGTTCAAGGCCCGCTTTTCCGATGAGATCCTGAAGAGAATAATTGTCATTGCCCTCGCTTAATTTGTCATATTCTTCCTGTGAAATCTTTCCCGTATATCCAATCAGATTGGCAAAATACTTTCCGTCTGTGTAGCGGCGGAGAGACGTCTCCTGAATATTGGCACCCTGCAGTGTGTCAAGGTTTTCCATGATATCAGCAACTGTTTTTTCACTGACATCAGATGCCACCGTGGTAGAGATATATTTCTGGAATTTATTCAGTCCAATCGCATAACGGATATTCACCAGTTTCAGTACACGGCCGCTGTCGTATTTTTCCTGATTGATTCCATAGCCATTTGTCTTATCAGTGCAAAGATACTTGATCAGTTCCGGGGCTGTGATATTCCGCTGCTCTTCGCTCAGCTTGTCTATTGTCGTATAGCCATAGACATCGGCGAGAAAACGCAGTTTTTTTGTTCCTTCGTCTACGTACTGGTATTCGCCGTTAGCATCCAGCGTAATTCCGAAGTCATTGATAACAGCATCTCCGTTTGCCTCTACAATATCAATGATTTTATTGACAATTGCATTTAAAGCCTTGTTTTTTTCGGATGTGCTCTCATAGGTACCGCTGTCCTCAATCGTCACGGCATAGGCAAGTTCATTCTCTGCCAGCACGTTTCCGTTACGGTCATAAATCTTTCCTCTGGTGCCCTGCACATCTTTTGTTTTTTTGATTTTCAGTTTATACTCATCCAGATAGTCCTGTCCCTTTACAATCTGCAGAAAAAACACCCGATTGATCAGAACAACAGACATCAGGCAGAAAACAACCGCCAGTACAAAAAGTCTGGATTTTATAATTCCTATGAAAAAATCTTTTATACGATCAAACAAATTTACTTGCACTCCTTTTTTCTTCTGTCTCTAACTTCTGATTGATTTTCAGGATCAACTGGTATAAAACAACTGTCACTGCAATAGTATATACTAATTCCGGTATTATAATATGAAGCAGATAATACGGGAACTGGAAACGGCTTCTCATTAAAAAAAGCAGGAAGTATACTGTCAGCCCATATACCAGCTCGCTTGCTGCAATCAGGCAGAGCGGAAGTTTCAGATCTTCATCATAAAACAATCTTTTGAACAGTCCGTTGATATATCCGATCAGCATGTAGATTAAAGCATATAATCCAAGCAGACCGCCAAACCCAAAGAAAGTATCCATCAGTATTCCTGAGAACAGCCCCACGAACATTCCTGTCTTGCGGCCTCTCATGAATCCAAAAGAAGAAGTTACAATAATCAGAAGGTTCGGTGCAATGGATGCCAGAGTTAAATGTCTGAAAATCGTACACTGCAACAGAAAAACCACGATGATAACTGCAGCTGTCACAAGTTTTCTCTTCATATGTTCCTCTCCTCTCCGACTGTTTCTGTTCTTATTTATTGATTAATTCTTCTTTGGTTGTCGTAAGAACAAGTACCTCCTGAAGATGCTGGAAATCAACGTATGGGGTGATATATCCTGAGCGTGTCAGGTTGTTGGAATCTACTTTGATCTCGCTCACAGTTCCGATACTGAGACCCTGAAGAAATTTGGTACTGATCTGGGAAGTGACGACCTGTTCTCCAACCTGAATTTCATTTTCGTTGTTGGCCAGCAATTCGAATTTCAGCTTCCCGGTTTCCATCAGCTTTAAATCTCCGCGGATCGTACAGGAATCTGCTGTTGAAAGCATCATGGCACTCACATTGCTGGAATCGTCGATAATCGAACGCACCGTAGCCGAGTGGGGACCCACTTCCGTCACACGTCCTACCAGACCGGTTCCGGCAAGGACATTACTGTTCACCTTTACGCCGTCTTTGCTCCCTTTATCAATCACAAAGCTGTTAAACCAGTTTGTACCGTTATTTGCGATGACATGAGCTCCGATTTTGGGATAATCTGCGGTATCCTGATCCATTTTATACAATTCTTTCAGGCGTGTAAGTTCTGCCTGATCCTGCTGCAGCAATTTATTTTCCTCTGTCAGTTTATCGACTTTTGCCTGCAGAGAATTATTTTCTTTTTTCATCTCCTGGAGAGTCGCAAAATTCTCCGACATGTCACTCATCCACATTCCTACTTTATTAATTCCCTTCTGCATGGGAATGATCGTGTAATCCGCAATAAAGTGGAATGGACCGGCTGTGTCGGCAATTGTGGAAAGGCCCATCAGTATAATGCAGACAACTGCCAGTATCAGAAGCCAGTATTTACTTGGTAATGTTCCCTGGTTTTTAATCTTCATAATTATCTCATCCACCTATATTCTTTATCTAACATTGAATAAGCCATCTTCCTTAATTCTTTGGAAGAAATAATTCTCTGCAGACCCTGAACTACGCAAAGCTCGGGGGTTTTGGCAATATGAACACGAAATCCGGTAGTACCTTCCAGGTAAGTGGCAAGCCCTCTTAAATTGGCAAGCCCTCCTGTGACATAAATTCCATTGGCCTCAATTGCCCTGCGGACTTCCGGTGGCGTACGTTCAATCAGCGACATGATTGCACGCACACATTCTTCCAAAGGCTCTTTGACAGCGGCCCGCACGAGACTGACAGGAATGTCCATTGTCTGCGGGACACCTGAAATCAGGTTTCTTCCGGCAACCGTCATGCATGTGCCTGTACGGTCATTGAAGATACCAAATTTCTTGCGGAGACGTTCCGCAGTGAGCCGTCCAATCAGGAAGTCATAGTTGTGGCGGACACGGTTCACGATTTCGATATCATGTGTGACGCCGCCGATTTTCAACAGCCGGTTCAGTACAAGGCCTCCGGATGAAAGTACCGAAAGATCCGTCGTCTCTCCCCCAAAATTGGCGATAAACAGACCCTTCGCATTTTTAACGTCAAGATCGAGGCCGACCGCATCTGCGATGCCGCGTTCTACAATATTCACTTCACGTGCTTTTGCTGCCGAGTGCACGACAAGATCAAAAAATGCCCTCTTTTCAACTTCAGTGACATCGGTAGGCACAGCTACGACATATTCAGCGCCACGTGAAAGCCACTGGTCTTTTTTCAGAAGGTTTGACAGAAGATGCTGCATATCGTCAAAACGTGAAATCACGCCTTCTTTCATTGGAAATACAACCTGGATATTATCCGGTGATTTCTCGTACATTTCATAAGCCTCATTCCCGAGAGAAAAGATGTTTTTCTTATCTTTGATTGCAATTGTATTTTTTTCTCTCAGTATACTGTTGCTTTTTTTATCGTAAACCTTAATCTCATATGTACCAAGATCAAGGCCGTATATATTCCTTGCCATTTGTAAAATCCTTTCACATCATTTGTTTTTCAACAAAACTGATATAACAATTATTCCCAATTATAATGTGGTCTAACAGTTCAATTCCGATCAGATTGCCGGCTTCACAGATCCGCTTTGTAATCAGGATGTCCTCTTTACTCGGAGTTGGATCACCGCTTGGATGGTTATGGAGAAGAATGATCGATACCGCATTCCTCTCCAGTGCTTCAATAAATAATTCGCGGGGAGATATCAAAGATGCATTGACTGTTCCCTTGGAAATATTGCTTTCACCGATCAGCATCGTCTTCGTATTCAGCATTAAAAGCTTCATATGTTCCTGCCTCTGATGGCGCATATCTTCCATATAATATTCAGCAATGGATGCCGGCGATGTAAAGCTGAGATGTTTTAACGCATCGGATTTGGAAAGTCTCCTTGCAAGCTCCAATACACACAAAATCTGGGTTGCCTTTACGGCACCAATTCCCTTTAGTTTTGTCAGTTTTTCATAGGTCCATTGATGAACGCCTGCAAGACCCTGTGGACAGTTGTCCGGATACAGGATCTTTTTTGCCAGCTCCAGGGAGTTTTCCCCCTTTACACCAGTCCGGAGGAGCACTGCCAGAAGTTCAATATCGGTAAGTGATTTCGTACCGAATCTCCTGCTTTTTTCGTAAGGCCGTTCTTCTTCCAGCATTTCTTTGATAGTACATGACTGAGTCATTCTCTTTTGTAGACTCTTGTGATACGACAGGATGCATCCAAAAACGATCCCGCTCTATAAGAAGCGATATAAAATGATAGCGATGAGTACGCCGATGATACTGGCAATTGTAATCTTAATTGTAAGACCGAATGTAATTACCAGTAATCCGAGGTTTAATATAATGGGATTTTCAAATCCAAAAGATTGTCCATAGCCAAGCCATGACAATGCAGGAACGCCTTCTGCCAGCATTCCAATAAAGCCTCCAAGCACAATGCCTGCCAAAAGCATTAAAAATAATGCCCACGGATTCTTGCCTGCGGTCCCCTTCATTTGTACTCCACCTCTTCCTTATTGTTCACAAACTTTATTCATTTTACCATATTTTAAAAAATGTGTATAGCATTTCCGTATTAAATTTTTCTTAATGAAAGACCGGAAATGTCGAATGGCATGTAGTTTTTTGCAATAATTTCTGCGGTTTTCATACCATCTATCGCAGCGGAAGTGATTCCGCCCGCATATCCCGCACCTTCTCCGCAAGGATAGATTCCATCAATACTGCTTGTCATATTGTCGTTTCTTGTAATACGAATTGGGGACGAGGTTCTGCTTTCTACGCCGGAAAGCAGTGCATCTTTGGCAGCGAACCCATGAATTTTGCGGTCAAAGGCATAGATTCCCTGTTCAATGGAACTGGCGATTTCTTCCGGGAAGATCCCCCTTACATTTCCAAAACGATAGCTGCCTTTCATCTGCGGCCTGGTTTCTGAAAAGTGATCACTCACCCTGTTCTCACAGAAATCTCCAAAATACTGCACCGGAATCTGTCCATTTCCGGCTTGATAGGCGGCTTCTTCCAGCTTTCTCTGAAATTCCACTCCCGACAGAGGTGTTCCGTCCCCATAGTCTTCTTTGGAGACTGTCACTACAATCGCACTGTTGGCATTTTGTCCGCTCCTGTCATGATAACTCATTCCATTGACAGCGAGTCTTCCTTCTTCAGAAGATGCATTGACGACATAGCCGCCCGGACACATACAAAAGGAGTATACTCCTCTCCCATTTTCAAGATTTGCAGTGAGCTTATAATCCGCTGCGGGCAAAGAGGTTCCGGTACCGGCATCACCGTATTGAGCACGGTTGATCACTTCCTGCGGATGTTCGATGCGGACTCCGACTGCGAATGATTTTGCCTCCATTGGAACGCCTTTTTCGTGGAGCATAGAGAACGTATCGCGCGCACTGTGTCCGATGGCGAGGACAAGAATATTTGTTTCGACACACTCCTCTTTGGCGGCAGGATCTTTTGTATTCTTCAGCGTGACGGATCTTAAGTTTCCTTTTTCATCAGAGTCAAAGTCTACAAGCTGAGTATAGAACCTTACCTCCCCTCCGAGGGCAATAATATCCTGTCGGAGATTTTTTACAACTTCGGCAAGAATATCCGTGCCAATATGCGGCTTATTGAGATAACAGATTTCTTCTGGTGCTCCGTGATCCTTTAATATATGGAATACCTCCTGTCCACGGTGCTCTTTGTCTTTTATCAGGGTGTTCAGTTTGCCGTCAGAGAATGTCCCTGCACCGCCTTCGCCGAACTGGACGTTTGTTACAGGTGAAAGACAACCGGTCTTAAAGAACTCTTCCACACACGTAATCCGCTCTTCTACCGGCGCTCCCCGTTCAATCAGAATGGGGGCATAACCATGCAGGGCGAGTTCATATGCACAGAAAAGCCCTGCCGGACCGCTGCCGGCTATTACGGGCCGATGTTGAAGTTTTTTTGTTCCGGCAGAAGGAAACTGATAGTTTTTTATGACTGCAGGGGCAGCATTTTTATTCCTGCAGTGTTTTAAAACCTTACTTTCATCTGCAGCAACTTTGACATCAACCGTATAGACAGAAAAAATATCCGGTTTCTTCCTTGCGTCCAGAGATTTCTTACGGATGATCAGATCCGTAATATCTGAAGTATTTATTTTCAGCGCTCTGGCGGCGGCGCTGTATAATTCTTCCATGGTATGAAGATATTTTATTTTCAGTTGACTGATACGTATCATAGTTAAATTCTCCTTTTCGAGGCATACATTCCTGCAAGGCAGCCGGTGGACCACGCCCACTGGAGATTGTATCCGCCGCAGCATCCATCGATATCCAGAAGCTCGCCAGTCAGATAAAGTCCATCAATTATGCGCGATTCCATTGTGTTCGGCCAGATTTCCGATGTACGTACTTCAATCCTATCTCGGAAAAACTTCCTTAGTTCCTCTAAAAAGTCTTTAGGTGAT
>URQQ01000041.1 GCA_900549995.1 uncultured Lachnospiraceae bacterium | reverse complement strand
GCTCGTTGATGATACGTTTTACATCAAGTCCTGCAATCTTACCAGCATCTTTTGTAGCCTGGCGCTGTGCATCATTGAAATATGCCGGTACTGTGATAACAGCTTCTGTCACTTTTTCTCCAAGATAGTCTTCTGCGTCTGATTTCATTTTCTGAAGAATCATTGCTGAGATTTCCTGCGGAGAATATTTCTTATCATCAATTGCTACTTTTTTGTCTGATCCCATATCTCTTTTAATAGAAGAGATTGTTTTATCTGCATTTGTGACTGCCTGACGTTTTGCAGGTTCACCGACAAGACGCTCTCCTGTTTTTGTGAACGCTACTACAGACGGTGTTGTTCTTGCTCCTTCTGTATTTGCAATAACAACTGGCTGTCCGCCTTCCATAACGGCTACACAACTGTTTGTTGTTCCTAAGTCAATACCTATAATTTTACCCATGATAGATTCCTCCTGATTTATTCTGATTTTCTCTTATTACCTGCAATTAATTTATATATAGAGCATATCTGAAAAGATATGCGGTATACCTTATTTAGTTGGCAACTTTTACCATGCTGTGTCTTACCACTGTCTCACGGTACATATAACCCTTCTGGAATTCTTCGGCAATTGTATTCTCGCCAAGTTCCTCATCCTCCACGTGCATCACTGCATTGTGGAAATCCGGATTAAACTCCTGGCCGACTGCCTCTATCGGTTTTACCCCGATCTCTTCCAGAGCTGTCATCATCTGTTTATAGATCTTCTCCATTCCGTTTACAAATGGATCTTCTCTTTGTTCTTCCGGCACTGCCTGCAGTCCTCTTTCAAAATTATCTACAACCGGAAGTATTTTCTCAACTACATCCTTCGCACCGATTTCATACATCTGGCTTTTTTCTTTCTCTGTGCGCTTTCTGAAGTTATCAAACTCTGCCATCTGACGTGTGACTCTGTCTGTCAGCTCTTCAATCTTCTCGTCTTTTTTATCCTTTTTGTTCTTTCTTCCAAAAAGACGGCTTTTCTTTTCATCTCCGGCTGCTTCATCTCCTTCAGCTTCCTGTGTATCTTCCTGAACATCACTTTCTTCCTGATCTTCACATTCACATTCACATTCTTCTGCCGGCTCTTCTGTCTCCTGACAAGCTTCACCGCACTCCTGTGCCGCTCTTTTTGCCTCTTCCACAGCCTCTTTTACTGCTTCTTCTTTACTTAACTCTTTCTCTTTATCCAACGGTTATGCCACCTTTCTATTCTTTTTTATGAAAGACTACATCCAGTTCTGCCATCAGTGTCTTCAATTGCTTCATGACATTTTCGTAATCCATTCGTTTCGGTCCGATAATTCCGATTGTTCCCTGCATTCCCTCGCCCAATTCATAAGTCGCGGTAACTACACTGCAGTCTTTCATTGTATCAACCGGCGTCTCTTCTCCGATATACACCTGAATTCCTCTGTTTTCCTCACTCGACATCGTTCTTGTAACGAGTTCGGCCAGCTGCTGTTTTTCCTCAAACGCACTGATGATCTCTTGCGCACTCTGCTTATCGCTCAACTCTGGATATTTAAAAATGTTGGTCGCACCGCTTGTATAAATCTCCATATCCTCGTCCAGCTGAATCGTGTTGGCAACTGCGTCAAGCACATCGCTGATCACTTCGCTGTGAATGCCGGCCTGTTCTTTCAGCCTTGCAATCATTCCCAGATTGATCTCTTCGACGGACATCCCATTCAGGCTTGTGTTCAGCAGCATGTTCAGCTTCAGCATTGTCTCATTGCCCAGCTCCTGATCTACTGTCACAATCTTATTCTTCACTATGTTGCCTTCCATCACAATGACCGCCAGTATCTGATCTTCATCAACCTGTGACAGCTGAATGAATTTTAATTTATTACTGTTATATCTTGGGGCAGAAATCATAGTCGCATAATTGGTGCTCATCGCTAAAACTTTCGCTACCTGCTTTAAAAGCTGGTCAAGTTTATCGACCTTTTCAAGCACTCTGTCCTTCATGCCTGTGACTTCCTGTTCCTTTTCCTCCATCAGCATATCCACATACAGGCGATACCCCTTGTCTGATGGAATTCTCCCTGCTGAAGTATGCGGCTGTAAAATGTAGCCCAGGTCTTCCAGATCCGCCATTTCATTTCTGATAGTCGCGGAGCTTAAGTTCAGGTCGCTGTCTTTCGATATCGTCCTTGAACCTACCGGTTCGCCAGTCTCCAAATATGTTTTGATGATAGTTTTAAGAATTTTCATCTTCCTGTCATCCAGTTCTGGATTTGACTGCATCTTTTGGCCTCCTTCCAGGTTTTCCTCTATTAGCACTCGATATATTTGAGTGCTAACATCTACGATTATTAATCTATCACTTGGCATGGTATTTGTCAACACTGTTTATGTATTTTTTAGAAAGGTTTTTTTAATGCCCCTAAAGCAACAGTAATACAGCCGCTGTGAGGTGATAGTTCTTCTTCACAGCGGCTGTATCTTCTTATTTTATTTCATGTCATGCTCTCATGTAATTGGATGACTTTTGCCCCCTGCATCCTGTCATCTAATATTCTACGGGATTTTTATAAATGATTCTCACTGAGTTTTAACCATACTTCCATACTTGTTGTCTTTGGGGAATGGCTTTTATAGCGTTCCGCGCAGAATGGTTCTGTCTGAATCTGATGTGTTGGAAGCCATACACCGAACAGATACTGCTCTGCTTTATACAGGGCATCCATAACAAGATCCTCAAAACTTTCCGCTTCAAAAGAACATACGATATATTCTCCTTTTGGAAGCGTCCATACTGGAAAACCATCCGGACCGGAAGAATCCTGAATCCTGGCCCCTGCAAAATAATTGAAATATCCTTCCTCAGAACATGGATGTGTCACCCCGATTTCTTCACCTCTGTCAGAAAGCTGCATAAAGCGATTCTTCTGTTCGTGTACCGTCTCCCAAAGCTCGTACAGAGGATCTGTTCCCGACTCAACCCCAAGCCCCTCGATAAACCCGACAGGCATCTTTTTGTCTATACCGGCATAGTATAGCGGTTCATCCAGATTCTGTCTGCTGATCTCAAGAACAATTCCCCCGGTAATAAGCGGTACATTCTCATCCACAACAGTATAATGAAGAAGAAGCTCCGGCTTATTCATACGGTTAAACGTCTGCGGATGTCTTCGGTACTCGTCCGGCGTCACGCCAAAGGTCTCTTTAAATGTCCGTGTAAAATGTTCATGTGAAGAAAATCCAAGTTCCAAAGCGATGTCCAGTATGCGTCTCTCTTTCTCAAGAAGAAGTTCCGCAGCTCTCGCCATCCGGCGGAGTTTCACATACTCTGCAACCGGTTTTTTCACCAGACGGCGGAAGAGCCGCTGATAATAAAATATAGAAAGTGAAGCCTTTTTTGCCAGATCCTCAATATTGATCTCCTCAGACAGATGATCTTCTATCTCATCCAGTGTCTGTTGTATCTGTTCCCAAGCGTGCATAATAAAAATACCTCCTTTTTTTACAGGATACCATGTCAGACAAGATGACGCTTGACTGAGGATGCTCTTTTACCTGGTTTTTTCTTTACAGTATGAAATGAGATAAAAATACGGCACACACCTTGTTTAATTTGGTGTGCACCGTTTTTCACATGACTGTCCTGAAGTCTGCCGGTTAATATGCAATGGAGACGAAGGGATTCGAACCCTCGGCCTTCGCGTTGCGAACGCGACGCTCTCCCAGCTGAGCCACGCCCCCATACATCTATTCTATCACAATTTTCATAAATTTCCACTATAAAATATTGTCCTTTTGAAGAAACAGTATATTTTCTATCTTCCTGCACAGACTACTATCAAAATTCAAAGGAGGACCTTATCAATGAAAGAACCTGAGCAGGATGAATATAAAAATGGCGGTTACGATGACGGCAACATTCCGGAGATAGATCTCCCGAAAACTGTAAGATCTGTCGACGTAATCCAGAATGAATCCCCGCAGCAGAAAGCCTCAGCGTCTGCCTCATTCTGATTGCTGCCACAGCGGGTCGAGGTACTCAACAAACACCTGGTTGCTCAGATCAATTCCTTTTTTACTTAAACAGACCTGATCTCCACAGATGTACAAAAGTCCCTCGGCCTCCATTTTTTTGCTCACCGCTCCATATACAGTATCGAACTCCACTTTAAAAGTACTTTCGAATTTTTTTTTCGATATCCCTTCCATTTTCCGAAGTCCGAGAAACATAAATTCTTCCATCTGCGCTTTCAGATCCAGCTGTTCTTTCTCGGTGCTGATCCGTTCCAGTGCCTGATCTGTCTCATCTTCTGTTATTATCCTTACGTATTCACTTCTGTCCTCAATATGAGAAAACCTTACATTATTAATAAGTGAAGATGCACCGGTTCCGATCCCAAGATAATCTTTCCGTTCCCAATACCCAAGATTGTGCCTGCACTCAAACCCCGGCTTCGCATAATTGGATATCTCATATCTCAGATATCCATATTTTCCAAGAATCTGTCCGGTCATCTCGTACATGCGGCGGTCTTCCTCCTCATCCGGAAGACTTAATGTATCCGAATTCTGTGCGGACTCTGCTCCGTACTTCTCATAAAACGGTGTTCCTTCTTCTATAATCAGACTGTACACAGATAAATGTTCCGGGGCAAGTTCCGCCACTTTGCGCAGCGTCTTTTCAAAACTTTCTGCTGTCTGGCCAGGTACCGCTGAGATCAGGTCAATATTGATATTCGAAAATCCCGCCTCTCTTGCCATCGCAAAACAACACAAGAACTCTTCATATGTGTGAATCCTGCCCAAGATTTGAAGTTCCTCATTCCTGGCTGACTGTAAACCGATACTAAGCCGGTTGATCCCCATCTCCTTCCACTCCAGGAACTTCTCTTTTGACACGGTTCCGGGATTCATTTCCATCGTTATTTCAGCGCAGGGATCTATCTGAAACACGTCCCGGATCCGGCTTATCACACCTGCCATCAGCTTCGTTTCAAGGACAGAGGGAGTTCCTCCGCCAAAAAAGATGCTGGTAACAATACTCTCTTCAAACTTACCACGATACCTGTCAATTTCCCTCATCAAAGCATCTGCATACGCTTTTTGATCTTCCCGGGGCGCCGGCCCGGACAAAAAATCACAATAGGCACATTTTTTTATACAAAATGGAATATGCACATACAATTCCAGTTCTCTCATACTTTCTATCCTCTCTGTATCATCTTTTAATGATTTGCTTCCTTATTGTATTATATCATACGTACTCCGTAAAGACAGAATGTAGAATCTGTCTGCAGATCCCTCCCTTTTCCTGCATGTCCGGCCAGAAAACATTGTCGGTTGACACAATGTTCTTTTTACTTCATTATAAAAATCAGAAATCCAGTTATAGAAACCGGAGAAACCAACTGTAAAAATGATGCAGAAATGATGCAGATAAAAGATACGCTAATGGCGGAGGAATATTAATATGAACAGAATTTTGATTGTAGAGGACGAGGCTTCCATCTCTAATTTAATAAAAGAAAATCTCTGTGATGCCGGATATCTCTGTTCCTGTGCCTTCGACGGCATGGATGGGGCAAACCAGATAGATTCACAGATCTTTGATCTGATCCTTCTCGATATTATGCTCCCCAAAAGTGACGGCTATGAACTGATGGAATATATCAGACCGCTTGGAATCCCGGTCATCTTTCTGACTGCCAAATCCCGGACTGCAGACATTGTGAAAGGCCTGAAGCTTGGAGCGGAAGATTATATTACCAAACCCTTCGAGATCGCCGAACTGCTCGCAAGGGTGGAGACTGTATTGCGGCGGTATGGAAAGACGCAGCGCTATCTTACTTTATTTAATATCACAATAGATACTTTATCCCGAAGGGTCACAAAAGATAACATTTTAGTAGCACTGACTGCAAAGGAATATGATCTTCTTCTGCTTTTCGTCCAGAATCGGAATATCGCCCTGTACCGGGATTTTATCTATGAACGTGTATGGGGAGAGCTGTACCTTGGGGACAGCCGCACCGTAGATCTTCATGTCCAGCGTATGCGCCGTAAACTGGGTCTGGAACATAAAATTGTACCCGTATATAAAATTGGTTACCGCCTGGAGGAATGACAAGTGAAATTCTTTTGGAAACTCTTTTGCAGCATCATTATCATCACAGCCCTGACCTTAAGCGCCGGTGGTTACTTCCTGATCCGATCCCAGTTTCAGCTGTCACTGGAACAGGAAATTTCTATGGCCTATGCAGAAAATGATATCCTGTGGCAGTTTATGGACCGGGAACTTCAAAATCTGAATACTTCCGCACCTCTTGGCACACAGATCTCTGACCTCGCAGGCAATATCACCGTAAATGTATCAGGCAGTAAGATGGCTTTTTCCGTGAGTGATGAAGATGGAACTCTTCTCTACAGCAGCAACGGTCTGTCCGGACGAAGCTCAGTCTATCAGTATATCTCTCCCGATACAAGAGGATACGAGATCTATTCTGACCAAGACCGTAATTATATACATACTGTCAGAGCCGTTTCTGTACAGGAACAGCCCTTTTACTTCGAAAATTTCCGGGATATCACGTACCTTTTCGATGCAAAAAAATCGCAGTATACCTCTTTTGCTTTTCTCATGGCTGTTCTTTTTACAGCGGTTGGACTGGCTACGTTTCTGGTGTGCAGCATATTGCTGGCTCCTCTGAAAAAGCTTTCGTCTGCTGCCCGTCAGATGGCTGACGGCAATCTTGTCCAGCATTTCCAGATCAAAAGCCATGATGAAATCGGAGAACTTGCTAAAGATTTCGAGCATATGTCCCTCCACCTGTCAGAGATGGTCAGCGAGCTGAAAGAGTATTCCAGCAGGCAGCAGGATTTTGTAAACAACTTTTCCCACGAATTAAAAACTCCGCTGACCTCTATCATTGGTTATTCAGATATGCTCCGCTCCAGAGAAATGTCCCCGGAAAGAACCGCCGCCTGCGCAAACTATATTTTTACAGAAGGAAAACGCCTGGAGTCTCTTTCCAGAAAACTGATGGACATGATTGTCCTGGAAAAACAGAATTTTTCTTTCCGGCATGTTTCAATGAAACAGTTTCTGGAACAAATCGGAGAGGAATTCTCCCCCGTATTTGCCAACCAGAATATCACTTTTACCGTCACTGCCGAAGATATTGGGGTGAATCTGGAACCTGATCTCATGAAAACGGTGTTTTTCAATCTTCTTGACAACGCCAGAAAAGCTGTGGATGATCATGGGCTAATCACTCTGACCGGTGTCTGCCTGCCAAACGGATTGTACCGTATTGCCGTAAAGGATAACGGCAAAGGAATCTCGTCTGAAGATCTTCCCAAAGTCACGGAAGCCTTCTATATGGCAGACAAATCCCGTGCGCGGGCACAAGGCGGTGCCGGGCTTGGGCTGACGCTAAGTTCCCGGATCATGTCTGTTCATCATGGCAAAATGAAAATTACCTGTCCCAAAAAAGGAGGCACCTGCGTTTATATATATCTCCCTCTACCACAATTGACCATTAAAAAAGGAGAACACAATGAAGCTTAAGACCTGGTCACTGCTTATTTTTACCTTTGTCATTCTTGGAATTTCAATTTTTATTCCTATCATACTGTCAGACCAGCAAGACGCAAAGCTGTTTAAAACTGTACATTCAGAAAAGCTTGAAACGCCTTCTAATGTAAAGCTCCCTGTGGCCGGCATTAAGGAAAAACTAACTCTGATCGCTTCCGCTGACCAGACAGACAGCGGCACCATCATGTTAAAAACATCCGGGCATGCAAATCCGTCATCCGTAGAACAGGCTGTGACTCTTGCCCGGAAAAGCATCACAGAGCTTGCCGGAAAAGATCTGATACCAGAAACAGACCTCAACGAGTTTTCCATCAATGAATTCTCACATATGGTCTATTCTGACTCTGTTTCCAAAACTACCGCCAGCTGTTATTCCTTCTGGGCAAATGGTGACGCGTACGATCTTTACCTTATGATGGACGCTGATTCTGGGATGATTTACACTTTAAATTTCATACTGCATTTAAATGAAACAGAATCCAGCCGTTTTCATCTGTCCGAACGTACCGTTAAGATATGGTCCGAATATCTCGACCTGTCTCTGCTCCCGGTCAATGATCTGTCCCTGTATAATTATCAGTTATACCAGGTCGAGCAATCCTCTATCTTCTACCTGTTCGCCCAGGATGAAAACTTGTCTAATATCAGTATTCAGCTGACAAACGCACAAACTTTTGGATACTCCATCCCGGATGATACAATTCTGACGGAAAAAGGCCGTAGTTATGATGCAATCCCCGAATAAAATACTTGTATAAACTTTTTACAAGAATAGGAGGATTTTTATGAAACGTTACCGTCACAAATCCAAAAAAAGAAGGAAGACCTTTTTCACAGGTATCCTTCTCTTCATTGTTATCATAGGAATTTTCATACAAAACCGTATTTCCTCTTCCAACCAGAAACAAAATATATCCGGCAGCAAACCCAGATACACCAGCAGCACAGCTTCAGACCGTCAGGAACACCAGGTATTTTTCGATGACTGGAATCTGATGCTCGTAAACAGCACGCATCCTGTGCCAGAAGATTTTTCCATCGAAACCGTGCCACTGATCAATGGACAGGCTGTAGATTCACGTATTTTAAAACCGCTTCAGGACATGATGGATGCCGCCAGGGCAGATGGTCTTTCTCCGCTCATATGTTCATCCTACCGGACAGATAAGAAGCAGAAAGCTCTGTATGACGCACAGGTAAAGTCCTGTCTTAATCAAGGTTATTCCCGGGAAGAAGCACTTAAACAGGCCGCCGTATGGGTAGCACCTCCCGGCACCAGTGAACATCAGCTGGGGCTGGCTGTCGACATTGTCTCATCCTCTTACCAGCTCCTTGATGAGGCGCAGGAAAATACGCCTGAACAAAAATGGCTGATGAGACACTGTGCAGAGTATGGATTCATACTTCGCTATCCCACAAATAAAAGTAATATCACAGGAATTGGCTACGAACCCTGGCATTACCGCTATGTAGGAACGGATGCCGCAAAAACCATCATGGAGCAGGGGATCTGCCTGGAAGAATATCTGGGACAGACCCCTAGTATATAAAAAACAGCCCGCTGGTTCCGGAAAAATCCGGAAACAACAGGCTGTTTAATGATTTGTACGTGACTGAATATTTTTACGGATTACAGGATACACCTCTGCGGCAAGCAATCCAAAAACAATACCATATGCAACTAAAAACATGTAAAACACCTCGCTCTTTACTATCTGTTATCTTTGTTGATTCTATTATAACAAATAACAGCAAAATAACCATTCCCAATACTTTACAATGTTTTTTCGGCTTTCTTTATATTTTTAAGCATCATGCATAAAATTATTTAGGCAACCTAAAAATATTTTAGTTTTCAGATTCCTCAGTTATCAGCTCAGGAAAATGCTCTGCAAATGCTTTCTTCACATAGAAGTTTACCTCTTCCTCCATTTGCCTGTAGCGCGAAAGAAAGTTCTCTCCGGCTTCCGTCAGGCAGCATTTGCCGCCGGATTTGCCGCCGTGCTGCCTGACAATCAACTCTGTATGAAGCTCTCTTTCTGCACGGTTTATAATATTCCACCCCTTACTGTAAGACATCTTCATGCTGGCACAGGCCCCTTTCATTGATTCTTCTCTTTTTACCGCCTCGAGAAGCTGGGCAACACCGGGGCCAAAAAATATTTCTGTGCCTGAAATTTTCAGCTTGATACTTGCATCATACATTTTTATCACCTCAGCAGTAATATTTTATCCGGAGACACGCTTATATATTGCGGTATCTGCCTTTCACTTAACCGGTCACCGATATTTCTTGGCATTTTCATCCACATCGGACTGCTCTTTTCATTTCTATGCTCAAAGAGAAGAATCCATTCAAAGGGTGCCTCTGTAGTTTCCACAACCGTAACCGGGAAGACATTCTCCGCCCCTTCATTTCCTGATACAGGAATGAAATCGTGGGCACGGACACCAACATATTGAATGTCATCCGGCACCTTCTCCTCTGTCTTCAGCAAAACACCAAAGTCAGATGCCTCCACGAGATGAGGCCCTTTTTTTACAGCATGCGATAGATTCTTGCACCCGGTAAGCCTGGCAGCCTGAAAATACTGCGGCTGTTCAAATAATTTTTTTGTCTCCCGGCAGATGATATTTTTGCCATCCTCCATCACCATCGTATGGTCACACAACTTATAAATCTCATCCCTGTTATGGCTGACAATCACGGTCAGGTGGCGGTATTCCCTCAGAAATTTGGCGAGCTCGATCTGAAGTTCCTCTTTCAGGAAACTGTCCATCGCGGAAAACGGCTCATCCAGAAAGAGAAGTTCCGGCTCTGAGTTGATGATCCTTGCCAATGCGGTTCTTTGCTGCTGCCCGCCTGACAGGCATGCAGGATACTGTCCCTTGAGATTCAAAAGCTGGAATTTCTTTAGGAGTTCCTCTGTCCGCTCCCTCCGGATTGATTTCTTTCCCCGGAATCCTGCTTCTATATTCTGGTACACTGTCATATTCGGAAACAGGGCATAACTCTGAAACAGATACCCGACTCTGCGTTTCTGGACGGAAAGCGAATGCTTTCTGCTGCTGTCATAGAACGTGTGATCATTATAAGAAATTCTCCCCGAATCCGGGTCTGTAATCCCTGCAATCATTTTCAGAGTCATACTTTTCCCGCAGCCCGACGCTCCCAGTATTCCAAGCGTCCCGCCTTCTACATTCATCTGAATATCAAGCGTAAAATTTTTTAATTTTCGGCGGATATCTACCTCTAATCCCTTCACAAACCTACCTCCGGTCAAATCTTAACATAAAAGCGGTTACAACATTCATTCCAGTCACAACAATAAATGAAATAATTACAAGTACAATGACGTACTGGCCGGCTCCGCCCATATCTCCTGACGCCACAGCAGAATAGACTGCCAGGGGAAGTGTTCTTGTCCTCCCGGCAATATTTCCCGCGAGCATGGCAGTAGCTCCAAACTCCCCGAGTCCTCTGGCAAATGCAAGGATTCCTCCTGAGACAACACCGGGAAGGGCATTGGGGAACAGCACTCTCCAGAAGATTTTGTGCTCAGACATCCCAAGCGTCCTTCCTGCATATAAAAGCGCAGGATCTACCTGCCTGAATGCCCCTCTGGCGGACCGGTACATCATGGGAAAAGAAATCACAACAGCGGCAATCACGGTTGCCTCCCACGAAAATGCAATCTTAATTCCAAAGTATTCGAGAAAGAATCTTCCCACCGGACGGTTGATTCCAAAGATGTAAAGAAGGAAAAATCCTGCCACTGTAGGAGGCAGAACAAGCGGCAGTGTAAGAATTCCATCTGCGATCATCTTTATTTTTTCTCCCTTCAGCCGCTCAATCCAGTAAGCCGCCAGTATTCCCAGAAAAAAGGTAATAACGATCGCCGCTGATGCAGTTTTCAATGAAATTAAGACAGCCGTGTAATCCATCTTCTATTCCTTTCCTGCAGAAACCAAAGGTCTCTGACTTTTACTTATTCGGTGTAAAACCATATTCTTCAAATACACTTAATGCCTCATCACTTTGCAGGAACTCTGTGAACAGTTTCGCCTCTTCCTTATGTTCTGAAGTACTGACAATACCTGCCGGATAGATCACCTTCTCTGAAAGACTTCCTTCCGGAGCTTCCGCAATGATTTTAACTTTCTCTGTTGTCGCGGCATCTGTGGCATATACAACTCCGGCCTGCGCACTTCCCTCTGCCACCCAGTTCAGGACTTCCGTGACATTCGTTCCAAGGCTTGCCTTTGCAGAGACCTCATCCCAGAGACCAAGGCTTGTGAGTGCTTCCTGGGTATACTGTCCAACCGGTACACTTGCCGGATCTCCAATTGCAATCGTCTCTGCATTTTTAATGTCAGTAAATTCCTTCAGATCTGTCTGCATCTTCGTTCCTGTAATCAGAACAATTTTATTTTCCAGAAGATCCACCACAGAATCACCATCTGCAAGGTTTTCATCCACCAGTGTGTTCATCTGTTTCTTTGCCGCCGACATGAATACATCCGCCTGCATCCCCTGCTCAATCTGTGTCTGAAGTTTTCCGGAACTGTCATAAGTTCCCTCCACCGTAATATAAGGATACTTTTCTTCAAACATCGGAATCAGCTCATCCTCGAAAGAATATTCAAGACTTGCAGCTGCCGCAGCCATAATGGTGACTGCATCCTTTTCCTCTTTCGACTCCTTTTTTTCTGTTTCTGTGACTGCATCCTTCTTTGTATCTGCCTTCTCCTCTTTGCCGGAGCATCCAGTCAGCATACCAAATGCCATCATTCCTGCAAGCACAACTCCTGCTGCCTTTACTGATTTTCTTTTCATCCTTTTTTCCTCCTCTTTCTTATACCTTTCCGAAACCACAGTTCGGGAAGGTGCATACATCGCATGACAGGCAGAGACCTCCTTCTCCCAGCAGATCAATGTCTTCTTTTTTTATCTTTTCATCTGCCATGATTCTCGGCAGAGCAAGATCAAACACGGTTCTTCTGGCATACATGACACAGCCCGGAAGTCCGATCACCGGAATGTTCCCCTCATAATATGCCAGAAGGAACATGGCTCCTGGCAGTACCGGCGCACCATAAGTGACAATTTCCGCACCGGTATTCCTGATCGCAAGAGGTGTCCGGTCGTCCGGATCCACACTCATTCCCCCGGTACAAAGTACCAGTTCTGCGCCGTCTGCAATCAGTCCAAGGATCGCATCCGTCACCATTTTATCCTCATCATTGCAGACTTTATGCCCTGTAATTTCAGCATCATATTCTTTCAGCTTCTCTATCACGACAGGTGTAAACGTATCTTTGATCCTGCCGCTGTACACTTCACTGCCGGTCGTAACAATTCCCACTTTCTTTTTCTGAAACGGCAGGATGGAAAAAATCTTCTCCTCTCCTGCTGTTTCTTTCGCCTTCTCCATTTTTTCTTCCGCTATGACAAGCGGAATGACTCTCGTTCCCGCGATTTTATCTCCTTTTTTGACAGGGAAATTCTGATGCCTGCAGGCAATCATCATCTCTCCCAGCGAATTGACTGCGTTCAGACGGTCTTTCCTGATCTTTAGGATTCCATCGTAAGCAGCAGTCAGATCGATCTTTCCCTCTTTCGGTTCGGAGGCATTCAATCCTTCTCCCTGACAGATCTCCTTTAATATTGCTGCCGCGTCATTTTCATGCAGCATCCCTTCCTGTTCTTCCCACACATAGAGGTTTTCTTTTCCAACCGATAAAAGAACCGGTATATCTTCTGCTTTCACAATATGCCCTTTTCTGAAAACGGCATCTTTTGTCACCCCTCTTATGATCTGCGTGATATCATGGCATAAAACCGCACCTTCGGCATCTACTGTCCTGATTAATTTCATCCCTGCTCCTTCCCTTCTCCTGTCCATTGCCTCTGAATCTTCCCCTTTCTATAGCAAGTTATTTTTCAAAATAACTTGATTGTCTTTAGAAATCAGGGCCTTGTAGCCCTGACTTCTTTCTTATTTCTTTCCTTTGCAATAGGGGGTACCCTGCAGAGGAAGACTCGTCTGGAATTCTCCATTGAATTTATAATATGCTCCTGCAACTGCCGGTGCTGTCGGTATGGAAGTAATCTCACCGATCCCAATTGCACCGTATGCAGCCTCAACTCCCGGTTTTTCTATGATGATAGAATCAATCTCCGGTACTTTGTCTGCTTTTAACAATCCAAGTGTACCATACTTGGACTTCGGAATGCAATCAGAAAGCACATATTGTTCTGTAAGTGCAAACCCCATTCCCATCACAACTCCGCCTTCAATCTGGCCTTCCACGCTGATTGGGTTCACAGCCTTCCCCACATCATGGGCTGCCGCTATTTTCTTCACCGTCCCATCTTCGTTCAGAACACAGACCTGCGTTGCATATCCATAAGCCACATGGGAGACCGGATTTGGCACATCACTGCCCATTTTATCCGTCTTCGCCAGATATTCTCCGTAAAATTCTCTCCCTTCCAGCTCTTCCAGCGTCTGACCTTTCAGCGCCTCTTTTAACTGTTTCGAAGCTCTTCTGGCTGCCTCTCCTGTGACAAGCGTCTGTCTGGACCCGGAAGTCGTCCCTGAATCCGGTGCTTTTGATGTATTCGGAGCGCAATATGCAAGCAGCTTAAGCGGAAGACCGGATGTCTCTGACACAATCTGCACTAAGACGGTACCAAGCCCCTGTCCGATACAGGACGCCCCCGCATGAATCTGTACCTTTCCGTCTTCTATGTAAAGCCTGCAGCGCCCATAATCCGGAAGTCCCACTCCGACTCCTGCATTTTTCATGGCACATCCAATTCCCGCATACGGCTCGCTTTCATACAGATCTTTCACCGCAAGCAGCGTCTCAGCAATCCCGGTCGATGCATCCGCAATCTGGCCGTTTGGCAGCACCTGTCCCGGACGCACCGCATTTTGGTACCTGATCTCCCAGGGAGAAATGCCAACCATCTCCGCAAGCAGATTCAGATTGCACTCAGAACCAAAGCAGGTCTGTGTCACTCCAAAACCACGGAATGCTCCCGCCGGAGGATTGTTTGTATAGACTGCTTTTCCGTCGATGTCAACGACCTGAAAATTATAAGGCCCCGCCGCATGTGTACAGGCTCTTTGCAGGACCGGCCCTCCAAGTGATGCATACGCACCTGTGTCAGAGACAACCACTGCTTTCATCGCAGTCAGATAACCGTTCTCGTCACATGCGGTTGTGATATCCATCCACATTGGATGACGCTTCGGATGAATCCGGATACTTTCCTGCCTTGTCAGTTTCACCTTGACTGTTCTTTTCGTCAGATATGCAATCAACGCCGCAAGATGCTGTACTGTCACATCTTCTTTCCCGCCGAATCCACCGCCGACCAGCTTATTCTCTACAATGACCTTTTCCGGGTCAAGACCAAGCATTTCTGAACATTCATGTCTGGTATCATAAGTTCCCTGATCGGAAGAGTAGATAAATACCCCGTCATCAAACGGCATCGCAACCGCCGCCTCCGGCTCCAGAAAAGCATGTTCCGTCCATGGTGTCTCATAGTGCCTCGTCACTTTATATTTTGATTTTGCGATTACCTCGTCTGCATTTCCTCTGACAAGATGTTCATGGGCCAGTATATTTCCGCCCTCATGCACGAGAGGCGCATCCGCTTCCATCGCGGCAAACGGATCCTTCACCGGTTCCAGCACTTCATATTCCACTTCCACCAGCTTCTTGGCTTCTTCCAGGATCTCCGGTGTCTCGGCCGCAACAAGTGCAACTGCATCTCCCACATAGTGTGTGATCTTTCCTACCGGGATCATCGTATCCCAGTCCTGTTTCAGATGGCCTACTTTCACACTTCCGGGAATATCTGCCGCTGTAAATACGCCGACAACTCCCGGAAGCGCCTTTGCCGCCTCCGTATGAATGGCGAGCACCCTTGCCCTTGGGTGTTCTGACCGTACGGCACTGCCGTAGATCATTCCATCCAGAGAAAGGTCATCCACATACTCGCCCCTTCCAAGCACTTTCTCTCTGGCATCGATTCTTGACATCCGCTGCCCGACTTTGAGATTCCCGGATTCTTCACCAACCGGAAGATTATCGCGGAAAATCTCAGCACTCAGAAGGATGCCGTCCACAATCTTTTTATATCCGGTACATCTGCAGATATTGTTTTTTATTGCGTGGACTGCTTCCAGCCGGGATGGCTCCTTATTGACATCAATCAATGCTTTGGCGCACATCACCATCCCGGGGATACAAAAACCGCACTGAACAGCGCCTGCCGCTGCAAAAGCATAAGAGTATACCTCTTTTTCTCTCGCAGACAGCCCTTCCACCGTCACGATTCTTTTCCCTTCCATTTTAGACACTGTCGGAATACAGGAACGCATCGTCTTACCATCGACAATCACGGTGCATGTTCCGCACGCCCCCTCACTGCATCCATCTTTTACTGAAGTGAGCCGCAGGTCATCCCGCAAAAACCTCATCAGTTTCTTATCACTTGCTACCTCATAATCCTTCCCGTTCACATTCACCGTATACATTGCCCTGCTCCTCCTTGTCACATGGATAATCAATGTCTTTCAGCTGTACCGCATCTGTCTCATATAATATCAGGTCATTTTCATGAGCTTTCATAATCTGCCGCCCGCCCATGTCTCCTTCCAGGCAAAGCAGTTCCTCAAAATACTTCCGGTCCCATAACACCGGATTGCCGGTTCTGCCCGAAGATGCCGAACAGATAATCTTTCCCGGATGCCTGTCTGCCAGTTCCATAAGCCCCCGAAAGGTCTCCCGCCTGATCCACGGCTGGTCACACACCGTAAATATCACTCCTGAAATCTCCGGTTCCGTAAGAAGGCATCTGATAAGCCCCATTCTTACGGATCGGGCAATTCCTTTCTGCGGTTCCCCGTTCCAGACCGTTTCAAATCCCTTTTCCCGGGCAGCTTTTTTAATCTCTTCATATCCGGTAACCGCCACCTTACAGACTCCATCCACAGATTCCACTTCCTCAAATAAATATTCAAACATCCTCTTTCCGTGAATTTCATCCAGAAGTTTGTTTTTCCCATACCGGCTTGCACTTCCTGCCGCCAGAATCACAATGGCGTAATTCTTCTGCTGATGTTCAAATGCCGTCAGAGCCTCCAGGACTCCTCCTCCGACGGAACGTGCTTTGTCAGACACTGTATGACAGTACTCCTGATCCTGCCTGGAATCGATGTCACCGATTTTCAATCCATTCGATACAGATACCCCTTCCTGCAGCATCCCTCTGACCATGCCGTTCATCTTCGCATACACCGGCTCCTTGCCTGCATATGCCACAATCTGGCCTTTTGTGACACAGTCACCAATGGAAACAACAGGTTTTAAAATTCCCTCTCCTGTAGACTTGATCAGCCTTTCAATGCCATAGCCGCCAATCTCTCCCGGGATTCCCGTATTCGGCGCCGCACTTCCTGTTCGTATCACTCTCCCCAGATGATGTCCTCTCTGAGTCTCAACAACGCAGTGGCAGTCCTCCATAGCGGTAAATCCAGGCCCGACTCCGATGACAAACGGCGCATCCGAAATTGTCGTTCCCATATTTCTTTTCGCAAGAATCGCGTCGACTAAAACCTGCGGTCTGTATTCCTCCCGGATTTTCGCCTCTTCGTCAACGACAACTGCGATTTTCCCGTCTTCCAGACAGCGGTTTACTTCCTCGATTCCCTGTACACAGACTGCAGTAATCCCTTCGATCCGGGCTTCTTTTTCATAGACTGCCCTCGAAAATGCAACGCTTCTTCTTACCGTAAGAGGCACTGCGCGCTCTGTCATCACAATTGTATGGCCGCTTTCATGCAGCCGGACAGCAATGCCGGTTGCCAGGTCCCCTGCGCCACGTATCAGTATCTTCATGCTTTTCACCTGTTTTCTCTGTCAATTCAATAGGATGTCAAATGGCAGGATACATTGCTTCTCTCCCTGATCAGGCCGGCAATTTTCATCCCATATGCCATGTTCTTTTCTTCTGTCTTATTCAGTATCACATGATACTGCATGTAATCTTTCACGCCTTTTCTCCCGCCCCGGCAGTCAAGTGCAAGGGCTGCGATATCTTCACATAATACTTTCGATTCCCGGCTCTTTCCAAGCAAAGCCGATACCATTTCGCTCCGGTGGCACACATCAATGATCTTCTTCCCGACGGCATCCATCCCGAACACATACAGTACAATCTCTGTCTCCTCTAAAATGACCGGCTCATGCCTGGCCGGCGCTTTGACAGGCATCCCTTTCGCTCCATCCGCCTCTATCAGAACCGGATATTTACTTCGAAGAATCCGTTCCAGAAACAGGCTGTCAGGCGCCGAAAATTTACCATCACCGCAAGAAGTTCCGGCCCATGCAGTTTTCTGTCCCTTCAGTCTTTCAAAGAAGGCATCCTCACCGCCAGTTCCATACAGCTGATATTCTGACGGTACTTTCATGTGTGTTGTCGTAGTCACTGCCACCGGACTTTGGCGGTGTTCATACTCTTTCACCAGCCGCAGGATTGTACTTGTCTTTCCTCCTGCCCCGGCAACTGAGATGACCGCTCTTTGCCCTTCTATCCCAAGTGCCTCAAGCAGGGACTGTTTTTGTTCCAGTGCGCCATCAATGTAATTATAAACGTTCATTCCGGCCACCTGAAAGTTTCTGATACAGTTCACATACGGTATCCGCTTTTATCTCCGATTCCTTTGGAGGGATTCCTTCCATCAGGACTTCCAGTTCCCCTCCGCACCACATTCCAAGCGCCGCCGCATCCTTTTCATTCAGCTGGTAATTCTTAACGATACACTGTCTCGTCCCTACAAGTGCCCGGATCTCTTTTAATACCTGATACTCAATGATCCCGCCGCCGATGGTTCCGGCTAAAAGCCCATGTTCATCCACAAGCATCCGGCTTCCGACACCCCGGGGTGCAGATCCTTTTTTATCGACAATCACCGCCATCGCCATCCCTTTCGTACTTTTGAGATGTCCTGCCATCTCACTGTCAAAATAACTGGAAGGCTGTTCCTGGTTTTTCACCTGTACAATCTCTGCCATAATACTAAGAGCGATCTCCTTGGGCGTCTGGCCTCCAATCGGAAGTCCGATCGGCGTATGCACGCGCGAAAGAAGTGCATCTCCAAATCCTTTCTCCCGCATTGCCTCCATAGATTTTTTCACTTTTCCACGGCTTCCGATCATTCCGGCATATCCAAAATGTCTTGACAATACCTGTTCCAGACAGACCAGATCAGCCACATGTCCTCTCGTCACAATAATGTAATAGGCATTTGCCGAATACCGGGACGGATCAAGCCCTTCTTTAAACTCTCCGCAGATCCTCTCTCTTGCATTTGGAAATCTCTCTTTTGTGATAAATTCTTCTCTGTCATCCAGCACGGTATACGGATATCCCATGTAATCCGCAAGTGCTGCAATCTCAAGCGACACATGACCTGCGCCGCAGATGACAAGTTCCTGTTCTTCCACAATCCGCTCTGTAAAAATCTCCGTGCCGCCTTTTAAAACTCTGCCCGGACAGCTGGAGAGTTCCTCTGCTGTAATTTTTCCTTCCCAGTAAGCGGATGTACCATCCCATTGGGTGATGTCTTCCATCACAACTTTCTTCCCTGCATGTTCACCCGTCAGTACCGTAACTATATAAAAGGCTCCGTTTTGTCCGGATTTCATCTTATTCTCTGGATTCTTCATTCATGCACCTCACCTTAGCCTGTAAATTTTCATATCAAAGCAAATGTTCTGTCATCTGCCCTGATTCTTAATCTTAACCTTTCGGCATTCATGCCGCAAGTACAGACAAAGTATACCATAAATACTAAGCTCGTGAGAGACCTCGCTAAGTGTTTAGGTATGCATTCTCACTAAGCTCGATAGTACCTCACCAAGTGATAATAGTATATCATAATCTTTTGATTTCATCCTATACATGAAAGTCCGGCTTACCTCTTTTTACAAACTGTCCGGCATGTTCTTTTACAACCGCCCCGTCTCTTGCAACGCACTCACCCCGCAGGTAAACCGCCTCGACCGCGCCTGATTTCTTCCTGCCCTCATAAGGATGGTAGTCTGCAAGCGACTGCTGCCCCTTACAGGTAAAGACACCTTCTGCATCCGGGTCCCAGACTACGATATCCGCGTCGCTCCCCGGAAGGAGACAGCCTTTCTTCGGATACATGCCGTAGATTTTTGCCGGATTCTCTGAGAGCAGTTCACACATCTGTGAAAGCGAGATTCTTCCTTCTTTTACACCGTATGTGTACATAAGAGCCGGACGGTCCTGCACACCTGGCATTCCGCACGGAATTTTCGAGAAATCTTCTGCACCCATTGCTTTTTGTTCCGTCGTAAAACTGCAGTGGTCGGTGGAAATTGTCTGGATACTGCCATGTTTCAGAGCATCCCAGAGCACCTCCTGATCCTCTTTTTTCCGAAGCGGCGGAGCCAGGACATATTTACGGCTCTCTGTTGGAGACTGGAAGAATTTCTCCTCATTCAGAAGAAGATACTGCGGACAGGTTTCTGCGTAGACTTTCTGTCCCGTCTTTCGTGCACGGCGGATCTCCTCATATCCTTTCTGTGTACTCAGATGTACGATCATAACCGGAACATCCACGTAGCCTGCAAGTTTCAGAATCCTTCCCACCGCCTCTGCCTCTGCCGTATCCGGGCGTGTATGCGGGAATTTTGCAACTCCGCCCTCTCCCGGACATTCTGCCTTAGCCTCTTTCACAAGCGCATCAATGAGTCCCCGGTTCTCACAGTGGACTCCGACGATCACGCCAAGTTCTTTCATCTTTTTCAGGACATTGTAGATTGTCTCATCGTCCACATACATCTCATCATAGATCGTATATATTTTAAAAGAAGTAATTCCTTCCCTTACGACACTTTCCATTTCCCCGCAGACCTCATCATTCCAGTCTGCCATCGCAAGATGATACCCATAATCACAGGATGCTTTTCCATCAGATTTCGTATGCCAGTTGGCAAGCGCATCGTGAAGGCTTTCTCCGTGATACTGTGTCGCAAAATCTACAATACAGGTCGTTCCGCCTGCGATTGCCGCCTTCGTTCCTGTCTCGAATCCATCTGCCGTCACAGTGCCTGAGACTGCCAGATCAAAATGGGTATGTGCGTCAATGAAGCCGGGAAACAAAAGTTTCCCGCCTGCATCGATGATTTCTGCCTCCGGATCGCTGATCTTTGCCTCAACTTTAAGAATCTTTTCTCCTTCGGTCAAAATATCTGCCTGTTTTATTTCACTGCCGGACACTACCACTCCGCCTTTGAATAACCGTTTCATTTCTGTCCCTTCTTCCTTATATAAAGAATCTGTCCTGGCACATTCCCGCACCGCATATTACAAGAGATATGCATAATCTTTGCATACTGTCTGAATTAACCGTCCGAGTCCCTCCGGGAGGTTTCCTTTCTCTTCCGGTTTCCATAAGAACTCTTCTCCAAGATAGCGCACTTTACACTCACAGTTTTCCCGGTTAAGTACCGCAAATCCCTGATTTTTGCTGTCCTCCATATCTTTCTCAGAAGCAAACAGTGTGAATTTATCCAGATACGGCGCACTTGCATACGGACAGAAACTCTTACAATTGCCGCACTCATTGCACATCATGTCTACATGGATGATCTGATGTTTCTCCATCCCCGGAACCTTTATGGTGACATTGGCCCGGTTCGGACAGACTTCTACACAGTTCTCACAGATTGTAGAACATCCAAGACATCTGGAGGTCTCTGCTTCTCCCTCTTTCTGAAGTGCGAGAACGCCGCGTCTTTTGTAGACTTTCTCCTCATCTGCCATCCGGTCGAAATCTCTTGCAAGGGATGTTAAAGCGATTGCTTCTGCTGCTTTCCGGCCGTCACGGATGCCTTCCACGACAGTGGCCGGCCCGTTCAACCCGTCGCCGACACAATAGATTCCAGGAAGATTCGTCTCTAATGTCTCTTCATTTACCAGAACCTTGCCGCGTTCATTGACATGGATTCCGTTTGCCTCATAAAATGCCGTCGGAACTTTCTCTCCAACTGCCGCAATCACGGTGTCTGCCGGGACTTTGACCTCTTCGTCAGTCTCGATAACACCCCGTCTGCCAGAATCATCATAATCTCCAAGCTTCATCACTTTACAGATCAACGCTCCATCCTTTAATGCGACAGGCGATAACAGTTCTTTGAATTCCACGCCATCTTCCACTGCCATCACCAGCTCTTCTTCATCTGCCGGCATATAACGCTTCGTCCTGCGGTAGACAAGATAGACATGTTCTGTGCCATCTGCACGCATTGCCGCTCTCGCAGTATCCATCGCCGTGTTGCCTCCGCCGATGACAACCACGTTCTTCCCAAGATTCAGATGTCCGTCCTTTTCTTTGAATTCCTCAAGGAATGAAAGTGCGTTCACAGCATTCCCTTCCTGAAGCTTTAGTACTCCCGGCGTTGATGCTCCGGCAGCAAGAACCACCTCTGTAAATCCCTCGTTTTTCAGTGCCGAAAGATCGGTCACTTCACTGTTGGTCCGAATCGTGACACCCATCTTCTCCACAAGTTTTACATCCTTTTCAATCGCATCATCTGCGATACGGAATCCTGGAATGACGTGTTTCACCACACCGCCAAGTGTCGGTTTTTTCTCAAAGATTGTCACCTCTTTGCCGCCTTTTGCCAAGAAATATGCTGCGGAAAGACCCGCCGGGCCTCCTCCGATGACTGCCGTCTTACCCGGAAGCGTCACCTCAGGCGTGCTGACAGAATCCATCAGCGCATCGTAGCCATTGACCGCTGCCGCAAGCTTCATATCCCGGATATGTACCGGACTTTCATAGAAATTCCTTGTACATTTACTCATACAGTTATGCGCGCAGATCGTACCCGTGATAAATGGAAGCGGATTTTTCTCCGTGATCACTTCCATTGCCTCCTCATACTTCCCTGCTGACACAAGCTGAAGATAGGTTGTGATATCCTGATGAATCGGACATCCTTCCTTACAAGGCGCCACAAAGCAATCCAGAAGAGGCACTTCCTGTTTCATCTTTCTCGATGGCAATGGTTTCACCGCTTTCCTGTGGTGCGGGTCTTTTTTCGCATCCTCCGCAAGCGCCTGCGCTTTTACCGGATCTACTTTCTCAAATACAGCCTGTGTTCCTTCCGTATTTTCTGCCATCTGCAGTGCTCTTTGGTAACCACCCGGTTTCAGAAGTGTCGTCGCAACGGTCACCGGCCAGATTCCTGCGTCCACAATCTTCTTTATATTGAAGTAATCCGCACCGCCGGAATAGGAGATCCGAAGTCTGCCGTCAAATTCCGCGGCAAGCTTCGCCGCAAGCGCAATCGACAATGGATAGAGCGATTTCCCGGACATATACATTTCTTCACTTGGAAGTTCCTTCTGTTTTACATCCACCGGGAATGTATTCGTGATCTTCACACCGAACTCCAGTCCCTTCTCCTCACAGAGCACCATAAGCCTTGTCAGCATCGGAACTGCATCTTCATATTGAAGATCATCTTTAAAATGAAAATCACCAAAGGCTACATAGTCATATCCCATCTCATCCATCGTCTTTCTTGCGAACTCATATCCAAGAAGCGTTGGATTGCATTTGATAAACGTATGGAATCCTTTCTCAGTGATCAGATAATTTGCAATCTTCTCAATCTCCTGCGGAGGGCATCCATGTAAAGTAGAGATGGTTACGGAATTACAGATATCAGAAGGAATGTTCTCTACGTCTTCTTCTGTCACATGTTCAAAACGATCCAGGTTCTCAAGCAGATACGCCCTGCAGTTTTTAAAAATTTCAGAATCCTTCGCTTCTTTCATTGTATTTAAGAAGTTGTCAATCTTTTCAGACTTGATCCCCTCCAGGTCATACCCGACGCTGATGTTGAACTGGAATCCATCTGCGCTCCCAATCCCATATTCCTTCGCCATCACATGAAGCAGAAACCATGCTTTGATGTATTCTTCCATCGCCTGGGGAACATACAGTTCCGTAGACCATTCACAGTTGTAACATTCATCGTCTGCCTTGATACAGGGCTTATTGACACAGGCCGCAAGTTCCGCGCCATCCATAATCTGAACCGTCTTAAGTTCAAAGAATCTGCATCCGGCATAGTAAGCTGCCGCAATATTCTGGGTCAGCTGTGTGTGCGGTCCGGCCGCCGGTCCGATCGGTGTCTCAAGCTTTCTTCCAAAGATTGTCCTCTCACAGTTTCCCGCTGCCTCATAAGCTTTTCTCACTCCGAAGATGGACCCTTTCGTCTTTTTCTCTGTAAGTACCCAGTCCACAAGCTGTGGAAATGAAATTGGTGTCATAATATCGCTCATATTTACTTTCCCTCCTCTTCGTTATCTGCTGTTGATCTTATCCGCAAGTGCTGATGCTGCCTGTCTGCAGTCCGCCATCACTTTCGCTTCATCAATGTTCTGCAAGATTCTGTCTTTCATTAAAACTTTTCCATTGGCAATGGTCGTCACGACACTTCTTCCCGTCATTCCGAATAAGATATGCCCGTTCACGTTCGATGCATTCATCGGTGTCAGCGGATCATAGTCCATGACGATTACATCTGCCGCCGCGCCTTCTTCAAGGACACCGAGTCTCTTCTTAAAGTACCGGTTGGCAATCTTTGCATTGCCTTCAAAGAGCATCTGCGGAACCTCTCCCCACGCCGCGTTCGGATCACACAGGTGGTGTTTGTGCAGTACATTTGCCACTTTATAAGATTCCAGCACATCGTGCGTATATCCGTCTGTCCCAAGTCCGGTCAGCACCCCATGATGGACAATCTCCATCGTCGGAGGACATCCGCAGGCATTTCCCATATTCGATTCCGGATTATGTACCACCATCGTGTCCGTCTCTTTCAGAAGCTCCATCTCGTGTTTATTGACATAGATACAATGCGCCGTCAATGTCTTATCACCGAGAATATTACAGTCCATCAGCCGGTCAAGAATCCGTTTTCCATGTTTGTGGAGACAGTCATGCAGATCTTCAATTCCTTCCGCCACATGGATATGGTATCCCACGCCATCCGGCTTTTCTGCCGCACACAGCTCCATCGTCTCATCCGAAATCGTAAACTGTGCATGCATTCCCATCATCCCGGCAATCATGTCACTGTCATCCTTAAGGGCATGGCGGATAAATGACGCATTCTCCCTGACTGCCTCTCTTGATTTCTCCATTCCGTCACGGTCTGACACTTCATAACAAAGACAGGTTCTGACTCCAAGCTCTTTTGCTGCTTCTTCAATCGCAAATAAGGAACCTGTGATGGACCCAAAGCTTGCGTGGTGGTCGAATACCGTCGTCACACCATTTTTAATGCAGTCAATATAAGTAGCCATTGCTGAGAGTTTTGTCTGCTCAAGCGACAGATTCCGGTCAATTGTCCACCACATTCCATCCAGGATATCCAGAAATCCATGCGGGTCATATCCTTTGATCGAAAGTCCTCTGGCAAATGCGCTGTAAATATGTTCATGCACATTGATCATCGCCGGCATGATGACACCACCTTTGGCATCGATATATTCTGCCTGTGGATACTCAGATTTCAGCTCTTCCAAATTCCCAACTTTACAGATCACATTTCCTTCCATAGCGACTGCTCCGCTCTCCATAAATGGAACCGTTTCATTTCGGGTAATTACCCTTCCATTTCCTACAATCAGCATACTTTTTCTCCTTTTCTACTACATTCACTGTTTTTCCGGCACTATGCATCTTTTACAATGGTACTTACCTGCCTCTTCATAGTTGTTCATGCACTATGTATATTTCATTTTATATTTTCCAGTACCAATTATGCATATTTTCCATTTTCCATCTTATGCATATAGAGTAACACCTGCGAAAGAGAAATGCAATATAGATTCTTAAAATATTTTTGTGTATCTAAAAATTTTTTAGAAAAATCTATTGCACTTTTATTTTTTTATGCTATGATGAGTTTATAAGTAACAGATTTCAAGATATTATTGGCCAAGTAAAATCTGCAAATCTTTCGCGAAAGGAATAACTGCTTATGAACACATCTTTAGCTTTATTAAAACAACTTGCCCACGGGATTGCCCAGCAGTTCGGACCATCCTGTGAAACGGTCATCCACGACCTCACAAAAAGGAATCTTGAAAGTTCGATTGTCTACATTGAGAACGGACATATCAGCGGACGGAAAGTTGGCGACGGCCCTTCCGGAGTTGTACTTGAAACATTAAACAAAGATTCCAGTAAAATTTCAGACCACCTTTCCTATCTGACGAAGACAGACGACGGACGGATCCTGAAATCAAGCACAATGTATATCCGGGATGATAACGGAGACATTGCATACATATTTGCACTGAATTATGACATCACCGCACTGCTCACAGTTGAAAATGCCATACATGGACTCACAGCAGCCGAGCCTAAAACAACCAATCAACCAAAAAAAATCACCCATAACGTGAACGATCTGCTTGACACCCTGATAGAACAGGCAGTCGCCCTCGTTGGCAAACCGGTTGCCCTGATGAGTAAAGATGACAAAATCACCGTGGTGCACTATCTTGATGATGCCGGAGCCTTCCTGATTACAAAGTCAGGTGATAAAGTCTCCAATTATCTTGGAATATCAAAGTTTACACTCTACAGTTATATGGATGCGGGCAAACAAAACGATTAGCATTTATTACAAGGAGGTATTTTTCAATGGAAAAAATAAAATGGAAAGTCAATACGATGCCCCGGACTTCTGATTCAAAATTAGATCTTATGAACCTTACGGAAGTGAAAAAAGCACGGGCATTTCATGAAAGCTTTCCTCAGTACAGCATCACCCCTCTGACCAGTCTTTGCCAGATGGCCAAAAGACTGGGCCTTAAGGAAGTCTACGTGAAAGATGAATCTTACCGTTTCGGCCTGAACGCTTTTAAAGTGCTTGGTGGTTCTTATGCCATGGCATGTTATATTGCGAAACAGACCGGACGTGATGTATCAGAACTTCCATATAATGTTCTCACTTCTGATGCTCTGCGCGAAGAATTCGGCCAGGCTACTTTCTTTACCGCCACTGACGGCAATCATGGCCGCGGCGTCGCATGGGCAGCAAATAAATTAAGACAGCGTTCTGTGATCCTGATGCCAAAAGGAACCACCCAGAGACGTCTAAAGAACATTCTCGACGAAGGCGCCGAGGCGACCATTGAAGAATATAACTATGATGAATGTGTCCGCCGTGCGAATGCCATGGCAGAAAATACAGAGCATGGCGTCATGGTACAGGACACTGCATGGGACGGTTACGAAGAAATCCCGACATGGATTATGCAAGGTTACGGAACTATGGCAATGGAAGCAGATGATCAGCTTCACGACGCCGGATGTGAAAGACCAACCCATGTATTTATCCAGGCTGGTGTCGGATCTCTTGCGGGAGCTGTCCAGGGATATTTCGCCAACCGATATCCTGACGCTCCTCCGAAAGTAATCGTTGTGGAAGCCGAAGCTGCTGCCTGTCTCTATAAGAGCGCAGTCACAGATGACGGCAGTATCCAGATTGTAGATGGTGATATGCAGACCATTATGGCCGGCCTGGCATGCGGAGAGCCGAATACCATTTCATTCGACATCCTGAAAAACCATGTCGATACTTTCCTTGCCTGCCCTGACTGGGTTTCGTCTCTCGGTATGAGAATGCTCGCTGCTCCATTAAAAGGAGATGCCCCTGTCACTTCAGGAGAATCCGGAGCTGCTCCGTTTGGCGCCCTTGTTTCTATTATGGAGATGGAAGAATACAAGGATCTGAGAGAACATCTCGGCCTTGATGAGAATTCGAGAGTCCTTCTCTTCTCCACCGAGGGCAACACAGACCCTGAGCGTTACGAGTCAATTGTATGGCACGGGAAAGAATGTTAATTCCCCTGCATTTTGTATTCTAAAATCAGAACGTAAACACATAGCATCATTTATGTCATAAGGAGGACAACACTATGGATTTTAATAAAATTAAAGAAGCTGCAGAACAATACGAAGCCCAGATGACCAAATTCCTGCGTGAAATCGTACAGTATCCCGGAGAGAGCTGTGATGAGGAAAAACATATCAACCGTATCGCAGAAGAAATGCGGGCACTGGATTTTGACAAAGTGGAAATCGATCCCCAGGGAAATGTCCTTGGATATATGGGAAGCGGCGAAACACTGATCGGTTTCGATGCACATATCGATACGGTAGGCGTCGGCAATCTGGACAACTGGGAATTCGACCCATACCAGGGATTTGAAAGCGATACGGAGATCGGCGGACGCGGAACTTCCGACCAGCTTGGCGGAATCGTATCTGCTGTGTATGGCGCTAAGATTATGAAAGACCTTGGATTATTAAATGACAAGTACCGTGTTGTCGTAACCGGAACGATCCAGGAAGAAGACTGCGACGGACTTTGCTGGCAGTACATCATCAACGAAGATCAGGTCCGCCCGGAATTCGTTGTCTCCACCGAACCGACAGACGGAGGAATCTACCGCGGACAGCGCGGACGTATGGAAATCCGCATCGATGTGGACGGCGTCTCCTGCCACGGCTCGGCACCAGAGCGCGGTGACAACGCGATTTACAAAATGGCTGATATCCTCCAGGATGTCCGTGCCCTGAACGAAAACGACGACGCTGATGAGACAGAGATCAAAGGCCTTGTAAAAATGCTCAATGAAAAATACAATCCGGAATGGAAAGAAGCCCGTTTCCTTGGACGTGGAACCGTCACTACTTCCGAGATTTTCTTCACATCTCCAAGCCGCTGTGCAGTCGCTGACTCCTGTGCAGTGTCACTGGACCGCCGTATGACTGCAGGCGAGACATGGGAGAGCTGCCTGGATGAAATCCGTGCACTTCCGAATGTAAAAAAATATAACGCAAGAGTATCGATGTACGAATATGACCGTCCTTCTTACACCGGATGTGTATACCCGATCGAATGTTACTTCCCTACATGGGTTATCCCGGAAGACCACAAAGTTACAAAAGCACTGGAAGAAGCCTACAAAGGACTCTACGGTGAAGAACGCCTTGGCAATGCCGAGACAGAAGGCACGAGAAAAGGCCGTCCGCTGACAGATAAATGGACATTCTCAACAAACGGAGTTTCCATCATGGGAAGAAACGGCATCCCTTGCATCGGTTTCGGCCCGGGCGCTGAGGCTCAGGCACATGCTCCAAACGAAAAGACATGGAAAGATGACCTCGTAAGATGCGCTGCCACTTACGCCGCACTTCCATCTGTTTACTGCAAATAACATATAGAACCAATCAGAATAAAAATTGTTCAGGAGGACTGATAACTATGAAAAGATTACAGGATTATATCGACGAGTTAAACGCACTTGATTTTAAAAATATGTATAAAAATGACTTTTTCCTTACATGGGAGAAAACAGACGATGAATTGAAAGCCGTATGGATCATTGCGGACGCTTTGAGATATATGCGCGAAAATAACATCTCTACAAAAGTATTTGAAAGCGGTCTTGGAATTTCTTTATTCCGTGACAATTCCACACGTACCCGTTTCTCTTTTGCTTCTGCATGTAACCTTCTGGGTCTGGAAGTTCAGGATCTGGATGAAGGAAAATCACAGATTGCGCACGGCGAGACTGTACGTGAGACAGCTAACATGATTTCCTTCATGGCAGATGTCATCGGTATCCGCGATGATATGTATATCGGCAAAGGAAATGCCTACATGCATGAAGTCGCTGATTCTGTGGCACAGGGGAACCGTGACGGAATCCTGGAACAGCGTCCGTCTCTTGTAAACCTGCAGTGCGACATCGACCATCCGACACAGTGTATGGCAGATATGCTTCATATTATCCACGAATTCGGCGGTATCGAGAACTTAAAGGGTAAAAAACTTGCAATGACCTGGGCTTACTCTCCTTCTTACGGCAAACCGCTCTCTGTTCCTCAAGGTGTCATCGGCCTGATGACAAGAATGGGAATGGACGTTGTCCTTGCGCATCCGGAAGGCTATGAAGTAATGCCTGAAGTAGAAGAAGTTGCAAAGAAAAACGCTGCCGCTTCCGGCGGTACATTTACAAGAACAAATGATATGGCAGAGGCTTTCAAAGATGCTGACATTGTCTATCCGAAGAGCTGGGCTCCGTTCGCTGCAATGGAACAACGTACAGACCTCTACGGAAAAGGTGATACCGACGGTATCAAAGCTCTGGAGCAGGAATTATTAAAACAGAATGCAGAGCATAAAGACTGGGCTTGTACCGAAGAAATGATGTCTCTTACAAAAGAAGGCAAAGCACTCTATCTCCACTGCCTGCCTGCAGATATCACCGGGTTAAGCTGTGAAGAAGGCGAAGTAGACGCAAGCGTATTTGACCGTTACCGCAACCCGCTTTACAAAGAAGCAAGCTACAAACCATACGTAATCGCTGCCATGATCTTCTTAAGCAAATTCGCTGATCCTGCTGAAATCCTTAAGAAACTGGAAGAAAACCATACTCCGCGTATCTTCGTATAGGAAAGAGAAGGGGGAATTCAGTTGAAGAAAAAACGTATTGTCATTGCCCTGGGCGGGAACGCCCTCGGCAATACACTTCCCGAACAGATGGCAGCTGTAAAAATCACTGCCCGTGCAATTGTAGATCTGATTGAAGAAGGATGCGAAGTTGTGATTGCCCATGGCAACGGCCCGCAGGTCGGCATGGTTAACAACGCCATGATCGCGCTGACACACGAAGATCCTTCCCAGCCAAACACACCTCTCTCCGTCTGCGTTGCCATGAGCCAGGCTTATATCGGCTATGATCTGCAGAATGCACTCAGAGAGGAGCTGCTGAACCGGAATATTACAGATATCCCTGTTGCCACCATGATCACACAGGTCCGCGTGGATGAAAATGATCCTGCGTTCCAGACCCCTTCCAAGCCGATCGGACATTTCATGACTGCCGAACAGGCAAAAGAAGCCGAAGAAAAATATGACTATATTATGAAAGAAGATGCCGGCCGCGGGTACCGCAGAATCGTGGCATCCCCAAAACCGGTGGAAATCGTGGAAATCGGAACAATCCGCACCCTCGTGGAATCCGGCGAACTTGTCATCGCCTGCGGCGGCGGCGGTATTCCGGTTACTTTAAAAGGAAATCATCTGAAAGGCGCAAGCGCTGTCATCGATAAAGATTTCGCCAGCTGCCTTCTTGCAAAAGAACTGGATGCCGATTTCCTGATCATCCTGACTGCAGTAGAAAAGGTCGCTGTAAATTTTGGAAAACCCGATGTAAAATGGCTTGATGATATCACAACCGAAGAAGCCAGAAACTATATGGACGAAGGACATTTTGCCCCAGGTTCCATGCTTCCAAAAGTGCAGGCTGCCGTAGACTTCGCAGATTCCAAACCAGGACGCACCGCACTTATCACATTGCTTGAGAAAGCAAAAGAAGGTATTCTCGGAAATACCGGAACAAAGATACATCAATAAGAAAGGATCCCGCTTGCGGGATTCTCCGCCTGCGGCGGGTCGCATAAACAGCATAATTCCTTACCGCCGCAGCGCGATCCTCGCGGAGCATTTTTTATTACATAGGACGAACTTTCCTATGTAATAAAAGAATCCGTGCTTTCATCCCTCCGAAAGCACGGATTCTTTATGCGATTCTCTCTGCGACACGCGGGAGTTCATAAAGTACCAGTGGATCAATATCAATACACTGAGATTCATCTCTTCCTCCAGCAATGTCCCATGCCAAAGTGCCATTTAAAACCATACAGCCACGTATGAATACCCCTGCTGACTGGATTCTTTCAAATATTTTTTCCGGCAGTCTTCTCTGCACATCATAAGTTACTATTTTTCCATCATCAAAATAAATGTCAACAGTATAATCCTCAAACGGAATTACCTGCACAACACTTGGAAAATATTGTGACATCATGCACCTCCTATACAAGCGGATTAATCCGATTCAGTGGTTTTCCTTTCTTCCATTGTATTCTACATGAAAATGTGGAGGATTGTGATCATCATAGTACATTGTAATTCGAATTCCATAAAACAAGGATATTTCCGGCATTCTCTCACTCCTTTAACCCTTATAAATATTTATAATATAATTATACCCCTAATTGCTTTTCGTAACAATCATATTTCCCCCTCTTTCCATAAAAAGAAGCCGTCCGCCAACAGATACTCATCTGCCGGCACAACAGCTCCTTCCAAATCACTTATGTTCTTATTCTGCTTCCTTGTCAGGAATGATAATATTCAAAAATACTGCTACAATTGTTGCCACAACCACTGCTGACTTTCCAAAGATGATGGTCACCCATGAAGGGAATGCTGCCAGTGTCTCCGGAACCTGTGTGATTCCGATTCCAAGTGCCACTGCAAGACCTACGATGGAACAATTCCTGTAGTTCAGCTCATTCTTACAGATCAGTTTAATTCCTGTCATCGTTATGGATGCAAATACAGAAACCGTTGCCCCTCCAAGTACGCAGGACGGGATCGTTGTAAGAACGGATGAAAACTTAGGTACAATACCCGCAATGAGGATAATCACTGCTGCCAGGCCGAATACGCATCTGTTGACGACCTTTGTCGTGTTGACAATACCTACATTCTGGCTGAACGTCGCTGTCGGAAGACCGCCGATAAACGCTCCTAAAATACTTGCGACACCATTACCGATGATTCCGCCGGATAACTCTTTATCTGTCGGGCTTCTGTCCATTCCGCCTTCCGTTGTTGCCGTGAGATCTCCGATCGCCTGCACCGAATTCACCACATATAGAATGACAACAGATATAATCGCCGCAGGCTCAAATTCCATTCCAAAATGCATCGGTCTTACAATCTGGAACCAGCCTGCCTGTGAAACAGCACTGAAATCAACCATTCCGAAAAATATTGACAGAACATATCCCGCAATCATACCAATCAGAATTGACGCAAGTTTTACAAAACCTTTTGCAAAATGGTTCAGCACAGTTACAATCACAAGTGTTACAAGCGCTACAAGCCAGTTCTGCCAGCTTCCATATGTCTCTGCCCCTTTTCCTCCAGCCATATAGTTAATCGCTGTTGGATAAAGCGAAAGCCCTATGGTAAATACAACCGTTCCCGTTACAAGTGTCGGGAAAAATCTCGTCAGCTTCCTGACAAATATTCCTACAATTACCGCTACAATACCGCCTATAAGCTCAGCTCCAAAAATAGCAGCCATGCTGTACTCTGCCGCAACAGCCTGCAGAGATGCAAGATAGGCAAAACTGACTCCCATAATGACAGGAAGCCCGGATCCCACTTTTTTCCCAATCGGGAAGATTTGAACCAAAGTCGCCAATGCTGCGATAATCAATGCCGACTGTACAAGAAGGACTTTTCCTTCCGCTGTCATATCACCCTTGCCCATGGCCACCCCTGCCACGATAATCGCGGGTGTTACACAGCCTACAATCATAGCAACAACATGCTGCAGTGCTAATGGAAATACTTTTCCAAATGGCGGCCTTCCATTCCACTCAAAAATGGATCCGTCTTTTCTTGCTTTTTGATCGCTCATATATATAATCCTCCTGTTTTCTTTTCCGCTAAAAAATGAATCACCCTGAACATCAAAAGCGGATTATATATGCAATCACCCATGAAATCATTATACCAGATTAACATAAAATTAACAAGGATTATCCTGCTTTTAGCTAAGCATTCTTACTCTGCCAAGCACCTGGTTCCACTTGTCTTTGGACAGTAATCCGGGACATTCCATGCTGCTGATTTTACTCATATCAATCCTCAGCACTTCCTGTGCTTCTCCCCCCTTTTGTCCATTCTGTTATTTATCATCCAGTTTCAATACACTCATAAATGCCTTCTGCGGAATCTCTACATTTCCGATCTGGCGCATTCTTTTCTTTCCTTCTTTCTGCTTTTCCAAAAGTTTTCTCTTTCTAGAAATATCACCGCCGTAACATTTCGCAAGTACATCCTTGCGCATCGCTTTTACGGTTTCTCTTGCGATAACCTTGCCGCCGATTGCCGCCTGGATCGGAACCTCGAACATCTGGCGCGGAATCTCATCTTTTAATTTCTCACACATTTTTCTGCCGCGCTCATAAGCGTTCGAACCATGAATGATAAAGGAAAGCGCGTCAACCTGCTCTTTGTTGATCAAAATATCCAGTTTTACAAGTTCTGACCTCTCATATCCAAGCAATTCATAGTCAAACGATGCGTATCCCCTGGAACGGGATTTCAGGGCATCAAAGAAGTCATAGATAATCTCATTCAGAGGAAGATGATAATGAAGCACTGCCCGCTTCTCTTCAATGTACTCCATGCTCTGATATACGCCCCGCCTCTCCTGGCAAAGATCCATGATTGCTCCGATAAACTCAGAAGTCACCATAATTTCTGCCTTTACAATCGGCTCTTCCATATACTCAATCTCTGCCGGGTCCGGAAGGTTTGACGGATTCGTCAAATCAAACACATCCCCGTTTGTTTTGTGGACTTTATAGATAACACCGGGAGCAGTTGTCACAAGATCCAGGTTATATTCTCTTTCCAGACGTTCCTGGATAATTTCCAGATGAAGAAGACCTAAGAATCCACAGCGGTATCCGAATCCCAGTGCTGCTGAGGTCTCTGCCTCGTACTGAAGCGATGCGTCATTTAACTGAAGCTTCTCGAGAGCATCCCGCAAATCTCCGTATTTCGCGCCGTCCGCCGGATACATTCCGCAGTAAACCATCGGATTTACCTTCTTATATCCAGGCAGCGGTTCGGCACAGGGATTCTTGGCGTCGGTAATTGTATCTCCGACACTCGTATCTTTCACATTTTTAATGCTGGCGGTAATATAACCAACCATCCCCGCACTCAGCTCATCACATGGAATATACTGGCCCGCTCCAAAATACCCGACTTCCACAACCTCTTCCTTGGCTCCGGTTGCCATCATCAGCATCTGTGTCCCTTTCTTTACAGTACCTTCTTTGATTCTGCAAAATACAATGACTCCTTTGTAAGAATCATAGACAGAGTCAAAGATCAGCGCCTGAAGCGGTGCGTTTGGGTCTCCTGACGGGGCAGGTATTTTCACTGCAATCTGCTCCAGTACTTCTTCAATATTTAATCCGGTCTTCGCAGAGATCTGCGGAGCATCCTCCGCTTCAATGCCGATAACATCTTCGATCTCTTCAATCACACGTTCCGGCTCTGCACTTGGCAGATCAATCTTGTTGATTACCGGCATCACATCCAGATCATGATCCAGCGCCAGATAGACATTGGCAAGCGTCTGCGCCTCCACTCCCTGCGCCGCATCCACTACCAGAATTGCCCCGTCACATGCCGCAAGACTTCTTGAAACCTCATAATTAAAGTCCACATGTCCCGGAGTATCAATCAGATTGTAAATATACTCTTCTCCATTTTTCGCTTTGTACACAGTCCGGACTGCCTGTGCTTTGATTGTAATTCCACGTTCTCTCTCAAGATCCATATTGTCAAGCACCTGAGACTGCATCTCACGGCTTGTAAGCAGCCCTGTTTTCTCGATGATCCGGTCTGCAAGTGTTGATTTTCCATGATCTATATGTGCTATAATGCAAAAATTACGAATTTTACTTTGCTCTATTCCTGCCACTTTTTTTCCTCCAAGTTCCAAATTTCTTTCGTTACTCAATATATCATGACCTCTGCCATTTTACAACAAAAAGCTCCATCCCTTCAAGGTCTAATCTCAGGTTCTGCTGCAGATAAAAAGTTCCACCGCCAGCATATCGCCAAGTCTTCCGGTCTTCACCGCTTCTTCTGTCTGGGCACTTTCCTCCAGAATTGCCCTCAGCTCTTCCATCTTAAATGCTCTCGCCTGAGACTGGTATTTCCCGACGGCAAACGGCGGAACTCCGGCTTTGGATGCAATCTCTTTTTTCCCATGCCCTCTTCTCTCAAGATCTTTTACTTCCAGCAGAATTTTAAACTGTCTGGACATCAAAAATAAAATTCTCATCGGAGGTTCTTTCAATGCCAGCAGATCATAGTAGTAATCCAGTGCTTTCTTCTGCTCTTTTCGTGCGACCGCATCGACCATATCGAATATCTGATTTGTAATATGAACTGTGCATACGGCATCCACATCCTCAGGGGTTACAGCATCTCTTTCCAGAGTATAACAGTAGAGCTTTTCAAGCTCCCGCTGAAGGTTCTCCATATCATTGCCTACTTTCGACAGCAGGTATTTCACCGTATCCGGCGCCACCTGTTTATTCTCCCTTTTCATACTTCCGAGAATCCATTTAAAAAGTGTCTGATCATCCTGTCTTGGCAGCTCTACAACGCGCCCGCAGTCTTTCACTGCTTTGAATAATTTGCCCCGCTTATCAAGCTCACTTTCTATAAATATCATATTCGTCGTATCCGGCATTCCCTTCAGATACTCCGCAAGCTCCGGTGACGCATTCTTAAAGAACCCTGAATTTTCAATCATGATCAGCCGGCGGTCAGCAAAGAAAGGCATCGTCTCGGCAAGATCAATGATTTCCTTTGCATTGATATCTTTCCCTTCATAATAGCTGAAATTCATCGTGTCATCCGGTGCTGTCATTGCCTTCTTTAACCGTTCTTTATATTGTTTCTTCAGGTAAGCTTCCTCTCCATATAAGAGATATACCTGCTTAAACTGTCCTGTTTTTAAGTCTTCATTTAAACTCTTCATCGCCATACACCCTTTCAAACTCTACGAACAGTTTAACACAGCTTGGAAAAGGTTTCTACCGCCTTTTCGTGTACCGGCGGAATTTTCTCTAGAACAAAGTGGACAAGTCCACTTCAACTCCCTGAATCCCTCACTCATGAGGGAC
>URQQ01000040.1 GCA_900549995.1 uncultured Lachnospiraceae bacterium | reverse complement strand
CGTTGGTTCAAACCCAACTCGGGGAGCTAAATAAAGCCTGTAAGTATTTATACTTGCAGGTTTTTTTAATGAGTGGAAATTGTCGAAATGAAAAGATATTTTTGACCTTAATTAAGGATTGACATTTCCGGGCATTGCATATAATATATATAAATAAAACTCTTTGCGCTGCATTACATTCCGAATGGAATGCGAGATCAACAGTACAAACTGAGCAGGCGATGCCCGTGAGGGCGTGGGGCCGGGCCACTGTATAGGTGGCAGCAGATAACGAGTATGCACATCTGTGGGACAGTAGTATGTTCCGTCGGTGTGTTTTTTTATACTCATTTACGGAACAGTCTCAACTTCAAATGGAGTGCCATAAGAGCAATCATGATACCCCCGTTATATGACGGGAAAAGGAGGATTCTTTTATGACAAAAACATTAAAGCAAACAAACCTTTCAGCAAGGAAACTTGGTGAAAGGAAAAAAGAACTGACACCGGAAAAAGAAGATTTTATTGTGAAGCAAATTTCCTTTGTTGGAATTGTTGGGAATATTATTCTATCAGTTTTCAAATTATTTGCCGGTATCATCGGACATTCGGGAGGCATGGTTTCAGATGCTGTCCATTCGCTGTCAGATGTATTTGCAACAATAGTTGCATTTTTCGGTGTACGCCTCTCAAAACGTTCTGCAGATAAAGATCACCCATATGGACACGAGAGAATGGAATGTGTGGCTTCCCTGCTTTTGGGAACCATATTGCTTGTCACAGGGCTTGGCATAGGTGAAATGGGAATAGATAAAATTCTTCATTCATCAGAATTGGAAGCTCCAGGTACTATTGCTTTAGCTGCAGCTATTGTATCTATTGCTGTGAAAGAGGCGATGTATTGGTACACAAGACATTATGCAATGATTTTAGATTCAGACGCATTTATGGCTGACGCGTGGCACCATCGCTCAGATGCATTTTCTTCCATAGGCTCATTGATCGGTATTGGTGGTGCCATGCTCGGTTTTCCGGTGTTAGACCCGGTGGCAAGCGTTGTGATCTGCCTGTTTATTTTTAAAGTAGTCTATGACTTTTTAAAAGATGCTCTGCGGAAAATGCTGGATACATCCTGCAGTGACGAATATGAACAGGAATTAACAGAATTTATTGAGAGACAGGATGATGTCATACGAATTGATTTGCTTCATACACGGATGTTCGGCAATAAGGTCTATATTGATCTGGAGATTGCTGTAGATGCAGATATCTCACTGCAGGAAGCACATGAAGTGGCGGAGAAAGTCCACAACAATGTTGAACGAAAATTTCCGAATACTAAGCACATTATGATTCATGTGAATCCGGCAGTGTAAATTATTTAAAATGAGTTTGAGAGATACCCCCTTGCAGACAGACAAGTGAAAGAACAAAAACTTGTTGTCCGGAAGGGGGTATTATTCATTTGGAAGAAAACTTTATACTTTTCCTATTGTCCAGAAGCAGTTTAAATTCCAGTAATATAAGTCACTGCAGCCAGAAATTCATTTTTAATTTTTTCAGAATCCACATCCGGGTTTTGACATTTTTGTTCCAGTTTATATTTACAGTAGCTGACAGTCATTTCATTAATCATGTCCAGATTATGTTCTGTCACAGAATTTTCTTCTGATATCAGGGGCTTAAGAAGATATAAGCTGCGCTCTTTCAGATTCCGGCCAAAGTACATTGTCTCGATATCAGTGGTAAACTCTCCCCGTTCTTCCGGGAAAATTTCATAGTATAAGTTCATAATGTCGTCCAGGTCATCGCTTCGTTTTCCAAAGAAAAAGTTATAAAAAAGAGGGGGATTTTTTAAGATTGTTACGAAGAAAAAGTCCCATATAGCATAAAAATTTTCGGACGGTGTGCGTTCCTTTTGGCTTTGCAGCTCCAGCATATGGCTGTATTCCTGAAAATATTTCATAGATGCCAGCATAATGAGCTGGTCAAGATCTTTGAAATACAGGTAGATTGTGGAGTTGTGAAATCCGGCACGTTCTGCAATTTTTCTGACAGAAATTTTGTCAAGTCCCTGTTCATCAATCATTTGCCGGGTAGTATTAATAAAAAGTATTGTATTTTGTTTCTTTTGATCTTCTTTAGTGTTTCGTTGGGTTTCTGACATCGGTATAGGTTCCCTTTCGTTATGTATACTGCTAATATAGCATATTTTGACTGGCATAAAAAGCAATAGTTTTGTGAATTGTATATAGAAAATGTCAATAAATAATGAAAATATATTGAAAAATGCATTGACAATAAGCGCGCTTATTGATACTATGTTTGTATAATATTTAACATAAGCGCGCTTGTTAAAAAGAGAAATAGGTAAAAATGTACAAAAACAATCTTTTGTACGGGGAATTGATGGCATAGCACAAGGAGGATTACCATGAAATTAGAAATTGGAAATTTCTATGTGAAGGATATTGCTTTCGGAGACTGCCTGTCGTTTCGCGATGGCATTTTGACAGTGAATAAACAAGAAGCATTGGAATTTATCAAAAACGATGACCGGATCACAGAGGCGGATTTATATATAGCCAAACCGGGAGATGAGATACGTATGTGTCCGGTAAAGGAAGCAATTGAACCGAGAACCAGATTAGATAAAAGAGGTGTATTCCCAGGTTATACAGGGAAACTTGAACCAGCGGGGGAGGGCGTAACATATGCACTGAAAAACTGCAGCGTTCTTGTTGTTGGAAAACATTGGGGCGGGTTCCAGGACGGAATCATAGATATGAGCGGTGAAGGGCAGAAGTATACATTGTTTGGAGAATTAAATAACATTGTGCTGGTTGCAGATACGAATGAAACATTTGAGCAGCATGAACAGCAGAAAAAGAATGATGCGCTGAGAAGGGCCGGACATAAGCTGGCAGAGTACATAGGAGCCTGCGTCAGAGAGTTAAAGCCAGAAGAGACAGAAGTTTATGAACTTGATGCCATGACAAGACGTGGGGAAGAGGAGCAGAAACTGCCGAAGGTAGTATACGTAATGCAGCCACAGTCCCAGATGGAAGAGATGGGATATAACGATCTTGTCTATGGATGGGATATGAATCATATGGTGCCGACGGTGATGCATCCGAATGAGATTCTGGATGGTGCTGTTGTTTCAGGAAGTTTTATGCCAGTATCCTCGAAGTGGTCTACTTACGACTTTCAGAATTGCCCAAATATAAAGGCATTGTACAGGGAACACGGAAAAACAATTGATTTCCTGGGCGTGATTATGTCGAATCTGAATGTGGCTTTAGAACAGAAGGAACGTGCGGCACTGTTCGTAGCACAGATTGCAAGGAGTCTCGGAGCTGACGGCGCCGTTGTCGCAGAAGAAGGATATGGGAATCCGGATGCTGATTTTATCGGGTGTTATGTGGCATTGGAAGATGCGGGAGTTAAAACAGTTGGTATTACGAATGAATGTACAGGAAGAGACGGACAGTCACAGCCTCTTGTTACCCTGGATGAAAAGTGTGATGCAATTGTCTCTTGTGGGAATGTATCAGAACTGATAGAACTTCCGCCGATGAAGACGGTATTAGGAGAACTGGAAGCACTTGCAAGAGACGGATTGTCCGGCGGATGGGCGGATGATGAGATCTTAGGGCCGTCAGTCCGCCCGGATGGCTCAATCATTATGGAAAACAACTCCATGTTCTGTGGGGACCGGGTATGCGGATGGTCACCGAAAACTATGAAGGAATTTTAGGCGATATATAATAGAGGAGAGAGAAAGATGAAGAAAGCAGTGTTATATATTAATCAGTTCTTCGGTCAAATCGGAGGCGAAGACAAGGCAGATTTCGCACCAGAGATCAGGGAAGGAAAAGTTGGCCCTGCACTGGAGTTTGCAAAGAAGCTGGATGCAGAGATTACCCATACTGTGATCTGCGGTGACAATTATATGGGCAGCAACACAGAAGAAGCGGTAGAAACGATCCTTGGCATGCTGGAGGGGACGAAAATGGATATCTTCCTTGCAGGTCCGGCCTTTCAGGCAGGACGATATGGCGTTGCCTGCGGCACTATTGCCAAGGCGGTAAAGGAAAAGTTCAATGTTCCGGTAGTGACCTCCATGAACGAAGAAAATCCGGGGGTTGAAATGTTCAAAAAAGATATGTATATCATGCGGGGCGGGAACATTGCGGCACGCATGCGTAAGGATGTGGCAGCAATGGTAAGCCTTGCTAATAAGCTGCTTGGGGAGGAAGAACTTAAATCCGCCCAGGAAGAAGGTTATTTTGCAAGGGGAATCCGTCATCAGACCTGGATTTCGGAGGGGATACCCGCCTCTGAAAGAATGATCAGCATGCTCCTTAAAAAACTGGCAGGAGAGCCATTTCAGACAGAACTTCCAATTCCAAAGATTGACCGTGTGCCGATTGCCCCGGCAGTAAAAAATTTATCTAAGGCAAGGATTGCCCTTGTAACAACCGGTGGAATTGTGCCCACAGATAACCCGGACCATATTCAGTCTGCTTCTGCGACACGCTGGGGAAGGTATGATATCTCTGGTTCTTTTGCACTGAAAAGCGGGGAGTACAAAACAATCCATGCAGGGTTTGATCCGGCGGCCGCAGATGCAGATCCGAATGTCATCACTCCGGTTGATGTGTTAAAGCAGCTGGAGAAAGAAGGCGTTTTTGGAAGCCTCCATCCATATTTCTATTCCACAGTTGGAACCGGGACTACAGAAGCCGAGGCACAGAGAATGGCACGTGAAATGGTTCCGTACTTTGAAGAGGATCATGTGGATGCAGTCATTATGGTTTCCACATGAGGTACCTGTACACGTTGCGGTGCAACGATGGTAAAAGAAATAGAGCGGGCAGGATTCCCAATCGTACAGATGTGTAATCTGATTCCGGTGGCGAAGACGGTTGGTGCCAACAGAATTGTTCCTACAATCTCAATCCCATATCCTCTTGGGGATCCGGGTACTCCAAAGGAAGAACAGTGGAAACTCCGTTATCACAGGACGAAAATCGCACTTGAAAGTCTGGCTGTGGAAATTGAGGAACAGACAGTGTTTCCTGTATAGGAGGCGGAAGGTTTGGCAGTTTAAAAGGAGAGTAGTATGGACAAAAAGAAAACAGGAAATGTTGTATTCTATGTTTCTCTAGTTTTGATCGCTGTGATGGCTGTCTGGTCGGTTGCTTTCAATGACAGTTTTACAGCAGTGTCAAATGCAGCGTTTACGTTTCTTACAACAGATTTCGGATGGCTGTATCTGCTGGCTATGATTGTATTTCTGGTTTTTGTTGTATATGTTGCTTTTGGGAGATATGGAAAGATACGTCTTGGACCGGATGATTCCAAACCGGAATACAGCAATATGACGTGGTTTGGATTACTTTTCGGCTGCGGTATGGGGGTAGGGCTTGTATTCTGGGGCGTTGCAGAACCATTGACTCATTATCTGAACCCGCAGGGGGTGGAGAGTGCAACACCTGAAGCAGCCGACTTTGCAATGAAATCATTCTTCATGCACTGGGGCATACTTCCGTGGGCCAATTATGCGGTCATTGGCCTTGCTCTTGCATATTTTATGTTCCGCAAGAACAAAAAAGGGCTGGTGAGCAGCATATTAGAGCCACTGATTGGTGAGAAACTGGCAGAAGGATGGCTTGGAAAACTGGTTGATATCCTGGCTGTGTTCGCCACAGTGGCTGGAGTTGTCACATCACTGGGCCTTGGGACATTGCAGATAAATGCCGGTTTCCATCATTTGTTCGGAATACCGACCAGTCTGGCAGTACAGATCATCATTATTATTATTGTATCAGTATTATACATAAGTTCTGCTGTCTCGGGATTAGAGAAAGGAATAAAGGCTATTTCTGATACGAACCTGTATGTTGCAATCGGTCTGATGGCTGTCTGCTTTCTGGTAGGCCCTAAGCTGGAGATACTAAATAGCTTCATCAATGGTATGGGGCAGTACATTGGAAATTTTATCCCGGATGCGCTTGGGATTCATTCCTATGGAGACAATAGCTGGCTTGGCAGCTGGAGGTTGTTCTACTGGGCATGGTTTATCGCATGGTCACCTTTTGTCGGAGTATTTATTGCACGCATTTCCAAAGGACGGACGATTCGTGAGTTCATCTTAGGCGTTGTTCTGGTACCGGCAGTTGCCTCCTGTATCTGGGGATCCATATTCGGCAGTCTTGGAATAAATCTGGGTGAAAAAGGGATTCTGGCGATAGAAAAACTGAAAGAAGTTGCAGCGACACCCGAAGTGGGACTTTTTGTAGTGCTGAAAGAATATCCACTTGGTTTTGTGTTGGCAATTGTAGCGATCATTTCCCTGTGTGCATTTTTCATTACATCTGCGAACTCCGGGGTGTACGTGTTATCAATGCTGACAACAAATGGCAGTATTAACCCTCCAAACAGTAAGAAAATCCTCTGGGGGATCATCCAGTCTGTGATGGCGGTCGGTCTTTTGATGGCGGGGGGATTGAAACCGCTTCAGACAATCTCGCTGGCAGCCGCTTTTCCTTTTGTTTTTATTATGTTTGCGGCATGTGCGGCATTTATCAAGGCGATAAAGAAAGAGAAGGTGTAGACGGCAAAGGATGAATGAAACAAAGACCATGTGGACCAGGCAGGTTCCCGAAGTCTGGGAAGAGCTTAAGACGAAGGGAACATACCGGGTAAAAGAGGAATACATTAGGCGGAAGAATGATACAATTGCCGATTATTATTTGAAATTATATACATGGTACACGAAAGAGGCCAGAAAATATATGGAAATTCCGGCAGCTCTGTTATATCCGATCTGGCTTTCCATGGATCAGGCTAATATGCTTCAATCGGTGGAGAATACCGTCATACTTGAGGTAGAGGTACCTGGGGATCAATATCTGATATGCAATATGGAACTTTGGGATTACAGGGTAAACTACTGGTATGCTCCGCTAGGGGCCGAAGATCATGAAAGACACAGGCAGGAGCTTTTGAGATACGGAATCCATGGTGAGGATGAGTTGATCTCAGGCCCGAAGGGGAATTTTTATCCGGCACTTCGCAGAAAAATTACAGACAGCTGGGAACGGGTATTTACGGTTCCGCCGAACAAGGTGTCGGAGGCAGCAGCTACTGTGTGGGAACTGCGACGTGAATGGGTAAAGGAGGTTACGTTCTGTGATAAAGACAAAGGAAGAATATTTGACCATGTGGACGGTACAAAGTGACCGTGTGCTGGAAACGTTATTGAGGGACGGGAGATATTTTGTTAAAAAGAAGTACATCACAGAAAAATATAAGGACACGGCATGGATTTTTCAGCAGGCATATTCCTTTTTTATCAGGAGAGCAGAAAGCATTATAGAAAGACCAAAGGAAGCTGAATCACCGGTCTGGATGTTTCGTGACAAAAGGTGGGCAGTGCCTGAACCGGGCAGTTCCTGCCTGAAACTTAAAGTTCCCCACAGTCAGGTCATTTTGTTTGACAGGCGTGTGTGGAATAAAATACTGAATTTGTCTTTTGCGGGGACGGAGGAAGAAGAGAAGGCTTTTGAGTCGGAACTTAAGCGCATGGGAATTTCCAGTTCCTCGGATGTGTTCGAAAAACCGTTTTATCCTTTAATGAAACGTAAGGTTACAGACAGTTGGGAGTCATTATTTGCAGGAGGATGCATAGAAGAGAAGTATTGCCAGGGAGGAACCTGGCTTCTGAAAAAAGAATGGGTTGTGGATACTGAAAACATGGCAATATGGTAAACTATGTGAAAAGGGTAAGGAATAGGAGAAGATCTCATGTTCCTTACCCTTTTCAGTGGTGTCCGGCGGTCAGCTGCCGTTTCCTTCCAGAGTGGAGTAAATAGAAAATATGAAAGATTCTTGCTATATGCGTTCATAACTGCATTCTGTTTAGAATTTCTCATACAGAAAGCGAACATAATCATACACTTCCTGAAAACATATCTCACAGTCATTCTCCCAGACAGCAACTGGAACTTTTGCATCAAATCCATAAATTACCGGATAATTATCGTGTTCAAAGTCATATACAAGGATGTTCTTTTTATCAGGATCAATCATCCAATATTCGCGTACACCTGCATTCATATATTTATTCAGCTTGGTAACCATATCTTTCTTTCTGGTGGAAGGAGAAAGGATTTCCAGAACGAAATCAGGAGCACCATAAATGCATCGGTTAATCACCTTGTCACGCTCGCAGACAATGACAAGATCTGGCTGCACCATAGTTTTATCGTCGCAATCAAGCTGTACATCAATGGGCGAGATGATAGGAAGACATTCACCTTTCCTGCCGGAGACATAGGTGAGCAATCGGGAATGAATGAACCCTGCAATCAGCTGATGGACTGAAGTGGGGGAGGACATATCATAGATGACTCCGTCAATCAACTCAACTCTTTGCTCCTCGGGCATCCGGTAGTAATCTTTCAAGGTGTATTCCCCTTGTTTTTTTGTGCCATAGGCAGACTCTGACTCATGTACAGGTTCAGGCCAGGGAGAAGGTGCTTCCTTTAACACCTGCTCCAGAGCTTTCAGGGTTTCGTATCTTGGAGTGGAAGTGGCTCCGCTGAAGATTTTCTGAACTGTGCCAAGGGGGACTCCTGAGAGTTTGGCAATGCGTGCATTGGAATATCCCAGTTCTTTTTTTCTCTGTTTCATTTCAAGAATGGTCATAGTTACCGCCTCTTTCTGTGTAGAAACCATTTATTAACCATAGTATAGCAAGAATAACACCATAATACAACCGTTTGACAGCAGAAATCAAAGAAGGAAGCAAGATATGCTTTACTGGTGTGCCGGCGGCAATGGAATGTCGGGGTCTACCTGAGGATTATTCATGTATGTATTCGTATAGGCTTTTCGGTATTGGGAAATCGTGATGCCTTCAATGTTTTTAAAAAGCCTCATCAGATATTTTTCATCTTTAAAATTTAAAAGATAAGCGATTTCTTTGACAGTCATATTACTTGTACTTAAGAGTCCCTTCACTGTATTGATTTTCTGGATATTAATGTATCTGTTTGTACCGATCCCCAGATTCTTTTTAAACAGACGGGTAAGATAATCCGGGCTGAAAGCAAATTTTTCAGCAACGGTTGCAACGGTAAGATCCGTATAGATATTAATACGGATCCACTCCAGTATCTGGGAGAGACTGTGTGAATGTTCTGATTGGGACAGATTCTGCGTGATGGAACATTTCCGGAACTGTTCTGTAATTTCCAAAACGAGAGAGGTGATCAGATAATCCGCACAATAACTACTGTAGTACTGGGAATTAGACACATCAAGTATCTGATGTACCAGTATATATAACTTTTCAGGGGATGGTGCACGAAAACACAATGGAAGATATACATATGAAGAAGTATCCCGCGAGAGATCGGCTTCTTTTTGTGCGTAAATAACATCCCTTTTGGCAGGAGCAGTGTCTGCAAGTGAAAGTAACTCTGTGACGGCATTTTTAGAGGAAGCATTAAAATGTCCGAGACGTGGGAAAAAATGCAGCCAATAGAAACTCACCCCTTCTTTGGAAGGGTGATTCCCTTCGTAAGTTATATAAGGAGGAATTACATAGACATCTCCGGGAGAAATGGTGTAAGAGATTCCACCAATACAAAGATGAACCTCTTTTTCAAGACCAATAATAATCTCGTAATCTCCATCCAGACACATTCTTTTATGCATCCATCCGTCAGAACCAAGAAATTGTCCCGATTTAAAATAGCGGAGTGGTTCAATAATATTTATTTTTGATATTGTCATGAGATAATCCTTTCCTGTACCAGTGCACTGACTGAAGCTTATAGCTTGATTATAGAGTGATCTGATGTAAATGTAAAGAAAAAGCTTTTGTAAACTAAAAAGCGGAAATGTACACCTGTTGCTTTTAATGTGCCAATAGTATGGGGATAAAGAAAAATAATAGGTCGGAAAAAGATACCTATACTACGAAAAAGTGAGTTTTGCAATCCGGTGTCATAGGGTATACTGTTTGCAGATATCAAATGAAAGTAGAGGGAAACCTATGATAATGAAATTAAGAAAAACGGAAAAGGTTGGTTATGCGTTGGGAGATATGGGTTGTGCATTTGCCATGACAACAATCAATACATATCTGATGTATTTTTACACGGATATATTTGGAATCAGCGTTGGAGCGGTAGGTACATTATTTTTAGTAGCACGTATCTGGGACGCAATTAATGATCCTATTATTGGGAACTGGATTGACAAGTCTAACTTTAAAAAGGGGAAGTATAAAACATTTATTCTGTATGGATGTGTACCGTTAGCGGTGTTCTCCATTCTATGTTTTACGGCCCCGAATTTGTCCGCTACATGGAAACTGGTTTATGCTTATATTACTTATATTGGAGCCGGGATGTTATATACTCTGGTAAATACGTCATACAGCTCATTATCCTCTGTTATGACCGAAGACCCTGAAGAGAGAACAAGTCTGACTGCAGTGAGAATGTATCTGGCAAATATAGGTAACATTCTGTTGTCAGTAGGAGTACCGATGCTTGCTGTTTTCTTTGGCAAAAAATCAATGGGAACCGGGTACCGGATCACAGCTGTTATATTTGCTGGTATGTCAGTCGTTTTATTTCTCATTACATATTTTTCAACAAAAGAGCGGATTAAGGTAGTACAGTCAGAAGAAAAAGTGAATTTAAAAGCAATGGTTTCGGCTATGATCAGTAATAAACCACTATTACTTTTGTGTCTGGTATTTATTGTTGCATTTACCAATGTATCGATCAGTACTGCGGTAGGAACATATTATATCAAGTACAACATGGGAAGAGAAGATTTGACTGGAATTTTTATATTGTTTACAAGCCTTCCAGGAATCATTTCTCTTGCAATGATTCCATATTTCAGCAAAAAGATTGGGAAGAAAAAGTTACTGTTTGTTTCCTACATTATCAGTATTATCGGTCTGGGTGGAATGTATGCAGCACCAGTGACAAGTATTATCGCAGTCTTTGGATTCCGGTTTATTGCGGGATTTGGTGCAACTTTAATTATGGGACTGATCTGGAATATGGCTCCGGATGTGATCGATTATGGTGAATATGTCTCTGGACGGAGGCTTGGTGCGGTAACTTATGCAATTATCGGATTTTTCTTCAAACTTGGCAATGCAATGGCTGGAATGATACCGGGAGTTATTCTGGAACTTACAGGATATGTGCCAAATGTGGAGCAGACAGCAAGATCACTGGCAGGAATTAAATTCACACTGATCGGTGTGCCGATTATTCTTTCAATTCTCGTTCTGGTTCCGATTTATTTTTATAAGCTGGATAATAAAGAGACAATGAGAATTGCAGAAGTTCTTCATGACAGACGGCTTCAACATGCAGAAAAATAATGGAGGTAGAGCAGATGGAAAAGAAAGTGGTTATTCAGGATGAGTTTTGGCTCAGGTACAGAGAGCTGATCCGAAAAGAGATGATTCCATACCAGTGGAATGTATTAAATGACAGCATTGATATTAAGATCGAAAAAGAGCGTAATGACAAAACGATTCCAAGTGAAAAAAGTCATGCGATTATGAATTTCAAAATTGCAGCAGGTATGGAGTCAGGGCATCATTATGGATGGGTATTTCAGGACAGCGATGTGTATAAATGGCTGGAAGCAGTGGCATATTCGCTGAAGGAGAAAATGGATGAAGCGCTCCATCAGCTTGCAGATGGTGTGGTAGATCTCATCGCGGAAGCACAGGAGGAAGATGGATACCTGAGTACATATTTTACCATCGATGCACCGGAAAGGAAATTCCGATGTCTGAATGAAAGCCATGAATTATATTGTGCCGGACATTTTATGGAGGCAGCAGTGGCGTATTATGATGTGGTGAAAAATGAAAAGGTGCTTCAGACAGCATGCCGGCTGGCGGATTGCATTGACCGGAATTTTGGAAAAGAAGAGGGCAAGATTCATGGGTATGATGGACATGAGGAAGTGGAAATAGGGCTGCTGAGGTTATATGAAGCTACCGGAAAAAAGCGTTATCTGGAACTAAGCTGTTATTTTCTTGAGGAGAGGGGAAAAGATCCTTATTTCCTTTCAAGGCAGAAGGCAGAAGAGAACAGAGAGGCTTTGATTGAAGGAATGGATCGGTGGGGGCTTGAATATTACCAGGTTCATAAGTCTGCACTGGAGCAGACGACAGCGGAAGGTCATGCGGTAAGGCTGGTTTATCTTTGTACTGCTATGGCACAGGCTGCACTGTATACACAGAATGAAAAAATGCTGCTCGCCTGCAGGAAGTTGTGGAGGAATATTGTAGATAAAAGGATGTATATCACAGGAGGAATAGGCTCAACGGTGAATGGAGAGGCGTTCACATCTGATTATGACTTACCGGATGACACGATGTATTGTGAGACCTGTGCTTCCATAGGATTGATATTCTTTGCACAGCAGATGTTAAAGAATGAGAATAATGGAGAATATGCAGATGTCATGGAGAGGGCACTGTATAATACTGTTCTTGCAGGCATGGCACTGGATGGAAAACATTTCTTTTATGTGAATCCATTGGAAGTAGTTCCAGAGAAGGTGAAAAAAGATCCAGGTAAGAGTCATGTAAAACTGGTTCGGCCACAGTGGCTCGGCTGTGCATGCTGTCCGCCAAATCTGGCGAGGCTTCTGGCATCTGTGGATGAATATGTGTATGTACAGAAAGAAAATACAATATTGGCCAACCTATTCATGAACTGCGAAAGTACATTCCAGATGCCGCAGGGAGAGTGTACAGTTACACAAAAGACCAATTATCCATGGGAAGGAAATGTGGAATTCAAAATAAACAGTACTGCAAAGGAACCGATGACATTGGCAGTACGGATACCAGGATGGACAGATAGCTTTGTGGTCACGTTGAATGGGCAGGTATTATCTACAGAAGAAAAGAATGGATATATCTATATTCAAAAAGCATTCGCAGACGATCAGATTCAGGTTGAATTTGAGATAAAGCCGAAAAGATGGTATGCCCATCCGAATGTAAAAAATGAAATAGGAAAAACAGCACTTTCGAGAGGGCCGCTGGTCTATTGTCTGGAAGGGGTCGACAATGGGGAAGCGCTTCATTTGCTGACATTAGGAAAGGATGAGGAAATACAGTACAGATTCGAGAAAGATCTTCTGGGTGGAGTGGGAACACTTCATGCGATGGGGGAAAAGATTGATTTAGAGAAAAGAGATATGCCATTATATCAGGACAGTCATTTCGAGACGGAGACGGTAAAAAAGGAGTTGAAATGGATTCCGTATTATAGTTGGGCGAACCGGGGAGAGAATGAGATGAGTGTATGGGTCAGGGAACACCAGAACAAATGATGGCAGAAAAATGATTATTAATAAATAAGGTGGCAAAATACAATCCAGCCAGTGGAGATTGTATTTTGCCACCTTTTTTCATTTACAGATCTTCCAGGTTAATCCACTTCGGTGTATCCATATGCTTTAAAGTCGTCTCATAAATTCTGGCAGAATCTCCGGCTTTCATCGTATTAAGGATATCAAGATGCTCGGCATATGTTGCCTTCATCCGTCCCTCATGGGAGAGAGAAAGGGCAGCGAGACGTTTCATTCTGTACATGAAAGTTCCGAAGATGGAATAAAACTGTTCATTTTCCAGATAGCGGATAATTTTTACATGGAACTGGAAATCATACGTCGCAAAATCCTCGATGGATTGCGTCGTATGCAGAATATCATACAGGTGTGTCATAATCTCATCCAGTTCCCGGAACAGATTTTTCGCTTTTTCAGAGTCCGCATGTTTTGTAATTTCTACCGTACAATAACATTCCAGGGCAGAGCGGACCTGGAAAGTATCTTCTACATCCTGCCTGGTAAGCTGGTGAAGCTGAAAGCCTTTGCTGGGGATAATGTCGACGTATCCTTCCTGTTCCAGGTGATGAATGGCATCACGGAAAGGAGTGCGTGAGACACCGAGTTCCTTTGCAAGTTTTGTCTCCGAATATATTTTCTGATAAGACAATTCGTTATTTATAATCATGTTCCTGAGATGTTCATAAGCCTGTTCATTCAGTGAAGTCATATAAAAAATGCTCCTTTTTCTATTGTATATTAATTCACAAAATCAAATTGTAATACCGATGTTTTTGCTATGTTTATCATACAATACATCGCTGCAGATGGTCAATTATAATCGGTAAAATGGTGTTTTTTCGGCATATTTCAAATTGTCAAAAAATTAACGTGAAAAAATCAAAAAGTTAGTTAATATAACTAAAAACGAGAATGAAAAACTGGTAAAAACGGAAAAAGTAATTTTGAGGATTGACCGGTATACCGGTATGTAGTAAAGTAAATATAGAAAATGTAACAAAGAAAGACGGAAAACAAAGACAAAAACACACAAATTAAACAAGAAATGAGGAGGAAAACAGATGAAAGCAGGATTTATCGGATTGGGAATTATGGGAAGACCAATGGCAAAGAACATGTTAAAAGCAGGAGTAGAGCTGGTCGTTGCGGATCTGAACAAAGAGGCTGTCGCAGATGTAGTGGCAGAAGGCGCAGCAGAAGGTACTTATGCGCAGATCGGGGAAGAATGTAATGTTGTATTTATCATCGTGCCAAACGGGGACATTGTAAAATCAATTCTGTTTGATGAGGGTGGTGTGGCTTCTACACTGAAGGAAGGAAGTATTGTATGTGACATGAGTTCTGTCACTCCGGTAGAATCAAAAGAGTGCTATCAGAGATTAAAGGAAAAAGGAATCGGATTCGTAGATGCACCGGTATCTGGCGGGGAACCTGGGGCAGTCGCAGGGACACTTGCAATTATGGCCGGCGGAGAAGAAAAAGATTTCAATGCGTTGAAAAAATACTTTGATATTCTTGGATCTTCAGCACTGCTGATCGGCGATTCCGGAAGCGGAAGTGTTACCAAGCTTGCGAATCAGGTCATTGTAAATAACACCATCGCAGTTGTGTCAGAGGCATTTGTACTTGCAGTGAAAGCAGGGGCAGATCCGGTGAAAGTTTACGAGGCAATCAGAGGAGGACTGGCAGGAAGTGCAGTTCTGGATGCAAAAATTCCAATGATCGTAGAGCGTAATTTTAATCCTGGCGGACCGATCCGTATCAATCACAAAGATATCAAAAATGTTGTGAATACAGCCCACGAGATTGATGTCCCGATTCCATACACCGCACAGCTGTATGAGATTCTTCAGACACTGAAAGTACATGGACACATGAATGACGACCATGGCGGAATTGTACAGTATTTTGAAAAACTGGCAGATGTAGAAGTGAAAAAAGTAGATTAAAGCCGGGTGCTTAGGAGGAAATAGAGATGGCAGTGAGTGCAGAGATCCTGAATTCTTACAAAAAAATAGAGGAAGACTATATAGACGGCCTGCTGAAAAAAGAGATAGAGGCAAGCAATAAAAAGATTGTAGTTCTGGATGATGACCCGACAGGTGTGCAGACAGTACATGATATTTCAGTTTACACGGACTGGACAAAAGAAAGCATGATTCAGGGATTTGAGGAAGAAAACAATCTGTTTTATGTACTGACAAATTCCAGAGGGTTTACGGTAGAGCAGACGACAAAGGCACACAAAGAAATTGCAGAGATTGTCGATGAGGCTGCGAAGGAGACTGGAAGGGAATACATATTCATCAGCCGGAGTGACAGTACACTGCGCGGACATTATCCACTGGAAACAAAGCTTTTGAAAGAAAGTTATGAAAAAAATACCGGAAAGACAATTGACGGTGAGATCCTCTGCCCATTTTTCAAAGAAGGTGGCAGATTTACAATTGATAACGTGCATTATGTAAAATACGGCGAAGAGCTGGTTCCTGCGAACGAGACAGAGTTTGCAAGGGATAAAACATTTGGATATACAGCGGCAACCATGCCGGAGTATGTGGAAGAGAAGACCGGCGGTGCCTATAAAGCGGAAGATGTGACATGTATTTCTCTGGATGATATTCACGACATGAATATTGATAAAATTGAGGAACAGCTTCTGGCAGTGAAAGATTTCAATAAAATTATTGTCAATGCGGTGGACTATGCAGACGTAAAAGTATTCTGTGTGGCATTATACAGGGCGATGGCAAAAGGAAAGGTATTCATGTTCCGTACTGCGGCCGCTATTGTAAAAGTTATGGGCGCAGTGACAGACCAGCCGCTGCTTACAAGAGAGCAGATGGTCGTAAATGAGACCGAGAATGGTGGAATTATTGTTGTCGGTTCCCATACCGATAAGACGACAAAACAGGTTGAAGCGTTAAAAGAATTAACGGATATTGAATTTATTGAGCTGAATGCGCAGCTTGTGACAGATGATGAAGCATTCGAGGCAGAGGTAAAGAGATGCCTTTCTGTGGAAGAAGAGTGTATCAGGGCTGGGAAGACAGTCTGCTGTTACACAAGCAGAAAGCTGATTACAGCGGATACAGGAGATAAGGAAGATGAGCTAAGGCTTTCGGTCAAAATTTCTGATGCAGTACAGTCACTCGTGGGGAGACTTGAGGTTACGCCAGCTTTTGTGATTGCAAAAGGCGGAATTACTTCAAGCGATGTGGGGACAAAAGCATTGGCAGTAAAAAAAGCCAATGTTCTGGGCCAGATCAAACCTGGAATTCCAGTGTGGCAGACCGGGGACGAAAGTAAATTTCCATTGACACCATATGTAATTTTCCCTGGAAATGTAGGAGAAATTACGACTTTAAGAGAAGCTGCTGAAGTGCTGATGAACAAATAAGGAGTGGGAATAGAACAAAAGTAAACAAATAAATGAAAAAAGATTGATAAAAATTAGATTAAATTGACAAAAACAAACAAATAGAGTACAATATGAACATAAATGAACAATACATAACGCACAAGAAGAGATTGTTCGTACGAAAGGAGCAAAATATATGCCACAGTGTATTGTAATAGCAGATGACCTGACCGGGGCCAATGCTACAGGTGTACTCTTAAAAAAGATGGATTATAAGGCATACACGGTGATGAACACAGAGCGGATTGAACTGTCCACGATTTCTGCCTGTGACTGTGTCCTGTATCCGACAGACAGCAGAGGGGTGGAACCGGAGATCGCATATAACAGGGTAATGAACGTATGTAAACTGTTGAAAAACGATGATGTGAAAGTATACTCCAAGAGAATCGACAGTACGCTCCGGGGAAATCTCGGAAGTGAGACAGATGCGATGCTGGACTGCCTGGGAGACGATTATATCGCGGTTGTGGCTCCCTGCTTTCCCGCTTCCGGACGTATTGTCATCGGCGGGTATATGCTCGTCAACGGAGTGCCTCTGCACAGAACGGATATTGCTCTCGATCCGAAAACTCCGGTAAAAGTATCCGAAACCGCAGTGTTATTTTCCGAACAAAGCAAGTATAAAGTTTCATCAATCCTTATGAAAGATCTGATGCATGGGAAACATTACCTTGCAGACCTGATGAAAGAACAGGTTTCGAAGGGAAGCAGGATTATTGTAACAGACTGTGTGACACAGGAAGATCTTGATCTGATCGCAGATGCGGTCATCACAAGCAAGCTAAAAACAGTTGCAGTTGATCCGGGAGTATTTACCGCAACCCTGGCAAGAAAACTGATTGTTCCTACACAGGAGAAGCAGAAAAGTAAAATCCTGGCTGTGGTAGGAAGTGTCCATCCGAATACCAGGGCGCAGATGGAGGAACTCTGGCTCTCACAGAGAACGCATAATGTATTCGTAAATACAAAGGAACTGCTGGAAGGTGAAGCAGCAAGAGAACAGGAAATCATCCGTGTTACAGATGAAATACTCAAGAATTGTGACAGAAATGTAATTTCCACGGTTACAGGAGATGGGATTTATCCGGAAAACAGGATTGATTTTGACCCATATATGGAAAAATACAAATGTTCGCTGGATGATGTAACCGGGATGATTAACAGTGCATTTGCGGAAATTACGTATCGTATTTTTCAGAGTGAACCGACATTTTCCGGGCTTTATACAAGCGGCGGAGATGTGACGGTTGCCGTGTGTGAGAAATTCCAGACAGCGGGATTGAGTCTTCTCGATGAAGTTCTTCCGCTTGCTGCGTATGGACAGTTCCTGAAAGGTGAGTTTGAAGGAGTCCACATTATCACAAAAGGCGGAAGTCAGGGCGGACGGGATGCGATCAACCGATGCATCACATATTTAAAAGAAAAACTATATATTTAATCTAATTTTATCAATGGAGGGATGAGAAATCATGGGAAAATCATTTATTGCAGTACCAATCGGAGACCCGGCAGGGGTAGGTCCGGAAATTGTAGCCAAAGCACTGATCAGCAAAGAAGTATCTGATGTCGCAAAATGTGTGATCGTAGGTGACAGGAAAGTGATGGAAAATGCCATTAAAATTGTCGGCGCGGATCTGAAGGTCAATCTCATTACGGAGCCGTCAGAAGGGAACTACAGTGAAGGAATTTTGAATCTGATTGATCTTGATAATGTCGACATGTCGGAATTTGAGTTCGGGAAAGTCAGTGGAATGTGCGGAAAGGCAGCATATGAGTACATTGCCAGGAGTATCGAACTTGCCAATGCAGGCAAAGTAGATGCAGTTGCGACAACACCAATCAACAAAGAATCACTGAGAGCCGGAAACATTAATTTTATCGGGCATACAGAGATTTTTGGGGCTCTCACCAATACGGAAGATCCGCTTACGATGTTCGAGACGAACGGCCTGCGTGTCTTCTTCCTGACACGGCATGTATCTTTAAGAGAAATGCTTGATATGATCACAAAGGACAGAATTAAGGATTATGTAAAACGCTGTCTGGAAGCGCTGGCAAAGCTTGGTGTCACAGACGGGACAATGGCAATTGCAGGATTAAATCCACACAGCGGGGAGCATGGGCTTTTCGGATGGGAAGAGGTCAATGAGATTACACCGGCGATAGAAGAACTCAAAGCGGAAGGATATAATGTGGCAGGCCCGATCGGGGCTGACTCTGTATTCCATCAGGCAGCACAGGGAAGATATACAAGTGTGCTCTCCCTGTATCATGACCAGGGGCACATTGCGACTAAAACTCTTGATTTCGAGAAAACAATTGCGATTACCAATGGAATGCCGATCCTTCGTACATCGGTAGACCATGGAACAGCATTTGACATAGCAGGAAGGGGGATTGTGAGCGCCGTAAGTATGATCGAGGCAATATTATTAGCAGCGAAGTATGCACCTAATTTTACAAAATAAAATTAGGCGCAAGGGAAGAGGAGAAAGGAGATAAAAGTTATGGTAAACGGTCTTAGCGGGCAGAGGATGTTGATCGGGCTGGCAATCGGGATTGCAGTTTTGATTTTCCTTGTATTGAAGACAAAGGTACAGGCATTCCTGGCATTAATCATCTGTACGGTTATTGTTGGTGTAGTCGGGGGGATGCCGCTGGTTAATGTTACATTAGAGGATGGGAAAACATTTGGTATTGTCAATTCTATTACGACCGGATTCGGCGGTACTCTTGGCAGTATCGGTATTATTATCGGATTTGGTGTTATGATGGGGCAGATTTTTGAAGTCACAGGAGCGGCGAAGAGAATGGCACATACGTTCCTGAAGCTTTTTGGAAAAAAGCGAGAGGAAGAGGCACTGGCACTGACGGGCTTCCTTGTATCGATTCCGATCTTCTGTGATTCAGGATTCGTCGTACTTGCACCAATCGCAAAAGCAATCTCAAGAGCAACAAAGAAATCAGTGATCGGACTTGGTGTTGCACTTGCAGCAGGGCTTGTAATTACACACTCCCTTGTACCTCCGACTCCGGGACCTCTGGGTGTGTGCGGAATTTTCGGTATTGATGTTGGCAGCTTCATTCTTCTTACAATTGTACTTGCACTGCCAATGACAATTGCATGTATCGCATATGCAAGGATGTTTTTGTCAAAGAAGTATTATCAGATTCCAAATGAGGAGGGCGAGATTGTCTCCATGCCTTATCAGGAACCGGATTATAAGAATGCGTTTGCAATGGATATGACAGGAATGCCGGGAACACTTGAAGCATTCATGCCTTTAATTGTACCGATCGTTTTAATCTTAATCAACACGGTTGCGACTGCACTTGGCCAGACGGGCGGTTTCATGGAAGTCCTCATTTTCCTTGGACAGCCAATTGTAGCTGTTGGACTTGGGCTTTTAGTAGCGATCTTTACACTTGGAAGAAATCTTGACAGACACGAAGCTTTGGCTGAGATGGAAAAAGGAATGATGTCCGCAGGTATCATCATGCTTGTAACAGGCGGCGGCGGAGCGCTTGGACAGATTATCAAAGATTCAGGATTAGGTACATTCATGGCAGAAGGACTTGCACAGACAGCGATTCCGATTATTGTACTTCCGTTAATCATCTCTACAGCAATGAGATTCATCCAGGGGTCTGGTACAGTTGCCATGACAACTGCAGCAAGTATCTCAGCGCCGATCGTAATTGCAGCAGGAGCCAATCCGTTACTTGGTGCAATTGCATGTTGTGTGGGATCTTTATTCTTCGGTTACTTTAATGACAGTTACTTCTGGGTAGTTAACAGGACACTCGGAGTAAAAGAGGCGAAGGACCAGCTGACAATCTGGTCAGTGACCTCCACCATAGCATGGGCGGTTGGTGTCGTGGAAGTATTAGTATTGAATATTTTTATGTAATAAGGTAGAATAAATTCAGCGGAGGCGATGCTTTCGCTGAATTTTTATATGGGAAGTTATGCTGAAAATGAGGTGAAGTGATGCTTGCGGCAGAAAGACAATCCAGAATTGTGGAATTGATTCAGGAACAGGGAAGTGTCCAGGTGGAAGAACTGGCAGAAAAACTGAAAGTAAGTCCCATGACAATACGCAGAGACCTTGTAAAGCTCCAGGAAGAAAATCAGGTTGAGCGTTGTCATGGAGGAGCCGTGATTAAACAGGAAGTGGAGTATGCCGATAAACGGATCAGCCATAAAAGCGAGAAAAAGAAAATTGCCAGGGCGTGCGCTCCTCTGGTGAAGGAAGGCGATACTGTTTTTCTGGACGCAGGGACAACGACGTATGAGATCGCAAAACAGATCAAAGATATTCCGGATATTATGGTAGTAACAAATGATCTGGAGATTGCAAATCTTTTAAAGACTACGGATGTAGAACTCATGATGTGCGGCGGAACCGTTCAGAAATCCACAGGAAGTACACTGGGGTACTATGCGACACAGATGCTGGCGGATTTTCAGTTCGATGTGGGATTTTTCGGAGCTGCGTCTATCAATGAAGAATTTCAGGTGCTGACACCTACGGTGGATAAAGCATTTTTAAAACGTGTGATAAGTAAACAATGCCGGTATGCATATCTGGCAGTCGACAGTTCTAAATTCCACAGGCAGGCGATGACGAGGATCAATGATCTGGGGGATTATACGGCCGTAGTAACGAACCGGAAATTCACTGCGGAGGAAGAGAAAGAGCTTCAGCGCCTTGGCGCAGTTACGATTATTGTATAAATTGAGTTGATGAATACACCCTGATTAAAATGTGAGGTGACAGGATGAAATCAGTAGTGAACCGTTTTTTGAAATATGCTTCTATTGACACACAGGGAAATGAAAATGTCCAGACTTGCCCTAGCAATGAGAACCAGAGGCTTCTGGCAGAACTTTTGAGAGATGAACTTCTGGAGATGGGGCTTTTGGATGTCTGTATAGATGAAAACAGCTTTCTGTATGCAAAATTACCGGCGAATACAAAGGAAGAGATTCCTGCGCTGGCTTTTTTCGCGCATATGGATACATGTCCGAATATTCCCGGCGAAAACATTAAGTCAAAGGTAGTAAAGGATTATGATGGGAAAGAAATCATTCTGAACAAGGGGATGAATATTTTTCTGAGTCCGAAGGAGTATCCATCTCTTCAGAAATATTTAGGTCATGATCTGCTTGTGACTGATGGTACAACTGTTCTGGGGGCGGAAGGAAAGGCCGGGATTGCGGAGATTATGGAAGCGGCAGCATACTTATGCCTTCATCCGGAGATTCTGCATGGAGATGTATATCTTGTATTTACACCGGATGAAGAGCTTGGGTACAGCACAGAATATATTGATATGGATAAAGTGCCGGCGAAGTTTGGGTATACTGTGGATGAGGGTGAACTTGGTGAGCTGAATTATGAGAATTTTAATGCAGCTACAGCGACTGTCACGGTAAATGGAAATGGAATTCATCCGGGACATGCTAAGTATAAAATGAAAAATGCGGTTATGATGGCAGTGGAATTTATTGGACTTCTGCCGAAGCATGAGACACCGGCTGCAACAGAAGGATACGAAGGATATTATCATGTTTCCGATATTCTGGGAGGGACAGATACATGTACAATGACCTGCAGTATCAGGGATTTTGACAGGGAAGGATATGAATACCGGAAGAATCATGTATGTGAAATTGCAGAATTTTTAAATGGATATTATGGGAAGGAATCTTTTAAAGTTGAGATGGAAGATTATTACCTGAATATGCGGGAGAAGATAGCAGAATTTCCTGAGATTCTTGATGCTGCCAGAGAAGCGATGAAAAGGGCAGAAATAAGGCCGGTGGAAAAACCGATCCGGGGAGGAACGGATGGGGTGACGATTTCATATATGGGAATTCCGTGTCCGAATATTTTTTCCGGCTGTCATAATGGGGAAAATGTGAGAGAATTTATCTCTGTCCAGACAATGGAAAAGGCAGTGGAAGTAATCATCAACATTATACAAATATTTGCAGAGAAATAGAGTGTTATTAAAAAAGGAGAAAAATTCCGGGAGAGGAATTTTTCTCTTTTTTCATGCGAAAATATCTGAAACTGCAGAGAGCTATAAAGTATCAGTTTTACTCATTTATATATAATGTCATATAGCGGGAAAGCTCCTGCACACACTCAGCAGTGAGAAAACTGGGATCCAGATTGTCGTCCACGAGCCACTGGTAAATATAGGACTGCACAAAAAGATGGAACCTGCGGCAAAGTGTCTCAGGGGCTTCTGCTGCAAAAATACGGTTACTTTCCGGCAGACTCTCAAGTCGGTACAGTACAGATTGAAACAAAGGACGTTCTCTTGAAAGAAAATGATTTTCGCCTGAAAGAAGAGTGTTTCGGTAAATTTCACGCAGAAGCTCTTTCTCAAACATTGAAGTCATATGGGACAGGTACATCAGGAAGTCCTGGCCAATCAGACCAATGACCGGCTGACCGGAAACAGAATCTGCAAACTTTACTTTCTGGTCAATTTTATCATAGATTTCCCAGAGAATTTCATCTTTGGAAGTAAAATAGATATAAAACGTACCAATGGAAATTTGAGCACTCTGGCAGATTTCCCGAATTGTGATTTTCCCATAACCCTTCTTTTTAATCAGAAGCATTGTAGTATCAAATATTTTCTTTTTGGTAAGGCGTGCCTGTTCTTTACGGGAAATATAAGATTTCTCGCTCAATATATCATTCCTCCTATCAGAATGTTGGCAGAAGTGAATATTAAAGCACGCTTTGCGTACTTTCTTCGTAACGTAAGTATAGCAAAATTGTAAAAAAAATACAAATTGACAAGAGTTCTTTCGATGATATAGAATAGAGACAGGGTGAACGTGTTCAGTGAACGTGTTATAAGAAAAGGAGTGAGAGATATGGAAAAGAAGGAAAAGTCAGGCAAATTAGGATTATGGACAGTGGTACTTTTAATTGTTGTCCCTACGTTTGGGTTTGGGAATATTACCAATAACGTAGTAGCACTGGGGCCGGCCTCTGTGCCGTCGTGGTTCATCGTAGCGATTCTGTTTTTCCTGCCGCTGTCGTTGTTTATAGCGGAACTTGCGTCAGTGAAGGACGCAGGAAGTGCAGGGATCTACACGTGGATTAAAATGGGATTGGGTGAAAAGTGGGCGTTTATCGGTACATGGTCTTATTTTATTTCAACACTGTTCTATCTGCAGATGGTATTTGCAAAAGTGCCGGTTATGGTCTCATGGACGATATTCGGGGAAAACAGATTTACAGATGACAGTGCATATCTGCTGCCGTACATGAGTATCTTTCTGGCAGTATTGCTGACATTTATTGCTTCAAGAGGGGTAAAGAAATTCTCTAAAATCAGTGATGTCGGCGGGAAGCTTACATTAGCAATCACGGCAATATTTATCGTGTTCGCTTTTGTAGGCCTGGTCATAGGAACACCGTCAGAGACTAAGTTTACAGCAGAATCATTGACACCTTCATTTAATACTTCTTATTTTTCTACGTTCTCGTGGCTTTTGCTTGCGGTTGCAGGTGCAGAGGTCGGGGGTACTTACGTGAAAAATATGGATAATCCCAAAAAGAATTTTCCAAAGGCAGTATTTATTGCAACATTTTTGATTGGGTTTGCCTATGTCATTGGGTCAGTTGCGGTGCTTCTTGTTTCTTCACCGGAGACTATCCAGAACGCAGGAGTTAAAGATGCAGCGTATGTAGTGTACCAGACACTGGCAGATAATTTTGGATTAAACGGCAAAATTGTGATTCGAATCTATGCATTGATTCTGACTATTACATCGGTGGCTGCCTACATCGTATGGATGGAATCACCACTGCGGGCTTTGTTCTCAGAAGTACCAGAGGGGACATTTCCGAAGGTACTGACAAAACAAAAAGAAGACGGAACACTTAAGAATGCACTTTGGATTCAGTGTGCAATCGTCATTGTACTAATTGTAGTTCCGCTGTTTGGAATGGGTGGTCTGGACGCATTTTTTAATATGCTGACGGATCTGTCAGCCCTTTCCTCTGTTCCGGCATATGCAATGCTGGCCGTTGCATTCTTTGCGTTTAAGCTGAAGAATAAGAAATCAGAATTTTCAGCATTTAAATCGAGAGGATTTGCGCTGGCAGTAGCAGGGGTGGCCATTCTTCTGGCGGTGCTTGGCTATGTTGGTGCAGGACTTGATTATGTTGTGTGGGCAGAATCGGCAAAAGAAGCAGCAACGCTTACGGTGAAAACGTATGGCGGACCGATTGTATTAATCATTGTAGGTTATCTGCTCAGACTGTGGTCGCTAAAGCATTACAGAAAGCAGCAGGGAGGTACAGAAAATGAGGGTCATTGATTTCCACTGTGATACATTGATGAAACTCTATGACCTTCACAGAGTGAATGATCATAGTCAGACATTGTGGGAGAATAAAGGACAGATTGATATCAGGAGACTGGTAAAAGCCGGTTACGGTGCACAGTTTTTCGCATGTTATATATGGTGGGAAGATCAGCCATTTCTGCAATCCCATTATAAAGATGCGCTGGGGATGGCAGATCTGTTTTATCAGGGACTCGCTGGTCATGAAAGAGAGGCGGCTTTTGCAGGTTCTTACCGTGAGTACATAAAAAACAGGCAGGAAGGAAAGGTATCCTGTTTCCTTACAGTTGAAGAGGGAGGAATCCTGGAGGACCGGCTGGAACGTCTGGAGGAACTGTATCAAAAAGGAATCCGGTTGATTACGCTTACGTGGAATTATGAAAATTGTCTGGGATATCCGGGATGCCATCCGGAAATGAACAAAAAGGGGTTGAAGCCGTTTGGAATTGAGGCTCTTGGACGGATGGAAGAACTGGGAATTATAGTGGATGTATCGCATCTGTCGGACGGCGGATTTGAAGATGTCTGCCGATACAGCAGACGACCGTTTCTTGCATCACATTCCAATGCCAGAAGCATCTGCAGACATAACAGGAATCTGACTGATGAGATGATCAGGCAGCTGGCCGAAAAGGGTGGATTTACAGGAATTAATTTCGGCGGTGATTTCCTCTCGGAGGATGGGAGATCAACAACGGATGCTATGATATCTCATATCCGCCATATAGTGAAGGTGGGAGGAAGAGAAGTTGTGGGTATTGGAACTGATTTTGACGGTGTGGAAGATGAACTACAGATTGATGGATGCCAGAATATGTATAAACTTGCAGAGGCAATGGAGCATGCAGGATTTTCAACCGGAGAGATCGAAGATGTCTGTTTCCGGAATGCAGAGAAATTCATGGAACGATATTGGGGAAAATAAACAGGAAGTAAAAAGAAGGAAATGGTCCGGGGATATGGCTGGACCGTTTCCTTCTTTTTATGATTTATAAACAAAGTTTTAAGACCAGATTTACGGTTTTAAATGAAGCAGCCGGAATACCTGCTCTGCCGTGTCGGCCAGATTTTCTTTCGCATTTGCGGGAAGCATCGCTTCCTCCAGGGAGGTGATACTTCTGAGGACCGGGAAATAGGCATCAATTCCATTTTGATTGCATGCACGTGCGTCTTTCGTTACGCTCCCTGCAAAGGCAATGACTGTTTTCCCATATTTTTTTGCCAGTTTTGCGACTCCGACAGGTGCTTTTCCCATGGCAGTCTGCAGGTCCAGGCGCCCCTCACCAGTAACTACGATATCTGCGTTTTGAATATATGATTCCAGGTCTGTTTCTTCCAGAACGATTTTTATCCCTGATTCTAACGCGGCGTTTGTAAAAGTCAGAAATGCAAATCCGAGTCCGCCTGCAGCTCCGCATCCCGGATGATCCGGGTCTGCGTCCGGATATTTTTCTCTGGCCAGAGAAGCATAAGAGTCAAGCCATTGATCCATCTCCCGGATCATCGCCAGGGTGGCACCCTTTTGCGGGCCATAGATGGCACTGCAGCCATATTCGCCGCATAGAGGGTTTTCCACATCACATGCGATATGGAAGGTGCATTTGGAAAGCTCTGGGATCACGTTGGTGTCTGTGATGGTATGAAGCTCTGATAACCCCTTGGCACCGGGGGAGATCTGGCGGCCGTCTGCTGTCATAAAATCATATCCCAGTGCCTGGAGCATTCCGACACCGCCGTCATTGGTGGCACTTCCTCCAATTCCGATGATGAATTTCCTGCAGCCTCTGCCAATGGCATCTTTGATTACTTCACCTACACCGTAAGTCGTAGTGTATAAGGGATTCTTTTCGCTGTCAGATAACAGTGTAATTCCAGCAGCACCGGACATTTCTATGATTGCTGTGCCTGTTTTAGATATCATTCCGTAACGGCAGTTTACTGGAGTTCCAAGTGGTCCGCATACGGTTATATCACAGTAAGTACCATGCATTCCAGATACAAGGGCTTCTACCGTACCTTCGCCTCCGTCAGCCAGTGGCCTGACATGAATATCTGCCTCAGGGATGACTCGGCGTATTCCCTGGGAGATCGAATCTCCCGCTTCCATGGAAGACAGGCTTCCTTTCAGTGAATCAATTGCTATAACTACATTCATATAGTACCTTCCTCTCATTATGGGATCAATTATAAGATACTGTTATCATAACCCATGGACAGCAGATATGAAATAGTATATATAACAATAATAGACGGAAAATATATACAAAAATAGTATTTATACTATATACTATAGGTTATAAAAGCTATACGCTGACAGGGGGAAAGATATGATTACCAGTATTGATAAACTGCTTGCACAGCAGATTGCGGACACTGTCAAGGATGTCTGCGGACATAACATTAATTTCATAAACCGGGCAGGAATTATATTCGCAGGTACGGATGAAAAAAGGATTGGAAATTTTCATGAGATCGGATATAAAGCAGCGCAGACAGAGACTGTGATAGAGGTCAGTGAAGAGGAAGGATATGAGGGGACACAAAAGGGGGTAAACCTTCCGGTTTATAATAATGGCATTTTTGTTGCTGTCATCGGGATCAGCGGAGATCCCGGAGAAGTAAGAAAGTATGCGCATCTGGCGGAGAAGATCACACATCTGCTGATACGGGAACGGGAATTAAGTGCATTCAGCCGTACAGTGTCAGAAAAAAAACATTACGTCATTCAGACACTTCTCAGTGGAGAAAACCTGGAAGTAGATTACCTGTCAGAATGTCTCAGAGAGTTGGGAATCGACAGGGAGAGGGAGAAACGTGTGCTGATCATCCGAATGAATTCGGACCGCGGGTTTCCACACAGTGCGTCTATTGAAAGGAAGATTCAGGAGATGCTTGAAATGGCCGGGATCAGTCTTTTTACGTATTACTATCCGAATAAATATCTGGCAATTGCTGATGCAAGGGATTTTCAGAAGAAGTTGGGTATTTTTCAGAAGTTTACAAAGGATCATGAAAAGGACGTAAAGATTGCAGCCGGGAAAGTGTGCTCTGTATTTCAGCTTGCAGATTCGTATCAATCAGGTCTCACGGCATTGAAAAGTTTGTCTGAAAAATCAGGAGGACTGGCAGTCTTTGATGATTTGATCTTAGAAATTGTAATCTCAGCGCTGGATGCAGGCAGTAAGGAAGCATACATTAATAAGACAGTCGCAAGACTCAATGAAGACGATATGTCACTTATGGCTGTTTATTTTGATGAGGAAATGTCACTTAAAAATACGTGCCAGCGGTTATATCTGCATAAGAACACGGTACAGAACAGACTGGATAAAATCTATGATAAATGTGGAATGAATCCCCGGAAATTTCGTGATGCGGTTGTCTTATATCTTGCGGTAAAACTGAAAAATGGCGGTGAAGCGCAGACAGACTTTTAATCATTATTTTTATATAAAAGGTGGGATATGTGGGGAGAGGGGACAAAGTGTACGACGCTCCCTGCGATGGATCATGACTTGGTACTTGTTGGCATGAGTTCCCCTGTTTTTGGCAGATAGAGCAGTACCGAAGCGGTAAAGGTGTCCGGGGTGTAGTCGAAGGTCGTCAGGCCGCTGTAACGCCGGGTCATCGAGCGGATACTGGCAATCCCCACGCCTTCGGCTCTATTCCGGCCAGGTTTGGAAGACAAAAACCGTTCACTCTCCTGGTATATTACCCCATCGTAGCCGTTCTCCATACGGATCAGAACCTGTTCTTCCTGGGTCTGTATCCGCAGTCGGATAAAGCGGTGCGTTTCCTTTGCATCCAATGCGGCTGCCACGGCATTTTCCCATAAGTTTCCAAGGATGACTGCAAGATCGCTGCCGGAGATTCCCGGTTCTTTTGGAAGAGAAATGTTCATCGCCACCGTGATATTCGATTGCTTAGCCAGTGTTTCATAGCGGCGGCAGAGCGTGTCAGCCACAAAGTTTTCACAGAGGGGCGGCTGGATAGCGCCAGCCATGCTGTCCTCGTAGTCATCCAGATAAGTAAGAGCCTCATGAACCTTTCCCTTTTCCAACAGGCCCCGCAGTACCTGGACATGCTGCCTGCGGTCGTGGCGGATGCGTTTCATCTCCTCGGCATGGCTCTCCAGATCGTCCACCCGTGCCCGCTGCAGGTCAAGCTGGTGGGCAAGCTGGGTATGGATTTCTGTTTCCCTTGCCGCCACCGCCGCATGAGAGATGGCTGAAACCATCTGGGAATAGGTTACGAAAGCACATAAGCCGATCAAAAGGCGGAAGCCGTTTGTGAGGGTGAAATTCCCAAGCGGATAGATGTTGGTCTGCAGAATATAAAGAATCACAAAGAAGAGGGGGATAAGCCACAGCCGAAGATATCCCCGCAGATCGATCCCACGCAGTTTCTGGTAGAGCCTGTGGCAGAAGACTGCCAGCAGAAATGTCAGTACAACCGATGGGATGCCAAAACCTGGAATATCCGCCCAGCAGTATGAGCCGTCTGTCATATGAGGCAAGAAGAGGCCATAGAAAAAGTAGGTGGTACTCCGGCATAAATGTAATACCTGTACCGATAAAAGCAGGATGAACAGAAGTCCGCCTGCCCGCTCATGAGTCGCCCGGCGCAGGCTGAAATAGCCAACGGCAAACCAGAGCGGCAGGGAGACGGTACTGGTATCCATCGAGAAGGGCAGACAGGTACAAAGCCATGCCGACAGCGCCATGCTGGCCGCACTGCCGGCCACAGCCAGAAGCGCTGCCACAGGCGCCAGAATCCGTATTGGCACCTGCAGCAGGCCGCGGGTCACATAGAGGCAGAAAAACATGGTCATAGCTGCCTCAATCACACAGGTGATGTATTCTGCAGTAATCGTCTCCATCTTATCATTCCTCCATCCGGCCGAATACATAGGCCATATACCGGTTTTTGAGGGCAGTACGTCCATCCCGTGAGAGGGGGATATCCCGGCCATCCTTCATTAAGAAGCAGTCTTCGTTTAAGCGCTTCACAAAATCCATGTTGACGATAAAGTAGCGGTAACACCGCAAAAACGGGTCACCGCCCAGGCGTTCCTCCAGCGCGGAAAGAGAATGGTTCACTGCCACCTCACCCCGCGGAGTGTGCAGTACCGTTTTATGCCCGTAGACCTCCACATACCGGATACCGGTAACGTCTACCTCCAGCTCGTTCCGTCCGGCAGTCAAGCGCACCTTTCGGGCGGAAACACCCATCCGGTCATGGGTACGCCGCATGGCTTCACAAAAAGCTTCCCAGCTTATTGGTTTGATTAAGTAATGGGAGGCTTCTACATCGAAGCCGTCCGCATAGTGTTCCCGGCTGGTAGTAGTAAAGACCAGTGCTCCACGAAAGCCTTTCCCCCGCAGGATACGGGCTGCGTCCACCCCCAGGGCACCTTCCATATAAATATCCATAAATATCACGTCAGCGCCCCGGGCCTCCCGGCTCTGCAGCAGCGCTCCAGCGTTTTCAAAGACCAGTGTAGCAATGGGCAGATGATTATTTTTTGTATATTGGGCACAAAACTCCAACAGGATGTCCCGGTCCTTTGCAAGATCATCACAGATCACAGCAAGCATCTCTATCCCTCCTAAAGGCAGAAAAGTATAATTTTTCAAGATCATTATAGCATGAAGCGGAGCGGATTTACAGCGGGTTCCTTCCGGTTTAGGCTCTGTGGGAACGGCTTACGCTTTTTTTCTTGATTTCGAGAGGTGAATCTGTAACAATCAAAATGGTGAAAAACACATATGGTTTCTGAACAGCGGGATTTACTGGCATGCCCCCTGACGGTGAACGCACCATTAGAAGCCCCGGCTTTTACCAGTGCGGACAGTGTCAGTCTAATCATTACATTAAGGCTATGTTTTCCGCCTTGTGAACGACTATGGAAAAGGAGAGGAAAAGAAATGACAAATAAGAAAAAACAAAGTGCCGTTGTCGTGGCTGCCACGGTAATGAGTATCACATCCGTGCTTTCACCTGTTGCCGCTGTTTACGCAGCAGATGCAGAGACAGCAATCGTACAGCAGACAGGATCAACAGAGATCAGGGAAAATGCCCTGCCGGTCACACTGCCGCAGGAACTGTCAGGGAATGACGGACAGGCTTTGCAGGACATTGCTTTACCGGATGGATGGAGCTGGACGGATGGAAAAATCATCATCAGCAGGGAAAAACCAGAATACCCTGCCAGGATCGCGGTGGACGATAAGACGTATGATTACAGCGCAGTAGAGGGCTATAATGAGGAAGAGCATTTCGTAGAGAAAAATATCCCTGTTACTGTTCTAGTGCCGGAAACGGAAGAAAGCACAGCTCTTTTTGCAATGGAACAGGTTCAGGCACCACAAACAGACAGCATATCCAGTAATACGGGGGAAATTGAGATCAATCCCACATCAACAGAGGCCAGGGAAAATGCCCCGCTGATCACACTGCCGCAGGAACTGTCAGGGAATGATGGACAGGCTTTGCAGGACATTGCTTTACCGGATGGATGGAGCTGGACGGACGGAAACACCATCATCAGCAGGGAAAAACCAGAATACCCTGCCAGGATCGCAGTGGACGATAAGACGTATGATTACAGCGCAGTAGAGGGCTACAATGCGGAAGAACATTACGTAGAGAAAAATATCCCTGTTACTGTTCTGGTGCCGGAAATGGAAGAAAGCACAGCACTTTCCTCCAAGGCACAGGTTCAGGCACCGCAAGCAAACAGCATATCCAGTAATACGGGGAAAGTTGAGATCAATCCCACTGATTTTCCGGATGAAAAGTTTAGGGAGTATTTGTTGGATACATTCAATGGTGATGGTGAGAACAAAATAGCGATAGCGGATGTTATTCGTATTGAGGTTAAAGCCAGAACAGATATAACGGATTTAAAGGGGATTGAAAAGTTCGCTGATCTGAAATATTTGATTTGCTCCTACACAGGAATCCAAGCCTTGGATGTCAGCAAAAATTCCAATCTGGAAACCTTGTCTTGCACCGACACAGAAATCCAAGCCTTGGATGTCAGCAATTGTCCTGATTTGAATTATTTAAATACAGAGTCTACAAATCTGGCTTATCTTGATTGGGGAACGGCTGATCTGAGTACGTGGGATAAGGCTTCATCAACGATTTATCTAACTGTAACTGGTGATACCTTCGATATTACAAAGAAATTTGCTGGTATTGACATCAGCAAGTTGACCGTCATCAGAGGCGGAAGATTGGATGGCAACAATATCACAGACTATAAAGTTGGAACGCCAATCAAATATACCTATGCCTGCGGAAACGTGAATGGATCACCTGGTACATTGACTGTCACCTTGAATTTATCCAAGTCAGTCAGCAAGATTGAAATAACAAGCAATCCTGATATGACTTATACCGGAAACCCTGTTGAAAATCCATCTGTTGATCCGGAAGGAAGTACAGGGGCTGTTAACTATACTTATGAAATTTGGAATGGTAGAAATTGGGATAAATGTACTGGCATTCCAACCAATGCCGGGAAGTACCGTGTAACTGCAAAGCTGACAGAGGACGACTTCTACAAAGGTGCAGAAGCTACAAAGGAATTTACAATATCACAGGCAGCTAACGGCTGGACAGAGAGCCTTGCTATGGCAGGCTGGACATATGGGGAAAAGGCAGTATCTCCAACCGCCAAGGCAAAGTTCGGCAATGTCATTTTTACCTACAGTGATTCTGAGAAAGGAACCTATACAGATGCCGTTCCGACTGACGCAGGCACTTGGTACGTGAAAGCAGCAGTTGCAGGCACAAACTATACAGCGTTAGAAGCTACAAAGGAATTTACAATATCGCAGGCAGCAAACGGCTGGACAGAAAACCTTGCTATGACGGGCTGGACATATGGGGAAAAGGCAGTATCTCCAACCGCCAAGGCAAAATTTGGCAATGTCATTTTTACCTACAGTGATTCAAAAAAAGGACCCTATACAGATGCCGTTCCGACTGATGCAGGCACTTGGTATGTGAAAGCAGTTGTCACAGGCACAGATAACTATGCCGGGGTAGAAACCACAAAGGAATTTACAATATCACAGGCAACTAACGGCTGGACAGAAAGCCTTGCCATGACAGGCTGGACGTATGGCGAAAAGGCAGTATCTCCAACCGCCAAGGCAAAGTTTGGCAATGTCATTTTTACCTACAGTGATTCTGAGGATGGAACCTACACAGATACCACCCCGACTGACGCAGGCATTTGGTACGTGAAAGCAGCAGTCACAGGCACAGACAACTATGCCGGGGTAGAAACTACCCGTGCCTTTACGATTGTCCCAAAGAATATTGACAATAACAGTCAGATTGTCGTACCTGACATTAAGAGTGATAAGGATGTAGAGAATCTTGTCATTAAGGATGGCGACAAGGAGCTGAAAAAGGGCACTGACTATGATGTTAGTAAGAAGCAGGACGGCAGCAAAGTCCCTGTCACAATCACATTTAAAGGTAATTATACAGGAACCGTTACAAAGACTTATACAGTAGAGAATAAAAAGCCATCTGGCAACACAGATACGAAGAAGCCATCCAGCAGCACGAAAAATGATAAGAACGGCGCGGTACAAACAGGTGACACCACAACTACCGGACTGTGGGCAATGCTAATGGTCTTATCTGCCGGAACAGCCACACTCCTGAAAAGCAGGAAACGTAAGGAAAAAACAGAGGAATAACAACAAGTCATGGGCTGTCTTAAAAAGGAAGCGTCCTGCCCTGACCGTAGATCTAACCGGGGACTACGATCATCACCTGTACAGGGAATGATGTGAACCTAAGGACATAAAAACAAAAGCATAATTGAGAACGCAAATCAAAGCGTCGCCATTTTACTTAAGGGAAGAATGGCGGCGTTTTTTTGGTTAATAAGCAAAGTGCACAAAAATAAAGAAGTAAAATTGTTATATTAGACAGATTGACAAAAAATACGTGTAGATGTATTATGAACTCAACAAGATATTGTATCCAATATAAAATATCCAATAACCAAGGAGGAGAATAGGATGAAGGAAAAGAAAAGCTTTTTCAAGCTGATGCAAAAAGTTCCCGGCGGGCTGATTATTGTTCCAATGTTAATCGGTGTACTTGGCAATACATTTATACCGGGTGTGTTGGAAATCGGCGGTTTCACAACCGGAATGTTCAAAACGGGAACAGCCTGTCTGCTGGGGATGTTTCTCTTGCTGAACGGTGCATCTATCAATGTGAAAAAGATCGGGATGCCAATTTACAAAGGATTTGTTTTAACCGCAATGAAGTTTGTATTTGGTGTTGCATTCGGATTGATTGTCTCAAAATTATGTGGTGTTGCCGGATTTGCAGGAATCACACCAATGGCCATTATCGCGGCACTGACAAACTCTGCCGGAGGATTGTACCTGGGACTTGCACAGCAGTACGGAGATGAAACTGACGCTGGAGCGATCTCCATTCTGTCATTAAACGACGGACCGTTTTTTACAATGATCGCAATGGGAACAGCGGGTATGGCGTCAATACCGCTTAATACCTTTATCGCAACATTAATTCCTCTCATTATCGGTATTATCTGGGGAAATCTGGATGAGACATTCAGAAAAGTGGCAGCAGATGCAATGCCGATTGTTACTTTCTTTATGATGATTCCAATCGGTGCAGGCATGAGTCTTATGAGTCTTGCGGAAGGCGGGTTTGCAGGTGTTATACTGGCAGTTATTTCAGCACTTACCGCATTTATATTTTACTTTTTATTCCAGCTCCTTCTTCCAAAAAAGAAAAGAAACGCGATGGGAGCAGCTGTTGGAACTACGGCAGCAAACGCAACCAGTGTTCCGGTGTCTATAGCAGAAGCTGATCCGACATGGCAGCCTTATGCAAGTGCAGCAACTGCCCAGGTTGCAGTCGCAGCAATTATTACGGCATTTACCGCACCAATCATTACGTCTATGTGCGATAAACATATGAGAAAGAAGAAATTGGGGATTTATTCAGATGAGGCAATTGAAGCAGCAAAGGCAGCAAAAGCTGACCCGCAGCTGCAGTGAAGCCATCTGCTATATTAAGAAGCAATAAAATTTACCATACAACTATTATTAAAATGAAAGCGAGGAAATTATTATGTCATTAACAATCAGACCATTAAATTCAGGTTACATTCCAACAAAGCCACTGGAGTACTGGTATCATTTTTCATGTAAAAAATATGTAGAAAAGATGGGAATCTCAAATGAATCTGATCAGCTTCCGGATTTAACCTTTTTAATAGAAGGAGGGGAAAAACTGGTTCTCGTTGATACAGGTATGTCATGGACGGAACATGCAGATAAATATCATCATGGGCCATCGCTTCAGAGACCAGGTATCGACGATATTGAATCACGCCTGGCACAAGTTGGATATAAACCTTCAGATGTAGATATTGTATTATTTACACACCTTCACTGGGATCATATTTTCTACCTTGAGAAATTTACAAATGCACGTTTTATCTGTAATGAGGCTGAATGGGATTACGCTCACAATGCAGTTCCGCTTCACTATAAATCTTATTGCAGGCCAATCATTGCAAAAGACGGTGATGTTACATGCGGTGATGAGTTTATCGCGCCATATGACCAGCCAGGTGTATATGAACGTTTTGAGACAGTAAAAGGGGAAGTGGAAATTGTTCCTGGAGTCAGTGTATATGAGTCATTCGGCCATTGTCCGGGACATATGACAATCGTTGTTGAGACAGAAGACGGGCCATACTATTGTGTAGGAGATTCAGTATTTGTCATGGGTAACATTGACGCGCCTCAGGATATGCAGGATGAGCTTCACTATGATATCTGCCCTCCGGGACGTTATGTTGACATCGTTGCCGCATGGAAGACCCTCCGTGATACTCTGCGCCGTTGTAAAGAAGCTGGTGTTGATCCTCACAAACATCTCCTGCTTGCACATGACGTCATTTTGTCAGCAGCGGTAGAGAAATATGAAGATTCCCATGACAATAAACTTCCGGTTATCGGTAAGAAGGACAGCGATTTTGTATTTGATGAATATAAGACTGCAATCATAGAGAAAGATGCAAAAAAAGCAGCCAAAAAGGCAGAGAAAAAATACTTAAGCTTTAACTAAACTCAGTGACATAGCATTCCGTTGTGGAGATGTTCCGGCAGGACATCTTCACAATAACTATATAAAGGAAAAAATGGTGAGATGTATGAAAACAATCGCAATTATTGAAAGCTGTGATACCAAGCATAAAGAAGCTAAATTTATAAAAGAATTTATCGAAAATGAGGGATTAAAAGGGCTGGTGATTAATACAGCCACAGGACCGGATGCCTCTTATAATTTTGATGTTTCCAGAGAAGAAATCGCGGAAGCTTATGGGACTCCATGGTCTGAGATGGAGCCGAAGACAAAAGGGGAAAAGATCGATTTCATGAAGGATGCAGTAGCTGCTTATATTGAAAAGCTGTATTCTGAAGGAAAGATTGACGGCATTATATCCGTTGGAGGCCTGCAGAATACGGTAATGGCTGCGAATGCGATGCAGAAACTGCCGATTGGATTTCCAAAGGTCATGGCAACAACGGTAGCCAGTGGGACGAGAAAGTTCGATCTGGTTGTTGGAGATAAAGATATTACTGTCATGCCGGCAATCTGTGATTTTACCGGACTGAATATTGTGACACGCCAGGTGATTTCCAACGCCTGTGCCTGCTGTGTGGGAATGGTAAAATTCGCTGGAAAAGTTCTGGAGAAGGGTGAGAAGCCAGTTGTGGCAGTGACATTGATGGGGGTCACGAACAATGGGGCGGTTGCCGCAGTGGACGAACTGGAGAAAGCGGGGATGGAAGTCATCGGATTCCACGCAACCGGCGTAGGCGGTGCAACGATGGAAGAGATGGCAAGCAACGGTCTTGTTGACGGAATCCTGGATTTGACGCTTCATGAATTGACCAGTGAGTATTTTGGCGGAGGATTTTCCTACGGTCCAAAAGCAAGCACAAGGCTTGTAAAATCAGTGGATAAAAAAGTTCCTCTGGTCATCAGTCTTGGTGGACTGGATTTTGTTGATTTTGGGACAAATGAGCTGCCAGAGAAGATGGATGAAAGGAAACATATGCTTCACAATGCCAATACGGCCCATATTAAAATTCTTCCGGATGAGGCGGAAGCTTTGGGAAAAATTCTGGCAGAAAGACTCAGCAAAGTGACATATCCGGTGAAACTTCTGATTCCAACGAAGGGCATGAGACATAATACGAAAGTGGGAGAAGAACTGTATTCACCAGAAACTGATAATATCTTGATTCAGACAATTGTAGATAATGTGAATGACAATGTTGAAGTGATCCTGATTCCACATAATCTTGATACGAAAGAATTTGGTGTGAAAGCTGCACATTATATTATAGAAGAAATGAAACAGCGGGGAAGACTGCCGGCGGATTTCACATATTAGGAGGGAATTGTAATGACACAGGAAATGTATGAAATAGCAGAAAATCTTGTGATTGCAAGTAAAAGAGCATATAATAGAGGGATACAGACTGGCAGCGGCGGAAATGTCAGCGCCAGAATCCCGGGTACGGAGACCATGCTTTTAAAGGCAAGCGGCGGTTCACTTGGAGATTGTACGCCGGAGGGATTTCTGATCACAGATTTTGAAGGAAACTTAATTGAAGGAGAGGGAAAGCCTACAAGAGAAGCTTTGCTGCATGGCTATATTTATAAATTAAGGCCAGATGTAAACGCAGTTGTACATGTGCATTCTCCCTATGCCATTGGATGGTCATCATCAAAAAAGAACCTGCCGCTTGTGACGTGGCATTCAAAGCTTAAGAATCCTGCAGAGTATCCGACACTGGATGTTCATGCGGCTATGGTCCGCCCTGAGGACGTGCCGCTTGTGGAGGAAATGTTCAAACAATATCCGACGATCTCAGCATTTTTACTGGCTGATCACGGCGTTGTGGCAATGGGAAAAGATGCGGTTGCCGCAGAGCATACAGCAGAACTGGTAGAAGAGACGGCACAGGTTGCTATCCTAAACAAGCTGGTGGAAAAACTGGGGATTTAAATGAAGTATGTTCTATAGAAACAGGGAAAAGGAGGCACTATGAAAGTTGAGAAAGTAACAAATATTCCAGAATTTTTCAAAGTGGTAGACAGCTGTAAAGGGCATGTGGAGCTTCTGACAGGAGAAGGAGACCGGTTAAATCTGAAATCAAAGCTTTGCCAGTACTTATCAATTGGCCAGATCTTTTCAAACAGTGAGGATCTGCACCTGGAAATTATTGCGAGCGAAGAGGAAGATCTGCAGAAACTCTATAAGTACTTCCTGAAAAATGAAGAAAATGTGAATATGCTGTAGAATAAGAAGAATCTGTCTTGCGGGGCAGATTCTTTTTTAATGGAAATGAGCAGATAGATTAGCTGCTGTAATCAAACATAAAATAAAGAAAAAGTGCCATAATAAGTGAGGGAATACTATATTTTAAGACGACGCAGTAAAATCATATAGCCCCTGCGGTGTATAATCTCCTCCAGAGTGAAAGGCTGCAGGGGCAAAAATAATCTTTGGAATCGTAGAATTGTAACATGCTGGATGAAATCACAAAAAAAATAAAAAAAGATTTGAAAAAGGGCTTGTCAAATCCTGACGGATATGATATTATAATCCTCGGTCACTTAATAAAACAGATGCAGAAAATTGAAGTGATTATTACATTTGGCCCCGTGGTCAAGCGGTTAAGACATCGCCCTTTCACGGCGGTAACACGGGTT
>URQQ01000039.1 GCA_900549995.1 uncultured Lachnospiraceae bacterium | reverse complement strand
TCCGAAAAAAGCAACTTGTATAAATTCCAGAAGCGGTTTCAGATCTGTAAGGTAACATATGAATTTCCACAGGCGGAAGAAAGAGTGTTTGGAGAGGTTTTAGAGGATAAAGAGAGATATCCGGAGAATACGAGTCTTCAGCGCATTTTGAAGAAATGTGTGCTTCAGGGGCAGAAGTTTGGTTTGGGCTATGGTATCATGCCAAAAGAAGAGATAAAGAAAAACTAGAAATCAGCAGGAGGAAAAATCCCCCTGCTGACTTTATGTCCGCAAAAATGATTAATTTATTCTTTGTGCACTGTATTTTGCGATTTCCCGGTTGACACGATTTCTTAAAAGGATCAGATACATATCGGACTTCGGATATACTTTGAATGTAAGCGGCTCTGCGAGTTCCCCTTCAATCAGGTCAAGAACATAATCTCTGTCAGTCAGTGACTCCAGTAATTTTAAAGCACGCAGGTCATTGAGGGCTTCATTATGCACCATCATCCGGAGAGATTCTTCCGGGTATCCGCCGGGACCCGGGTATACGAGGAAGGAATCTCCGGAAGGGAAGCCTCCCAGTGCATCAGTAACTTCATAGGGATTGATATGTTCTGTAGAGAACTGGCTGTTATAGAAGTTATAGCCCCAGTGAAGGATTCCGATGATGTTATATTTGTAAAGCTGTACACCGTAAATCCTGTTGCGTGAAGACGGCATGGACATGAAACGGTTGCTGACTTCACAGGACTGCATGATACAGTAGTAGGTCCACATATCGGTCAGACCGTGTTCCAGGAATTCTTCGATTTCGTTGTTGCCCGGTATTGGTTTATCGATCAGGCCATGGCGGTAAAATTCATAACTGGAAAGGGCATCAAAGGTATGGAAGCCTTCCAGCAGATTACCTATGGATTCTTTTGCCTGGCGGTAAGTTTCAAGATCATCTTCGCAAGGTTCGTCTGACAGATGAAAATATGTCACCTGATCAATCCCCCACTCTTTCAGGCGGGAAGTAAGCTGTGGCAGAAACGAGTGAAGAAAGTTCGTATACTCACCGACAGCCGGGGTGTGCCAGCCGAATATTTTCTCTTCCTTTCCGCCTGCGTCTGCCATAATTTTTGGGGCATATCTGGCGCCCCACTGAGAAAACAGATGTGACATCTCAAAATATTTTATCCCGCAGTTCATGCACAGGTCTACCCATCGTTTCAGCCTGGTAAAATCAAAGGCATAATCGGTGTCCGTTACAGTAACGCCAATCAGCTGGACGGTGGTACGGTCACCTCCGAAAGCAGTGTCAAGCGGTGGTGTAAAGAGCGGTGTCAGTACCATGTTGCAGCCTCTTTTTACATACTCCATAAGAAAGTTCTCAAGAATCCGCCAGTACTCATCGGAGAATACAGGAACATGGTAGTAATCTGCGAGACAGTCCGTATGCAGCCATTCAGTGTGGATCAGTGTCTGTTCTGGCAGCGCAATATCATAGACAGTTACTTTTGCCGAAGCAGAGCAGAGCGTACAGCCATCTTTCAGAAGAAGAATTTCTACGGGAAATGTTCCGCAGGGGGTGTTGTCATCCACCTCGATATCGATCCAGATGCTGCGCCATTGATTTGCGTATACGTCAATCTGGCCATTTGGAAGTTCGCGAAGCAGATCAGGATATAAACCGGAGGTCGTCCGCAGGTAATTATCATCTTCTACAGTAGTTACGGCGCGCCCAACGGGAACATATTCCACGCTTCGGAGATGAATCTGTTCTTCCAGGGGGGAGTTTACACGGACATCCACCCTCTCTTTGAAGAAGTGAGATACAGTGCACGCAGCCTGAAAAGAGACGGTTTCCCCGCGCAGCGCACTCAGAACCATACATTCAGGCTGGTATTTAGGGGTCTCGTCAGGAAATACTTTGATGAGTGAGCTTAACAGCTTTAATTCATATTTTGGTGTTTCAGAGTTCATAGTGTTACCTCCAGATTTTATTGGTATAGTCATTATAACAGTCTTTCAGAATGAAATATATGGTATTCTGCTGAAAAATACAAAGAAAAACAATCTCAAAATGGGGATGAAATTTTTCCCTTGATGGGGTATGATATAACCTAAGAGACAAAATTGCCTGCCGAAGTTTATACAAAAGCAGAGAGTAAGAATTTAGGAGGAACAAAAAATGAAAACTGAAAAAGTGTTATTGGGTTCAATGGAAGAAATTCAGGAGTTTAACTGTATTGTAAGCCAGTATGAGTATGAGATAGATATGGTTTCAGGCCGTTATGTAATCGATGCCAAGTCTCTGATGGGAATCTTGAGTCTTGATCTGTCCAAACCAGTCACGATACAGATGCAGGGCACACCGGATCGGGAATTTTTAGAGAAAATGAAGAAGTTTATTGTAACAGAATAATGTTGTTTTTGATGGAATAGATTTTGCAAATACAGTACATCCTATATTAGAGGTGACTGTATAATGAAAAATTATTTTCACGGGATCGGAAGGAAATACCCTTACTTTGAGGGATGGTATCTGAAACATCAAAATGAACGGAATATGATCGCGCTGATACCGGCTGTCTTTGCCGATGCAAAAGGAAAGTGGATCGGTTCTATTCAGGTGATTACGGAAGATGGGGCATGGTATCTGGAATATCCGATAGAGGAATGCCATATCAGCAGAGAAAAGTTCTGCGTAAAAATCGGAAATAATCTGTTTTCCGAAAGAGGGATCAGTATTGATATTGACAGGGACGGACTCAAAGCAGAGGGGAGTATCTCATATTCACCGTTTACAACTCCGGCAAAGGATATCATGGGACCATTTCGTTTTCTGCCGGTGATGGAATGCAGCCATGGGATTTTGAGTATGGTGCATCTGCTCTCGGGTAAGCTTACAGTCAATGGGAAAGAAGCGGATTTTACGCGCGGAGAGGGATATATTGAGACCGATTACGGAACTTCATTTCCAAGAAAATATTCGTGGACACAGTGTTGTTTTAATGATGGAGGGCGCAACAGTCTGATGGCAGCAGTTGCAGAAATCCCATTGTTTGGCACAACATTTTCAGGATGTATCTGTAACATATATTACCGGGCATCAGAATACAGGATTGCCACATACAGAGGTGCAAGAATCGTCCGGTGTGATAACGAAAATATCGTGATCCGCCAGGGAAACCTGAAGCTTGCGGTCATGAAACTTGGAGAATATTCCTATGGATTAAAGGCGCCGGTCTCGGGAGAGATGAACAGGATCATTCACGAAAGTCCTGTCTGCAGGGTGCGGTACTGCCTTTGGGAAAAAGGAAGGCTGATCTTTGATATCATCAGCAGCCGGGCATCTTTTGAGAGTGAGTGGGATACGGTGAAAAAGTAAATACCGGAAGAGGTGAAAAGCCAGATTATCAGCTGAATGAAACAGAAGCAGCGGTAATCTGGTTTTTTTATAATATTCGGAAAGTATCCCGTATTATTCTGTGGTTCGAACAGTATTTTGATATTGACAATAGTGTGCGACACACACTATAATGAAAGAAAGGAGGGATAGCATGAACGAAGAAAATGATCTGCTTGGGAATCTGATACTGGAGCTTCGGAGAGGAACACTGATCTTAAGTGTTTTAAGCCAGTTAGAGGAACCCAAATACGGCTACGCCCTTGTACAAAGCCTGGAAGAAAAAGGGATACCAATTGAGACGAATACATTATACCCACTGCTTCGGAGGCTGGAAAAGCAGGGGATTCTCTCAAGTGAATGGGAGATGGGAGAGTCAAAACCACGGAAATATTATCACCGGACGAAGATGGGAAACCAGATTTATTATAAATTAAGGGAACAGTGGAAAAATATTTCTGCCTGTATGGAGGAACTGATAAAGGAGGAGTAGGTTATGACAGACAGAGAAGTGGATATAATGGAACGTTACATATACGAAGTGATACGAAGAGTTTCCCAGGATCAGAGAAAGGGCATCCAGATGGAACTTACGGAACTGATTACGGATATGATGGAAGAAGGGGAGATCCCGATCGAAGAGGTGCTGACAAAACTTGGTGATCCGGCGGAGTTCGCGAAGCAGTACCGGGATGAAAAAAACTACCTGATCAGTCCGGAGTATTATGATAATTATGCGTGGGTCATGAAGATTGTGCTGATCAGTGTACTGGCATCGTCGGTGATCTCCTCAATTGTAATGGTAATTACAAAGGAGACAGCAGCATACAGGCTGTTCTATGGTGTTGTTGAAAATATAATCATTACCGGCATTGGGGCATTTGGGCTTGTGACACTGGTCTTTGCAATTCTGGAGCGGCAGAAGGTGAAGATTGAACTTAAGAAAGTGAAGGAGTGGTCAGTAGACAGTCTGGCAGCAGACCATTCATTTGACAAGAAAGGCTGGACGCCGAAACAGCTGTCCCCGGTACCCCATAAAAAGGCGCTGATCAGCAGGGGAGAAAGTATGGCCGGAATCGTCTTCATTGTGATATTTGCCGTACTGCTCATCTTTGTACCGGAACTTTTCGGGGCATATGTGTTTGATGATGGGAAGCTGGTGAAGACAATTCCGATTTTTAATCTTCATCGCTGGAATATGATTCTGCCGGTATGGATCCTTGGACTTTCGATCAACTTTATTGACGAGATGGTGCGTCTGGTGACCGGGTGTTATTGCAAGATTGTGATGATCAGCAATATTGTTTCAGGGGTGGCTGCAATCATCTTATCGGTCATTATTTTAAAGGTTCTGCCATTCTTTAACGCTGATTTTCCGGCAGAAGTAAGGAAGGAGTTTGGGCAATTCTTCAAAGGCGGGAGAGGCATTGGATTCCACTGGGACGGCGGAGTTTCTGCCGATATTGTGCTTGTGATCATCTGCGTCATTACGTTGATTGAGATAGGGACAACGGTTTATAAGACAATGAGATATGGAACGGATATGTAAAGAAGGAGTCTGGCCGGGATTTGGCTGGACTCTTTCTTTGCTATGCATGGAATAGAATTTATCTTAGATATCTGGGATTCTTCCACTTAAAAGATTCCTCATATCTATGATAAAATGAAAATATAAAACTGCCGGAGACTGGCATTGCCTTAACGATGCCGGAGGAGGGCGTGGGAGGTAAGAGATGGAATTCATATTATCAGAGATAAAAGAAAAGCTTGCGGACGAACCGAAGATCGCAGAGGTCTTTGAGAACTGCTGCAGAAATACACTGGAAACGACAGTGAGGAAGATGGAGGATGGTACAAGCTTTGTGATTACAGGGGATATTCCTGCGATGTGGCTTCGGGATTCGGCGGCACAGATGAGTCCTTTTTTATTGGAGGCGGGAAAGAATTCTGAGATCCGGGCGTTGATTGAGGGGCTTGTCAGACGCCAGTTTTTCTATATTAATATTGACCCTTATGCAAATGCATTTAATGAGAAGCCGGATGGTTCCTGCTGGAGAGAAGATTTGACGAAAAGAAATGACTGGGTGTGGGAACGGAAGTTTGAAGTTGACTCTCTCTGCTATCCAATCTGGCTTTCCTGGCGTTTATGGAAAAATGCAGGGTGTACAGGGCAGTTTGACTCTAACTTCCGTGCAGGGGCAAAGAAGATATTGGAAGTCTTCCGGACGGAACAATATCATGAGTCCCGATCGGATTACCTTTTCCGGAGAACGGATACTTATCCGACAGATACGCTTTCAAGGGAAGGAAAAGGAGCTCTTGTAAAAGAAGGCACCGGGATGGTATGGTCCGGTTTCCGTCCGAGTGATGATGCATGTACTTATGGATATCTTGTACCCTCGAACATGTTTGCGGCTGTGAGCCTTACCTATCTTTCAGAGATTGCCGAAGTGATCTTAAAAGATATGGAAGTATGCAGGGAGGCACAGAAACTTGCAGAGGAGATCAGGAATGGAATTGAGACATACGGAATCACTGAGAAAGAGGGATTTGGAAGAATCTATGCTTATGAAGTGGATGGATTTGGACAGTACAATCTGATGGATGACGCGAATGTGCCAAGTCTTTTATCTATGTCATACCTGGGTTACCATGGAGACCGGGAAGTGGAAGAAAATACCCGGAAGTTTATCTTAAGTGAGGGGAATCCCTATTATTACAGAGGAACCTGTGCGGCAGGGATCGGAAGCCCCCATACTCCGGTGTGTTATATCTGGCATATTGCACTTGCTATGGAGGGGCTTACCGCTTCCTCGAGAGAGAGAAAGAAGGAGATCATAGATCTCATGGTTAAGACCGACGCAGGCCAGGGGATGATGCATGAAGGGTTTCACGCAGATGATGCAGGAAAATATACGAGAGAGTGGTTTTCCTGGGCAAACTCGATGTTTGCCGAGCTGGTTATGGATTACTGTGGATATACTGTAGAAAGATAGATAGAATTTGTACACCAAACATAGAATTCGTTGAATTGAGGGCAGAAAGAAAAGGAAGTACAATAACTAACAAAGGAAAAACTTCATTCACAGGAAGGAGAAGCAATATGTTTCTGACAGACAGAAAGCTAGACCGGAGAATCGGGGAATTAAAAGAATACAGATACCGTGATGTGATACATCTTGGTGAATTTAAAGTCAAAGCGGATGACCAGGGAAAGACGAATCCCGAAGTGCCTTCAGAGTTTGAAGGATGGGGCACTTTAAAGACGGGTGACACATGGGCAGGGAGAGATTTATATCTGTGGATGCACAGAAGTGTTGAGATCCCGGAAGAATTCAGAGGGAAGAGACCGGTAGGTATTTTTGATTACGGGAATACAGGAGCCGGCAACAATTCAGGTTTTGAATCTATGCTGTATATCAACGGAACACCTTATCAGGGGGTAGACGTCAATCACAAAGAAGTGTTTTTTGACGATGAACTGTGCGGAAAAAGTACGGACCTTACCTTCCGGCTGTGGTCAGGTCTCGAAGGCGGAGGAGTTCCGTCCATCCAGGAACATAAGATCAGGAGAGCAGATCTTGCGTGGCTGGATGAAAAGGTGGATCATTTGTATTATATGGGGTCCATGATACTGGATACACTGAAGAATCTGGCAGATGGGGCAGCGGAGAAATACGAACTTCGAAATGCGCTTGACGGGGCATGTATGCTGATTGACTGGGCAGACCCGGGCAGCGGCAGATTCTATGAGACATTGCATGAAGCGTGGGATTTCCTGGATGAGAAACTTGGAAAGATGGAAAAGCATTCAGCGGTCAATGTCAAATGTGTCGGCCATACACATATTGATATGGCATGGCTTTGGAGGCTTTGCCACACAAGAGAAAAAGCGTCCAGATCATTTTCCACAGTGCTGAGGCTGATGGAAATGTATCCGGAATATATTTTCCTGCAGACACAGCCGCAGATTTATGAATATATAAAAGAAGATTTCCCGCAGATTTATGAGAAGATCAAAGAAAAAATCAGGGAAGGACGCTGGGAAGCCGACGGAGGCATGTGGGTAGAGGCCGACTGCAATCTGACGAGCGGGGAATCACTTGTAAGACAGATTCTTCTCGGAAGCAGATTTATAAAGGAAGAGTTTGACAAAGAGGTGGAATATCTGTGGCTCCCGGATGTGTTTGGATATTCCTGGGCACTGCCGCAGATACTGAAAAAATCAGGGATTGACACCTTTATGACAACGAAAATCAGCTGGAATCAGTATAACCGGATGCCGCATGATACATTCCGCTGGAAGGGAATGGATGGAAGTGAGGTGCTGACCCACTTTATTACGACGCCTGATCCGTGGAGCGAGCCGGGATCATGGTTTTATACTTACAATGGTCAGCTGACACCGAAGACAGTCAAAGGTGTATGGGAAGCGTACAGTGAAAAGGAGATGAACCAGGAACTGCTGATCAGTTATGGATATGGTGACGGCGGCGGAGGAGTCAACAGAGATCAGCTGGAACAGAGAAGGTGTATCGACCAGATTCCGGGACTTCCCAATCTGAAGACATCGACAGCATCTGAGTATTTCAGAAATCTTCATCAGACAGTGGAAGAGACACCGCAGTATGTACATACATGGGACGGGGAACTGTATCTGGAATACCATCGGGGAACTTACACAAGCCATGCATATAACAAACGGATGAACCGTAAGATGGAGATGTTCTACCGCAGGGCTGAATGGATGGCGGTGATGAATGGAATTCTCAGAAAATCTCTTGATGAGGCCAGGCAGGAGAAACTGACGGGCGGCTGGAAGAAGATGCTGACAGAACAGTTCCATGACATTATTCCGGGATCGTCGATTCATGAAGTATATGAAGATTCCAGGGTGACTTACGATGAAGTCAGACAGATTGCAGAAGAAGTGGAACAGGAATTCCTTTCCAACACGACAGAAGAAAAGGCTGACACTTACACGGTTCTTAACAGTTCTGGATGGGAAGGAAACCAGGTGGTAGCCGTCAAAGAGGCGGGGGAAGGCCGGTTCGAAGACGCATACGGAGAGGAGCTTTTATCCCAGAGAGAAGGAGATCTTACGTTCGTCCAGGTGGAGAATGTTCCGGCGATGGGCAGGAAGACAATCCGTTTCGTGAAAGAACAGCCATCAGAAAGAAAAAGCCCGTTCACTGTAAAAGGGCAGAGAATTGAGACCCCTTATTATGTAATGGAGCTCAACGAAGCCGGACAGATCGCCGGACTGTTTGATAAGACATTTGACAGGGAAGTGCTTCCGAAAGGAGCGCGTGCTAATGTTCTTCAGGTATTTGAAGATAAGCCGCTTGACAATGATGCATGGGATATCGACATTTTCTATCAGCAGAAAATGCGTGAGATCACAGACTTGAAACGGATGGATGTCAAAGCATGCGGAAGTGTAAAACTCTCTGTTCATATGGAGTGGGCATATATGAATTCTACTGTGACGCAGGAGATGGTTCTGTATGCAAAAAGCCGCAGGATTGATTTTGTGACAAAGGTAGACTACCATGAGACACACCAGTTATTAAAGGCCGCGTTTCCGGTGGATATCCGTGCGACGTATGGTACTTATGATATCCAGTACGGGAATGTAAGACGTCCGAATCACTGGAATACCAGCTGGGATCTTGCAAGATTTGAGTCAGTTGCCCACAGATGGACCGACCTCTCAGAGAGAAATTATGGCGTCAGCATCTTAAATGACTGCAAATACGGCCATGATATCAAAGAGAATGTCATCAGGATCAGCCTGGTGAAAGCAGCTACACATCCGGATCATCTGCAGGATCAGGGGCTCCATGAATTCACATACGCCCTTCTGCCTCACGGCGGTGATTTCGTCGAGGGAGATGTTGTAAAAGAGGCGTTCTTACTCAATGAGCCAATGCAGATTGTGGCCGGGGAAATGTCACCTGGATACGAAAGCTTCTTATCTTTTGACAATGATGGTGTGGAACTTGATGCGGTCAAGAAGTCAGAAGACGGCAGATACATCGTCATCCGCTTCCATGAATATACCGGGGCGAAGCAGAAGGTATCCATGAAGACCGGATTTGCATACCAGTCCTGGGCAGAGTGTGATCTGCGTGAGCGTCTCACGGGACAGTGGAGCAGCAGTAAGCCGGTACAGATGACATTGAATCCTTATGAGATCAAGACCATTCTGATACAGTTGTAAATGTAAGAGACGGCGGCCGCAGACAAAGTGATGCGGCTGCCAAAAAAGGAGGAATACAAAATATGCGCAGTGAAGTATGGAATATGGAACGAATCTTAAATATATGCGAGAAAATATGCTATTTTTTTCTGATAAATTTCTTATTTCTTCTGTCAAATCTTCCGGTGCTGTTCTTCTTTTTATTGATTGGGATCAGTCAGGTAAGTGTATATCTTCCGCTGTTTATGATATGTCTTCTCCCGATGCCGCTTTCTTTATCCGCAGTTTTCTATGCGATGAACCGGTTGATCCGGGGGACGGAAGGGAAGGCTTTCAGAGACTACATGAAGGGATACAAAACGGATGTGTTCCAGAGGTTTAAGCTGGGAGCGGGACACCTTTTTGTACTGTTTGTTTTATGGACAAATATCCGGTTTTTTACAAAAATAGTTCCAAGCATGGTGTTTACGATTTTGTTCGTGCTGTTGTTTGCATTTGGAATCCTGATCATTCCCAACCTGTATCTTCTGTCATCCAGATATGTGATGGGCAGCAGAGAGCTGATTTGGACGGCCTGTATATTGACAGTGACAAGACCGGTTTGTACGCTGGGAACACTGGCATCCTTGGGCATTGTACTGGCGGCCTTTGAAGTGAGTGCGGGTACAACGGTATTATTTATGGCCAGCATTTATGGATTCCTTGTAGATTTTATCAGCCAGAGAATGCTGGAATCACTGGAAAAGAGACGGTAACCCGTCTCTTCTTGTGGTATACTGAAATAGATATAAAACATGAAACTGAAAGGAACAAATGCAGATGCCAAAGAATAAAAGACCCCTATTTCAGAAGTTATTTTACAGGTATACGGCAATTTTGATCTGTATTGTGGCAGTGCTTGTGATTTACTTTATCTCTGAAACAAGAGCGGGGATTTTGGATACGAATATGGATTATATGAAGATGATGAACGAAAAATCAGCGGATTACCTCGATCAGAGTGCAGAGGACACACGTCATATTCTATCGGATCTCTACCAGTCAGCAGAAGTCTTGAATGATCTTCTGAATTACATGAGACTGGGGGAAGAGGAGTATCAGAAATACAGGCTGGACCAGTATATGGCTTCTTCGTCACTTGTGTATGAAGGCTTTGATGACTACATGGAGAAGGTCATGCAGTCATATCCGTCGATCGAACATATTGAGCTGATTTCCTATGAACAAAACAGGCTCACAGACTGCTACCCGAACGGGAAAAATTATATCTCCGGTGATGTGAAAGCAAGAATCGCGGAGGTAGGCAGTGAGAATCTGGCCGGGGATGGCGAATTCTCCTATGTCAAAGAGCTCAGAGATCCGGTGACGATGCTAAGTGCAGGCTGTATGATTGTGAGTTTTCAGTCGGAAGAGTTCCGTGAGATTCAGAAGTATTATTCGAAAGCAGAACTGTTTATCTATAATAAACAGGGAAGTGTCGTGTATCTGTCAGATGACGGACTTGATGTGGAACGTTTCCTGCAGTCCGCAAAAACGGGCAGTGACGGAAAGGTTTTAAGGGCATATACCCAGAAGGCAGAAGTGCAGGGCTATACGGTATATTCCTACATGAACAGGCAAAAAGCGGCAGCAATTCCATGGCCGGCATTTCTGACCATCGTGGGACTTGGTCTTGTGGCTGTGATCATCGGGGAAATCTGTGTCCACTATTATCTGAAGCATCTGGCAAAGCGGCTGGAAGTGATCGTAAGCGGGATGGATCAGGTAATGACCGGGGATTTAAATGTCCGCCTTCCGGCAGAGCAAAGCGGTGATGAACTGGATGTGATCTCCGGGCATTTCAACGAGATGTGCCAGCGTCTGGACCGGTATATTAAAAAAAGCTATTTAGCTGAGATTGAACAGAAAAATGCAGAGCTTTTTGCGCTTCAAAGCCAGATTAATCCGCATTTTTTATATAATACACTCGAGGCTATCCGGATGAAGGCACTTATGAACGGTGACAGGGAAGTCGGGAAAATGCTGTACAGTATGGCAGTTATTTTCAGAAGCCAGATCAAGGAGGCCGATGTGATTACGGTAGTACAGGAAATCCACTACTGTAAAAAGTATCTGGAACTTTTTGAGTACCGCTATGCGGATAAGTTTACATCAGAAGTGCGCTGCCCGGAAGAACTGATGAATTATCCCATCATTAAATTCGTACTCCAGCCTCTGATTGAGAATTATTTTGTCCATGGCATCCGGACGGAGGAGGACGGGAATAAAATTCTCATCTGGGTGGAAAAAGAAGGGGAGACGCTGCTGATCCACATTGAGGACAATGGACGGGGGATGAGTGAGGAAGAGCTTTGCAAAACGAATGAGAAGCTGAAAGAGAACCCGGAGGACTCCGGGAAATCGATCGGAATCCAGAATGTGAACAGGAGAATCAAGGCGGTCTACGGGGACGATTATGGAATTGTGCTTAAGAAGAGCCGGATGGGCGGCCTGCATGTGATTGTGAGAGTAGGGACCAAGGAGTGAGAAGGTTATGAGAAAAGTGATGTTAGTGGAAGACGAAGAACTGATTCTGATGGGGATCAACAGTATCATAGACTGGGAAAGCCTGGATATGGAAGTGGTACATCTGGCGCACAATGGCAGAGAAGCCCTTCAGATGGTGCGGCAGGAGCCGGTGGATATTATTGTAAGTGATATCAATATGCCGGTGATGGACGGCCTGGAGTTTTTACAAGAACTGCGGAAGGAAGATGAGCGGACAAGATGCATCCTGCTGACCGGGTATGATGAGTTTGAGTATGCAAGAAAGGCAATTTCACTGGATGTGGAAGACTATATTTTAAAGCCCATTGATGAGGAGAAGCTGGCCAAAGTATTGGAAACTGCGGCATCAAAACTTTCGAACCTGGACGAAAGAACTGCGGCTGATATCAATGAGAATGTCGGATGGCTTAATTTCCTTGGAGGGAAGCTTAACGAAGAGGAGATGGAAAAATATCTGGAGGTTCTTTTAGAGAATTTTGACGGAGGGGTACTGTATGCCGCAAGCATGAAGCTGAATATGGAGAGTATGAAAGAAGCGAAAATGACGGATATTCTTGTGGAGCTTCAAAAGGAAGAAGAAGTAAGGGCGGTTTATCTGTCACCGGAGCGGCTTCTGCTTCTTGTGAGGATGGATCAGGAGGATGAAGAAGAGTGTCTCAGAGTGCTTGGCATGATTCAGAACCGGCTGGAGAGCGACTATGGAATCTTAAGTTATATCGGCCTTGGGACGGCATTTACAGAGATCAGGATGCTGCCGTCTGCATATCAGGAAGCAAGGAGAATGGACAGATATCAGATCATCGAAGGATATGGAAGCTGTATTGCGCCTGGACAGATCAAAAGAGGGAGCTCTACAGACAGTGTATTTGACAGTGCCAGCCTCCGCAAACTGATTCTGCAGAAAAAGCAGGAAGAGGCAAGAGAGTATCTGGAGAATCTGTTTCTGAGCAATGTAAAAAAAGAGACGGATGTGGATGAACTGTACCAGATGTGCCTGAAGATTGCGCTTCTTCTCTCAGAGATACAGTCAGAATATAATCTGAAAGACCCGGAGAGTATCCACAATCTTCCGGAGATGGCAGCACAGATTTTTCAGGCGGAGGATTTATCAGTGATCAAGACGATGTTCATCGGTACGGCAGCGGAGATGATTACCTGTCTGCATGAAAGCGATTCCCAGTATACGCCTGTTGTGAAACAGATACTCACGGAGGTGCAGGAACATTACGAAGAAGATATGAATTTGAAGACGTTGTCGTACAAGTATCACATGAATGCTTCTTATCTGGGACAGATTTTCCAGAAAGAGGCAGGATGCTCCTTTGCGCAGTACTTAAGCAATACGAAAAATGCGGCCGCGAAAGATCTGATCCTGAACACAAATATGAAGATTCACGATATCGCTGAAAAAGTGGGGTATACGGATACCAGTTATTTTTACCGGAAATTTAAACAGTGTTACGGTGTGTCACCGGCTTCTCTGCGGGAGATGAAAAAATATTAGAGGGACAAATCATTCCTGTATCATAAATATAGTTTATGATAAAATAAATTAATATAATTTTATTTAATGAATGATCTGTGATAGAATCACTTACAGACAGGAATGAAATAGAAATTAATTTAGAAAGGTCAGGGAATGAAAATGTATGATATCTGTGTTATCGGAGGCGGTCCTGCCGGGATCAGCAGTGCCATTTACAGCGCAAGCCGTGGTTTAAAAACGGTAGTATTGGAGAAAAAATCAGTCGGAGGTCTTCTGGGAAGTGTCTCTACAGTCACTCATTATTCGGGAATTATTGAAAATGAGACTGGAAAAAGTTTTGCAGACAGACTCAGACGCCAGGCGGAAGCTGCCGGAGTAGAGATACGCATGGAAACAGTCCTTTATGCGGAACTTACAGGAAAAATAAAAAAGATTACTACAGAACAAAATGTGTATGAAGCGAAAGCGGTCATTATAGCGGCCGGAACAACAAAGAGAGCACTTGGTATCCCCGGTGAGGCCGAGCTGTCACAGAAAGGCGTTGGGATGAATGCGAGTGAATCGGCAAAGGACTATGAGGGGAAAGAAATGTTTGTCGTAGGCGGAGCGGATGGCGCGGTAAAAGAAGCGCTGTATCTTGCAGGTTTTGCCTCTAAACTTACAATTATTCATTTTGAAGACCAGCTGGGAGCAATTCCTGAATTTACGGAAAAAGTGAAAAAGACGGATAACATTGAAGTAATGCTGCATTCCAGGCTGACAGCGGTTGAGGGTACTGATCAGGCAGAGCTTCTTAAGATTACGGATGAGCATACAGGAGAAGTCAAAGAGATCCATTCTCCGGGATGTGCAGTATACATTTATGCAGGGTCTGTGCCGAACACAGAGATGTATCCGATGCTTGAGACAATAGATGGATATCTGGTGGCAGACGAAAAACAGGAGACCAATATAGAAGGTGTCTATGCAGCCGGGGATATCTGTGTGAAACAGGTCCGTCAGGCGGCAACGGCTGTATCAGACGGTGCCATCGCCGGAATCAATGCGGCGGCCTATGTAAAAACAGTCGATTAACATTATATTAAATGAAAAAGTTCTGTATTTCCCGGAGAATAGGAAGAGAAATACAGAACTTTTTTGTGTGCAAAATGTAAGGCCGGCTGATATTTTCAAGCATTTGCGGAAAGAATAATTACATCATCTTAAAGGAGAATTACAATGACAAAATTTGGCACCATGGAATGGAAAAAAGATCTGGAATATTTCCATGAGAAAACGCAGCAGTTTTATCGGGGAGAGCTTAGTAAAAATGAGTATAAAGGAATCTCAGGTGCGTTCGGAAGTTATGCGCAGAGGGGAGGCAAAGCCAGTATGCTGCGGCTTCGTCTGACCGGAGGGCGGATCACGAAGGATCAGCTTTGCTTCATTGCAGAGACAATTGAGAAATATAACATTGATCTGGTTCATTTTACGACATGTCAGACCATTCAGCTTCATAATCTATCGCCGAAGGCAGTATGCGAGATTATTGAGGAAGCATTTGCACACGGGATCATCACCCTTGGAGGCGGAGGAGATTATCCGAGGAATGTCATGTGTGCCCCGCTTTCCGGAGTAGAAAAGGGGGAATATTTTGATGTATTGCCGTATGCAGAATCTGCGGCAGAATACCTGCTCACCTTCCTTCATGAGAAAAAGATGCCACGTAAGCTGAAAGTAGGATTTTCCAATGGACCTGCGAATACGACGCATGCAACTTACAGGGATCTTGGATTTGCGGCCTGCGCAGATGGTACCTTTGATGTATACAGTGCCGGAGGGCTTGGCATTCATCCGAAACTTGGCCTGAAGATTGCAGAACATATACCGCCTTCTGAAATTCTGTATTATATCTGTGCTATGCGTGATACGTTTCTGGACTATGGGAATTATGAACAGCGGGGCCGTGCCAGAACAAGATTTATGCGTGACAAACTGGGGGATGAGGGATACAAAAAGGCATTTCTTGAGAAACTTGATCACATTTACCAGTCAGGAGAGAAACTGGATGTCACGGTAGAACCGTATCGGATTACAAAGAAAGGGGATGGGACATCTGCTTCGGGAAGGCGTGTTACAGCGCAGAAACAGCCAGGCCTTTTTGCCGTATCGTACCATCCGGTGGGAGGATGTCCGCCCCGTGAGATTTTCAGAAATCTTTTGGCTGCAGTACAGGAGATGGAGGAAGTGGAATGCCGTCTTTCGCCGGATGCGGGTTTGTATGTGATTCATCTTACCGGACAGGAGGCAGAAAAGATTCTGGAACTTACGAAGGACAGTGCCAAATCTCTGATTGAGACTTCTGTCGCGTGTATCGGAGCCTCTGTGTGCCAGGCGGGAATCTGCGATTCCCAGAAATTGATCCGTGAAGTGGTAAAGGCGTGCCGGGAGGCAGGCTTAAGAGAAGAAAGCCTTCCAAAGATTCACATTTCGGGATGTCCGTCCTCCTGCGGAACCCACCAGACCGGTGAGATCGGATTCCATGGAGGGATCAAGATGGTGGATAAGGTGCCGCATCATGTGTACACTGTGCATTTGAAAGGATGCAGTATTCAAGGAAGAGAATGTTTTGGGAATCAGGCCGGTGTGATGGAAGAAGAACAGATTTTGCTGTTCCTGACTGAGCTTGGTAGAACAGTGGAGGAATCCGGTGTCTCCTATGACAGATGGATTCGTGAAAATCAGACCATGCTTTATAATATTGCCCGGAAATACATGATGGACTAGCTAGTCCGTTGTCATCCGCATCAGAATACCCTCGATGAATTTTTTCGAACTGATGCGTCCGGGCTCCGCCGTCTTATCCTTTAAATTCTGCATCTTCGTGCGGACAAGCCCAAAATCAAACAGAAGACTGGCATAGTCTGCAAATACCGGATCATAATAATCTTCCGCGCCCATCTGGGCGATGTGGTCTAGTGCCTTGACCATGATCCGCCGGATCCGCTGTTCCAAAGCTTTTTTATTCAGATCCAGCTGATCTTCGCCGTACAGCTCTCTGGCAACTTTCTCATAGACGGCCTTCATCTGATAGCTTTTGTCATCGCGCTGGTAATCGTGGATGACAAATACAATCTTTTTTAATTCGTCCATGCCTTTCATTCCAAGGATTCCAATGTCGGAACATATTTTCTGGAACCGGTCCTCCAGTTTTCTGGGATTTACAGCTGGCGCGCCATGGAGGCCGAGAAGTGCACCCTGAATCGTGTCCATGGATTTCTGCAAAAGTACCAGTTTCGAGACATTGCTGATCACACTGACCACCTCGATTGCATTCAGCGGTTTGTTGATATAGAACATTATGCCGCGCTCATAGGCGCTTCCCATCATTTCAGCGTCATCGACCTGTGAGATCATAATGACTTTTCCCTGATATCCGCCCTGATTCAGTTCATCCAATACCCGGATACCGTCTTTGCCGGGAAGCAAAAGATCAAGAAGTACGATATCTGGCTGGATAAACAGGATATCTTCGGCGGCTTCTGTCCCGGAATCCTGTGTTCCGGCGATCTGTCCAAGATCATTTTTACGGATAAAAAGTTCCAGCATTTTTTGAATATTTTTATCATCATCTACAATAAAGATTGTTGGTTTCATATGGTATTCTCCTGTATTTATGAGATCGATTTTACCGGTATCTGAACAGAAAAGCTCGTCCCTTTTCCTGGCTGGCTGGTGACCTCGGCTGTCCCGTTCAGGTGGTTTACGACATTTGATACATGACAGAGGCCGATGCCGGTAGACATTTTTCCGCTTTTGGCGTCATATTTGGTTGAAAAGCCTGCTCCCCAGATGAAGGGAACCATATCTTCTTCAATACCGCATCCGTTGTCGGAGACGGTCAGGAAAAGCATGTCCTGCCTTACTTCGGCTGAGACAGACAGCCTGCCGTTCTCGTTGCATGCATCCAGGGCATTTACAATCAGGTTGTTCAAAATTGTGAACAGATCATAGTATCTGCGTATCTCAAGGTCAGAAAGGCAGTTGATTTTCAGTTCTGTCTGCTGGTTTCGTTCTTCAATCTGCCGGAGTGTATTGTCCTGAATGATTCTGAAAATTTCAGACATCTTCATGCTCTTTTCTTCGTGTTCCCTGACTAACGCATGGATGCCCTGTTCAATACGCTGGTAATCCTTTCGGATCTCGTGGGTTTCCCTTGCGATATCCAGTGCCCGTCCGGCATATTCGGACTGATCTTTTAAATCTTCATACAGCTGGTGGCTCTTTTTCATCAGTTCATTCAGGTCTCCCATTGATTTCTTTAGATAGAAGGATTCTGCGTAAATGTCAGAGACGATGGAATTCAGTTCTGCATAATGGCTTTGATGCTCCTTCTTTCTCAGATATAAGTGTTCCCATTCGTACATGCTGTATAAGAGCCATACAAAAATTCCCCGGAGGACAGCTACAGCGGCAGAATAGACTACGGACTCACTGCCTGTATGACCCAGGAATACAAGCTGCAGCAGATTGGCGGCAAAATCACAGACAGTCATGGCAATCATCATTCGTGATTTCTGCTGTTTTTTAAGAAAGCGCAGTGAGACAACAAGCAAAATAGAGTAAATACCATAATAAAGAAGAGCAGGAATAAACATTCTCCCAAAGGACATCTGATGGCCGATGACACCTGTAAGTCCGCGCAGAAGACAGGCGGAGAAAGTCATCACAGCGGTCAGCCTTCCCGCAGGAAGTTTTGATTTTAATAAAAGCAGTGTGTTCAAAGCCGGGGTTCCAAGGGAAATCACATAGCCGGAGTATCCAAACGGTGAGATATAGATCTGACATACCAGCCCCAGAAGAAGGCCGTATAAAAGAACCCTGATTTGTTGATTTTTCTGAAGTTTTGCTGACAGTGTCATTCCATTTCTCCGTTCTTTGATATATTTTTGTCAATATTGCACTATAAAACAAAGACTATAACTCAGTATACAGTTAAAAATTGTACTGCGCAAGACGTGAAAAAAATAAAAATTGTGCAATTTTTAATTTCCTGCGTATTTTTCTGTAGTTTTTTGTAGGTTATTTCTAATATGGAAAACAGATAAGAACTTACGGGGAATGTTGTATATTGAAAGGAGAATGTTCATGAAAAAGAAAAAACTATCACTCCCGGTCCTGATTATGATTGGTATGGTCCTGGGAATCCTTGGAGGAATTCCATTCCAGAAAAATCCCGAATTCGCAGTCACATACATCAAGCCATTTGGAACCCTCTTTTTAAATCTCATTAAAATGATTGTCGTTCCGGTAGTACTTTGCTCTATTATCAGCGGAGTGATTTCCATGAAGGATATAAGAAAAGTTGGTTCTGTCGGTCTGAAAAGCGTCTCTTTTTATCTTGTCACAACCGCAGTTGCGGTGACACTTGGTATGGTATTTGCAAATGTCAGCAACGTAGGAACAGGGCTTTCGCTTGGCGCACAGGATCTGACGTTTGAGGCAGTGGAGACGCCGAGCCTCATGGATACACTATTGAATATCTTTCCATCCAATGCAGTGGAACCTCTTGTGACAGCCACAATGCTTCAGGTCATCGTGCTGGCTTTGTTTTTCGGTTTCGGGATCATCCTCGCCGGGGAAAAAGGGGAACCTCTTGGGCGGCTTGTGGACAGTATGACAGAGGTCTGCCTGAAAATTATGGGGATGATTATTCAGCTTTCTCCGATCGGAGTATTTGCACTTTTACTTCCGGTAGTTGCGGAAAACGGGCCGTCTGTTCTTCTGCCGCTTTTAAAGCTGATTCTCGTAATTTATGCAGGGTATCTGTTCCATATGCTGATTGTGTTTTCCATTACCTCGAAAAGTATGGCGCATATTTCACCGAAGAGATTTTTTAAAGAGATGATGCCTGCGATGACAATGGCGTTCTCATCCTCCAGCTCCGTCGGCACATTGCCGCTGAATATTGAATGCAGCCAGAAACTTGGCGCGAAAAAGGAAATCACAAGCTTTGTACTTCCTCTTGGGGCGACGATCAATATGAATGGTACCTCCATCTATCAGGGAGTATGCGCGATCTTTATTGCCAATGTGTTCGGAATCGATCTTTCCATTACCCAGCAGATCATGATTGTTGTCACTGCGACACTGGCATCTGTCGGGACAGCAGGAGTTCCAGGTTCCGGGGTCATCATGCTCTCCATGGTACTGCAAAGCGCGGGACTTCCGCTGGAAGGCATCGCCCTGATTGCAGGAATAGACAGGATTCTTGACATGGGACGTACGGTGGTTAATATCACAGGAGACGCGAACTGTGCGGTCTGCATTTCTGCGATGGAAGACCGGAAGGCAGAACGAAGGGCAGCAAAACTCTCTGCAGAAGAAGTATTGGCAGAATAATTGTTATAAAATGAAGGAAGGCAGCAGGCATATCGGATCATCACTGATGTGCCTGCTGCTTTTTATAAATGTCTTTAAATCCACACTTAAAATATTATTGGCATGTCACAGATCTCACTAGAATATGTACAATGTTTCTAAAAGTTTTCGACTATTCAGTTCCCATCCTTTTCAGGTATAGTTATCTATAGAAAGAGAAATCACACAAAACCGGTTAATTGTATGAATTCTGAGAGAAAAGGAGGTAAAAAGTTGAAAGTAAAACAACAAAGTAAAGCAAAGAAGCCCGGATTTTTCACACGGGTGAAAACCAACAAGGAACTTTTGTTTTTGAGTATGCCTGGTGCAGTATGGTTTCTGCTGTTTGCATATCTTCCATTGTTTGGAATTCTTGTTGCATTTAAAAAGTTCAGGCTTACAGGGGGATTTTTCCACAGCCTGATCACAAGTGAGACCGTTGGTTTTGATAATTTCAAGTTTTTGTTCAGCAGCGGTGACGCGGCAGTCATCGTGAGAAATACAATTCTTTATAATGCGGTGTTTATCGTTCTTGGAGTAGTTCTCCCGGTGATCGTGGCACTTCTGCTAAATGAAATCCGTAATAAAGGGATGACAAAGATCTACCAGAGCTCCATGTTCTTACCATATTTCCTGTCCTGGGTTGTAGTCAGCTATTGTCTGTTCGCATTTCTGAACCCGGAGAAAGGATACGTCAATTCAGTACTTCAACAGTTCGGCATCAATGGAATTTCATGGTATACAGAGAAAAAATACTGGCCGTTCATCATTATTTTCATGAGCCAATGGAAAGGAATCGGTTATAACACCGTCGTATATCTGGCTTCTATCTGCGGAATCGATAAGACTTACTATGAGGCATCGGTTCTTGACGGAGCTTCCAAATGGCAGCAGATCAAATACATTACACTTCCACTGTTAAAACCAGTCATCACAATTCTGCTGATTATGGCCGTCGGAGGTATTTTCAAAGCTGACTTCGGATTATTCTACCAGCTGCCGAAAGATTCTGGTCCGCTTTATCCGGTGACAAATGTACTTGATACATATATCTTCCGTGCGCTTAAGACGAATGGTGAGATTGGCATGAGTTCGGCGGCGGCACTGTTCCAGTCTACGGTCGGATTTGTACTGATTATGATTGCCAATAAAATCGTATCTAAAGTGGACAATGAAAATGCGCTGTTCTAGGAAGGAGGGGAGAATATGGCTGTGAAGAAAAAAAGAATGTCTTTAAAAAAAGAGGCGGAACAGGAAGTATGCGAGTATAATAAAATAAAAAAATCTACAAATGTCGTGTTTAATATTATTTTGAGTATCCTGTCACTGGCAAGTGTGATACCATTTATATTCGTAATTATTATTTCCCTGACGGATGAGAATACGCTTGTGATGAATGGGTACAGGTTTATTCCTGAAAAATTCAGTCTGTATGCTTATAAATATATCGTCAGCGCGGGGGACAATATCATCCGGAGTTATGGGGTTACGATTCTTGTTACGGTGCTTGGAACTGTGATTGGCCTTCTTCTTACGGGAACATATGCCTATGCATTGTCGAGAAAAACATATGCGTTTAAGAAATTTTTTACGACGATGATCACGATTCCGATGCTGTTCAGCGGTGGTATGATTGCCAACTATCTGATCGTGACGAAGGTGCTGATGTTAAAGGATACGATATGGGCGCTGATTCTGCCGCTCTGTATGAATTCTTTTAATGTCATCGTACTGCGGACATTTTTTAAGACAAGTATCCCGGATGCGGTGGTGGAGTCGGCAAAAATCGATGGGGCGTCGGAATGGAAGCTGTTCTTTAAAATCATCATTCCGATGGCACTTCCCGGGCTTGCGACCATCGGGCTGTTCCTGACACTTGGTTACTGGAATGACTGGTTTAATGCCATGATGTATCTGGACAGCAAGGAATGGGTTCCGCTTCAGTATCTGCTTGTGCAGATTGAAAGTTCCATCGACTGGCTGGCCAGCAACAAATCAATGATGGGGGTTGACGGCCTGACAGCAGCGGCGAACCTGCCGAAAGAAACAATTAAGATGGCGATTGTAGTAATTTCTACATTGCCGATTATATTTGCCTATCCGTTCTTCCAGAGATATTTTGTCAACGGGCTGACGGTAGGTGCGGTAAAAGAATAAGAGAGTGAATGAGCAGGAGGATATAGATCATGAAATGGAATAAAGTGAAAAGAGTGCTTGCGTTTGGTATGGCTTTTGTCCTTGCGGCGGGGCTGTTAAGCGGTTGCGGGAGCAAGGCAAAGAAGAATAAGAACGGGGATGAGATTGTAGAACTGACATGGTATCAGGTTGGGGACACACAGAAAGACGCGGATAAAGTGATTGAAAAAGTCAATGAGTATACGGAAGATAAAATCGGTGTCAAAGTAAAAGTAATCAATATCGGATGGGGCGATTACAATCAGAAGATGCAGGTGGTGATCAATACCGGAGACCAGTGGGATATGTGCTTTACCTGTTCCTGGGCGAATGATTATCTCCAGAATGCCCAGAAAGGCGCGTTTCTTGAACTGGATGACCTTCTGAAAAAGGAAGGAAAAGAAATGTATGAGAACACAGATCCGAGGTTTTTTGAGGCGGCGAAAGTAAGCGGCAAAACTTATGGAGTGCCGACAGAGAAAGAGATCGGAAGCTGTCCAATGTGGGTATTTACAAAAGAATATGTTGATAAATACAATATTCCATATGAAGACATACATACACTGGAAGATCTGGAGCCATGGCTGAAGCTGATCAAGGAAAAGGAGCCGGACGTTGTTCCGATGTATCTCACAAAGTCTTATACAGCACCTACATATATGGACAAAATCCAGGATCCGGTAGGGATTGAATATGGCGATGATACTTTGACTGTGAAGAACATCTTTGAGACTGAGAAGATGAAATCAACACTTCAGACAATGAGAAAATATTACCTTGCAGGATATATCAATAAAGATGCCGCGACAGCAGATGATGATAAATCGGTCAAACGTTTTGTGACGAAGGGTGACGGTCAGCCATATGCAGATTTGAAATGGGGAGAGACTCTTGGCTATGAAGTTGTGTCTTCACAGATTATGGATACACAGATCACGAATGCTTCTGCCAGAGGTTCTCTGACGGCGATCAATAAGAATTCAGAACATCCGGAAAAAGCGATGGAATTTTTAAATCTTGTGAACACAGACCAGTATCTGAGAAATCTTCTCAACTATGGGATTGAGGGAGTTCATTATGATCTGGTAGATGTTCCGGAGGAAGAACTTGCGGCTGCAGAAGGAAAAGACTATATTTATGATAAAAAAGTGAAGTTAAATGAGGAGACAAAGAAAGATTATTCTGTACCATACTGGGTGCAGGGCGGTTTATTCAACACTTATGTGATGGACAATGAGCCGGTAGATAAATGGGCAACTTTTAAAGAATTTAATGATGAGTCCCAGGAAGCGCCTTCTTTTGGGTTCGACTTTGACCTGGAACCAGTGAGCACACAGGTGGCCGGATTCAGAAATATCCTCGATGAGTTCGGAAAATCATTATATACAGGAAGCGTTGACCCGGAAGAATATCTGCCGCAGGTGCAGAAGAAACTGGAAGCAACAGGAGTGCAGGATGTCATCGATGAAATGCAGAGACAGATCGATGAGTGGAAAGAGACAAAATAACAGTGAGACAGGGGGCATCTCTTATGGGGATGCCCTTTTTAAGAAGTGAAGTAAGGAGAAGAAAATTGATGATACAGCAGAATTTATGCGGTAGATGGAAGATGAGAAAAGCGGGAGAGGCTATGTGGCAGCAGGCATCTGTTCCGGGGACTGTCTATACGGACCTCTTAAGGAATGGGCAGATGGAAGATCCATTCTTTAAAGATAATGAAGAAAAGGCGCTTGAGCTGATGGAATATGATTATGAATATGAGGCATCATTTTATCTGGAAAAAGAAGTCAGTGCGTGCAAAAAGAAGCTTCTGCATTTCGACGGGATTGACACGATTGCGGATATTTATGTAAATGAAAGGCCGGCGGGGAGCGCGTTTAACATGCACAGAGTCTGGGAATATGATGTGACGGACCTTCTCAGGGAAGGGGAGAATACACTCCGTGTCCTTCTGCATTCGCCGAACCGGTACATCAGAGAGGAGTATCAGAAGTGCCGGACACTTGGGTCGGAAGATGCGCTGGATGGATTCGTCCATATCCGGAAAGCCCACTGCATGTTTGGCTGGGACTGGGGAGCACATCTTCCCGATGCCGGAATTTTCCGGAAGGTAACGCTTACGGGGATAGAAAAGGGACGCATCGAAAGTGTGTATATCCGGCAGATACATGAAGAGACAAAGGTAAAGCTTCAGTTTCAGGTTGAGACAGAAATGGAGGAAAAAAACGGGGAGAGAAGATACGAAGTGGTGATTACCGATCCGAAAGGAGAAACAAGAAGATATGAAGATTCCCCTGAGTCCATCTGGATTGAGGAACCGATGCTCTGGTGGCCGAATGGATACGGAGAGCAGAATCTCTATCATGTAAAGGTCATTTTATATTGTCAGGAGCAGATGGAGGATCTCTGGGAGAACAGAATCGGACTTCGTACGATGACGGTCCGGAGGGAGAAGGATGCGTGGGGAGAATGCTTTGCCCATGAAGTGAACGGCGTAAAAATTTTTGCCATGGGTGCTGATTATATCCCGGAGGACCATCTGATCGGAAGAACGTCAGAAGAAAAGACAAGGAAGCTTCTTACGGACAGCAGGGATGCGAATTTTAATACGATACGTGTCTGGGGAGGCGGTTACTACCCGGAAGACTGGTTTTTTGACCTGTGTGACGAACTGGGACTGATTGTCTGGCAGGATTTTATGTTCGCCTGTGCAGTCTATGAATTGACACCTGAATTTAAAGAGAATATCCGGCAGGAGTTCATTGATAATGTGAAACGTATAAGGCATCATGCAAGTCTTGGATTATGGTGCGGTAACAACGAGATGGAGCAGTTTGTGAGTGAGGGACACCATTGGGTGACAAAGCATACAGAAGTGAGGGATTACATTCTGATGTATGAGGATCTGATCCCGCAGGTATTGAAGGAATATGATCCGCAGACATTTTACTGGCCGGCCAGCCCGTCCTCCGGAGGTTCCTTTGACAATCCCAATGATCCTGACCGCGGCGATGTGCATTACTGGGAAGTCTGGCATGGAAACAAACCATTCTCGGAATACCGGAAATATTACTTCCGTTATGCGTCGGAATTTGGATTTCAGTCGTTTCCGTGTCAAAAGACAATTGAGACGTTCACAGATGATGAGAAAGACTGGAATCCGTTTTCCTATATTATGGAGAAACATCAGCGGAATTACGGAGCCAATGGAAAGATTATGAATTATCTGCAGCAGACATTTCTGTATCCTTCGGATTTTAACACCTTTCTCTATGCCTCCCAGCTGCTTCAGGGAGAAGCCATCCGGTACGGCGTCGAACATTTCCGGAGAAACAGAGGGAGATGCATGGGGGCGGTTTACTGGCAGTTAAATGACTGCTGGCCGGTCATATCATGGTCGTCCATTGATTACACGGGAAGATGGAAAGCGCTGCATTATTATGCCAAGAGATTTTTTGCGCCTCTGCTTGTCAGCTGCCAGGAAGAGGGAATGATGACACAGGAAGCAGATATGAACCGGGAACATTTTGAATTTGAGAAATCCATCCGTCTGAATGCGGCAAATGAGACCCGGGAAGAGGCAGAAGTGAAAATCAGCTGGCAGGTAAGGGACGCAAAAGCCCGGATCCTGCATGAGGAGACACAGACGGTTCAGATTCCTCCATTGTCTGCGGTATGGCTTGAGAAAAAAGAACTTCCTGAATTACGGATCCGCAAGGAGTATGTGAGTTTCCAGATGATCCGGGACGAAGAGATTGTTTCTGAAGGCACGGTACTGTTTTCTTATCCAAAATATTTCCAATATGAAGATCCGAAACTTTCGGCCGCAGTACTGGGGGATGAAATAATTGTCCGTTCGGAGAGCTACGCCAAGAGTGTGGAGATCTTAAATGAAGCAGAAGATATTGTCCTTTCAGATAATTATTTTGACATGAACGCGGGGGAGAAAAGAGTGAAAGTATTGAGAGGAGATACGACGGGATTGAAAGTAAGAAGCGTCTATGACATCAGATAAAATGCGTTATATTTTCAGGCTTTGCTTGTCTGACGGCAGGAAACATATTATAATAAATAATATGTTAAAATGCCGTTGAGATGGGGGAAAATTATGCAGGAATTGTCGAAGGAGCCAAAGGGAGCCAAAAAGAGGAACTGGAATCGAAGAAGGAAATCTGTGTCGCACAGGATTATACGAAGTCTCCTTGCGGTATTGATACCGTCATTTGTGATATTGATGATTGTATCTGGTATCATAGCAACGCAGAGTATTTCTGCATTGAATGACAAATTGCTGCAGACGCAGGCGGATTATGCGGTAGCCATGGTGGATGATTTTTTCGGTAACAAAGTGAAGGTTGCGGGGATGTTCCAGAAAAGCGGGGATCTTCAGGACTACTTTGCGTCTGTGAACACACGGGAGGATATTGATGCATATGAAAGTAAGCAGAATGTTCTTCTGGAATTATCCGGTGCGCTGGAAGAGATGAAAGAGGAACATGTGATACAGGCCTGGGCTGCGGATGCAAAGACGGACTGCTATCTTCTGGCGAACGGGGAAGTTGTTGAGGCAGGGCTTGCGGATGCACAATGGTATCAGATGGTTCAGGAAGAGAAAAAGGCGGTCGTTTCGGAACCGTATCAGGATCCGATCAGCGGAGAAGAGGTGGTATCTGCGGTATCGCCTGTGTTTTCACGTGATGGTACAGAAATTGCAGGTTTTATGGGATTTGATGTCTATTCAGATGATATGACAAAACGGCTTGCTGAGATAAAAGTAGGGCAGCAGGGATATATGGAACTGATTGCCAATGATGACTGCTATATCTACAGTGATGATCCGACTGCGCTGGGGAAAAATGTGGCAGAACTTGAGATATCGGATGATTACAAAAAGAAGGTCCATGATGACTATACAGGTGTTGTGGATTTTGAGTACGGCGGAATTGACTATACCTCTATATTTACAAAGAGTGAAACGACAGGATGGCTGGCGATTGCAACATTGCCGGTATCGGAGGTCAATGCCACGCGGAATCATCTGGTGATGTTAATGGCAGTGCTGGCAGCGCTTATACTTATCATTTTGGTTGTTGTGATTATAGCGATTGTCAGGAAAGTGATGAGGCCCCTGACAGAGGTCAGCGGCAGCATGGAGGCATTTGCAGGAGGGAACTTAACGGTAGAGATTCCGGTGTACGGGGATGATGAAATCGGGCGTATGGCTGACAGTGCCAGAATATCTGTACAGACGCTGAAAGTGATGATTGGAGATCTCTCCCGCATTCTGGGGGAAATATCAGCAGGAAATCTGGAGCTTAGTGTAGAGGGAGAGTATGTCGGTGATTTCCAGCCGATCCGGCATGCTTTGATGCAGATTATTGAATCTTTAAACTTTACGCTTGGACAGATCAGAATATCTGCGGAACAGGTTTCAAGCGGCTCAGAACAGGTCTCGGCAGGTGCGCAGGCGCTTGCCCAGGGAGCCTCAGAGCAGGCTGGGACGGTGGAAGAGCTGGCCTCCAGTATCGGAGATATTTCTGACCAGATAAAGATCAATGCCAGAAATGCAGTCGAAGTAAATCAGAGGGCAGTATCGGCAGGGGATGAAGTGGAGAAGAGTAACCAGAGGATGCAGGAACTGGTAAAGGCAATGACTGAGATCAGAGATTCTTCCCGTGAAATCGAGAAAATAATCAAGGTAATTGAAGACATTGCGTTCCAGACAAACATTCTGTCGCTGAATGCTTCGGTGGAAGCGGCGCGTGCAGGAGATGCCGGAAGAGGATTTTCTGTTGTTGCTGACGAAGTAAGAAATCTGGCATCTAAAAGTTCAGCTGCATCAAAGAATACATCAGCGCTGATCGCAAATTCCCTGAGAGCTGTTGAAAACGGAGTGAAAATCGCAGATGAGACGGCGCAGTCACTGCAGCATGTCGTGAAAAATGTCACGGATGTGACAGCGATGGTCAATGAAATCTCCCGTGCATCCGGTGAGCAGGCGCAGTCTGCAGAGCAGGTAAACAGCGGGATTAAGCAGATTTCCAATGTGGTGCAGGTGAATTCGGCGACAGCAGAAGAAAGTGCTGCGGCCAGTGAAGAGCTGTCAGCCCAGGCGATGGTATTAAAAGAGCTGCTCGGAAAGTTCAGGATAAAAGAATAAAATAAGCCAAAAAGCGGGAGGACGTAAGTCCTCCCGTATGAAATGGCAGATGCCTTCTTACCATTCCTGTCATGATTTTTTATTTTACCATAGTTGCGAAATCAAGGTCTTTGTTAGCGTATTCTGCCACGTTGGAGGAATCGATGACTACGGTTCCTGCGTCTACGAATTCGTCTACTTTTTCTTTATTCATGATTTTTATTGCTGTGTCAACTGCGGTCTGGCCGAGAAGGACAGGGTCATTGGAAGCTGTACATGCATACTGTCCATCCTGGATTTTCAAAACTGCTTCCATCAGTCCATCAACGCCGCATACAAGAACGTCACTTAATCCCTGTTCCTTACATACCTGGGCTGCACCGATTGCCATATCGTCATTGTGGCCGAAAATAGCTACGACGTCTTTGTTTGCCTGAAGAAGATCCTGTGTTGCAGGGATCGCTTTGGAACGGTCATAGTCACAGTAAGAAGACTGGACAATTTTAAGCCCCGGTACTTTTTCCACTGCTTCGTGGAAACCGTCGCGGCGGTTCATCATTGTTGTAGAACCGGCAGTTCCCTGGATTTCGAGAATGGTTCCTTTGGCTTTGTCTGCGCCTCCGAGCATCTCGATTAATTTCTCGCCGACGAGACGGCCCATTTCTTTATTGTCACGTCCTACCCAGGCGGTATTGCCTGTTTTCACATTTTTATCTACAGTGATGACTGGAATATCTGCTTTGTTACAGGCTTCGATTCCGGCAGATGGCCCGTCTTCATTCACCGGGTTGGTGATCAGAATATCAATTCCTCTTGAGATCAGATCCTGAATATCTTTATTTTGTTTTGAAACATCGTTGTCAGCGTTCAGAGAGATTACTTTAATTCCTTTCTCTTTTGCATAGTCTTCGATGATAGGAGTCATGTTTGCAAAGAAAGGCGTGTCCTGAGAACAATTGGAGAAACCAATGGTAAAAGAATCAGAGGATGCTTTTTTCTCCTCTTTCTTTGTATCTGCTGACTTGCTGCCTCCGCAGGCTGCCAGCCCAAGTGTCATTGCTGCTGCTAAAAGAATTGTGGTTGCTTTTTTGAACTTCATAATGTTTCCTCCCATGAAATAAGAATTTGTGTTTGGCATGTATCCGGAGTTATTTTTTCTCCTTGGATACAAACTTGTTTAATAACAGTGCCAGAACTATAATGACTCCTTTTGCGATCCGCTGATAGTAAGAAGGCAAACCTACCAGATTGAAGATATTCGTCAAAATCTGCAGAAGGAATACACCACCGAATGTTCCCCAGATAGAACCTGCGCCTCCGCTTAAGCTTGCGCCGCCGATGACACTGGCAGCGATGGCATCCAGTTCATATCCATCTCCTGCTGTCGGCTGTCCTGTGGACATCCATGAAGCAGTCAGTATACCGGCAAAACCTGCCAATACACCGCATAATACATATGTAATTGTATAATTGTGTTTTGTTTTGATGCCTGAGAGCATCGCAGCTTCTTTGTTGCCGCCGATGGCGAACAGGCTTCTTCCGAAGACAGTGTATTTTAGTATCAGGCCAAAGATTACGGTCAAAATGATCCAGAAAATACCGCTGATTGCCACCTTGTCAAACACGAATCCTCCGCCTAATACGTGGAACGCCCCATCCAGGCCAAAGACAGGATTTCCGCTTGTTGTAAGAAGTGCGGCTCCTCTTGCGATCTCCATCATGGCAAGGGACGCGATGAAATCTGGAAGCTGGAATCTTGCCGTCATAATACCGGTAATCAGTCCCATCACTGCGCTGACAACAATACCGATCAGACAGCCAAGGATGATTCCTGTCATGCTGTCTCCGCCGCCGAAATGGCTGACTGTGACAGAAGCGACCATCCCGGAAAATGCGAGGACGGAGCCGACGGACAGATCAATACCGCCGAGCAGGATGACAAGTGTCATTCCGATTGCCACAATCCCCGGGATTGAAGCCTGCTGCAGAAGATTGAAAAAATTGTTTGCGGTCAGGAAGTTTGGTGACAGCACTGCTGAAATAATAATAAATACAAGAAGCAAAATAATCAGATTATACTTTTTGATAAATAAACTCATGTTCATATTTTTTTTGTTCATTATTCGTCCCTCTCTCGTCCGACAACAGACGCATGTAATATGTTATCCGGATTAAATTCTGCCTTATCCACCTCGATGACCTGGCGTCCGTCGTACAACGCGTGGATACGGTCGCAGACTCTCAGAAGTTCTTCCAGTTCTGAGGATACTACGATGACGCTTTTGCCGTTCTGAGTCATTTCCCTGATCAGCTTATAGATTTCTTCTTTTGCCATGACATCAATTCCCTGGGTAGGCTCATCAAGCAGGAGAATATCGCAGTCTTTCATCATCCATTTGGCCAGAATTATTTTCTGCTGGTTACCGCCGGATAGATTGTTTGTAATGGTATTTACCGTAGGGGTTTTAATCTTCAGGGTATCTTTATAGTAATTACACCGTTCATGAATGGATTTATAATTCAGCCTTCCGCCTTTTCTGAAATTCGACAATGCAACCATGGACATGTTCTCCCATACAGGCAGTTTCAGTACAAGGCCCTGGGTCTTACGGCTTTCCGGTGCGAGCCCGATATGGTGCCGGATCGCATCCTGTGTGCTCTTCATGTGGACCTTTTCCCCGTTTATTAAGATTTCTCCTTCGGTAAGCGGAGCCAGTCCGAAGATCGACTGAAGTACTTCGGTCCTTCCGGCACCGACCAACCCATAGAGGCCGAGAACTTCTCCTTCATGAAGTTTCATATTGATATTAGATACTTTGTAATTGCTCACATTTTTCAGTTCCAGGACAACCTTGTCAGAGATTGGCCGGATTTCAGATTCATCATGTGTGATTTTATCGTTGTCCACTCCGGTCATATATCCGACGAGAGATGTCTCGTCAAGTCCGCTGGTTTCTTCGCAGATCACGAATTTACCATCTCTTAAGACAGTGATCCGGTCCCCGACGATGAACAATTCCTCCAGATGGTGAGAGATATAGATAATCGTGATCCCCTTTGCTTTCAGATCCTGAATGACTTTGATTAAAATCTCGAATTCTGACTTGGAAAGTGTGGAAGATGGTTCATCCATAACAATCAGTTTTGCCTCGCAGGCGAGGGCTTTCATAATCTCAGTGAGCTGGCGCTGTCCGATATTCAGGTCTGATACTTTTGCTTTCGCGTCAATTTTAATGTTCATGCTGTCTGCCAGTTTCTGGGTTTCTTCATATACTTTCTTCCAGTCGATCTTTCCGGATTTCCGGGGATAATGATTGATAAATACGTTTTCTCCGACGGTCAGTTCATTAAATAAAGAAAGTTCCTGGTAAATAATGGATATCCCTTCTTCTTTCCGTGCCTGTGTTCCGTGTGGTTTCATGATCTTCCCATTAAAGAAGATTTCACCGCCGTCCTCGACGTAGGCGCCGGATAAGATCTTCATTAATGTAGACTTTCCTGCTCCGTTGGCTCCGATCAGACAGTGGACTTCTCCCTGGCGTACAGAGAAATCAACCTGATCAAGCGCTTTCACTCCGGGGAAAATTTTATCGATCTTTCTCATTTCGAGAATATTCTCATTTTGCTTTTCCACTACAGCCATACCTCCATTCTTTTGGAATTGTTATGTAAAATTGATTGACTAAAGTATATATCTTTAATTTTTTTGCGTCAATTGATGAATAAGCACAAAGGAGGAACTGCTTTATTGTGTAAAAAGTATATATCATAAAAATTTTTAGCGTGAAATTGTAACTAATAGACTATAAAATGAGAGTGAACATTGGAAAAAATTGGTAATAGTATACATTTTGCAATTGATAAAAAAATGACAAAGAATACGGATAAATACATACTGATTTTGAGCGCAGAAGTTATTGGTTGATGAAAGTTGGATAACAAAAGTAGACAAATACACCCGAAAAACATATTTAATATGTGAAATATTACTATTATTGAAGGGTTAAAAAATACTCAATCATAAATAATATACAAAATATATTGATTCGATTTAGTGAAATTAATAGATTGACACAAAAATGCTTTTCATATAGACTTAAGTAAACGATATTTAATTAAGTTCGTTGCGAAACTGCACACTGTATTTTACATAAGAGTGCCAATTATTATCAAATTAAGAAGGGACGGATTAGAATGAGTAACTTACCTGAAAAAATGAAAGCAATTGTAGCTTATGCACCTGGTGATTACCGTTTTGAGATGGTTGATACACCTCATGCAGGCGAAGGAGAAATGATCCTTAAAGTAGAAGCGTGCGGAATCTGCGCAGGAGATGTGAAAGCATTTGGCGGAGCAGAAAGCTTCTGGGGAGGAAGCGGGCAGCCGGCCTATATCAAAGCACCGATGATTCCCGGACATGAGTTTGTCGGAAGAGTTGTTGAAATGGGGCAAAATGTCAAAGGAAACTGGAAATTAGGGGACAGAATCTGTCCGGAACAGATTGTACCCTGCGGAGAGTGTATGTTCTGCAAGACGGGGCGCCACTGGATGTGTGAGAAGCATGACCTTTTTGGATTTCAGAATAATGTAAACGGCGGTATGGCTGAATATGTGAAACTTACCAAGGAAGCACTTCCTTATGTAGTGCCGGAAGAGATGGCAATTGAGAATGCGGCTTTGATCGAGCCTTATGCATGTTCATTCCATTGTGTTGACCGTGCGCAGGTGAAGACAACAGACTTTGTAGTTCTCTCCGGTGTTGGTACTCTTGGCCTTGGGATGGTAGGGGCAATTCACCAGTGTAACCCCAAATGTCTTGTTGTGCTTGACATGAATGATGAGCGTCTGAAAAAAGCGAAAGAATTTGGTGCTGATATTGTAATGAATCCGGGCAAGGAAGATGCAGTAGCTAAAATTAAAGAAATGACGGATGGATATGGATGTGACATTTATATAGAAGCAAGCGGACACCCTTCAAGTGTGACACAGGGACTTCAGGCGATCCGGAAAATGGGACGTTTCGTAGAATTTTCGGTGTTTGGCCAGGATGTTACCTGTGACTGGTCCATTATCAGTGACCGGAAAGAGCTGGATCTGTTAGGGGTTCACTTGAGTCCATTCTGCTATGATACAGTCATTGAATGGATTGGTAACGGCAAGCTTCCGACCGAAGGGGTAGTGACGAATAAATTCGCGCTGGAAGACTGGGAGAAAGGATTCCATATTGCGAAAACCGGAGAAAATGGAGCGCTGAAAGTTATTTTAGTACCAGATATGAAACCAGAGGAGGAGAACTGATATGCAGAGAATTATGAATGATCCTGATGACATTGTAGATGAAATGCTTAAAGGGTTTGTAAAGGCGCACAGTGATTTGGTGGAGACGACAGAGAATCCTCGTGTTATCAAGGCAAGAAATATTCCGGCAGATAAAGTCGGCGTTGTGACCGGAGGCGGTTCCGGCCACAAGCCAGCATTTATCGGATATGTGGGTATGAATATGTGTGATGCCTCTGCAGTGGGAGAGATCTGCTCTTCTCCGACAGCAGCTGCGTTCCTCGACTCTTTCAAATGCGCAGATCAGGGCAGAGGGGTTGCCTGCCTCTATGGCAATTATTCCGGCGATAATATGAACGTGAAGATGGCTGTGAAAATGGCAAAGAAACAGGGAATTGAAGTGAAAACGGTTGTCGCAAACGATGATGTCGCATCTGCACCGAAAGATCAGAGAGAAAAACGGCGCGGAGTTGCCGGAGAAGTACTGATGTGGAAAGTGGGAGGAGCAAAAGCCTCTCAGGGAGCAGGACTTGACGAGGTAGTTGCGGCGGCGCAGAAGGCGATTGACAACACAAGGAGTGTGGGAATCGGCCTGACACCTTGTACACTTCCGGCGGTCGGGCATCCGAATTTCGAAATCAAGGATGGAACGATGGAAGTGGGAATCGGACATCACGGGGAGCCGGGAATCGAGGTGTGTCCGCTTGAGACGGCAGATAAAATGGCGCGCCGTATGACAGATGTTGTGCTTCCGGATTATCCGTTTGTCAGCGGAGATGAGGTTGTCGTGCTCGTATCCGGACTTGGCGCGACACCGGTGATGGAACTTTATGTCCTTTATGATGAGATTGACTGCATTCTCAAAGAGAAGGGAATTAAGACCCATAAGGCTTATGTGGGCAATTATTTCACATCCCTGGAGATGATGGGTGCCACTCTTACCGTTATGAAACTGGATGAGGAATTAAAGGAACTGATTGATATGCCTGCAAATTGTATGGGGTTAAAACAATTCTGATTGTGGATGATCATGAATCATAGAAAAACAGGAGGTCTGAAAATGAGTGTTTTTAAAAACAGTGACGGTAAAAGCGTTCTTCTGGCAATGGTTAAAGGAATTCAGGATCATAAAGCGTACCTGGGGGAAGTGGATGGCCTGATCGGAGACGGAGACCATGGGATGAATATGAATAAAGGGTTTTCTCTGTTCGAGAAACGTTTTGGTGATAAAGAATTCTCTTTTACAGAAGGATTGTCTGAGCTGGGAAATATATTATTTGCTGAAATCGGCGGATCTATGGGGCCGATTTACGGTACCATTTTCATGGACATGGCAGATGCAGGAGAGGATTATGAAGAGATCGGGCCGAAAGAGCTTTCAGAGATGCTTTTGGCAGGACTTTCGGGACTTCAGGAGATTGTAGAGGCTAAGGTTGGTGACAAAACGCTGGTGGATACATTGAGTCCTGCGGCAGACTGCATGAGACAGGCAGCTGAGGATGGGACGGAGTTTTTGACAGCTCTTGACCAGATGAAAGATGCGGCGAGAGCCGGCCGTGATTCAACAAAAGACATGGTTGCAAAATTCGGACGTTCCAGCCGTCTTGGCGAGCGTTCCAGGGGAGTGCTTGATGCAGGTGCAACATCATGCTGCATCATACTGGAAGCGATGGCAGATGGAATGAAAGAGAATCTGAATTAAAGGATACAGAGAAAAAATGAGGCAGGGTGCTGGTTTTATAACGAGTATCCTGCCTTATAGCGTGTTTGAAAATTCATTTCCGCCATCTGCACGCTCTAATTTAATTGATCGCCGACGATTGTTTTTAAATATTTTCTGATGTATGGAAGAGCGGCGCCGCGGCTGATGGGAGAATTGGGGCAGCAGCTCGGTTTGATAAATTCTTTCTCTGTCGGAAATGCTGTAATGTTATAGATCATCTGGTGTAGTGTGGAAATATCGCGTCCCTGCAGATAGGGGGACAATGTTCCGCCGATAATGACGGGATAATCAATGAACATATGTAAGTTGTTGATTGAAGATGCCAGATATTTCAGATAATGCATCCAGATTTTTTTACAGCCCGGATCACCCCGGTGCAGTTTGGTAAAGAAATTGTCCAGCGAATATGCATTTTCTAACAGAGACTGGGTAGAACAGTATGTTTCCACGCAGCCTTTGTTGCCGCAGTAACACTGTCTGCCGTCAGGGACGAGCGTCATATGTTCAAATACACCGCTTTTCAGTTCAGTCCCTTTTAAGAATTCCCTGTTGACAATGATTGCGCCGCTTACATGGCTTCGGATATTCATATAGATGGCATTGTGCAGATTCGGGGACTGCCAGAGTTCATCCTGGGCAGCAGCCTCGGCATCATGAAAAAACTTGCATGGATAGGGAAGATATTTCGTGAAAGATTCAATACTAAGTCCGGTACAGTCAAGAATTTTGCCATAAGTAACGCAATATCCGTCGGCAGATATCAATCCCTGCAGTACGATACCGATACCGAGAATTTTTTCGGAAGGTATGGAGTTTATTTCAATAAACTTTAAGATAGAACTGCAGACAGATTTGAAATAAGAATCTGAATTATGAAACGGAGTATGATAGCTGTCGAAATTCAGTGTTTCACCATAGAGATCCAGAGCAGTGATTTCATAGGAATCCTGCAGAAGCTCCACTCCGATGGCAATTTTAGCGTCTGCTATGAAGCAGATGGCATTTGCCTTGCGTCCACCGGTAGATTCATAGAATCCGTTTTTCTCGATAATGCCCTTTTCCTCGCATTCCCGGATCATTGGGATCACTGTCGGGCGGCTGAGATGCAGTGCCTCACAGATCTGCATTTGATGGGTACATTTCTGCTGATATATATATTGTATCAAATTCTCTTTGTTTTTTAATTTGACGTCAGATGTTGTTAGTGAACTCATAAGCATCCCTTTCTTAGGCGGCAGTTGTAAAGAGCGTATTTACCTTTATTCTAGCACGTATCCGGGGACACAACAAGCGAAATCTGGATACAATTTCTTCTATAGATAAGGCCGGAGGGGATGAAATGAGGGGGATCCGGATAAATAAAGTGGTCGACATTTGCGTGAAGATATATTAAAATAAAAGGAGCGTACTGTAAAGGAGTAGTAATATGAGACACGAGGAGCTGACAGTAGGAAACGGAGGAAAACTTTATCTTTATCTGTGGGATAACAGCATAGAATTGTATGACGGACGTTTGAGGCCGATGATTGTAATCTGCCCGGGAGGCGGATATGAAATGACGTCTGACAGGGAAGCGGAAGGAATCGCGGTGAAATTCATGTCGATGGGATTTCACGCAGCAGTACTCAGGTACTCGACTGCTCCGGCGAGATATCCGGAGGCGCTTTTGCAGCTTGCAGAGTCGGTGAAAATCATAAGAGACAACAGCCGGGAATGGTATGTTGATCCGGACCGGGTGATTGTACAGGGATCTTCAGCGGGAGGGCATCTGGCTGCAAGCCTTGGTGTGTTTTTTCAAAAGAGGTTCCTTTCAGAGACACTTGGCACGGATGCGAAAACCCTGCGCCCGGATGGGCTGATTCTCAGTTATCCGGTGATCACTTCCGGAAGGTACAGTCATGAACCGAGCTTTCGGAATCTTCTGGGAGCAGAGTTTGAGAGCCGGAAAGAAGAGATGTCTTTGGAGAAACAGGTCAGCAGGCATACACCCCCAACATTTCTATGGCATACGTATGAAGATGAGACGGTTCCGGCAGAAAATTCTCTGCTGTTTGTGCAGGCGCTCAGAGAGCATGGAGTTGCCGCCGAGTTTCATATGTTTCCTGAAGGATGCCATGGCCTTGGAACTGCGGGTCCGCTGACGATGAGCAGTGACGGCAGGGGGTTACAGAAAGACTGTGCGGTCTGGATGAACCTTGCGGAAACATGGATACACAAGATATAATGGTAAATGAAATCAAAGGAACCAAACACAAGGAGGTATGAAAATGAGAGCAGAATTTGATGAGAGTCTGGTAACAGGCAATGAGATGATTGATTCACAGCACCAGGAGTTGATCGGCAAGATCAACGATCTTTTAGAGAGCTGCGAGACAAGTGCTGATAAGGTGATGGCGGTGCAGACGCTGGGATATCTTGCGGATTACACAGAGTATCATTTTAAAGAAGAAGAGAAACTGCAGGAAGAAATTGAATATCCTGGAATCAAAGAGCACAAAAAACAGCATGAAGAGCTGAAGCGGACGGTGGAAGAGCTGCACGAGATGCTCGAGGAACAGGAAGGGCCGACAGAAGAATTTGTCGTTCAGGTGAACAAGAATGTAGTAGAGTGGCTTTATAAGCACATCAAAGGATTTGACCGTTCTGTTGCTGAGTATAAGTTTATGAGAAATAACACAGAAATGCTGTAAATGGAACCGGGCGTACTGCAAAATAACTATACAACAGTTATAAAGCGGTACGCTTTTTTTCTCATTTTGTCTTTAAATATGCAGATGTCATACAAGAATCTGACATTTTTTTCAATATCCCTTTATTTTTCCTTTTCAGAAGTAAAAATTGAAGCTTGCATGGAGAAAGGAAAAGTTATATAGTGGACTGCGGATAAAAAATGAGGAGATTGAGAGAATGGCAGGTACCAGAGAAAAGACGACAACAAAAGATATGACACAGGGGAGTCCGATGAAACTGATTCTTGGATTTACCCTGCCTATGATATTTGGATTTTTATTTCAGCAGCTTTATAATATGGCAGATACGATGATTGTAGGAAGATTTCTCGGAGTAAATGCACTGGCTTCTGTTGGTGCAACCGGGTCTGTAAACTTCTGCATCATAGGGTTCTGTATGGGAATCTGCAACGGGTTCGCGATTCCGGTTGCCCAGAGGTTCGGGGCGAAAGATGAGAGAGGGCTTCGCAGGTATGTGGGAAACAGCGCGATGCTGGCAGCCATTTTTGCTGTTATCATGGCAGTGGCCGCAGTGCTTTGCTGCAGGCCGATTCTGACGGCAATGAATACACCGGCCGACATTATTGACGGTGCATATGACTATATTGTCGTAATTTTTGCGGGGATTCCGGCGACGTATCTGTACAATATGCTCTCTGGCTATATACGCTCTCTCGGTGATGCGAGGACACCGGTTGTTTTTCTTACGATGTCCTCCGTTTTAAACATTGTGCTTGACCTGGTTTTTATTCTGGTGCTTCATATGGGGGTGGCCGGAGCGGCCTGGGCGACAGTTACCTCACAGGCGGTTTCGGGAATCGCCTGCCTGCTTTATATGATCCGGCATTTCCCGATGCTGCGTCTTGAAAAAGAGGATTGGAAGCTTCATGCACACACGGCGAAAATACTGTGTAAAATGGGGATTCCTATGGGACTTCAGTATTCCATTACGGCAATCGGAAGCGTCATTTTGCAGGTGGCGGTGAATTCATTGGGAGCGGCCTATGTGGCGGCAGTGGCAGCGGCCTCGAAGATCGGGATGCTTTTTGGGTGTCCGTTTGATGCGATGGGGGCTACCATGGCGACCTATGCGGGACAGAATGTCGGGGCAAGAAAGCTTGGGCGGATCAGCAAAGGGCTGAAAAGCTGCGTTGTGATTGGTGCGGTTTACTCTCTGTTCGCACTGGCAGTTGTATTTCTGCTTGGAGAGCGGATTGGAATTCCGTTTATTGATGGCGGGGAGACGCAGATTCTTCATGACATTTACCTGTATATGATGATGAATGTCGTATTTTATTTCCTGCTGGCGCTTGTGAATATTGTGAGATTCTTAATTCAGGGACTGGGATACAGTATGTTCGCGATTCTTGCAGGTGTATGTGAAATGGCAGCGAGAAGTGTGGTTGGATTTCTGCTCGTGCCAAAGTTTGGCTATCCGGCAGTATGTCTGGCCAATGGTCTTGCCTGGATTGCGGCAGATTTATTTTTGATACCGGCTTACTATCATGTGATGAAGAAACTGAAAGTTTTATTTTCTGGTGTATAGAAGGTCTTACTAAAGGGGAAGAGATGATGAGAATATTAAGTATTACGGCACAGAGGCCGGACAGTACAGGAAGCGGGGTATATCTTACAGGGCTTGTGAATGGATTTGCGTGTCTTGGGGAAGAACAGGCAGTTGTGGCAGGCATTGATGCTGGGGAGACGGTGCAGTTTCCCGGAAATACGAAGTTTTATCCTGTTCATTATCAGACAGAGGAACTCCCGTTTCCAGTGCTTGGCATGTCAGATGAGATGCCGTATGAAAGCACGAGATACCGGGATATGGACGAGAAGAAAACATGGCAGTTTAAAAAGGCGTTTCTTTTTGCTGTACATGAGGCGGTACAGCAGCTTGAGCCGGATCTGATCCTGTGCCATCACCTGTATTATCTGACGGCGCTTGTGCGGGAGGAATTTCCGCAGTATAAAGTTGCGGGAATCTGTCATGGAACGGGGCTTCGGCAGATGAAAAAAATCCCGTATATGAGGGAGTATATCAGGGAGCAGATACAGAGGCTTTCTCAGGTGTTCGCGCTTCAGGAAGATCAAAAAAAAGAGATTGTGAAAGTCTATGGTGTGGAAGAAGCAAAAATCAAGGTGATCGGAACCGGCTATAATTCGAAT
>URQQ01000038.1 GCA_900549995.1 uncultured Lachnospiraceae bacterium | reverse complement strand
ACCGTGTAAGGTTTTTTAACACTGAATTTTGATAACATATCTTTCCTCTTTCTTTTCTTCTGTCGATACCGGTTGCCTGTTCTGCAAAAGCCCGGCATCCGCTGAAAATATCATACCACCAGAGGCTTTAAATCTCAATCAAATCATGGTAAAATAAACAGCACAATGCATGATTAGTTAAGCAATTTATAATTCCCCATGAAAGGAAATATTATATGCTCTTACAAACATTAAACAGCAATCAACTGAAACTGATTGCTGTCTTCACTATGATATCCGATCACATCGGTTACCTGATTTCGCTTCTCTCCTCTTCCCTGGCTGCTCAGACAGCCAGCAGCATCCTCCGCGTTATTGGAAGAACCGCATTTCCAATCTTTGTCTTTCTCCTTACGGAAGGCTTCTTCCATACATCAAACCGCAGAAAATACATCCTCCGTATTGGTATATTCGCTTTACTGTCCGAAATTCCTTACGATTTACTTTTTGCCGGAACACTGTTTTCCCGGAATATCCAGAATGTATTTTTCACACTTTTTTTCTCACTTTGTATGATGAGCCTGCTGGAACATTTTCAACATCAATTTTCAAAAAGAGCCAGCCTGATGCTGCAATTATTCACTGTTCTTTTCTTCTGTGTACTGTCCTGTTTTCTGAACACAGATTATTCTGTATATGGAATATTAACAGCTGCTGCATTCTTTCTGTTTCATGAAAACCGTGGATGTCAATGCCTGTTTGGCTTTCTTCCTCTTTTCCTCGATCTTACCTGGAATGGCCTGTTTCTGCCTTATACCCCAGGCCTTTTGATTGGTTTTCTTCTTATATATTTATATAACGGAAAGCGGGGCAAACGGAACTTTGGATACTTCTTTTACTTTTTCTACCCGGTTCATCTGCTGCTGTTAGACTTAATCTTAAAAATACTATATTGATTACAGTGTCAAAAGTCTTTCCCCATTTCATGCTTGCATGAAGGTGGGGATAGGGCTTTATGACACGCCCTACAATGAGGATGAAGTGGTGCTTTTGCACCATGAGAATCCGAATTGTAGGAGGATTGTGGGAGTGCGGAGCACGAAACAATCCGTGTAATCACGATTAGGGTGTTTTGACACCCTAATCCTATATTAAAATAAATCAATCTATGGAGGATAACATGAATAAAAAATCAGTCCTGATCACAGGTGCTTCCCGCGGAATCGGGAAAGCATGTGCACTTGCATTTGCCAGAAATGGCTATCACGTTTTCTTAAACTGCAATAAATCTATAGACGAGCTGAAACGGGTAAAGTCTCTGATTGAGCAGCCAAAGAATAACCTTTCCCCGGCAGGAACCTGCGACATTGTCATAGGCGATGTGGGAAATACTGCCTGTGTAGAGTCTATATTTGACCAGATAAGAACACTTGGTTTTTCTCTGGATGTCCTGATCAACAATGCCGGAATCTCTTTCATCGGACTATTGACAGATATGACCCCGGAAGAATGGAACCATGTCATCAGCACCAATCTCTCTTCTGTATTCTATTGCTCCAAGGCGGCTTTGCCATCCATGATCTCCCGCCGATCCGGCCGGATCATCAACATCTCTTCCATGTGGGGAACGGCCGGTGCCTCCTGCGAGGCTGCCTACTCTGCCTCCAAATCAGGTGTCCACGGCCTGACAAAAGCCCTGGCAAAGGAACTTGCCCCAAGCAATATCCAGGTCAACGCGATCGCATGCGGTGTCATCGATACCCAGATGAATCAGCAGCTTTCTGATGATGAGAGAAAAGAATTGGAAGACGAGATTCCGATGGGACGCTATGGAACTCCCGAAGAAGTCGCAAAACTGGCCCTTCTTCTTGCTGAAGGGCCAGAATATATGACGGGACAGATTATCGGAATTGACGGCGGATTTTTATAATCCGCCGTTTACACAAGCTATGGATATCATTTGATCAGTCTTTGAATCTTTTTGCTCAGAGGGGTTCCTGCCTCTCCCAAGAGCTCAAACAAGACCGCCTCATAAGTCGTTGTAAGTGCCCCTTCCTCTTTCGCACGCTCAATGGCACCAGTCTTATCGCTTTCTCTGCGGCTTGAAATACAGTCCGTCACAAGAACCGGCACATACCCCGCCGCTTTCAGGTCGATCACCGTCTGAAGAACACAGATATGAGCTTCAATTCCACAGATCAGAACATATTTCTTTCCACTGATCCATTCTTTGACATCCTCATAGGCGCTGAATCGTATTTTTTCCACATACTCTTCCTGCCCGCAGGCGGATGTAATATCAGACACGGTCATTCCGAGTCCCCTCGTATACTGCTGTGTCACACACATCGGTATTCCAAGTTCCTTTAGCCCTGCGAGAAGGATTCCTGAATTCTCAATCAGCCTCTCCTTCTGGTCCATCGCCGGAACAAGCCTCTCCTGGTAGTCAATAATCAATGCTGCTGTTTTATCTCGTTCGATTCTCATGTATTGTCCCCCTTTATTTACCACCTATAATCAGCACTTTTTTCCCTTGAAATGCAAAACCATATTTGTATATGTTATCCCCGCAGATGCCTTTTTCAATCAAGGATGCTGCATAGTTCTTTTCTTCGATTTGCCGAAGCGCTGACTGCGCTGTGTCATCTAACTCTTTCTCACTTACCCCCTGAATCTTGAATTCCATAATAATTGCCGGATCCTTGCTTTCTCTTGGTTCCAGCATAACGTCATATCGCCCGAATCCACTTTCTCTGTTGGAAGTGATCACATAACGGCCTTCCAGTTCCACCATCATTCCAAGAACAAAGCCGTGATAGAACCGTTCCGGTTCAGTTTCCGCCGATGGCCTGCTGCCAATATCAAAGAAACTGAAAACCGCAAGTGCAACTCTGTTCATAAAGACATTCATCGCTTCGATATCATCTTTCAACAAGGCATGCAGAAACTCATTGTAATTTGACTCTGAAGGTGCAAACCAGCCTTGAACCATACGCTTGAACATGATCTGAACTTCAAAACTGGTGATCTCTAATTCATATATTCGATTCCATTGTCCGAATGCGGACTCTACCTTTGTATTCTTGACTTTTAAATAACCACTCGCGAGCAGCAAACTCCATATGGCACTTTCGTTTGTATCAAGCTGATCGTATACAATCTGCTCATCAATGACTGTCGTTATAGAATCACCCATCAGCAATTTCTCAAAATTCTCTTTCACCTGCTTTGTTCCGGTCTGAATCAGTCGTCCTGCCAAACTGTTGCTGCTTGTGTTGGCCCAATAGGGAGATGCTGATCGCTTATCCAGATAATTAATAATGGACCATGGATTATAGATCTCTTCCTTGTCACCGAATTTAAACCCATCATACCAGTATTTTACTTCTTGTTTCCGATCAAATAGACTATATTCTTCCAAAGCCGTATCTACTTCCACTTCAGTAAATCCAAAAATATCTGCATATTTTTCTGATGTTGTAGTCACCACTTCAAGGTTATTCAGATCTGAAAAAATTGATTCTTTACTGACCCTCGTGATCCCGGTCATAATTGCCCGCTCCATGTAAGGATTACTTTTGAATGTTGCATTGAAAAGATTTCTTGTAAATGTCACCAATTCTTTCCAATATCCTCCTACATAAGCCTCCTGCATCGGAGTATCATACTCATCCAGAAGGATGATTACTTTTTGATTATAATATCTGTAGAGAAATCCTGACAGCTGCAGTAGTGATAATGAGGCTTCGTACTCTTCCATGTCTGCCGAAACTCTCCCGAACTCTTCTTTCTCCTGGTGACTCAAAAAATCCCCTTCCAGCAAAAAGTTATACTCCCGATATAGAAGCTGAATTGTTTTGCACATTTTCTTTTTTACTTCTTCATAGGAAGTCTCTTTGATACTCGAAAAGCTCAGAGATATTACCGGATATGTCCCCTGTAGTTTCTGATAGTACTTCTCTTTCCAGATATCCAATCCTTGAAATATATCGGTTCCTGTATATTTCACAGAAAAAAACTGTTCAACCATACTCATCGTAAGTGTTTTTCCGAAACGTCTTGGACGTGCAATCAGTGTCACGTCATCGTTTTCTTCCCACCACTCTTTGATAAATCTTGTCTTATCTATCAGAAATAAATTCTTTTTCCTGATTTTTTCAAAATCCTGCAGACCGATTCCAACCGTTCTTGCCATATCATCGCCCTCCTGTTATATTACAGTTCTATTATTATATCACAGATTCTCTACATTGTTTCCATTTATGCAGCAAATAACAATAGTACTTGTATCATGTTGGAAAATGTTCTATATTAGATTGGAAAACCACTCATTTTATTTCATCTATCATCTATCATGAAAGGAACAATCTATCCATGAAAATATTAATAGACGGCGACGGCTGTCCTGTTATTGCAATCACTGAACAGACAGCCAAAGCCCATCATATCCCTGTCACTATACTGACGGATATGAATCACCGTATCCAGTCTTCCTACTCTGAGGTCATCACTGTGGAACAGGGAAATGATGCTGTCGACTTCGCCCTGTTTGGCCTGATCGAAAGAAATGATATCGTAATCACACAGGATTATGGTGTCGCATCCCTTGCATTGTCAAAAGGCGCATACTCCCTGCACCAGAATGGCTGGGAGTATACACCTGACAATATCGATATGCTTTTGATGGAGCGTCATCTTGGCAAAAAGCAGCGTCAGAGCAGTAAAAAGAAACATTATAAGCCAATTCCGAAAAGAACGGAGAAGGATAATGAAATGTTTCTTGCCAGTCTTTACGCACTGCTGGCACGTATTCAAAATCACTTTTAGCGGTAAAACATCCTCCGGGCAATGCCATACGATCTTTTGATGTATTGCCCGGCCATACCTTCTCTATTTCTATGAAACAACATTAACTGGTCAAACTTCCCACTTCTCATGTCTGCTAACCCACATCACACCCTCATTGTTCGCTCCAGAATCACTTTTCCCATAATTCGTCTCTGGTATGTACCATTTTACCATTTACTGTCATTTCTCTAAAAAGTATTGACACATGATCTTTTATCGGCTATATTAAAGATGTGATGTAGTTAGTTACTCTACTAACTAACCATCAAACAAAGGAGTGATATCAGTTGAACATAAACACAAGTATAGATAAACCAATTTTCCTTCAGATTGCAGAACAGTTAGAGGACAATATATTTACCGGCGTATTTCCAGAGGAAACAAAGATCCCTTCTACCAATGAAATATCTGCCCTGTTAAATATCAATCCCCATACAGTTCTGAAAGGAATGAATATGTTAGTAGATGAAGAAATCATTTATAAGAAAAGAGGGCTGGGAATGTTTGTAAAAGAGGGTGCAGTTGAAAGAATTCGACAGAAAAGGGAAAGTCAGTTTTACAATCAATACATAGCAGCATTGATTGAAGAAGCATCAAAACTAAAAATGACCAAAGACGAAATTATTTCATTGATTGAACGGGGGTATGATGATGAACGCTATTCAAATTAAAAATATCACAAAAAAATATAAAGATGTAACCGCTTTAGATAACGTTTCTTTTTCTCTCGAGTTTGGCAAAATCTACGGGTTTTTGGGAAGAAACGGAGCAGGAAAATCTACTCTTATCAATATCATTGCCAATCGTATTTTTGCAGATTCGGGCGAAATTTTCGTAGATGATTTACCTGTCAGAGAAAACATGGCAGTACATGAAAAAATATTCTGTATGAGCGAGACCGATTTGTATGATACAAATTTAAAAATCAAAGACCAGTTCAAATGGATCAATTGTTTTTATCATAGTTTTCACATTGATAAGGCATTTGAGATTGCAGAAAAATTTAATCTTAACACAGATAAAAAATTCAAGGCATTATCCAAAGGGTATCAGTCTATTTTCAAATTAACCGTTGCGCTGGCTCTTGATGTTCCATATGTGATTTTTGATGAACCTGTTTTAGGACTGGATGCTAATCATAGAGAATTGTTTTATGATTTGTTATTGAAGGATTATGAGAACAGTGAGCGGACAATTATTATAGCGACACATCTGATTGAAGAAGTCGCAAATATCGTCGAAGAAGTGGTTTTAATAGATCAGGGGAAAATTTTATTACAGCAGGAGGTAGGGACTTTATTAGAAACCGGTTATAGTGTTTCCGGACCGGCACATGAAATCGAACTGTTCTGTAAAGATAAAAATGTCATTGGCTATGATGAATTAGGTGCCCTTAAAATTGCCTATATTTTAGGGGAAAGAACCCCTGTCCCGCAGGAAATGAATCTACAGGTTTCTAATATGAATTTGCAAAAACTGTTTGTAAAATTAACAGAGAAAGGCAGTAACTAATATGAAAAACTTAAAATCTATTATTCAATATGAATGTATAACCTCATTTAAATATATCTGGGTTTTTTACGCAATCACGTATGCCATTGTTTCTTTTATTACGATTATCATCGGCATTATCGCGGGTAATTTTAAAGGCGCAGGGACAAATGCATTAGAAATAAACACACTGATTTATATTGGTATTTTAGGTGTCTTAGGTTTTCACGAAGATTTTAAAATGCTGATACAAAATGGTTTTACCCGTAAATATATCTTCATTGCGACCCTCTCCATGTTCTGTTTTATTTCCGGAACAATGGCACTTTTTGACACCATGGCAGGAAATGTAATCCACCATCTGAATCACAATTATTCATCACTCTATGGTGCCATATACGGCTATGATAACCTGTTCATGAATTGGCTTTGGTTATTTCTTCTCTACGTATTGATTTGCAGTTTACTGTATTTCGGTGTACTTGTGATAAACAAAATCGGAAAAACAGCATCCATTTACTTAGGTGTTGTTCTTGGAGGTGCCATATTGTTAATTATCGCCCTGTTCAGATTTGTCTTCTCCTTAGAAACATCAAAAAGTATATTGGAATTTCTGATGAAATCCATGGGCTTTCTGACTGACGGAACAATGAACTATCTCTTCCCGGTACTCACATTGTCCTTGATTGCCTGCATTCTGTGCATTGGCTCTTACAATATTATCCGGCGTACTGAACTCAAATAACAAAATACTGTACTGCATTCAAACAATGAATAACCATCAGAAAAACTGGCAGGCTGCTATCATTTCAAAGCAGCCTGCCAGTCTTTATACCTACGTTTCTTCTATTTATAGGCCAGTCTGAAAATCCTCGCACTGACTGCCTCTGGAAGTTCCACAGTCAAAGTTCCCGCTTCTTTATTCCACTGGCACGCACATTTTTCTTCCTTCGGATATCCGCATACAGCCTCGACCTCTTTTCCTTTCAGATGTTTCACAGGAATCGTGGTGACAGCGCTCTGGCTGTTTCTTCTCCATACAGCGATATAATCGGTACCTTCTGTCCGAAGCCCCAGGCTTACCCATGGATCAGTATACTGGGAAAGTCCAAGAGGCCAGTACGGAAGTGATTTCTTCGTATTGCACCGGATCTCTTTATAATATGCAATCCCTTCTTTCACAAGATCCATCCGTTCCTCTGTCAGATTCACGAGATGTCCGCTCTGGTGGATCCGAAGGAGCATGGAATTGACCATATTGAAGATGACTTCTTCCTTATCACCGTCTGTCAGCGGATAGGACCAGATCGCAGACTGCTCCGGTGTAAGCCCGGAAGGGGAATTAGCCGCAATTGTCGCATAACGGATGTAATCTTCCTGGTCGCTTGTAGACTGGATACTGTAACGTGACAGCATCGCATAATCCATGCGCAGTCCCCCGCTGGAACAGTTCTCAATGATCAGATCCGGGTATTTTTCGAAGATTCCATCCAGCCATTTCAGATACGCCCGGTTATGCCCCAGCAGTCCGTCTCCGAAACTGTCGGCATGAAGTTCTGTACCGATGCCGGGTTCAATATTATAATCCATCTTAATATAACCGACACCGTATTCGTTTACGAGACGGTCGATGACTTCCGTCGCATGTTGGATCACCTCCGGATTTCTGAAATCAAGCTGATACCTGCTCCTGTCATATACTTTCTTCCCATGGCGGGTGAAATACCAGTCATCCGGAACTTTGTCCGCTTTCGGGCATTTCGTCCCCATCACTTCCAGTTCCAGCCATACCCCAGGTATCATATCCTTGGAACGGATATAATCCATGACTTCTTTTAATCCATTCGGAAAACGGACATTGGACGGAAGCCACTCTCCGACTCCATCCCACCAGTATCCTTCTGAATACCAGCCGCAGTCTACGCAGAAATATTCGCATCCTGCCTCATGCGCCTTGTCAATCAGAGGAATTTCCTTCTCTGTTGTCGGATCACCGAACAGACAGTTCATATAATCATTGAAAATGACACATAATTTCTCATTGTCATCATTGACACGGCGGATTGCCCGGCGGTATTTTGTCAGTTCTCCCATCGCCTCGTCAAAATCACCCATACAGCTTCCAACACTTGCCGGAACCGTCACAAAGCTCTCGCCCGGTTTCAGGTTCTTCCACCAGTGTGACTGGTGCTCTGTCGGCCCGCTTAAGTTCAGATACATCTGTCCATACTGGTCACCGATCTCCCAGTGCCAGGAACCATTGTGCTCAATCTGCCAGAAGAGCGTGGAATCTGTCTCTTTGTTTTTCAGATATCCCATCGGAAGATATTCCTTCGTAGACCAGTTTCCTGTGTTACTGACTTCAATCGTCTTTGATGATCCGCGCATATAGTCAGGCTGTGAGATTGACATTCCAAGATCCGTCATACGATAAGAATTCCAGTGCAGCTCCTTCTGCCATGCATTGTGAGGAATCCGAAGTTCCAGCTTCTCATCTGACGTCTGCATTCCCTCTTTTTCAATTCCAGTCAGCGCAAAAGATGAGACATACTCAAGCCCGCAGTCTTCCATTCCTTTATTGATGACTTCCGTCCAGGAACGGATCACAGAGATTCCATCGTAGAACTGCATATGACTGTGCACTTCCAGGCCTGTATAGTTCTCTGCCTCAGGGTCATCTTCTGTAATAATCTCGAGTTTCCGCCCCTTTTCATTGCGTGCATCCAGGAACTCTTTCAATTTCAGACGATAGCCCGGTGCTGTCCTTACATAATTTGCCCCATGTCTTTCACCGGTTCTGTCCACACCTGATGCCAGCACTTCTGCCAGCATGAAAGGTTCCGTGCCTTCACCGGATGCAATGTCTTCTTCGTGGAATTCCATTGCCGAAAAATGCAGAAGCCGGATCTGCTCCTTGTCAGTAATTTCAAAAACAACATGGATTCCATTTTCACAAAATTGTATTCTCTTCATTATCGATCCTCCTTAGCCTTTCACTGATCCACTCATTAATCCTGCCAGGAAATATTTCTGCAGGAACAAAAAGATAAATGTCACAGGGATGACTGCTACAACCGATGATGCCATCAGTCCGCCCCAGTCAATGGTATTGGCTCCCTTGAACAGCATAATCGCCGGTGTCAGTGTCCTGTACTTGTCTGTTGAGATAAAGATATATCCAAACATAAATTCATTCCACGCATTGATGAATGCATATAATCCCGTAGAAATAAGACTTGGCACAGAAAGCGGGATGATGACTTTTGTAATCGTCTGGAATTTATTATATCCATCGATCTCTGCCGCTTCCTCCAGCGCAATGGGCACTGTGTCAAAGAAACTGCTCATCATGAAAGTACAGAGCGGTATTACAAAGGTCGTATATGCAAGAATCAGAGAAATATACGATTCCAGCAGCTGCATTTTCTGCATAATCATATATAACGGAACAAGAAGGAGCACTCCTGGTATCATCTGGGAAAGCATCATTGCAAGGTTTGAAGCCTTCACAAGTCTCAGCTTATAGTAACGGCTCAGGGCATATCCTGCCATAACCGCAATCACCATGGAGATCAGGCACGCTGTGATGGATACAAGAAAGCTGTTCTTGATGTAGTTCAGGAATCCGGCATCCACAAGAACCCTTTTGAAGTTTTCCAGAGTCGGCTCGTGGATTATAAATGATGGAATTGCTGTACGTATCTCCGTTTTTGGCTTCAGTGCAGAGATAATCATCCAGATCAGAGGGAAAATACATACAACAGATATAACTGCAAGCAAAATATAGGATACTATTTTTGCCATAACCCGATTTCGTTTATTCAGCATCTTTTCTTCCTCCTTTTCCTAGTTCATATCATCACTGATCTGCGTACGTTTTCTATAATAGAAGATAAACAGTACTACCATCACCGTAAACATCATCGTTGACAAAGCAGAGGCCGCACCAACATCAAATGTCTTCATTGAGTATCTGTAAATCATAATTGGCAGTGTCTCTGTCGCATAGTTCGGCCCGCCTGCGGTCATAACCCAGATAAAGTCAAAGTTAATTGCTGTCCATATAATATGAATGAACACAATGACAAGTGATACTGAACGCAGCTGCGGAAGTGTGACTTTAAAAAACCGTTTAAACATTCCAGCGCCGTCAATTGCGGCTGCCTCATTCAGTTCTCCGGGAATTGACTGCATTGCAGAAAGAAATGAAATTGTATAGTATGGGAAACTTCTCCATATATTGACAAAGATTACCGTCGGCATTGCGTACCTGACATCTCCCAGGAAGTTGATTGGTTCCTTCACGATATGAAGATTCGTAAGTATATAATTGATAATTCCAAAATCAGGACTTAACATCCAGTCCCAGGTCATTCCGGCTACCACAATCGGAACGAGCCATGGAATGAATACAAATGTACGGAATATTGCACGTCCCTTAAACTTCTGGTTTAACAGTACTGCTGTGAGCATCCCCATAAGAAACTCACCAAGTACAGAAAACACTGTCCACACACCAGTATTTTTGATTGCCTGCCCAAAGTGCTCATCCGAGATTACTTTCTGAAAGTTTTCCAGACCTGCGAAACCACTCAAAGATTTGTTAATCAGATGCACATGCGTAAAGGCATCATGGATGACTTTTCCAAGTGGATACGCAATCAATAGTGCCAGAAATAAAAGTGCCGGCAAAAGCATAATTGTTGCCGTGGTAAATTTCCTCTGATCCCTTGTAAGCCCTGTCCCTTTCGCTTTTTTTATATTTGCCATCAGACCCATTCTCCTTTCATTTTTGAGAATCAGACAGGTGTTCTGCCCAATATCAGGTAAAAAACTGCCGGAATGCATTGCTGCACTCCGGCAGTACCATAAATTTACTCGCTCAATTCTCCGGAATCAGAAAGTGAAGAATTCACCGCGTCGCTTAACCATGTAGCTGCTTCTTCCGGTGTTTTTCCTTCCTGAAGAACTTTCGCAATTGCATCCTGCATCGCCTGTGTCACGCCAGATAATGTCACTGGTGGGAATGTAACACCTGTATCTGATAATGCCTGGAAATCTTTGCTCCATTTTGTATCTGTAGATACATCAGATCTTGGTGATCTGTCTGCAAATGCTGCTTCCTGCCATTCTTTGCTGCAGAATGCTATTGCAAGGTCAAATGCTTCCTCTTTATTCTTGCTGTCAGTCATGATAAATAAAGGTTTACATTCCATATATGTAGCCTGTTTTCCCTCAGAAGGATATGGAATTGCACTGACTTTGATATCATTCATTGTATCCGGATTCGAAGATTCTCTCTCCTGTAACCAGTTCCCTGATACGTAAGATGCTGTAAGTCCTGTCGCCAGGTTCTCATCTGTCTCTTCCCATCCCCAGTTCTTTACACTTGGGTCAACGATTCCTTTATCAACAAGGTCTTTATAGTACTGGAATACTTTTGCTGCTTTTTCAAGTTCCTCTTTGTTGTCATTCCATGTATTTTTGAATTTTCCATCTTTCTGTGCAGATGCGATCTCCAGATCATACTGCGCAAGATATACGATGAGTTCCTGAGCAGAACGTACCCCTGTACATGCAAGCTCTGTCGGATACTTTCCAGTCTTCTCTTTGAAATCCGCGAGTGCAAGTGTGTCTTCCCATGTCTCAGGTGTCTTAACACCAGCTGCCTCGAAATCATTCTCATGTGTCAGATATGCACGAACCGTCATCTCATACGGAACACCGATAATTTTATTATCGATTGTCATTGCATTCATAACTGCCTCTGACAGTGCTGATTTGTCATCCCAGCTTTCATAGCGTTCTGTAAGATCTTCTACAATGCCCATATTGTAAAATTCACCAACATATTCCGGAAGTCCCCAAATCAGATCCGGCACATTTCCGCCTGCTGCAGCTGTCAGGATCTTCTCGTGCAGCATATCATAGGTAAAGTTTGTCTGGTTTACTTTATTGCCAGTTTCTTCTTCCCATTTTTTGATCTGCTTTTCACCCTCTATCTGGGTGTCAGCACCTTCTGTCCAGCATGTCCACAATTCAACTGTTTTTCCGCCCTCTTGTGATGAATCTGCTTTACCGGAATCTTCTTTCTTCCCTCCACCACACGCTGTCAGCGATGCGGCAAGCATTACACAAAGTGATGCAGCAACGACTTTTTTAAACATTTTCATATCCTCCTTTTTTTCTTCCTTGTTCTTTTTTTTACTGTGTATCTTTGAACTGATTTGAGATTACCATAATGATTTTACCTTTTCAATCATTCTGAGGGCAGACCTAAAGAACACCACATCATCATATTAAAAAAACCACACTTTATTGTGTGGTTTGTATAGTAACGTTGCATATGTTATAAATGTTTTGTGCATAGTGAATGACTTTATATATTTTTTCCATATATTACCTATAAAATTATGTATTCCTCCATAATTCTTATCAGTTCTCCAGCGACATCAATACATCCGTATTCCTTCAAATACGCTCTCCCCTTTTCTGATTGAATCATCTTATAAACTGATACGTACTCTCTGTTTTCCTGAAATGCACTAAGATCTTCTCCACGGTCATATAAGGAAACTATCATATCCTCGAAGGAATTTACTACCTCCTCTAATATCTGCCCATTCAAAAGATTCAACACTGTAAACACATCTGCAACATAATAAATCGCACTTGCATATACTTCCCCACTCGAATCTTTACAGCACTCTCCTTCCAGCTTCATACATTCCAAGGCAAAATATGCGCGTTCTTCTCTTGAAAGATCCTGAATATTTTCCAGATATTCTGAAAAACATGGAATTACAATGTATTTATTAAATTCTTTATATCTCCATTCTTTTAAAAATCTAATCCAGGAATCTGTATTTTCATCACTCCAGTAATTCCAAATCTCCTCCTGATAATAACGCTTCTGTGTCATCTCCTCCAGCCCACTTATATCTTTCAGCGCCAAAAATCTCAAAAATGAACGATTCCAGAAATGATACCATTTCCCAGTTCTGTGAAGAATCCCCAAACTCAGCAGCTTTTCTGAAAGTTGAGTTGAATTCCGGCACTCTTCCCATCTCTCCAGTGTCCTGTCTGTGAAGAAAAAAATTTCTCTCTCTGCGAGCTTCCTTGCCATGTGGCTAATCTGCCCTGCTTCTTCCTCATCACAGCCACTCAAAAGATACTCTGACAATCCAGTATAAAATGTTTCTTCCTTTACCGGCACTTTTTCCAATGTACCAAGATAGGACATAACAAGACCGAAATCATCCCTAGAGAACTTTCCTTTTGTCAGGTATCTTTTTCGATAATCTTTGCCACTTTGACGTTCAATCGCTTTTATTTCCTTTGATGTAAGACAGACTTCTTTCGGAATCAGCCACTCTCTCGCAATCTTAGTTACTTTCTCATAATTTTCCTCCTCTAACTCGTACTCATCAACCACCGTGTCATAAACTTCCGTACTTGTCTTTTCCTTTTTTGTTCCTGGCAAAGGACGTTCTGCTGTATAGTACAGCTCTTTTTCATATGCATCAGTATATGGAATATCATATCCCTGGAACAAATCCTGAACTTCCATCATTAATAAGTCAATTTCCATGTCACCGTCCGGTTCATCAAGAAGATCCTCTATATCATCAAGTATCATATCCGGCAGACATCGTCTGATCTCTTCCCTTACTTCATCGATAAATTTTTCATAATACGCCGGACAGCAGATACCCAAAATCTCCAGATATCTGATTTCAACTGCCCACCTGATATTTTTATAATATTGTTTCAGAAGTTGGTATTCATCTATCTTATAACCATTTTGGCACATTCTTGGAATCAGATCCGCCACCGCCTCCATATCATGATGTAACATGTTTCCCTCCTCAAGTTTCTTAAGCAGAAAATCACATGACTCCTTCAGATAATGGAACAGTTCAATATTTCCGGTCTTTTCATACAGAAGAATCAACTGCCATATTTTATGCGAATCATAGTCCTCAGGTTTTGCATCCATCTGGTAATTCCGGTCTACCTCCATATTAAAAACATAACTGTACTTTAGATGCTTTCTTTCTGTCATCAGCCGGTTCTGCACGATAACCGCGCACTCATCAGTCAGCTCTATTTCTGTAATAAGGTAGTATAACTGATTATAATAGATACAATCCCGCGCTAAAATTAATCCATATACTTCAATATGACTGTTTAAATATTCACGCATGTAATCACGTATCGAATAGTTTAGAAAATCCAATACAAGAATTTCTTCATACCATGATTCTCTTACCTCAACAAATACGCTCTCGGCTTCTTTCAGATATTCTTCAAATCTTTCTTTTTCAATCTCCCCTTTACACCCATCTGCCAGTCTCATAAATCCTTGCTTCAGTTCACATCCGATCCGGATCTCTTCTTCCGACAAAAGAATTAAAAAACATATCATCCTTGCGCCAAATGATAACTGTTTGAAGATAGAATCAAAAAATTTCTTCGGGTTCTTTACATACTGAACCAGATTTTCAGCATATTTTTTCGGGCTGACCTCATCCGGTTTTACATTCTCCAGATAGTACACAACTGATCTTGGACTATAGGCACCACAGTGGACAATCTGACTACCGCTTAAAAATATCTCCTTTTGATAGTCAAACTCTAATGACGATTGTTCTAAATGGCGGAACAAAATCTCGGCTCTCTGAGCCAGAGTATATTCACTCAGTTTCAGGTTAACTTTCTCAATTTCACACAACTCTTCTACTTCTGGAAAACAACGGAGTCCCTGTTGAAGAACGAATTCACGGGTAGTCAGTATCAATCTTATCGCTGGATAATATTTCAACGCCGCAAATATTTTCTGCAGTTTTTGTTCTGCATTCAGCTCAATTCTTCCTTCTGAAAAAGTGTTATGCCCCCAGAAATCATCAAAAACTATCACTCTCTTCCTCTGGTCATCTTCCCCCAAAAGCCGCTCAACCTCACTTAATGAATTGACAAAATATAACTCTTCGTACCCTGCTTCCTTAAGATAATAATGAGCCAGGTTATAGGCATGGGCCGTTTTCCCAGCACCAGGTTCCCCTGAAATAATAACTCTCCGGTATTTTTCCAATACTTTCAATGCCTCCTGAAATACTGCTGTCGGTACAAAAGTTTTATTCCCTTTTTCCATTAAAGTTATATCCACATTTGATTTTTTCCTGAGTTCCTTCAACATTGACTGAGATAATATTTCATCTAACTGATTTCCACTCTGCAGCCAAAGTTCATGATACTCCTTTTCAATATATCCATACTCCGGCCTTTCCAGATAACCATTTAAATCTTCTCCCGTTATAATATCTCCTGTAGTTTGAATTTCGGGGAAAATTTCTCTGATTTGATCTTTTATTTTTTTCTCTACAGATCGCACTGCCAATACAAGGATATATCTGCCGCAGGATATATCTTTCATTCTGTTTCTTTCCTGGGAAAGAAGCCGTACCAGAGCAGTTCCATTCATCTTTGTCCGTTTCGACTGAAGGATTACATCTCCATCATCTGAAGAATACAGTCCGTCAATCCCACCATCTTTTCCTTCTCCAAAACGCTGAAAAATACATCCTTCCCGCTCGCTTACCACAGCACATGCAAATTGCTGAAATCTTAATGGTGAGTAGGCAAATACATTATTAAAATCATAATTCGGCATCGCTTCCCCCTCTTTCGTAATTACCTCTTTTTCTTCTTATACCCTGCCGGGCTCTCCCCATAAACCTCTTTAAACTTATCAGTAAAACTCCTCACATCCTTATACCCGACGGCCTGTGCCAGTTCAGAAGTCTTTATATCCTCTGACTCCATCAGAATTTTCATCGCCTGCTTCATTCTGACCTCTGTCACATAATTTTTATAATTCTGTCCCGTCTCCTTCTTGAAAAAGGTACTGAAATAATACTGGTTCATATAAAACCGCCCCGCAAGCACCCCAAGGCTTAAATCCTCCGCATAATGTTCCCTGATATATTCCTTCACCTGATAGATAACGGATTTGTCCGTCGCGGTCTGCTGCTTGAATACTTCCGGAATGAACTTTTTATAATAGCAGAGAAACACTTCCTTCAGTTCCCGGAACGTGTTCTGCTGCCTCAGATTGTTTATCCAGTTCTCATATTCCCCCCTGAGGGAAGAATCTACCATGTGATAGTCTTCCAGATCGCCAAACAGATCCATGGCAAGGACAACGCAGCGGTTCTCTGCCGCATAACGGTTCCCATAATGCAGGTTTTCAATCAGCCTGAGACACTCTCTGAACTTTTCATCCCACGCTTCTTCACGGTTTAAAACGGACTGGAGAAATTCCTGGTACGAAGTTTTGTAATCCTCAAAAGAGTAGTGGAATTCCCGCCCGGCAATCTCTTTATAACGGATAATATCAGACGGCTCAAAATACCGAAGTCCGAGCGCAAATCTGGCGGTTTTATATGCGAATTTCAATTCTTTGATACTGCCGACTTCTTTTCCGATACCTGCCGCGATCTTCACCTTATAGGTATCCATTGCCATTTTCCCAACCTGTTTTAGTATCTGGTCCATCTCCTGCTCTGGTTTTTCGGCAGAAAGAACTACCATCATTTTACAGCTCGTCCCATCCTGTTTCACCGAGAACCCAAGGCGTTCTTTCCTTAAGTATTCCTGAATCTTCTTAAACAGATTGAACCTGAGAAGTTTCAATCTGTTCTTATCTGGAATGGAATCCACCGTTTCCTGTGTCAGGGCAAAGCAGACTCCCTGAAAGACTTTTCCTTCTGTATCAATCCCCATCTCCTTAAACCGTTCGTAGAAATCAACAGTCTCATGGTCTGATGCAATCGTCTTAAATGCAGATTCGATATCATTTTCCTCTTCCCACATAGAATCCGGCTGATCTTTTCTTAAAATTTCCTGCGCCTTCATCACAGAATCTCTCAATTCCTCTTCGCTGACCGGTTTTAAAAGATAATCCACAGCCCCATACTGAATTGCCGCCTTTGCATAACTGAATTCCTGGTACCCGCTCATAAAAATCACCTGTGCATTGATATTCTTTTCCCGGATCTCCCGGATCACATCAAGCCCTGTCGCCTGAGGCATCGCGATATCAGAAATGATAATATCCGGGTGCACATCCTCGATCAATTCCATCAGTTTCCTGCCATTTTCCGCCTCTCCAATGATTTCCGAGTTGATCCGCTCCCAGTCTACCAGTTTTTTTAATCCCCGGATAATCAATGGTTCATCGTCTGCCACTACTATTTTATACATCTTCATCCTCTCCTATTATGATGGGCAGCCTGTACTTTACAATGGTTCCCATCCCTTCATAACTGCTGATCTCAAGCCCGTATCTCTCTCCGTAGATCAGCTTGATCCTGTCGTATACATTCTTTATTCCAATATTTTCCCATGTAGAGCCTGTCCGTTTGCCAGGTTCCGGACTTTCGAGAAGTTGCTTCAGCTCATTCAGGCTCGTCTCATCCATACCGATTCCGTCATCCATCACTGTAATCTCAAGATCTCCATCAGTCTCTTCTGCGTAAATCGCGACACGGCCTTCCCCTTCCTTTGGCCGCAGCCCATGTTTTACTGCATTTTCCACCGCGGGCTGAAGGATCAGCTGCGGGACTTTCACCTGAAGCAGTTTTGCAGGAATGTCCACTTCCAGCTCAAACCGGCCTTCAAACCGGATACGGATCAGGTTGAAATAATTCTTAATATTTTCGATCTCCGCTTTCAAATCGACTCTGTCCTGATTCGTACCGATCAGGTATTTCAGCTGTGCCGAGAGATTACCCAGCATCTCTGCCGTCAGTTTATCATCATTCGTCACCGCTGTCATCCGGATCACATCCAGTGTATTATATAGATAATGGGGCTGTATCTGTGTCTTCAGTGCTTCCAGCTCGGCATTCTTCTGGTTCAATTCTGCCACATAGACCCGCTCAATATGATTCTGAAGTTTCTCCGTCATCCCATTGAGTCCATCGGCCACAATCCCCACTTCATCGTTCGACGCAATATCCACACGGGTATCCAGATTCCCCTCCTGAATCTCATTCATCGCCTCTTTCAGACGCTCAATCGGCTGATTCATTTTCTTAGAATAGAACAGATAAATAACTCCAAGCAGTGCAATGCCGATGCCAAGTACAAGCAGTGTTGTGTTTCTGATAGACTGATAACTGCTCTCAATCTGGGATATGGCTACCTTGTCCACAACCACCCAGTCCGACCCCGGCACCAGGCTGTAGATCAGATAACTGTCATCAGTCTTCAGATACTGTTTTCCTTTGGTCATCTGCGAAAGCCACGGTTTTAAATCTTCCACATCATGTCCGATATTATAATCATGCTGATTATATACAAATACCCCCTGCTTCTTGTCAATAATTGTAATCTCATGTCCTTCCCCAAAGTTCACCTCACCAATGATGTTGGCAAGATAATCCATATTGATATCCAGATACAACGTTCCCAGTATCTCATCCTCTGCAGTCTGAATTGTCCGCGTATTCATAATATTACGGGACACTGAAAAATCAAACAGCTTTGAATAAAAATAATATCCGGTCGCATGTGTCGGGATGATCTGGGAACTGCGGCTCCCTTCACGATAATATTTTTTATGAAATGTAGTCAGTGCACCTTCATTCAGCATAATCTCAGGCGGACGCATACAGGAATACATCCCTCCATCCGGCGTAATAAACATCACATGGTCAATGTACTGGTTCAGGTGGAGAATATTTCTTAAAACTTCTGTGATCATCGCCCCCCGCTGTGTCTCTGTAACCTCATCATCCTTCATAAGTTCATAAAAATAATCGTAATCCGTGATCCCATATTCATAAATGTATTTACTGTGCTCATCCATCTCCGAGAAAATATCAGAAGTATTTTTCCCTACATACAATGTCATCTGCGAGAGATTCTCAAAAAGCGTATCCTGAATATTCTCGGAATATGCATTGTAGATAGCGAACCCCATGATAAAAAACGGTATGATTCCAATAATGACAAATGCGATGACTGATTTTTTAAACAGGCTTAAATATCTTTTCTTTTGTATTTTTTTCTTCCACATCTTCATCACGATCCCCTGTACTCATCCCAGCTTTCATCCAGTTTCGTTGCCGCCGTATCCACGCTCATCACCCCGGTCGCAACCGATTTCAGCATTTTGTACATTGCCACATCGAACCCTTCCGGAGTCTGGTTATTCCCCAGATAAGAAGTCGTTTTATCTGCATACCGGTAATCTACAAGGAATCCCTGATGCACTCCGGGAGATGCGTATATGATCGCCTCTTTCGTTGACGGAACTGCATACATTGACTGCAGCACATTCTGATAGATCGACTTCCTGTAAAAATACTGGAAAAAGGTAATCATTGCTTCTTTCTTTTCTTCATCTTCTGCACATGCTCCGGAAATCCCCCACTCGGAACCGGATTCGTTAATCACAACCGGATTCCCCTGTTCGTCCGGCATAAAGAACCATCCAGCCCTGCACTTGACCGGATCCACTTCCAGCGCTTCTCCACGGGTATTCTTGTCAGAAGAGACTGCATCGGGATAAGCATCGATGATCTGAGAGAGCATCCACGGCCCCGTATAAATCATGGCAATCTTTCCATCGATCATCTGTGACACAATCTGGTTGTCGTTCATGTTCACCGAATCTTCTAATATGTATTTTCCGGACATCAGCGTCTGATAATCCAGAAGCATCTTCCTCGTATCTTCTCCCTGGAATGACACTTCACCCTTATTCCGCTTTTCCTGCCAGTCAGGCGTCTTACTGATCACATCGGTCTGGAAAAAATAATTCAGCCAATAACTTAAGCTGTCCGTTTTACTTCCTCCTGACGCAATCGGAATCACTCCCTTTTCATATAAAACATCACATATTTTCAGAAATTCTTCGTATGTCTTTGGAACTTCCAGACCGTATTTCTTAAAAATCACCTGATTGTAAATCATTCCATATGTCGTTGTATATGACGGAACTGCATAAGCCTTCCCCTCGATCAAAACCGGCTCCTCCACAAGGTCTGTCACTTCTTTTGGTATTTCCCCAAGCTTGTCCGCCCCCCAGAACGTATATGGATTCTGAATCTCGAAAATATCCGGGAAATCTTCTGTCGCTTCTCTCACTTTCAGATCTTCCGTATAAATGCCCGCCTCCGAATGCTCCATATTCAATTCGATGTAAGGGTATTCGCTCATGAACGATTCCCTCAATTCTTCCATCGTCGATACCCATTTTGCATCTTCCCCTGAATAGAAGAGATTAAGACTTACACTCTTCTCCTGATTTTGTGACTCACTGCTCTTTTTCCCTTCTTTTCCTCCGGCATCCGTTACCTTGCCGCACGCCCCCAGCACAGCAGCAGATAAAAGAATCAATGCCGCACTTTTTCTCATTTTCCTCATTTTTTCTCCTTTGAAACCCTGTCATTACATTGTATTTTATTATATCGTGCTGCCAGAATTTTTACTATATGTAAATGGGAAAAAGCAGTATTTGGAATTATGTTTGAGTTCCAAATACTGCTTTTTAATCTTTTCTAAACTAAATTATTTTCAAGAAATTCTAATAATAACTTAAATTCAGGCACCTTTTTGTATTCTTTGAGATACTTTTTGTGGAAAATTTTATCTTTTATTGCAAATCTTACTGGACGATCTGGCTTTACGACTGCAGATATTACTCCAAATTGAACTTTATCAGCATAGAATTCTTGTATACTCAAGTCTTTTGCCCAACATTCTTTCCGAATCCCGGAATATTGCTCTGACATTATCTTTTTTCGAAAATCCTTGGCATCACTACACAAAAAACCATATGTGGTATCAGCACAATCTAATAATAATTTTTCGACTGCTCCACTCCCATTTTCCGGGAAAAGATGAATTTTACAGGAAATTATATGATCATAGGCTTTTAATGAACCACTTTTATATGTAATATCATTTTCTTCAAAAGCTTTCTTAAAAAACTCTTCTGTTTCTTTTCTGCTTTTCATATCCGTATCACAAAAAATTAAAAATCCTCCAAACTGTTGATAAAAATCTTCTTTATCCAATATCTCTATTAATGCGGAAATTTTTTGTGGAATATTACTGTATCCATTCGCTTGTTTTACAGCGATACATATATTATCTTTATAATAAAATGTAGGGCTGTCCTGCCTCAAAAGCTCACCGCTCATCGCAGGATACTGCCCAATCATCTGCCTGAAAATTTCAGGAAGTTCCCTTATATTGTTATAAGGTTTGAATTCAAGAAATTTTTCTATCATTGTCTCAAGGAAAGAGCAATCAGTGACTCCCTCTGAAACCAGTATATAGCATTTCATTTTGCTCATCGTACATCAAATCCAATCTCATTTCTCAAATTGATTAGTTTTTTACCACTATATCGCCGTGATGTTGTTCCTTTATGCTGATTTTTTACATGATAAACAGCAATCTCATCTAAATTATGTTTACAGTCATCCAAAATAATATCGATAGCCTCAAGGCTGTGCGTTGTCAAAAATAATTGAACATTCTTTCTATCACATACTTCCAATAACTTACTGATAAATTGAGCTAAGGCTTTACTATGAATTCCTGCTTCAATTTCATCAACCAGAAGAATCCCATCTTGAGATAATAAAGCAGAAGTTGCAATAAAAAAGGCTTTGTACATACCATTTCCAAAATCATACAATGTCAGCGGATTTTCCTGTCCTGCTTTAAAAAGTTTAATCGTTCTGTTTTTTCCTATCACTTCAAAGTTGACAATCTCACTGTCAAATATTTTTATAACTTCAATTAATTCATCTCTTAAATTTTGATCAAGTATTGTATCAATATCCTTTAATAAGCGCTCGGAACGGTCAAATCTCGAAAAGGAAATAAACTTACAAGGTATACTGCAATTGAGTTTATTCTCAGGTGCACCCGCAAAAGATATTCGATAATTGTCTTTTGTTTCTTCAAAGCGAACTAAAAATTTGTCTGTTTCATCTTGCTGTGAATTACCATCATAATGATAAGAAAACCGCAATTCAAATGTATTTGAAACATTTGCCGAATCGTCTTTACTAATCATCTGGCTTTTATTATAAGTTAAATGAGTATGGAGTAACTTATCGCCATCACCTAATCGGGATTTTAAACAAATCACAGGCTCTCTTCCAACCGGAAATAAAGATTCAAAATACTCAGTTGAAAATCCATGATATCGGGAGATCAGTGTATCTACCAGCAAATCTACATCCTCAAATACACCCGAAAGAATGATTGCCTCTAAAATGGAAGTCTTTCCGCAATTATTCGGACCGACAAAAATATTCACATTTTTCAAATCATCTAATTCCAAATTCTCAATTCCGCGATAGCGTCCAATAATGAAATTCTTAATCATGTGTCCGTGCACCTCCAATATTACATATTATATCCTTTTTAAGCATCACTTACAACTGAATTCTGGAATTTACACGAGACTGTGAAGTTGAAATTCCAAATACTGATTTTAAAATAAAATCTCCCTGTAATAACCGAAAAAGAGCCCCCCTGCCTGATCACAGGGGAACTCAAAAATCCATCAATGAAAGCCTCTTTACCGCAATTCGTCCACAAGCTCCACAGCCCTCTCCATATCTTTCAGATACCGTATCGACTGTTCCGCATACAAATCCATACGCCTGCTCTGCGTATCCATATCTCCGATCTCATAAGGATTGGCAACTCTCGGCATGAATTCCATCGTAAGCGCCCCTTCATACCCGATCTGTTTTAATATACAGAGTACTTCTTTAAAATCCGTTCTTCCAAGACCCGCTGCCTCCCTTGTATGGTCCGCAATATGTACATGCCCGAGATACGACGCTGCCAGATGAAGGCTCTGACCGAGATTGTTCTCTTCCAGGCTCATATGGAAAAGATCTGCCATCACACCGACGGATGGATGGTTCACTTCCCTGACAAACGCGACTGCTTTCGGGATCGTATTTACGAGATATGTCTCATAACGGTTGATCGCTTCTATCACAAGCTGTATTCCTTTTTCCCTCGCATATCCGGCAGCGGCTCTCACATTTTTCACTGCATTCTCCCATGCCTGCTGATAAGACCGCCCCTGAACAGGTGCTGTTCTTCCAACCGGAGACGGGACGACAATCAGGCATCCTGCCCCAACCTCTGCCGCGAGATCAATGCTGTCTTTCAGATAACCGACTGCTTTTTTTGCCGCTTCTCCTTCCGGGGCGCTTAAATCACGATCCTCTGAATAAATTCCACAGAGAGAGGTACATACCATTTGATATTTTACAAGCAGTTCTTTTAAGTTCTCCGGATCAAGGGTATATGGTTCTGCGGCAAATTCAATCCCATCATATCCATATTTTTTCAGACGGATAAAACTCTTTTCCATCTCCTCATTTCCCACGATCCACTGGGTCATACTATATTGATACATCTGCGCCCTCCTATGATTTCTTTAATGCTACATCAAATGCCACCTCTGCCGGTGAGAAATTCATCTTCCTCACATAGTCCAGGGCTTCTCCTGCACCGAACTCTCTGTCCATACCGGAGTCTTCCCACTCAACTGACAGCGGGCCTTCATATCCCATCTCATTTAATTCTCTTATGATTCCGTCGAAATCCACGTCTCCGTGTCCGATGGATACAAAGTTCCACCCTCTCTGCGTGTCTCCAAATTCCAGATGTGACCCTAGAAGCCCTGCTCTGTCATTTTTATTGATCTTCACATCTTTCATATGTACATGATAGATACGGTCTGCAAAATCATGCAGAAATGTCAGTTCATTTACCCCCTGCCATACAAGGTGGCTTGGGTCAAAATTGATTCCAAGCGTCGGCCGCCTTCCGAATCTGTCAAGAAGTCTTCTGGCAGAATAGTAGTCAAATGCAATCTCTGTCGGATGCACCTCCAACGCAAATTTGACACCGCATTCATCAAATACATCGAAAATCGGAGTAAACAGACGATAGATTTCATCAAAACCTTCCCGCACCATTTCTTTGGTCGTCTGTGGGTAGGAGTACCAGTATGCCCAGATGGGGGAGCCCATGAATCCGGTTACCACAGACACTCCCAGCCTTTTCGCCGCAAGGGCGGTCTTCTTCATTTCATCTATGGCCCATTCCCTGATCTTCTCCGGCTGTCCGGAATATGCTTCAGGTGCAAAATGATCCAGGCGGGGGTCCCACCGGTCACCTACACACTGGCCTGCAAGGTGGGCGGAAAGAGCCTGACAGGTGAGATTATATTTCCCAAGTGTTGCTTTTACCTCTTCCACATATGTATCACTTTCAATTACTTTGTCTACATCCAAATGTGCGTGTGTTGCCAGTTCCAGCCCATCATACCCAAGGCGGCCTGCCAATTCACACAGTTTTTCCAGGCTCAGATCACCAAATTGTCCTGATGCCAATGTTATGATTCGCTTCATAGGATTCCTCCTTCCGGTTCTATCGTTATGGTCCGTCCTGATTCCGCCGACCGGCTGGCCGCAAACACCGCTTTCATTGCCCAAAGCGCCTCACTCCCAGAGATTTCCGGCTCATGGTTTTGTACCAGACAATCAATCCACTCATCAATAATCCCCGACCGGCTCTGGTTTTCATTCGTCTGGATCTGGTCGATCTGACAGAAGATGTTCGTCCCGTCTCTTTTTTCTATCACAAGTGAATATTCGGGATTACAATAGAGATACATCACTCCTTTGGTTCCGTATAATACCGTCGAATTGTCTTCCTTTCCGTAATAAGTCCAGCTTGCGGTCATCGTTCCCGTGATTCCATTGTCCATCTGATAGATACAGATTGCATTGTCATCTACTCCCACCAGATTCCCTGAGGAATCCTTTTTATCAAGTGTCCCGATGAATGCGCTGACCGTTCTCACTCTATGTCCCGTCAAAAACTGAATCAGATCCGTCTTGTGGACTCCGAGGTCTGCCATTGCCCCGAACTGCGCTTTCTTTTTATCAAAAAACCAGTTATTCTTCCGGTCAATGGTCCAGTTCTCCGGCCCGGAATGTCCAAAGCTTGTTTTGAATGTAATGATCTCCCCGATTTCCCCTGCCTCGATCATCTCTTTTGCCTTTTTATGCGTTCTGGCAAACCTCTGGTTATGCCCGATCATCAGATGTCTGCCAGTCTCCTTCGACACACGAACCATTTCCTCACACTCTTTTAATGTCACTGCCATTGGCTTTTCACACAATACGTGTTTTCCTGCCCGCATGGCCGCCACAGAGACTTCACAATGCGACGCATTTGCCACACAGACGCTGACCGCATCAATTCCCGGGTCTGCCAGCATCTCCTCGTAAGAACCATATACTTTTCCGCCATACTTTTGGGCCATTGCTTCTGCCCGTTCATGATTCAGGTCATACACTCCGGCAACCTCGGCCATGTCATTTGACGCATACTCTGGCAGATGCCTTGTCTGTGCAATTTTTCCGCATCCAATCACTCCTGCTCGTATCATTTTCTTCTCCTTTCTTCCGTTATCTCAGTTGCTGCTCAATCTCTTTCATCTTCCGGATCGCAAGTTCGGTGTATTCATCAAAGAATTCCGGACAATTCCCTGCTTTCATGACGGCGAACGGATCGCCCCCTGCCGGCAGAAGTTCGAACACCAGATATCCGTCATACGCAATATCCTTAAGCGCCTGCAGAATCGGGAGGAAATCCAGATGACCTTTTCCCGGCGCTGCCCTGTTACTGTCTGCCAGATGGAAATGCACAAATTCTCCCTGATGTCTGCGGATGGATTCCGCCAGATCTGCCTCCTCCATACACATATGGAACGTATCCCCCATGATCCCTACATTTGGCCGGTCAATCAGCTTCGAAAACCGGCTTACCTTATCCAGGGAATCTGCCATATAAGTCTCATACCGGTTCCACGATTCCAGGCATAATGTAATGTCACTTTTCGCCGCGTAGTCTGCTGCTTTTCTGACATTTTCCACTGCCCACTGGGTTTCTCTTTGAATGTCCGTCAGCGGCGCAATCTTTCCGCAGGCTGTTGTAGAAATAATGACTTTATGGGCATCTAACTGTGCCGCGAAATCAAGCACTGATTTTACATAATCCATCGCCTGGTCCCGGATCTTTTTATCCGGATGGATCATGTCCCTTTGGGCTGTAAAGATCGAACAGATGGAAGACACTTTGATTCCGGCATCTTCGCATAACTGATTCACCTCCCGGCAGTCGAACTGATCCGGCTCCCCCAGCATTTCAATCGCATCATATCCGTACTTTGCCACACGCTGTATACTCTTTTGTATCTCTTCTCCTGAATACACAAGTGCATCATAACCATATTTAAACATCTCCATACCACCTTTCCCGACTATGAGAGTTCTGAAATCATTGCCTCGGCGACTTCCATACAGTCGCCAAGGATTGCCGCATCACACATCTTGAACACAGGTGCCGCAGGGTCATTGTTCACCGCAATCTTAAACTTCGCGTTCTGGATTCCAATGGTATGCTGAAGTGCCCCCGATACGCCAAATGAAAGATATACGTCCGGAGCGATCGTCTTCCCGGTCTGCCCTACCTGCACTTCAAACGGCGCCCAGCCCTCATCTACGACTTTTCTCGTCGCACCGACTGCCGCATTGAGTTTCAATGCAAGTTTCTCTATCTTCTTGAAATTCTCTTTAGAACCAATCCCATAGCCTGCAACTATGACAATCTCAGATTCCGTGACATCACGCAGAGCATCTTCTTTTTCCCAGACTTTCTTCAGAGAATAGCCCTGGTCTGTTTCATCGATCTCTGCCTCATGCATGAGAATCTCTGTCTCTCTTTTCTGTCCGCATTCACGCACACTTAACACATTGGGACGGACCGATGCCATCTGCGGCCTGTGATCCGGCGATATAATGGAAGCCATGATATTCCCCCCATACGTCGGCCTGATCTGAACAAGGTTTCCTTTCTCATCGATGTCAAGACCGGTACAGTCCGCAGTCAGCCCTGTCTGCAGCAGACAGCTCACTCTCGGTGCAAGATCCCTCCCATTTTCAGTCGCCGGAAGTAAAATCACTGCCGGCATATATTTCTCTGCCATCTCCACGATGATCCTGCTGTAATGCAGCGTGTGATAACGTTTCAGCCTGTCATCTGTCACAACATGTACATAATCGCACCCGGTCATAGATAAATTACGGCCGAATTCCTCCGGAAGTTCCTTCCCCACGAACACAGCACCGACGTTCTGTCCACACAGATCTGCCAGCCTCCTCGCCTCACTGAGCAGCTCCAGAGACACTTTTTTCAGCTGGTTCCTCGCCAGATCCATCTCCAGCACCACCCACACATCCTGATACGCATCAAGATTTAAATTCTTCGGCTCCTCTTGCGGTAAACACAAAGCCTCGCAGGGGCATTGCCTCACGCACGCTCCACAGTTTACACAAGCCTCCAAAATGCATGGCCCGTCCTCTCTCATCTCGATTGCCCCGAACATACATGCATCTTTACAGAGCCCGCATCCTGAACATTTCTCCATATCAACCGATATCATCTGTTACACCTCCCATTGATCATACATTCTCCACGAATCTGGCAACCTCTTCACATGCCGTAATCCTTCCTGCAAGTTCCTCAGGCGTCCCTCTCCATAACTCTACTTTCTGTCTGTTTACAATCCCGCCGTTGATAATCACCCGGATCCGGTCTTCCCAGGAAAGAGAATCATCTACTGTGAAATAACTCTTTGCCCTTGCATCCGACATCTGGATATGTACTACTTTCGTAGGTGATCCACTGTTCCCGACTCTCTTAAGATCAAGCCCCAGCCCATCCGCGGAAATCACCTTCACTTTCCGCTGTACCGGCACCGCCTCTCTTGGTTCATTTACATCTTTCAGCACACATGCGACTGCCGGAAGTTCTGCTTCATATACTTCCATTTCTCTGCCTACATCCCTCTGGATATACAATTTCCCATCTTTTAATTTCATGTCTCTTACATAGGTAAACTGTTTCAGATTCAGGTTTCCTGCAATGATTGGCCCTACCTGCCCGGTACAGCCGTCAATCGCCTCATTCCCACACAGAATCAGATCATATTTCATACTCTCAATCAGTCTGGATAAAATATATCCGGTAGCCAGTGTGTCCGAACCTCCCGCTGTCCGGTCAGAGAGCAGTATCGCTTCATCCGCTCCCATCTCAAGGCAGTATTGAAGTGCCTCCTGCGCCTGCAAAGGCCCCATCGATACTACCGTCACTTTCCCTCCAGACTGTTCTCTTAACTGAAGCGCCATCTCCACGCTGTTGCGGTCATAGGGATTCAGAATACTCGGTACGCCTTCGCGTACGAGATTATTCGTCTTCTGATCAATCTTCACTTCATTCGTGTCCGGCACTTGCTTCACACATACAACAATGTTCATTTTACTCCCTCCATATCAAATCTCTCTTGCCAGTATCTCTGCCTCGAATATGGCCTGTTCTACCCCTCTCGGAGCAACACAGTCCCCTGCAAAATAGACCTCTTTTCTCTTTTCTTTGAGCTGCTTATATAATGCATTCTCTGACCTGCTTTGTCCTGCCACAAGCAGAGTGTCGAACCCGTGAAGCTTCTGAAGTTTATGGTTATATGTATTTTCAATCACCACGTCGTTTCCTTCCAGGCTGTGAATCACATGATTCGCTATGATCTCGGCACCGTTCTCATACAGCCGTTTGGTCAGAAGATACGCCTGACCGCTTTCAATATCAGACCCTACAGAAGCACCGGAACAGACAATCGTCACTTCTGCTCCAAGAGCCGTACAGTAATCTGCCACTCCGCCTCCCTGCCAGGAACCGATATCATCAAACAGGATCACTTTATTCCCGATGCGTTCTACATTCTCCATCGCCTCTCTCACCGTCATCACCGTGATCCCGGACTCATCCATTCCCTCATATTCTGCCGGAAGCGGCGATGACCCCGTTGCTACAACCACAACCTGTGGATTTACTTTGGAAACCAATGCTTCGTCTACTTCCGTCTGGTAATGGATTTCCACACCCAGCTGTTTGAGCTGTAGTTTCAGATAACGGTAGATTTCTTCCATCTCATTGCGGTAAGGAATCTTTTCTGCCAGAAGAATCTGCCCGCCTGCTTTTTTTGCCTTCTCATACACTGTGACATGATGTCCTCGCTTTGCGGTCAGTTCTGCGACCTTAAGCCCTGCAACACCTGCACCAACCACCATGATATCTTTCTTTTCCTCTGCCGGTTCAAGTGTTCCAATTCCAAAATGTTTTTCCCTTCCCACACCGGGATTCTGGATACATTCGACATAGATACCATCCACACCGACACACGCTTCATTACATCCGATACAGTGCCGGATATCATCCAGACGACCTTCCATTGTCTTATTCGGCGTCTCCGGATCGCAGAGAAGCTGTCTGCACATGCCGATGAAATCTGCATTGCCTTCTGCCAGTATCGTCTCCGCCTGCACCGGATCATTGATCCGCCCAAAAGCAAACACCGGAATGTTGACATTCTTTTTCAGTTCGGCGCTCTCATAGACCGCAAAGCCAAGCGGAAGCGGCGACGGCGGAATCTGCATATACCAGCTGCTGAACGTCCCTGCATCTGTACTGATATAATCCACGCCTCCCTCCTCCAGTGCTTTCGCAATCTTCATCCCATATTCCAGCGAATATCCGTACCACGTAAATTCATCCACACACAGACGGATGCCGATCGGATAGTCCTCTCCCACTGCTTCTCTTATCCCGGCGATAATCTCCAGAGGATATCTCATCCGGTTCTCAAAACTTCCGCCATACTTATCCTCACGCCTGTTGAAAAACGGAGACACGAAGGTCCTGAGCAGACCGTCATGGGCGATCTTCAGTTCTACCGCATCCCATCCAAGCTCCTTCTGCCATGCCGCGGAATTGATATAATACTCTTTGATCCGCATCATATCTGAGATTTCCAGTTCTTTCGTGTTGAAATGGCAGTATGGTTCATTCATCTGTGTCGGCGCGACCAGAAGCTGCGGAGGATTCAGAAGCGTTGTATGCCCTCCATGGTTCAGCTGCGTGATCACTTTACAGCCGTATTTGTGCGCCTCTTCCGCCAGACGCCTGAAATTCTCCTCGTTTCTTTTCTCATAGCCAAGTACATACTGAAACGACATCTGGCTGTCCGGATCTACATTCTGGCTGACTGTCACCGCCGCTGCCCCGCCTTTCGCACGTTCCACATAGTGCCTCACATTCCGGTCAGAAAACAGGCCGTTGGCATGATATCCTTCATCGATCGCATAGCCTGTATGATGCGGCAGAAAGATAAATCTGTTCTTAAATGTCACCCCTTTGATTGTGAAAGGTGACAGCAAATGTTTAAACTCATTTTTTGTTTCCATGATGGACCTCCTGTATCTTTATTCTGAATTATTTGTTTACGGCTGCTGATTTCCTGTCAACAGTAATGACAATTGCCAGCAGGAAAAAAATTCCTTTCACCAGCTGCTGTATGACTGTACCTGCTCCCATCTGTACCAGCCCGTTATCAAGGCAGGTCAGAAGCAATGCCCCTGTCAGTACGGCCGAATATTTTGATCTTGCTCCTCCGGTGACCGGAAGTCCGCCTAATACAAGCGCAATCATTACATCCGTCTCCAGAAGATTCCCTGTAGTTGAAATCACGGAACCCGTCCTTGTCAGCGAGAACACCGACGCAATTCCTGCCATCAGCCCCGCAAATGTGAAGATCAAAATCTTCATCCGTTCTACATGAATCCCCGAATATTCTACGGCCGTCTCTCCGGCCCCAATCATGCGTGCGCCTTTTCCGAATCCGGTATAGCGGTATAAGATATAACCGGCCGCAATGACAATCACCGCTATCACAAGTTTCGCAGAAAATACATTCAGATGCAGAATCTCAATAGAGACAGACGGGCTGTGCTTCGATGTCAGGTACCGTATCAATCCCCGTAGTACAAACATCGTACAGATGGTTGCTACAAATGACTGTACTTTCAGTTTTGCAACCAGTATCCCGTTCAGACACCCTAAAAGCGCGCCTGCAGCCAAGGCTCCTGCAATACTGACCCACACATTGATTCCCGATAATTTTGCGGCCGCATAACAACAGACCGCAAGCACAGAGCCCTGTGAAAAATCCAGTGATCCCATAGACATTACAAACACGACCCCTGCTGCCGATATCACCGTCGTAAAAAGCTGTCCTATAATCAGACTCAGATTATTCCATTGTAACGTCTTACCTCCGGTAATCACTGCGAAAAATACAATCACAACAATGAGGCCAAGGTATGGAATCATATTTCTCATTGCTTTTTTATTCATGAATTCTACCCCTTCTTTGTCAATTGGTATCAGATCATCCCATTAATAATTTTTTCCTCCGTCAGCGTATCTTTTCTCAGCAATTCCCTGGAGATCTTCCCATTTTTTAAAATCAGTACCCGGTCGCACATGCCAATCAGTTCCATGATCTCTTCCGAAATTAATATGATTGCTTTCTTTTCCTTCACAAGCTCCTGCATCAGAGAATAGATACTGCTTTTGACTTTGATATCAATCCCTCTGGTGGGACTGTCAAGAATCAAAATGTCCGGGTTCTTTGCAAGCCATTTTGCCAGGACAACTTTCTGTTTATTGCCACCGCTGAGCGTCGCGATAAACTGTTGTGTATTCTCCATCTTCACCTGCATATTCTGTGCGTGTTCTTCGGCAAATTCCTTCTCTCTTTTTGGAGAAATCAAACCGTTTCTTCTGATCTGCTTCCAGTTTCCAAGGCTGATATTATCTTTGATGCTTGCCTGTCCGACGAGTCCTTCCTGATCCCGGTTCTTTGATGTATATATGATTCCCTCCTGAATTGCCCCTTTAATCCCTCTGACATCGTGTCCGCTCTTTTTTACCGTCACAGTTCCCTCATCTCTTTTTACTGCCCCGAACAACACCTTCCCAAGCTCATGCATCCCAGAATCTGTCAGGCCGCCGATTCCAAGGATTTCCCCCTGTTTCAGCTCGAAACTGATATTTTCCAGAATCTTGTGAACCGACACGTTCTCAGCCGTTAACACAACCTCTCCGTCGGCATGTGTCTCCATATCATTTCTATAGTAATGTTCCGTCATTTCCCGGCCGATCATATACTTCTTCAAATCATCCTCTGTGATTCCTGAATTTTCTACGGTAGCCACATATTTCCCATCTCTGAGCACTGTAATTCTGTCACACAGCTCAATGATCTCATTCAGATCATGGGAAATGATCATAATAGCCGTTCCTTCCTCCCGCATTCTCTTTATGACCTGCAGAAGTTCCCGGCGTCCCTCTACCGACAATGCCGTTGTTGTTTCATCGACAATCAGAAGTTTGGGCTTGAAATATGTATTCTTCACAAGTTCCACCAGTTTCCGTTCTTCGAATCCATATGCCTCAATTTCCGCCTCCGGGCGAATCTCATGCAGCCCATAATCATCCAGAAGTTCCCTGGCCTTTTGGTTCATCTCCCGATGCCTGATTGCCCCCAATTTTACAAACTGTGCTTCTTTTCCCAGGAATATATTCTCTGCCACAGAGAGTTCTTCGATTGTACACATCTCCTGCACGATAATACTGACCCCATTCTCATTTGCACAGATCTGGTCTTTCGGACAATACTCTTTTTCTTCCAAAAGCATTCTTCCCGAAGTACAGGGGTAAATCCCGGATATGATGGAAGAAACCGTTGATTTTCCAGATCCGTTTTCTCCGATCAGGCCATGGATTTCCCCTTTCCGAAGGTCGAAAGAGACATCATCTACCGCCGTAATATTCCCAAATTTCTTAACGATATGTTCCAATTTCAATAATATTTGTTCCGACATTCCAATCTCCTCTTGTGCTTTGCATTATTTTACAACCTCCGCATGTTTCCTCTGCTCCTTCGCCATAAGGATGACAATGACCAGAAGGATCAATCCTATAATGCAGTCCTGAAGTGTAGAATCAAGCCCGTTGGTCATAACTCCGCTTACAATCATGGAAATCATGAACTCTGCAGCGATAATGGAAACCATCGGATTGACATATTTCTTAAACGCAAGCCCCACAAAGCATCCCATGATCGGCTGGAAATTCCTCGCCATACTGCTCATCCCCTGAACCGGAATGATCGTAGATGTATAACTGATCGTCAGCATTCCGGTCACTCCTGCAAAGATCCCGCAGATCACAAAACCAAGAAACTTATATTTTTCTGTGCTGACTCCCATGTTCTTCGCAATCAGTTCATTTTTTCCAATCGCCCTGATGTATACACCCATCTTCGTGCTGTACAGAATGAAAATGCAGACTGCAAACGAAATCAACGCAATGATCAGATTGTATGGTGCCTGCCCAAAAAGCTTCATATTCTGACCCAGTTTATTCGTTGTATCCCCTGCAATAAATACTCCGATGCATTCATAGATCATCATTAAACCTACCGTTACAATAATGGAAGGAACCCGAAATTTCAGGTAAAATCCTCCGTTGATCATTCCAATCACCATCCCGGTGATCATGCATCCGAAGATCAGCCCCGGATAGCCTGCCACAACACTGAGTTTATATCCAACCAGGGCGCTGAGTATCAGATTGGCTCCCAGGCTGAAATCGAACAGTCCCATCGCAATTACGAAATAACACCCTCCTGCCGCAATCGAATAGGTCAGGCTCTGCTGAAACAGTATAAAAATACTCATCGGACTGCCGAACCTTGTTGGTTCCAGAAAATAAAACACCAGATAGACCAGTAATAGAATTCCCAAAAGCACGGAGATTCCTGTAACTTTTCTTTTCATATGTGCCCTTTCTACTTTTAAAGTTTTCTCTCTGCCAAATGATGTATCCGCGCGCCTTTTGGCCTTTCTCCTGCCAGATTCCAAAGCCAAAAGGCGCGGATGTTTATCTATTTATTTGTCATGCCTTTCGATTACATTCTCCAGTGAGAGATCTTTGGCTGCATTGTATAAATCATCAAATACAAAATCCGGGTTGTATTTTTTACTCAGATTCTTGATCTCCTCTGTGTTAAACGGAGGCTCATCTCCCTTGAACCACTGGTCAAACAGCTGTGAATCTTCATAGGAGGTCAGATAAATCATGTTATTATTGACTTCCAGCGGAAGCTTAGAATCTTCAAATGCTCCTGTCAGATAATTGTAAGCAAGCATGAAAGAGAAGAATGGATCACACCAGTGTCCTCCTGCAATCATCCCAAGTCTTCCATTTTTAAGATCCTCTGTCTGTTCGTCATAAAAATCTACGGTAGAAAGCAAGACATCTTTTGTCTTTCCATATCTGTCAAGTGTATTCTGGATTGCATAAAACGCTTCGCCGCTTCCCCCTGCCACTGCAATCCCGTCAAGTTCCGGATATGCTGCCAGATAATTCTCTGTTACTTCAGATGCAGTTTCACCTGTCGTAACTTCCCATGTAGATGCCACAACCTTCACTCCTGTCTTTTTAAATGCGTCTTCAAATCCCTTCTGTCTGGCCTCTGCCGTGATATCCCCCACTGTGAAGTTCGTAATTCCTACATTCTTGCAGCCCTTCTCAGCCATCATTTTACCCAGCGTGTAACAGACTGTGTATTCATCTTCATGCACCTGCCCGCCGTAACCTTTTGAAGACATGATTTCTTCTTTTACGGTTTCATCGCTGATTGTTCTGAAGAACTGAAAGATTTTCCCGTCATATTTTTCTGCAATCTCTACCATTTTCAACAACTGTGTATCTGTAGAGTTACAGACGATAACTGCCTGGCAGCCGGAAGCAAATAAGTTCTCCACATCCGTAATTGCTTTCTCAGCGTCCCAGTTGTTCGAGACATACTGAATCTCACATCCGACTGCATCTGATGCATAGTCCAGCATCTCCTTGATATCCACACCAAGCGGCATTGTCCAGTCAAAAAATTCCGCCCCGATTTTCACTTCCCCTTTTTCCGCACCGCTTTTGGTTTCTTTCTTCGTATCTTCCTTGGATCCTGCCGCACCTCCGCATCCAGAGACAAATAACGCCACTGTCAGTAATACTGCTGCTAATTTTTCTAACTTTTTCATTTTTTTCATATGCATTCTCCTCATTTTTTACTTGTATTTAATTTATAACAATTTTTACCAAACATGTATTTTATTTCCACTCTTTCTCCTCCTTTCTTTTCTCATTTAAAAATACTTTTATGGTGAAAATTGCTATTTTTTCCTGTATTTTTATTTTATTCTATCATTTTTGCATAATTTGTCAATATATAACTGTATTTATTTTGTCATAACTTGTATTTAATTGTTTTCTTTTTAAATACAAGTTTTACTTTTTTCATCTTGTTATTTCAGACAGAATTGTTTATTCTTAGTATAGAAATATAAAAGATACTTGGAGCAGAAGGCATTTTGCTCCTCTGGCATCTATGGGGGTCTACTATGTTAAAATACAGGCAGCTATACAACTGGGTCGTTTCAGAAATTGAAAGCGGAAGGTTCGTCCTTGGACAGAAACTCCCTTCCGAAAATATGCTTTGCATGAAATTTAATATCAGCCGGCAGACTGTAAGAAATGCATTAGATGAATTGGATACAGATGGTTACATCGAACGAATCAAAGGAAAAGGCAGTTTCGTAAAGATAGATTATACTGCCTCCCACCCTTCGCATAAAAAAATTATCGGAGTTTCATTATCTTTTCTGGATAACTATATATTTCCAAGCGTCCTCATTGGAATCGAGGAGACACTGCAGAAAGCCGGATACGGCATCTTTCTCGGCCTCGGACATAACCGGGCACAAAATGAAGCAGACTTTCTGAAAAAAGCTCTGGCAGAGAATGTATCGGGGGTCATTATAGAAGGAGTAAAAAGTACATTTCCCAATCCAAATGATATCTACTATCAGGAATTAAAAAGACAAAATATCCCTGTTATTTTCGTCAACAATTATTACAGCAATGTGCATTCTCCTGCCATCATTCTGGATGATTCCGCACTGACAGAACAGATCACCCAGATGATGATCGACCATGGGCACAAGAAAATCGCCGGCATATTTAAATTCGATGATATTCAGGGTCCATGGCGCTACTGCGGTTATGCCAAAGCCCTCCTAAACAACGATCTTGATCTCTGTGAGGATTATATCGGATGGTATGACACGACCTCCTCTGAATCCTCCAATAAAAAACTGAATGAGTTTCTGGATCATTATGCCAGGATGGTCTGCGGCTGGTGCACTGCCATCGTCTGCTATAATGATTTAATCGCAGGCAAACTGGTGAAACGTCTCCGTGCCCTGGGAAAACGTGTACCGGAAGATATCTCCATCGCAGGTTTCGACAATTCCAACATCATGCATTCTTATGATATTGAACTGACCAGCATTCATCATCCGAAAGAAAAACTTGGAGTGATGGCCGCCGAAACATTATTAAACTATATCGAGGATAAGAACCCCGAGGCATTTACACGAAAGCTTTTCTATATGCCTTCGCAAATCGTGGTCAGGGAATCCATCTGTGACGTGAACATGGAAAAAGATCAGTCCGGAGATGACCGAAAATAAAAAAGACACTATTTTACATTCCAAAAACGGGGAAAGCATCCACTCACAAGATGCCTTCCCCATTCTTATCAGCACATGAAGCGAAGATGCCGCCCAATCATGATGAACTATCGTGATTGGGCGGCATCCTGTTTCTATGACCGCTGATTTTCTTCTATACTCTTTTTTTCTTTCTGATATAAATCATCACAGCAGCGGCTCCCCCTCCTGAAATCAGGAACAGAACAAGCCAGACCTTCATATTGCTGTAATCTCCCGTCCGCGGAGTCCCTTTGGCCGTGCCATCCGAAGGTTTGGAAGGAGTTTTGGGTGGAGTTTTGGAAGGAGTCTTGGACGCAGGTTTAGAAACCGGCTTCTCTTCCAGCCCATTAATTGCATCTTCGATTGCTTTCGCCATCGCGTCTACTTCCGACTGTTCTGTAATATTTTTTCCTCTCACAACCGCTTTGATGGCCGACTCTACAGCTGTAAAATCTTTGTATTTAGATTTATCCAGCTTTTCGGCTTTGGCAATTGCTTCATCTACCTTCGTATAATCCGCGTCCTTGTACGCCAATGCATTGATCGCATCTTCGATTGCCTGTGCCATCGCATTTACTTCAGCCTGCTGGGTGATATTCTTGCTCCGGTCAATTGTATTTACCGCCGACTCCACCGCTGTGAAATCTTTATACTGGGTCCGATCCAGCTTTCCTGCCTTCGCAATTGCCTCATCCACTTTGCTGTAATCTGCTTCTTTGTACTGTAATGCCGCTATCGCATTTTCAATCGCCTGCGCCATCGCGTCCACTTCTGCCTGCTGGGTGATATTCTTACTCCGGTCAACTGCATTTACCGCTGACTCTACAGCTGTGAAATCTTTATACTCCTCTTTGTTCAACGCGTTCGCTTTTCCAATTGCTTCATCCACCGCCTGATAATCTGCCGGCAAAATCTCAAGCGCTATATTCACCATATGTGTATCCTGATTGAAAGTAACGGTAAACTCCTCTGTTTTAGATACATAATTTTCAGCACTTACTGCTGCACTGTAATTACCAGGAACAAGAAGATAGGTTCCATCTGCTTCCGGATTGATTTCTGCATCTCCCTGCATAACAGTTACAGCAGCTCCTGCAGGATCTGTTTGAATTGTGACAGACAGCGGAAGCGGCGCAAGCACCGGATAATCTGCTCCCATGATAAAAGCATTCTCTGAACCATTCAATGCTGTGACAAAATCCTCCGACTGCATTTCAGCCGCAGACCGTTGTTCTCCCTGATCCAGCGACGGATCGTCTTTGATAAGGGTACTTCCATAACAGCCAAGTCCATAACTTCCATTCTCCAGATAATAACAGTTGTTCAATACTTGATTTTCTTTTAGCTGCCCTATCAAATTCCCATAGTTGGCATCCATATCCACCGGAGCTCCTATATTATAGCAATTCCTCATTTCAGTACTAAGATAACCACAAATCCCTCCATGATAAAACCCCGGTTCACTACCGTCACCATTGATGTTACCTGTATTCACACAATTGGTGACCTGAGGACTGTCATTATAACCGTTTTCATGATAACTTTGACCTGCAATACCGCCAACATAAATAGTAGCCCCCTGCACATTTCCATTGTTCTGACAGCGGTCAATAATGCCTGCGTTAACTCCCGTAATACCTCCGATAAAAGAAAAGTTTCCTTCACGCAGGTAAATATCACCCTGATTGGTACATCCGGTCACTTCTCCATAATTAGCCCCGACAATACCTCCAATATCTGTAGCACTCATTCCGGGATCAGTATCAAAAGATATGTTTACTTCACTTGTACAACCGATGATTTTGCCCAAATCTGAATATCCGGCAACACCACCGGTAAAGCAATACTGCGAAAATTCGTTGCAGACGGCAGTACCTGTAACATTGACATACTCAACAGTGCCCCCCATAATTCCAAACAGACCGTAGGCTCTTACTTCCGTATAACCTTTTGTAAAATTTGTAATGCTCATGTTTGCAACGGTAAATCCATTGCCGTTAAACAACCCGGAATAATAATTGTCATTGTTCAGATTTCCGATCGGTACCCATTCTTTTCCTGCAAGGTCGATATCCGACGTAAGCCATACCTCCCCACTCCCATTATAACTTCCCGAGTTCACCAAATAGGCAAACTGCGCAAGCTGCTCCGGTGTGGAGATCGCCCCGTCTGTCCATCCAGTATCCCTGTTAGACTCGTCTGACCAGCTGTCACCTCCATCCGCGGATACTGTCACAGACGGTACCACAAACATTGCTGCCATCAGACATACACACATCAAAAACGACAAAAATCTTTTTTTCATGTTCTTCCTCCTTCCATTTCCTAAAAATTATCTGCCTTATTCGGCAGCGCCGGGCGAACATACGTCCGGCTGATATAACGCAAAAACGCGCCTTTCACCAGGACATAGTCCTGGTGAAAGGCGCGTCAAATGCCAATATATGGTTTAACATCATCAGAAAAAAACAGACACTTACTTACTGTCTGTCTGTCTGTCTGTCTGTCTGTCTGTCTGTCTGTCTGTCTGTCTGTCTGTCGAAATTTTACTGAATCTCAGCATATCCGTCAACACCTTTTCAGAATAATTTTCTTTGCAAAAAAGAATATAGATATAAATTATTATACACGTTCATCCAATGCTTTTCAATTACCAAACAGAAAAATTTCTCCGCCGCCCAATAAAAAGACATAATCCACCCTAAATGGAATCATGAACTTTCCAGTATCCTGACCGTTTACTTCCTTTTCGCTCAATTTTCCCCTGTTCTGACAACTTTTTCATAGATCTTTGGACGGACCTGCGCGATACTCCAAGATCATCTGCTAATTCAGATTGTTTTAATTTGCTATTTTTCCTCAATCTTGAAATAATAAGATTTTCCAAAGCGTCATCTTGTTCTTTAGATATTGCTGTAAATTTAACCATGATATCCCCCGGATGTAGTATGTACTCTGGCATTATATTCCCATTGTCTTCACATGACTCACAGATTTTTTTGAATCCCCCTCCCCCATGTTTCCACATATCCTGCCCGAAAAAAGCATTTGCAATATCTGGGTTATATTGTTCTGAACGGTGTCTCTGCATCAAAGTTTCCGCTGTCCATCCATGTGGAAATACACAATCATTACTAATATACATTTCATCTTCCTCAATACGAATTTGAACCGGTATATAAGTTTCAATCCTAATTTCTTTATCGTAGGATATTGTTGCTTTCAAGTATCAACACCCGTAATAGAACAAAATCTGAAATTCTGACTCCTCCCCTGCACTAAAAAGTCTGGAGAAACACTATCCCACACAGATAAATTTCTCCAGACTTTTCTTCTCAATTACTCTATATCCAGTTCCACCGGACAGTGATCTGACCCAAGCACATCCGTCAGAATCTTCGCGTCCTTCAATCTGTCTTTTAAACCTTCCGACACACAGAAATAGTCGATCCGCCACCCTGCATTCTTTGCTCTTGCACTGAAGCGGTAGGACCACCAGGAATAGATTCCTTCCTGATCCGGATAGAAATACCGGAAAGTATCGATGAATCCAGCCTCCAGTATCTGAGAGAATTTTTCACGCTCCTCATCTGTAAATCCGGCATTTTTCCGGTTTGTCTTTGGATTTTTAAGATCAATTTCTTTGTGCGCCACGTTGAGGTCGCCGCAGAAGATCACAGGCTTTTTCTCTTCCAGCCCTTTTAAATACGCAAGAAAATCTTCTTCCCATTTCATCCGGTAGTCTAGTCTCGCCAGTTCATTTTGCGAATTCGGAGTATACACTGTCACAAAATAAAAGTCTTCAAACTCCAGTGTAATCACACGGCCTTCTTTGTCATGCTCCTCAATTCCTATTCCATAAGCTGCTGAAATCGGTTCTTCTTTCGTGAAGATGGCTGTTCCTGAATATCCTTTTCTCTCCGCATAATTCCAGTACTGGTGGTATCCCGGCAGTTCCAGGTCAAGCTGCCCCGCCTGCATTTTACTCTCCTGAATACAGAAAATATCTGCATCCGCCTCGTTAAAAAAATCAAGAAATCCCTTCTGCACACATGCGCGGATTCCGTTTACATTCCAAGATATTAATTTCAAACTTGCTTCCTCCTGTATTCTCTATTCATAGTATGAGCCAATGGACAAATGGACATGATTTTCATGTTTACATGAAAAATCATGTCTATGTGGCCTG